>NZ_CP020773.1:633278-1266557 GCF_002101335.1 Staphylococcus lutrae | reverse complement strand
GTAGATGTTTTTGGAAGCAATTATTATAGAGATTGCTATTTTTCTGAGAATAGTAAAAAAGATAGTAATCGTCCAAACCGTGGTTCGGGAAAAACATGTATGTACGGAGGGATAACAGAACGAGAAGGTAATCTGACAGATAGTCCCATAAATATTCCAGTAAAAGTTTATGAAGATAATTGGTATAATTTATATTTTAATATAGATACGAATAAAAAAAGAGTAACAGCACAAGAACTTGATATAAAAGTAAGAGATTTTTTAATAAAATATGAAAATCTATATGGTTTTAATAGTTCTCCATATGAAACAGGATATATTAAATTTATAGGAAACAATAAAAATTCTTTTTGGTATGATATGATGCCTCCTCCAGGTGATGATTTAGATCAATCGAGATATTTAATGATATATAATGATAATAAGACAGTGGACGCATCAAAAGTCACTATAGAAGTTCACCTTACTAAAAAGTAAAATGAATATTAAATATGGCTTATATGTTAATAAACGGCATACAACATTCTCATAAAACTGAGTAGAAAAATAGCCATCCACTGACTATTCGTCGTAGAAAAATCGTACGCATATTTAAAGAAATACGATACAGTTGAGACAAATTCTAAATATAATGATTTTTTATCTATTGAAGGTCTAACTTGTCTCATTTATTACATCCATAGCCGAAAAAAGGGTATTGTCAATAAGAAATTACGTTTAAAAAAATGGCCTACCAATAATAGTCAGTATTACACAGGTAAAGAAATAGAGATGGATGACTTGGTAAATTCGATGATAAATAAACCTCATCCGAGTTTGATTTATCAATTGGCTGATGAACTATTTTTGAATGAGGCGGAACGCAGAATTTTTATTTCTAATTTTATAGAAGAACATCAATTATCAATATCTTCTTCAGTTAATGTGACGGGACGATTTAGAGAAAAAGAAAGGCAAGCATTTACTTTGAATGATTTAATAAAGTTATATAAATTTTATAAGGATATCTTATTTGAAAATACTCGTTCAGTGATTTTTGGAGATATATATTATCACGGTATAATTTTAGGTGCTAATGATAATATTATTGTCTTTTCAATGTATGAATCATTGGAAGCATTGATAGCTGAATTATTATAAGCTTCTAGGGTCTGGGACATGCATTCAGCCCTTTGTTGGAGTAGCTAATCAATTTCAACATCTTTAATTACTTGAATTAGTACGGGAACATACTGTGTCTAACCATTCAGCCAAAGTTGGAGTGTATCGCCTATAATTACAATGTTACAAAACTAATTCGGGTGGGAACGGAGAAATATAAAGGACAAACTCAACATTTTATGACGAATTTTTCTAAAATGGGGAGATTCGAAGGACAAAAAAGATATCATAAATTTGATAATAAGGACAATATAAATACATTTATAAAGTTGTAAAATGGTATGTATGTTCATAATCTTTTAAAATAAACAAAGGCTGTCAATCATGAGTTAGAATTTCCTCAAAAACAACGGAATAAAAATCCTCACTTACTGCTCAATTTGAGTCGGTATATTCTTGGCTTACAACGATACCTTGATAGAACTATAAAAACGCGATTTACGGGTTCATGTAAATCGCATTTCTCATTGTCAGATATTTTATTTTGATATGATTTCTGTAGATTAAGCATCATTCACTGCATAATGATTTAAAGTTTGTCTAAACTTAAGTTCATTTCTAGTACGTTCACATAGTCTTCTGTCAGCGGTGAAGACTGTTTATTTTGTTCAATGAGTCGGTTAATTCGTGCAGCGGGGATATGTCTTTCTTTCGCAATTCTGTTCACTTGTTGTTTGGCATTGGTGACGGTGATGTCTGGATCTAGTCCTGAGCCTGATGCAGTGACTGCATTATTCGAAAGTGTTGTCCCGTTTTCTTTGATTGTGTCTTGAACGCGTTTTTCTAAGCTAGGATTTGTATTGCTGTAATTAGAGCCACCTGAGGCCGGCCCGCCGTTCTCTTTTATTTCTTCGGCATTCATATTATAGTTCACCGCACTGATACGGCCATGGAAGTATTTTGGATCGGTCCATTGTTGTCCAATTTGTTTTGAGCCAACCACTTTGTCGCCGACTTTTAATAAACTGCCGTTTGCTTGGTCATGAAATAGGATTTGTCCGGCAGCTGTGACTGCAAGGGGAAAGATTAAGCCACAAAGCACGAACATGATGAGTAGCAGTCCAAAACTTTTTCTGATGGTTTGCATCGTTATGCCTCCTTTAAACAAAATATTGTATGATGAGATCGATTAGTTTGATACCGATAAAGGGTACAATCATACCGCCTAATCCGTATACGAGCATATTTTTGATAAGAATCGTTTGTGTAGAAGCGCCTTTAAACTTGACGCCTTTCATCGCAAGCGGGATGAGTACGACAATAATGAATGCGTTGAAAATTAACGCTGATAATACGGCAGACTCGGGCGAATGCAGATGCATGATATTCAACTGATTCATGGCGGGCATCGCTGACGTCAACATTGCGGGTAAGATCGCAAAATATTTTGCGATGTCATTGGCAATACTGAATGTTGTGAGTGCCCCACGGGTCATTAATAATTGTTTGCCGATTAAGACGACCTCTACTAATTTGGTAGGGTTTGAATCTAGATCAATTAAATTAGCCGCTTCCTTCGCGCTCATTGTACCCGAGTTCATTGCTAACCCGACATTTGCTTCTGCTAATGCAGGGGCATCGTTTGTACCATCGCCGGTCATTGCGACGATATGTCCTTTGGCTTGTTCTTCTCGAATGACATTGATTTTATCTTCAGGTTTACATTCTGCGATAAATCGATCGACACCGGCTTCTTTCGCAATTGTCGCCGCTGTTAAAGCATTGTCTCCGGTACACATTACCGTTTCAATTCCCATTTCACGCATTTCACGAAAACGTGCGACTAAGCCTTCTTTAATGACATCCTTTAAATAAATGACACCTAATATTTCATTGTTTTCAATCACGACGAGTGGGGTTCCGCCTTTTTTAGAGACGTCTTTCACGTGGTCATCTAAGTCGTTAGGAATCGTACCACCCGCTTCTTTTATACGTTTAATCATGCTATTCGGTGCGCCTTTATACACTTCTCGGTTTTTAAATTTAACACCACTCATACGTGTTTCAGCGGTAAAGGGAATATATTCGCCAGTCTCTTGTGATAAGGGAATCCCTTGTTTGTTGGCTAATTGAACAATACTTCGTCCTTCCGGTGTGTCATCTGTGATAGAACTTTCGTATGCGGCTTGAACTAATCGTTCAAAGCGAGATGTTGCGACGGGAATGAATGCATCTGCCATACGGTTACCGTACGTAATTGTGCCCGTTTTATCTAAAATAAGGACGTTGACATCTCCACACGTTTCTACTGAACGGCCGCTTTTCGCTAAAATATTGAACTGTGTGACACGATTCATGCCTGCAATGCCAATTGCGGACAATAGGCCCCCAATTGTTGTCGGAATTAAGCATACAGTCAAAGCAATCAACATCGTTATTGATAAATGGAATCGCAGAAATGTTGCTAACGGATATAGGGTCAATATCACCATTAAAAAAATAATGGTAAGGGTCATTAATAAGGTGAATAATGCCATTTCATTAGGTGTTTTCTTTCTTGTCGCACCTTCAACTAAACGAATCATTTTATCTAAAAAAGAGTGACCGGGTTCTGATGTGATCTCAACTTCTAACCAGTCTGAAGCGACAGAAGTCCCACCGATGACATGATTAAAATCTCCGCCGCTTTCTTTAATTACAGGTGCAGATTCTCCTGTAATGGCGGATTCATCAACGGTCGCAAGTCCTTTGATGACTTTACCATCATTCGGAATTTGTTCGCCTGTTTCGACACGGACGATATCACCTTTTTTTAATGCACTGGCGTCAATCACTTCATAACTGCCGTCTGATTTGATTCGTCGCGCTTTCATTTCAATCTGTGTTTGTCGTAAAGCGTTGGCCTGTGCTTTGCCACGTCCTTCTGCCAAAGCTTCTGAAAAGTTTGCAAAGATTAATGTTAATAACAAAATAATGAAAACGCTAAATGTATAGATGCGTGATTCACTTTCATGATTCAATAATTGAGGAAAGCAAGTTAAGAGTAAAGAGAGCCCTGCGCCGACGAGAACAACGAACATAATCGGGTTTTTCAGCATAGCGATAGGGTTTAGCTTTAACACACTTTCTTTCAAAGCTTGCTTCACTAAGTGTGATTCGAATATTTTAGGGGTTTCAGTCATTGTTTTGTCCTCCGTTCATTAAGAATGTAGCAAAAGTTGTTCTCCTATTGGTCCAAGCATTAAGTCTGGTAAAAACGTTAATCCACTCAATAGGAGGATAAAGATGATTAAGATAATACTGAAGCTAAGGTTATTCATCGGAACATCTTGTGCAGAATGCTGGTAGGCCTTCTTGTTTACTAAGCTCGACACGATTAAGATTTGTAAAATAATCGGAATATAACGTGCGAGCAACATGACGATGGCTGTTGAAATGTTCCAAAATACCGTATTGTCTTTTAATCCTTCGAAACCAGAACCGTTGTTGGCCGCTGATGATGAATATTCATACAGGACTTGAGAAACACCATGAAATTGCGGGTTCGTGATTGCGTCTGATGCCCCGGGTACGACAAAAGCAAGTGCTGAGAACGATAAAATGAATAAGGGGTGCAACAAAAATGACAACGCAATCAGTTTCATCTCTTTACCTTCAATTTTCATTCCTAAATAACTCGGTGTTTTTCCGATCATCAAGCTACAGATAAAGACGGTCAACATGACATAAATCAACATATTCATTAAGCCAACGCCTTCACCACCGAAGACGGCATTCAACATCATCAATATCAATGGCACCATGCCGCCAAGTGGTGTCAGACTGTCGTGCATATTGTTGATAGACCCTGTTGTAAAGGCGGTCGTAATGGTTGTGAATAAGGCAGATAAAGGGATGCCGAAACGCGTTTCTTTACCTTCCATATTGCCACCTTCAATACCTAAATGATGTAAAACAGGGTTGCCTGCAGTTTCAAAGGACAGGCATAGAACTAAAAATCCGACAAACAAAAGAAACATCGCAATGAAGATCATCGTCGCATGTGAATGGATTTGTTTTTTGGTTTTTAACATTCTACCGAATAAGAAAACTAAGGCACCGGGGATGAGCATCATACTCAATGATTCAACAAAGTTAGTCACATACGTTGGATTTTCAAACGGTGCGGATGCATTGGCGCCTAAGAAGCCACCCCCATTTGTACCTAAGTGTTTAATGGATTCCAGTGAAGCGATAGGTCCAACCGCAATCGTTTGCTTTACCCCTGATAACGTATCAATCACGAATTGACCGCTCAACGTCTGTGGTACCCCTTGACTCACTAAAAATAGACTGATGAGAAATGAGAATGGTATCAATACACGTATAATAAAGCGTGTTAAGTCTTGGTAGAAATTGCCTATCACATCAGTCACACCAGTCAATCGTCTTAACATGGCGATGCATACGGCATACCCAGAAGCCGATGACGTGAACATCAAGAAAGTAATGACGCACATCTGTGATAATTGACTCAAACCTGTCTCACCTGCATAATGCTGTAAATCGGTGTTGGTCATAAAGGATGCCATCGTGTTGAATGCTAAAGATATGGGCTGATTTGAAATATGGTTTGGATTTAAAAACAACCATTGTTGGATTATAAGTATTAAAAATGAAAGGCCACCCATTAGCCCGTTAAACCATAAAAAGTGCTTTAAATATGTTTTTCCTGACATATGCACTATTTTTAAACCAATGATACGATAAATCATTTTCTCTATTGGATTAAAAATCACATCTGTCCTAGAGGGTGTCGTTAAAGTGACAGAATATAAATATCGACTCAATATCAATGAGAGAGCGATAAATACAAGCAAAAATATAACAATACTCATTTTGTGTTCCTCTTTCTCTGTTAAAATTTTTCACTCCAAATGAATGCGTAAAACAAAAAGACAATTAATGCGATGACGATGAGCGCAATTAGTGTGGTCATGTGCTTCCCTCCTTACTTTCATCAAAAGCTTAACAAGAGTCATATCACCTTAGTATTAATATTTGAGAAAAGTTATAAAGAAAATATAAAGATAACGTGTGAAATAGAAAGATCAATGGATAATACGTGTCATTTTAATTATGATGTGAGTAAGAGGTGTTGCCATATGGAAAGTGCGTATAAAAAAAGAGGGAAACTGACCATTTATTTAGGCTATAGCCCAGGTGTCGGTAAAACATATGAAATGTTGTCAAATGGAATTGACCTGTATAAAGAAGGGGCGGATATAAAAATTGGTTATATCGAGCCACATCAGCGTCCTGAGACCCGTGCACTTGCTCAAAAATTACCGGAAATTATGACCTCTAGCCGTCAATTTGGAAGTCATACGTTTCAATATATTGATGTCGATAAAATTATTGAAGCGCATCCGGATGTCATCTTAATTGATGAATTGGCGCATACGAACATTTCAAAAGAGCGTCATTTAAAACGTTATATGGATATCGAAGAGATTTTGTCACATGGGATAGATGTTTGGACGACGTTGAACATTCAACATATCGAAAGCTTAAGTGGACAGATTACTTTAATGACAGGGATTCAAGTGACAGAGCGGGTACCGGATCAATTTGTTATTTCTGCAGATGCTTATGAAGTAGTGGATGTTTCACCGGATATGTTGATTCAACGTATGAAAGCTGGGAAAGTCTATAAGAAAGAACGCTTGGAAACCGCCTTTTCTCATTTTTTCACCTATGAAAATTTGACTGAACTGCGTGAACTGACACTGAGAACCGTTGCGGATATCATGAGTCAAAAAGAGCAACAATATAAGACGAAACATACAGATATCACGCCACATATCGCAGTAGCGGTGAGCGGTAGTATTTATAACGAGCGGGTGATTCGTGAAGCGCGACGAACGGCTTACAAAGAAAATGCAAAGTTAACGGCAGTGTATATAGATGTGTTCGAAACGGCAGCTGAAAGTAAAAAACAAGATCATTACGTTCACAAAAACTTGATGTTGGCACAGTCTTTAGGCGCAGAAATTAAAATCTTCTATGCGCAAGATATTGCGAAAGCTTTGACCGAATGGTGTGACAAGGCCTTTGTGACTAAATTGGTACTCGGCCAATCAGAAAAGCCGCGTTGGAAAGGGTATTTTAAGAAATCGCTGATTGATCAAATGAATCACATGCCCCATCACTTTAAATTAGAAATTGTGCCATTGCATGATATTCACATCGAAAATATGGCACAAACCACAAAACAAAATAAGATGTCGTCTACCCGTTGGTCTATGGACGTGATCAAAATGGTCATGATTCAAGCGCTGTGTGTGCTCATTGGGACGTGGGTCTACAATATGGATAAGAATGAGTCGAGTGCCATGATTCTACTGATGTTTTTTATCGGTATTATTGTCCTTTCGATCTGGACACAATCCTATCTTATTGGATTTTTCGCGTCGATTCTCAATGTGTTTGTCTTTAACTATTTCTTTACTGTACCGAGATTCACTTTGGAAATGTATCGTTTTGAATACCCGATTACTTTTGCGACCAGCATCTTTGCGAGTATTTTTACGAGTGCTATTTTGAAAAACTTGAAGCATCAGCATTTGTTAACAGAACGTCAATTGTATCGGACGAATATGATGTTACATTTCAATCAATCGATTAAAGAATCTTATTCAATGATGAAATTATTGAAAATTGCGGGAGAACAAATTCATCAACTGTTAAATCAAGACGTCACGGTATTTTTGATTCAGCAAAAAAAGGTGACTGAATCGTATACTTTCGGGAGTGGTGCGCTTTCCAATGCCAACCCACATGAAGAAACAGAAACACTCGGTTGGGTCATTGAAAATGAGGTTCGCGCAGGTAAGCTGACGGATACTTTTCCTGGGAGCCCTTATTTGTGTATTCCTATCGGTACGGTGCCCGTTAAAGGGGTGATTTCAATTCGATTTAATGAAGAGGATTACATTGATACGTATGATAATTCTATTTTAGAGTCGATGTTGAATGATGTGACGTTGGCCATTGAGAACGTCGATTTGTTAAGACAGACGAGACAGTCCATGTTGAGAGCGGAAAGAGAAGCGACACGGTCGAATTTCTTGCATTCCATCTCTCATGATATTCGAACGCCATTAACGACAATTATGGGGAATTTGGATATGTTGAAATATCACAACCGACATCTCAGTGAAGCGGCAGTTGATTCACTATTGTCTGCCTCTTACGATGAAGCACAATATCTCTATACGCTGGTGACGAATATTTTGTCGTTAACGAAATTAGAAAGCGCAGAGATCCAAATTCAACGGAGTCCCTATTTGGTTGAGGAGCTGCTGGAAGAGTTTGAAGAAGGACTGGAACGTCGGCATCAGAATCAAAAGGTGAAAATAAAATATGATGCGCCCCTCGCTTTGATTGATATCGATAGTCAATTAATTTTACAAGTGTTATTTAATCTCGTTGATAATGCACTGCTACATGCAGAATCAAAATCTGATATTCTGCTTAATGTGTATCAAGTCGACCATAAAGTAAAGTTTGAAATGATTGATTTTGGAAAAGGGATACCTGAAGAAAAACGGCAACTTATTTTTAATCCGTTTTATTCAGAGGATGATTTTAAAGATAATCAAAAAGATAGTTTAGGATTAGGGTTATACTTAATTCAACGTATTTTGCAGCAACATGAAAGTCAACTGAAATATCAGCCGAATACGCCGAAAGGAAGTATTTTCTATTTTTACTTAGATGCCAATCAAATCGAAATGGGGGGCTGAAGTGATGAAATCAACATTATTAGTCATTGAAGATGATGATGCCATTTTACATTTAATCGATGTGGCGTTGACGATGGATTACTATAAAGTGATTACCGCAAAATCAGGAAAAGAAGCGGATTTTCGTTTAAGAACGGAACAGCCTGATATTATTTTACTTGATTTAGGATTACCGGATATTGATGGTTTAGCTTTGATTCAGCAGTTTAGGGATTTTGTTGATATCCCAATTATTGTGATTAGTGCACGTACAGAAGAACATACGATCGTCAGTGCTTTAGATCATGGCGCGAATGATTATATGACGAAACCATTTAATATTGATGAATTACGGGCACGTATTAGAGTCGCGGAACGCATGTCAAAATCAATAGAAAATAGCCAAAGTCATTTTAAAAATGGGCCACTGATGATTGATTTCAATGCAAAAGCAGTTTATATTCATGAGCAAGAAGTACATTTAACGCCGAACGAGTATGAGTTATTAGTGATATTAAGTCAACATGTGGGTAAGATATTGACCTATTCCGTCTTGTTAAAGGCGCTATATGGTTATGTAAATAAAACGGAAATGGCCGCATTACGTGTGCATATGGCTTCGTTACGTAAGAAGTTGAATGATACGAAAAACAACGATGCGTCTCCTAAATTGATGATGACCCATCCTAGAATTGGCTATCGCATGCAACGTCTCGATTAACGAATGATTGTACGGTCGAATCCATCGTGGCGTGAAGGGTGTTTCTTAGCGCTATATTCCCTATAAAAATGTATCATGCCCGCTAAAAGGCAGAACTGTTATGTTCTACTTTTAACGGGCATATTTTTAAGAGGATAATTGCAATGATTGATGACAAATGGTTGCGAGGTGCGCTTTGAATTGAAAAACAACCATAATGATACATAAAGATGCTAGGATTATTGGACATTTTTTCTTTTTTTATAAAACAGTTTAAAGATGATGTATAAAATAACAATGCCGATGATGACATACATGATACTCGCGTATGTGTGTAAGCCGGCCATTAAGGCGTCAAAGCGATTGCTTAATACGCGCCCTAACAATATTAGAGCAAAGTTCCAAATTGTTGTACCGATGATCGATAAGGTCATAAATTGAACCACATTCATTTTATTGATCCCGGCAGGAATTGTAATGAGTACACGAAGTACGGGAATAAATCGGCATAATAACACGGCCCACGCCCCATAACGTTTGAACCAGTCATTGGCACGTTGGATATCTTTCCCTTTAAGTTTGAACCATTTACCGTGTCGATCCACAAAACGGTAAATGCTGTTTTCGTTAATCAAGCGACAAATATAATATAAAATGAGGAGCCCCATCAGTGATGCGATTGTGGAAATGAGAAATAGAACGGGAATCGACAACCCGGATTTAATAGACATCAAACCGGCAAAGGTTAAAATAATTTCAGAAGGGACGACAGGTAATATATTTTCTAATAGGATGAGAATGAAGATAGCGACATAGCCCCATTGAGCGATAAAGCTTGTAATCAATTGTTCCATGAGTCACAGGGTTCTCCTTTAAAATAAATTCGTTTTTACACTTCATAAGTATAGTTATTATACATAATAGAAAAGCAAATGTACTAACGATTTGATAATATTGATTGAAATCATAATTTAATAGTGCAACACCTTCAACGCGCTAAAAAACAATCCACCTATACGTTAACTGGAAAGCATCCAGGTGACTATGGATGGATTGTGCGTTGTTCACGTGATTGAGATGATGCGAACGTTTGATGACGAAATGTTGTGTCGGTTTAGACGATGGATAACATGCGATCTAAACTTTTTTTTGCATAATAGGCGGTTTCATCATCCACTTTGATTATATTGTCATGCTGGTCGTTTAAAATTTTATCGAGACACCATGCAAGATGTGGTAAATCAATGCGGTTCATCGTCAGACATGCGCACATCAAAGGATTTAATGATTCAATATGAAGTTCAGGGTGTGTCATTTTTAAGCGGTGTACTAAATTCATTTCCGTTCCAATCCGCCAATGTGAGCCTGCGGGTGCGTGCTGAATGGCATCGATGATATAGCGCGTAGATCCTGCCTCATCGGCTGCTTGAACGACATCAAATGGACATTCGGGATGGACGATAATGTTCACATCAGGATTTTGCTGACGTGCTTGTTCGATATGTGTTTTCCGAAACTTTTCATGAACAGAACAATGCCCTTTCCATAAAATAAGGCGTAAATCTTTTAAATCTCCTTCATACGTCAAACGCTTTTCAATGGGATCCCACAGCGCCATTTGTTCAAGTGGCACACCTAATTCGTACGCCGTGTTGCGCCCCAGATGCTGATCGGGGAGAAAAAGAATCATTTTATGCTGTTCAAGCGCCCAATTGACGACAGCTTTTGCGTTGCCACTCGTCAGACATGTACCTTCATGTTGACCGACATATTTTTTGATGGCTGCTGTCGAGTTCACATATGTGAGGGGTAAAATATCGAATTGATACGTTTGTGTCAGTACTTCGTGACAATGTCGTACTTGATTGATGTTCGCCATGTCCGCCATAGAACAGCCCGCAGTTAAATCAGGCAGGTAAATATGTTGGTGTGCGTCTGTCAAAATGTCAGCAGTTTCAGCCATAAAGTGGACGCCGTTAAAAACAAAATAGTCTGCTTCGCGATTGTTTTTACAAATTCGAGCCAGTTCAAGTGAATCACCCGTCACATCTGCAAATTGGACGACTTCATCTTTTTGATAATGATGTGTGGGCATAAATAAACGTGTCCCTAGTTCATCTTTAATACGTTGAATGTGCTGTTCTAACGCGGTTTGAGACATTTTGAGATACCGTTCTGGAATGGATTGAATCGGATTAAACATTTATATCACAACCTTTGCTGAAATATCGAGTGCTTTTTGCCCGTAAAACAAGGCGCCCATGGAGATGAAGTCGACGCCTGTTGCCGCGTAATCTGTGATGTTCGCTTCAGTTATATTTCCAGATGCTTCAGTTTGAATGGATGCCGGGACGTGATGAATATGTGCTTTGATCCATTCGGGTGTACAGTTATCAAACATAATGATATCGACGCCGGCTTGAACGGCTGCGATGAGCATCGCTTCATTTTCAATTTCAACTTCAATTTTATCCATAGGACCTAACCATTTTTTGGCTTCTTGAATGGCCGCTGTGATAGAGGTGCTGTAGTCAATATGATTGTCTTTGAGCATCAAACCATCGTTGAGTGAACGGCGATGATTGAGTCCACCCCCGACAGTGACGGCGTATTTTTCAAAAATTGCAAGCCCGGGCGTCGTCTTACGCGTATCGACAAGACGTGTTGTTGTGTGTGCAATCCGAGTCACCATTTGATGGGTCATTGTAGCGATACCGGACATCCGTTGAATCAAATTTAAGACGATCCGTTCCATAGTAAGCAGTGCATAAATGGGCGCGGTAATTCGTGCAATCACAGTACCAGGTGTGACGTGTGCCCCCTCGGCTATGGCCATTTCGACAGTGGCTGTGGGTTCTAGCAATTTGAATCCTTCTTCTATAATATCCGTACCACAGAAGATCCCTGGCGCTTTAGAAATCAGTGTGAGTGTTCCCTGGGTTTGACGATCAAAGATGCGTGTTGCTAAGTCGCCTTGTTGGTTATCCTCTATGTAAAACTGTTGTAGCTTCTCTTTTACGAGCAATCGATTTAACATGATGCGTGCCTCCATTATAAATTTCAGTCATATCATACTGATGATTTGTGTCAACATGAGGGTGATCACATCGGTAATGCACACCGCGAGATGTTTGACGTTCTAGTGCCGCACTTGTGATAATTTGTAATAATTTGACTGTACAATAACGTTGCCACACTGTTTTGGTGATTTGTGTCACTTCTGGCGCCTCATGTAGTGTCTTCTCCAATCGTGCTTTAAAACGTTGCATAACAGGCCCATGTCGTTCGACGCCGAGTACAGAAAAACTTTGTTGTTGTAGCGTTTGGACTACTTTATCACTGATGTGAGGTATAGCTAAAGATTGAGGAGATCCTTCGCCTTTAACGGGTGATAAATGATGTTGAATATACGTTGCACAGTTGACTCCCATGACAAGGCCTTCCAACAATGAATTGCTAGCTAAACGATTTGCGCCGTGGAAATGGGTACATGCCGCTTCACCAATTGCAAAAAAGCGTGGTAATGCGGTACAACCGTTCGTATCTGCACTAATTCCACCGATTGTGTAATGCGCACCGAGCGTCACAGGAATACGCTGTGTGTCAAAAATCGTGGCGTCGTAGCGTCGAATGGCTTGTGTGATAGTAGGAAAACGTTGTTCAAAATGGGTGACAGGACGGATATCTAAATAACACTGGTGTCCAAGTTGTTGTTGGCGAAAAATCATCCGACTTGTGATATCTCTCGGCGCGAGACTTTTCATAGGATGGACCTCATCCATAAAATTGATACCGGCATCATTGACGAATGTCGCCCCTGCACCACGGACGGCTTCAGAAATCAGTCCCCCTGCTTTTTGTGGTGTTCCAAGTAAAGTCGGATGAAATTGTATCATTTCCATATTTTGAAGCGGAACGTGGTGATGGAATGCGATGACAGCACCTGTTGATAGGGGCGATAGTGGACTGGAATGCGGTGTGAACAAGTTGCTGACCCCACCGGTCGCACATATCACCGCATCGCCGCTTATATGTTGAAACTGCCCTTTCTCATCTATAGTGACCACACCACAGGCTTCTCCATGTGCATTTTTTAAAAGGTCAATGACGACATGATGTTCATAAAGGACAATGGGCTTCGCAGTTAAAGATGAAGCTAAATGTTGCATGATGATACGGCCCGTTTGATCCCCGTTTGCGTGTAGAATTCTTGGATGTTGGTGCGCCCCCTCCATAGCGTAAAGCAAATGCCCTTGGTCATCTCGATCAAAAGGAAGTCCTTCATCAATGAGTTGCTGTATCACCGAATGACTTTGTTTAATCAATGTCTGAATGACCGTCCGATCCCCTAAGCCATCTCCTGCATGGAATGTATCTTCAATATGGCTTTGACCGTCATCATATTCATATTTTGAAAAACAAATGCCCCCTTGTGCTTGATAGCTACTATTGTTCGAATGCCGACTTTGCGTGATACAGGTAATTTTGGAAACATTGTGAAGTTGTTTCATACATGATAAGGCTGCAATCCCACTTCCAATAATGATGATGTGCATATGTTTACACCTCTATTTACAATATTATTTACATTTATGTTAACATTAAAGCGCATAATGATTTTGACATAGATATGAAACAAATGCAAGAGGGGATATAAAAGATGATTTATTTGGATAACGCTGCGACAACGCAACCTACTGAAGAAGTATTAGCGGTCTACCATAAAGCACAAAGTCAATTGTTCTATAACAGCGAAAGTTTACACGTTGGTGGTGAACAGGTTAAAGCTGCATTACAGCAAGCACGTCAGTACGTACAACATGTTTTTCAAACAACAAAAGAAGTCCGATTTGGAACAAGTGGTTCAAACGTCAATGACATGGCCATCCGTTTATATTTGGATCATCTGACACAGGGAACGATATGGGTCTCTCCGTATGAACACCCGTCTATTGCGGCCGCGTTAGAACGATATCAAAACAATTTTAAAATTGAGATTATGCCGCTAACTGCTGATGGCACGCTCGATCTAGCAACATGGCAATCGCGTGTGACAGCAGAGACGGTTTTGATTATTGCACAACATGTCAACTCTGAAACGGGTTATCAGCTTCCGATTCATCAAATTGGAGCGATTGCAAAACAGCATCAAATTCCTTTTCATGTTGACGGTGTTCAAGCGGTCAAAAAAATAGCACCATTTGATATGACATCTTGTACGTCATATACATTTTCAGGTCATAAATTTCACGGTACCAAAGGCTGTGGGGTGTTGATGATAGAGGATGCTTTCATTCATCCATTAAATCAACACTACTTCCACGAAACAGGGTTACGTAATGGCACGTTAGATGTTCCGAGCATTTTAGCGCTCGTTCAAGCATTAAACATTTCGACGGATATCATGCATCTCCAAACGTTGCACCAATATGCGAAAGCACGCGCCACGGCTTTGGGATTTACAGCGCTGACTTATAACGCGCAAGCGCCACATATTTTAGGGCTACTCACACCAAAATTTGAAGGACAATATATCATGCAAATGTTGTCTAATCGGAATATTTGTATTTCTACTGGAACCGCTTGTGGTCATGGTATAATGTTAAGTGATGGTTTAATGCACAAAATCGCTGCAGTACAAGGTGAAGTCGATCAATATTTAAGGTTGTCCTTTTCATGTTTAACAACCGTGGAAGAAATCGATCAGTGTTTTGATGTGATGAAAAAAATGATTCATGAAGGAGGTTCTGAATGAATTCAGCTGATAAAAGAAGAGCACAAATTATTGAATGTCTTGAAGCGTCAGAGCAACCCATTAAAGGCTATGAGCTCAGTCGTCGATTTGGCGTATCACGACAAGTCATCGTTAAAGACATCTCGTATCTTAAAACACAAAATTATACGATTCACTCCTCTAGTAAGGGGTACTATATGCATGTCCAATCGCAAGGGAGACCTTTTAAACGAATGATTATATGTCAGCATGAAAAATCAGAAATCGAAGCAGAACTGAAGACAATTGTAGAAAATGGTGCGATGATTGATAACGTTTCAGTCGAACATCCTGTATACGGTACATTACAAGCCGAATTAATGATTGAAACGCTCGACCATATCGATACGTTTGTGGCTAACATGAATAAATATCAAGGAACGATGTTAGCACAATTAACGGACATGGTGCATCTGCATACGATATCTGCAGATTCTGAAAAGATATTAGACAATGCTGTCAGAGATTTACAACAGCAAGGGTTTTTAGTCGATATAGAAGACAATGGCACGAGACGCACACATTCTGAAATCTAATCCCACACGAGGACGGTCGTGTCCTATACAAAAAGTGAATGGTTTGCGTATTGATATAGGAAACTGCACGGTTGCCATAGTTTAATTTAATAAGCGTTTTTAAAGGCTGGGGAAGCTTGAAGTGACCCCGGTCTTTTTGCGTTTTAGAAGGCACTTATGCCGAGTTAAAACGACGTGTAAGTGACAATGCGCTATGCTTAAAATTTTTATTTTATAGGAAAGCGTATTCAATCAAAATGAATGAGATTCAACGATAGACAGAATAAAAGGACAAACGCATTCTCAAGACAAAAATTTTTAAAAATAATAAATGCATAAAATTCTTTTGCGATTAAGTATTGATAAATTTTGCGTTAAACAAGATGATTAATATTACTTGATGTCAATAATATACTAGTATTTATTATTGTCAAAATGTGCTATATTTGAAATATGCAAATAAAAAATAAATTTTATTGTTGGGGTGTATTTTGGGAGTATGATGGAAATCATTCATGAGTCAGCATTCGCCTATTCTCGCTTCAGCAATTTGATTAAAACATAAGGCAATGCACGCATCTGTGGTTCATGATAAACATGATACAAACGATAGAATTGGGATGTTATTTCTATTTTACCCTTAAGCTTTTAAAGGAGTACGATTATATGTCAAAAAAAGATAGAGAATTAAATGATCGTCTAGAAAAAGAGAAAAAGCAGCAACGGTATCAAGCTGGGAAGTTGATTAAATCTGGATTAAAAGAAATGAAACTATTAAATATGATGGGATGGTCCGGTTTTTCCCACACAACAAGCAAGGTGGACGAAGATAAAAATAAAAAGCATTTTGTGAAAAGAAATGTGATTAAATTCACGACCATTACTGGTGGGGCGTTCACAGTCAATATGTTTCAAAACCATCAGGCCATGGCTGCTTCCTCAGAGTTGCCGATGACATCAGAACTCTCCGCACAAAGTGAAACGGTCGCAAACCAAAATTCAACGAAACTTACGCAAACGAGTGCGCAAGGAAACAGTGCCACATCGAGTCAAATGAGCGTTAATGCAAACAGTCAACAGAATGCCACAACACAAAGTCAACTTGCAACGACAGACAGTGCGTCAACAAAAAGCGAGGTCAACTCAACCAGTAATAAAAGCGAAACGTCAACCTCTTCCAACACACAACAGTCAACAATGAATAGTCAAAACATGACAACACCTACAACTTCAAGTGATACACATCAAAGTACAGTAAATGTTCCCAAAGATTCTCAAACCACGCCCCTTCAAAAATCAACCGCGAGTCAGTCATCAACAAATCAAACCAGTGGTCAAGCACTAACGAATCAAAACCCCAGTGTTCAGAATAACAAGACGTCATCTCCATTGAATATCACGCAACCGTTAGCCTATGCCGCCCCCGCGAATCTTGTCGCGACAACGACTGCGATTGATTCAAGTCAGCAACAACCGACATCGAAACTTAGAACTTTCAGTCGTTTAGCCGTTAATAATTTAGCAGCACAACCTTATGCCGCGTTAGCACCGTCATCAGGTCAAGCCGTTGTAAATAAGGACAATTTTTTAGATTATTTCACCATGAGTGGCTCGGCGACTTATGACAAAACGAAAGGGATTGTCACACTGACGCCAGACGCAACCAGTCAAAAGGGTGCGATTTCACTGGGGACGATTATTAATACAAATATAAGTTTCAATTTTGTCGGAAAAATTAATTTAGGTACGCGTTATGAAGGCTATAGCCCAGATGGAGTAACAGGAGGAGACGGAATCGGAATGGCGTTTTCTCCGGGCACTTTGGGACAGGTCGGTAAGGCAGGTGCGGCCCTCGGTATAGGGGGATTGAACAACGCTTTTGGTTTTAAATTAGATACGTATCATAACACGTCTCAACCTACTTCAACCGCAAGTGCCAATGCCGATCCTGCAAGTGTCGGCGGTGGAGGGGCTTTTGGTGCCTTTGTAACAACCAATTCGAGTGGTGTGGCAACGACTTATACCGATAGCACCACGACAGCAACTGCCGCAAAGTTAAAAGTACAGCCGAACGGGACATTTCAAGATTTCGTCATTGATTATAATGGTGATACAAAAGTGATGACTATCACTTATGCAGGTCAAACGTGGACGAGAAATATTTCGGATTGGATTAAGGCGAGTAATACGACTGACTTTTCGTTATCGATGACGGCATCCACAGGTGGCGCAAGAAACTTGCAACAAGTTCAAATCGGCTCGTTTACGTATACCCAGTCAGCCGTCGCGCAAGTCCACTATATCGATAGCGATACAGGTGTTGAGATTATACCGCCTAAGAAGCTTGCTGGTGATGTGGATAGTATCGCATCTGTAGATAATCAACAAAGCACGCTCTCATCAAAAGGATATCAATTTGTAAGGGTAGATAGTACGTATGCACCAGCATATAATGCGACCAATAATACAATCAAAATGACGAATGCCGTTCAAGATGTTGCCATTTATTATAAGGACGTTACAGCGCCTACATTAAATGTAGCGAATCAGACTAAAGAACTGAACAGTCCGATCACCCCTATTGCAGTGAACAGTACCGATAATGGGACAGGTACAGTGACGAACACCGTGACGGGATTGCCAACAGGTTTGACCTATGATGCGACAACGAAAATGATTACAGGAACGCCAAAACAACTTGGTAACTATACGGTATCGGTCAAAGCTGTAGACCAAGCAGGGAATACGTCAACAACCACATTTAACATTAATGTGGTGGATACGACGAGCCCAGTTATTACAGTCAATAACCAAACGAATCAAGTGTTTTCCTCCATAAATAACGTCGTCATCAGCACTACGGATAATAGTGGAGCGACCACAGATACAGTGACAGGCTTGCCACCGGGACTCACGTATAACCCTGCTACAAAAACAGTAAGTGGTACGCCAACGACAATAGGGAGTTATACCGTGACGGTTGTGTCAAAAGACGCAAGTAATAACACTGTGTCTAAGACGTTTACATGGACAATTGAAAGAAATAGTATGAGTGATTCACTTTCAAACTCAGCCAGTGTATCAACAGTGAATAGTCAAAGTGTTTCTAATAGTCAATCTTTATCGAATCAAACCAGCCAATCCCTTTCTACAGTGAAGAGTGCATCGACAAGCACGTCATTGAGTGAATCGACAAGTGCATCATTAAGTCGCTCAACAAGTATATTGAACAGTCAATCAACGAGTGATTCGTTGAGTCAATCAACTTCGTTGAGCATGTCGACAAGCTTAAGTGTATCAGCATCAGGAAGTACAAGCAGTTCTTTGAGCCAATCGACAAGCACATCATTAAGCGATTCAACGAGTGCATCTGAAAGTACATCGAAGAGTGACTCATTAAGCAAGTCCACGTCACTGAGTGAATCGACAAGTAAAAGTACGTCAATGTCGGATAGTACAAGTAACTCGTTGAGCGTTTCGACAAGCACGTCATTAAGTGACTCAACAAGCAAGTCCACGTCACTGAGTGCATCGACAAGTGAAAGTACGTCAACATCAGATAGTACGAGCAGTTCGTTGAGTCAATCGACAAGTACGTCGTTAAGCGATTCAACGAGTGTATCTGAAAGTACGTCGAAGAGTGACTCGTTGAGTAAGTCAACATCACTGAGTGTGTCGACAAACGAAAGTACATCAACATCAGATAGTACGAGCAGTTCGTTGAGTCAATCGACAAGTACGTCATTAAGCGATTCAACAAGCGAGTCTGAGAGCAAGTCAACAAGTCAATCGACGAGTGACTCGTTAAGCACCTCAACGTCATTGAGTATGTCGACAAGCGAAAGTACGTCAACATCAGATAGTACGAGCAGTTCGTTGAGCAAGTCAACAAGCACGTCGTTAAGCGATTCAACAAGCGAGTCTGAAAGTGTGTCAACAAGTCAGTCGACAAGTGATTCGTTGAGTACGTCCACATCATTGAGCATGTCAACGAGCGAAAGCACATCAACATCAGATAGTACGAGCAGTTCGTTGAGTCGATCGACAAGTACATCATTAAGCGATTCAACAAGCGAGTCTGAGAGCAAGTCAACAAGTCAATCGACGAGTGACTCGTTAAGCACCTCAACGTCATTGAGTATGTCGACAAGCGAAAGTACGTCAACATCAGATAGTACGAGCAGTTCGTTGAGTCGATCGACAAGTACATCATTAAGCGATTCAACGAGCAAATCAGAGAGTGTCTCAACAAGTCAGTCTACAAGCGACTCGTTAAGTACCTCAACGTCATTGAGTGCATCGACAAGTGAAAGTACGTCAACATCGGATAGTACGAGCAGTTCGTTGAGCAAGTCAACAAGCACGTCGTTAAGCGATTCAACAAGCGAATCTGAGAGCAAGTCAACAAGTCAGTCGACGAGTGACTCGTTAAGCACCTCAACGTCATTGAGTATGTCGACAAGCGAAAGTACGTCAACATCAGATAGTACGAGCAGTTCGTTGAGCGTCTCGACAAGCACATCATTAAGTGACTCAACAAGCAAGTCCGATAGTACGTCGACGAGTGATTCTTTAAGCACATCAACATCACTGAGTGTGTCGACAAGTGAAAGCACGTCAACATCGGATAGTACGAGCAGTTCGCTAAGCGTCTCGGCAAGTACGTCATTAAGCGATTCAACAAGTGAATCTGAGAGTGTATCAATAAGTCAATCAACAAGCGATTCATTAAGTACATCAACATCATTGAGTGCATCGACAAGTGAAAGCACGTCCACGTCCGATAGTATGAGTAGTTCGTTAAGTCAATCGACGAGTGACTCTTTAAGTACGTCAACATCAGATAGTACGAGCAGTTCGTTGAGCACATCGACAAGTACATCATTGAGTGATTCAACAAGTGAATCTGATAGTGTGTCAACAAGTCAGTCGATGAGCGATTCTTTAAGCACCTCAACGTCATTGAGTGCGTCGACAAGTGAAAGTACGTCAACATCGGATAGTACGAGCAGTTCGCTAAGCGTCTCGGCAAGTACGTCATTAAGCGATTCAACAAGTGAATCTGAGAGTGTATCAATAAGTCAATCAACAAGCGATTCATTAAGTACATCAACATCATTGAGTGCATCGACAAGTAAAAGTACGTCAACATCAGATAGCACGAGTAGTTCGTTGAGCACCTCGACAAGCACGTCATTAAGTGATTCAACAAGTGAATCTGATAGTGTGTCAACAAGTCAGTCGATGAGCGATTCTTTAAGTACGTCCACATCATTGAGTGCATCGACAAGTGAAAGCGCGTCAACATCAGATAGCGCAAGTAGCTCGCTGAGTACATCGACATCGGATAGTACAAGTAGCTCGTTGAGCACGTCAACAAGCACATCGTTAAGTGATTCAACAAGTGAATCTGAGAGCAAGTCAACAAGTCAGTCTACAAGCGACTTGTTAAGTACCTCAACGTCATTGAGTGCATCGACAAGTGAAAGCGCGTCAACATCAGATAGTGCAAGTAGCTCGCTGAGTACATCGATAAGTACATCATTAAGCGATTCAACGAGCGAGTCTGAGAGCAAGTCAACAAGTCAATCAACGAGTGATTCGTTAAGCACATCAACGTCATTGAGTACGTCGACAAGCGAAAGTACATCGACATCGGATAGTACAAGTAGCTCGTTGAGCACGTCAACAAGCACGTCGTTAAGCGATTCAACAAGTGAATCTGATAGTGTGTCAACAAGTCAATCGACGAGCGATTCGTTAAGCATATCAACGTCACTAAGTGATTCAACAAGTGAAAGTACATCAACATCAGGTAGTACGAGCAGTTCGCTGAGCGACTCAACAAGTACATCATTAAGCAAGTCAACAAGTGAGAGTACATCGACATCGGATAGTATAAGTAGCTCGCTGAGCGACTCGACAAGTACGTCAACATCAGATAGCACGAGCAGCTCGTTGAGCACATCGACAAGTACATCATTAAGTGATTCAACAAGTGATTCGTTGAGCACGTCAACAAGCACATCGTTAAGGGGTTCAACAAGTGACTCGCTAAGTACATCCACGTCACTGAGTACGTCAACAAGCGAAAGTACTTCTACATCAGGAAGTACAAGCAGTTCATTGAGTGTTTCAACGAGTATGTCAATAGATAGCATCGCGCAAGTTTCGAGTAAAAGTGATGCGACAGAGTCGTTGCCAGATACAGGCGTGAAAGCACCGACACGAAGTTTTGTGTCTGGGGTGATGGCAATGATGTTAGGTTTGTTCTTGTTTAAAAAATTAAAAAAAGATAAGCAAGTACGCGATCGTAATAATGAAGATCAATAATTAAGTTATTCAATATAGAGGCAACAGTATCGTTATTTTCTATTGCGTTTCATGCATTTTTGAAAATGATTGAATGCTTTTGCCTCTTTATCACTTATTAAAGAAGAGGATAAACATGGGTCGATGGACACGTTTAAATGATATTAAAAATATAGAATATAAAGTTTTGTATAAAAAAATATTTTTCACTTTGATGGTTCTCTTTGTTTATGTATTAGGAAGTCATTTGAAAGTGGCGCATACGAAGGGGCAGCCACTTTTTACATATCGTTTTTTCGATTTAGCCATTTCGAATGTAGGTGGAAATATTAGAACGTTAAATATTTTTTCATTAGGTTTGAGTCCATGGTTAACAGCGATGATTATTATGACGTTAATCAGTTATAGAAATTCCGACCAGAAACGTGTGCAAACGCGTGTAGAACGGCATTTTAAGGAACGTTTATTGACATTGTTAATCGCAATGGTTCAAGGGGCTTTCATATTGTATACGTATGCGAATAAGGGCGAAGTTAACCCGTCGGAAATCCCCTTTTTGTTGCTTATTTTAGTGTCAGGAGCGATGCTTTTGACTTGGCTTGCTGATCAAAATGTAGTGTATGGCATTGCAGGACCAACGCCGATGATACTTGTAGGGATGGTTCAATCGCTATTTCAAAGCCAAGCGTTGATGAGTTTCAACTTGTTGATGGTTGTGATCGTTCTTGGCATGTTTTTTATCGTACTGATTTCACTTTTATGGTTGGAACTGATTGAGTATCGTATCGTGTATAGAGATATTATGAACGTCAGCACATCTGAGAAAGACACCTATCTTTCATGGAAGCTTAATCCTGCAGGGAGTCTTTCCATTATGTTTAATTTCTCATTATTTTTCTTGTTGGGTATCATTGTCCATTTAATAGAAAAGTGGGTGACAGGACAGGATGGAGAACACATGGCATTTTTGTCGTTGAGGCATCCTATAGGGGTGTTGATTTTTATCCTTATGCTTGTGATTTTAAATTATTACTTATCAAGATTAATGTTGAATGCAGAACAGAAAGCAAAAGAGTTCCAAAAGAGTGGAAATTATTTTGAAGGGATTTATCCAGGTGATGAGACGCGAAAGTTTTTAAAACGTAAAGCCAGTCGTATTAGTGCTATCGGTGCGTTCGCCGTTGGATGCATTATCAGTTTGCCCTTAATTCTGTCAATTTTTAATGCTGATATTGCTAGAGAAGTCTCGATTTTTACGCAACTGGTGATATTTATTTATATGACGATCAATATTGTTGAGAATATTAGAACTTACTTATATTTTGACCAATATGCATCATTTTTAGATCAATATCGTTAAGGAGTAAGATATGAAGTATTTTGTTCTCGCTTTGTATGAAGATGAAAAGTGGTGGCATCATTTACCGCAACCGTTTTATTCAAAAAGTGCAACGGTGGCTTTTGATGACATCTTGAGTCTCATGTCTATGTATGAAGAAAATAATGCGCATTGTCAATTGTTGCATTTGAGCTACCACCCTCATATGAGGACGCTACTGCATCGGTTCGATTTGTATGAAGCCAATGTGTGGTCATTATTTGATGAAATTCAAGGTTTTAATGCAGGTTTATCGCGTTCGCTTCAATTTGAAGATTTAGAGTGGCCGGATGAAACGGAATTGATTTATACGCCTTATTTTATTCAAGCGATTGTCGGGCAGGCGATGTCTAAGGTTTATTTTAATCAAGACGGTTATTTAATTCGAATAGATGATTTTGAAGAAGCGCAATGTGTGCGGCGTTATATTTTTGATGATCGTGGCTATTTAAGTGCGATTCGTTACTATACAAACGGTGTAGCGGAGATTCAAGATTATTTGACTGTGACGGGTCAAGTTATTTTGAGAGAACATTTATCTTCTGGCCGTGTAGATGTCAGTGCATCATTTGAGCATTTATTTGATGCGCGTACATATGACACGATGGTGGCGTTAATCAAAGAACGTTTTCATAAATATTGTCAGCGTCATTTCAAAAAAGGAGATCAATGCATGGTGGGTTCGAATCTCTTTCATAATACGCTATTTAAGGACATTCACACAGATGTGACTGTGAGCTATTCCATTTTTAGTAAGCGCAATACGGTTGTGGACGATGCATTGTTGGATTCGATGGCGCACAGTTCCAAGTGGATTGTGGATACGCATGAAAATGAACGCGATTTAAATGCGTTATTAGCCGATCGGGAGGATGCGCCTGATATTTTGAGGATGACGCCTTTTAATACGCAGCCGTTATCAAATTTAAGCAGTCAGTTAAATGAGACGTACATTGGGTTTTGGATAGATAATTTGGAACGTCATGAGATTGAACAGGTGTTGAATCATTTGACGGCTTATTTATGGCAAAACTTATCGTACAGGTTAGTGATTTTGACGCACAAAGGTCAGGCACAAATTGAGCCATGGTTAATTCAATGGCAAGATGAAATGAATGAAATGTATCAGCAGTCACAAAGGATTGAGGATGAGGCCACGGCTGAATTGATGCGTGCAGAAGAATCAGGAAAAGGGGAAGGGTGGATTCAAATTCAATCGGTTCCTTTTGAAGATGAAGTGATGAAAGCTTTGGCACGGTTACGCATTGTTATAGACTTAGGGGCTGAGCCAGATTTATATATACAAATTGCGAGCATTAGTGTTCGTATTCCTCAAGTTCATGCGTCTCAAAGTCATTATGTGACTCACCTTGAAAACGGTTATGTGATTGAGGACTATGATGGCTTGCAAGTGGCGTTAGATTATTTTTTAAGTACGTTAAAACATTGGAACAGCGCATATACGTTCAATACAAGTAAAATTGAACAGTTGAGTTCGCGGCGTATTGTGCAACGACTTAATGAATTTTTAGAGGGTGATACGCATGGCACGTCAGTTTAGAGCGCTACAAATTGGTGGATTAGATTTGGAATTTTTATTTGCACAAAAGTCGGATGTGGTATGGGATTATTTTGATGTACAATTGTTAGATTTTGATAGCGGCTATATGGCGCAGATTACGACAGTGATTGAAGAGGAGGGAGATTTTGATTTAGTCTTTGTCCAAACCCCTTTGACAGAGCGGGTGATTGAACTACTGGAGGTACTCAGTACACCCTATAATACGATCATTGATGAGGCATATTGGGTTGATGGTGCGCCACAGGAAACGTTTTTGACGACAAAGTACGCGAGGTTGATTCAATATGAAGATGAAAAAGCACTGCATGATAAATTATTAGCGATAACATTTCCGGGGCAATATGGAGACAAGGTGAGTCCGGCTGATGTGCATATTCACTGTGATCATACAATTGAAGTGACGCATCGGGGCAATAAGGCAACATGGCTTAAAGGAGATTTTGGTGATGCATTCAAGCCGATCATCAGTTGGAAAAAAGGATTAATCTATGATGAAAATAAGGTAATCGAAGTATGGCCTGAGTTTCAAACGATAGGAGCCGTGGAGTTGGAGTATGTTTTCAGACTGGTCTCGTTGAATCCCGAAGAAGGGATATTAAAAACAATCGTGATGACGGAAGCAGATTTACAGCAACCCCTTTATTTGAAACGGCAACCGAATATGGCCTATATTGCCATATCAGTGAGAGCACGGTATGAAGGCCAGGTGCGTATTGGTGCGGTGCATAAGCGATTATCTAGAATGGAGTTCGGACAACTTTTATTAGGTGGTTCGCGTTTTGTAGATGAAAATCGTGAGGAATTTTTTTATTATTTTCATCCGGGTGATTTCCGACCGCCGCTCAATGTCTATTTTAGCGGTTATCGTGAAGCGGAAGGGTTTGAAGCGTATTTCCTCATGCATCAACTCGGTGCACCTTTTTTATTGATCAGTGATCCGCGGATTCAAGGGGGTTCATTTTACTTGGGTAGCCCCACTTATGAAAAAGGGATACAGACAGTCATTCAAAATACTTTAGCACAGTTGGGTTTCGATGATCAGGCGTGCATCTTTTCTGGACTGTCTATGGGGTCTTTTGCTGCACTGTATTATGGTGCGAAATTGAAACCGAAAGGCATCAATGTCGGCAAGCCGCTTATCAACATCGGTACAGTGGCAGACAATATGAAACTCTTACGGCCGAATGACTTTGAAACATCGTTGGATATTACTTTATCACATCAAGTGGGGACGACGTATCAGGCCAATGATATTCAACAGCTGAATCAACGCTTTTGGGAAGTTTTTAAAAATAGCGATATGCGTGAGACTTCCATAGCCGTTACTTTTATGACGCATGACGACTACGATCGAACAGCATTCGATGATTTGCTTTCGGTACTCAGCCATCAAAATGTTTATATGTTGAATAAAGCAATACCGGGCAGACACAACGATGATACGGGAACGGTCGTGACTTGGTTTATGAATTTTTACAAAATATTGTTAAAGGAGCAGTTTGGGAGAGGTTGAAATGCAAACGAATCAAAGTATGGAAGTTCTATGGCGCGTAATCAATCAAGAGACATATCGGTATGGTTCAATCATTCAGTTTCAAGACAGGCATATGTATTTTGAAAATCCGTTAATGCCGTCTGGTTTGCAAATACACAAATGGCGGATGATGACACAATATGATAAAGATCGGCATACCCCTGCATTACCGTTATTACGTAAAGGTCGGCAGTATCGTATTGACTTTGAAATGAATGCGTTTCCTAAAGGTTCGGTTTATTTTATGATTTGCTTTTATTCAAAAAATGGCAGTGCATTAGAGCAAATCATCATTCATTCACCACATCATCAATTCGAATATCCAATAGAAGCTCATCGCTATGAAATTTGTATGATGAATGCCGCATGCCAAAAATTTTATTTTAGACGCATTTTAATAACAGAGTTGGATGTGACAACGCAGGAGGACGAAGTGGACTCAACCATGACAGCTTCGGTTTCAAAGGAGCAGGTAGCCCCTCCTCCACAGCATAGTCATCATATTCAGCAAGTCAATCATATATTACAAACCACACGTGCGAATCATCGTTACGGTTCGACTGGGAGGTGAGCTGAAAAATGGCCTTCGATATCAATGCCATCATTAACCACAGGAGATTAAAGAAACTTTATAAAGTGTTAGATCAAGTCAATGCGTTGGGTGAAACAATGGCGCAATGTTCAGATGCACAGTTACAACAAAAAACACATGATTTTCAAAAGCAGTTAAGAGAAAACAAGGTGACTCTGAATACGTTGTTACCTGAAGCGTATGCGGTAGTAAGAGAAGCTTCGCGTCGTGTTTTAGGCATGTATCCTAAAGATGTACAAGTGTTAGGTGCAATCGCGATGCATCAAGGTCACATATCAGAGATGCAAACGGGTGAAGGCAAAACTTTAACTGCAACAATGCCATTATATTTAAATGCATTAACAGATAAACAAGTCTTTCTAATTACGACGAATGAATATTTAGCGAAGCGAGACTATCTAGAAATGAAACCTTTATTTCAATGGCTCGGTCTCACGACTTCTCTTGGATTTGTGGACCAGCAACAAGGTGGCATGTTGAACAAAGAAAAACGAAAGTTATACGATCATCACATCATTTATACGACGAATGGTCATTTAGGATTTGATTATTTAATCGATAACTTAGCGGATACTATAGAAAATAAATTTTTGCCTGAATTACACTATGCCATTATTGATGAAGTCGATTCTATTCTTTTAGATACTGCACAAACACCGCTTGTGATATCAGGTGCACCGCGTGTACAGTCCAACCTTTTTGATATTGTGAAAGCTTTTGTTGCGACATTAGTTGAAGATGAAGATTTTAAAATGAAGGTACATAAAAAAGAGATATGGTTAACAGAACGCGGAATCGAGAAAGCCAATCACTACTTCAATGTGTCTCATATATATGATAAGCCTTATTTTGAGCTTGTACGGATGATTCATTTATCATTACGTGCGACACACCTTTTCGAATGTAATGTCGATTATATTGTTTTAGATGGCGAAATTATGCTGATCGATCGCATTACAGGTCGAATGTTGCCGGGGACTAAGATGCAGGCGGGGCTGAATCAGGCAGTAGAAGCAAAAGAAAATTTGGCCATATCCGAAGACATGAGCGTCATGGCGACCATCACATTTCAAAATTTATTTATGCAGTTTGAGCGTTTTTCGGGTATGACAGCAACAGGGAAGCTTGCAGAAAAAGAATTTTTTGAACTCTATTCAAAAATTGTCGTTCAAATTCCGACTTCACGCCCGGTGATTCGACAAGACTATCCCGATCGAGTATTTGTAAGTGCTAAAGAGAAAAATAAAGCCATATTAGATGAGATTGCGCAACTGTATCTCCAGCAACGACCTGTGTTATTAATCACGCGAACGGCAGAAGATGCAACGTATTTCTCAGATATTTTATTTAGTCGCAACATTCCTAACAATTTACTGATTGCGCAAAATGTCGCGAGAGAGGCACAAATGATTGCGGAAGCGGGACAATTAAGTGCAGTCACTGTGGCTACAAGTATGGCAGGGAGAGGGACGGACATTAAGCTATCTGAAGAAGTCCATCGATTGGGCGGATTAACCGTTCTCGTGCATGAGCATATGGAAAATAGTCGCATTGATAAACAATTGCGAGGGCGTGCGGGGAGACAAGGGGACCCCGGGCAGTCACAAATATTTATTTCACTCGACGACTACCTTGTCACACGCTGGAGTGATACGCAACTCAAAAACAATACGAGGTTAATGGCTCAAGATCACGCATCCTTGTCTCAAAGCCGCGTTTTCAAAAACAAAGTCAAACGGTTAGTCACACGAGCACAGCGCATTTCCGAAGAGGAAGGGATGAAATCTAGGAAAATCGCAAATGAGTTTGAAAAAAGTGTAAGTGTACAGCGCCAGTTGATATATAGCGAAAGAGATCGCATTTTGCAAAATGAATCGATTGATGCACTCGACTTTGAAACATTGGCACGTGAAGTTTTCCAACATCATTTTAAAGGATGCGAAATGGTGCGTCATTACGATGTGATAAGCTACATTTATAAAAATCTGAGTTTTAGCTTTGAAGCATCGACTTTGAAACAAAAAGATTTTCATTCAACAGAATTGGTTGAATTTTTACTTGGGGAGTTTAAGAAACAATGGGCTTTTAATCGTCAAAAAATAAATGATGATACATTGTTTCAACAGTATTTGTGCAAAGCCGTTTTAAAGGCTATCGACGTTTCGTGGATAGAGCAAGTCGATGATTTGCAACAGCTTAAAAACAGTGTAAATCAACGTCAAAAAGGGCAGCGTAATGCCATTTTTGAATATCATAAAGTGGCATTAGAATCATTTAAAAAAATGGGGTGGGATGTGAAAGACCGAATCGTTAGAAATTTATGTCTCAGTATCATTGACAAAGACGACAACGGGGATCTCATCATGTATTTCCCATAAAATATGATTTGAAATTTTTGAAGATTGAGAACGTATAAAATGAATTAAATGCGGTAAAGGACGGGGCGCAATGCGTTGCACGCGTCGAAGTTTTAGAAATAAAAGCGCTGTGGAGAAATGGACAATCAGTTGTTTCTTCATAGTGCTTTTATTATTTTTGTTGTTTGGATGAGGGGGGGTAAATGATGAATGAAACAAGAATCAAGTAATTGTATAAAATTGATACCTCAAATAAAATTTTACTGAAAGGAATTTAATGATTAATATTACGAATTAAATTAGATTAAAATTTCCTTTAATAATGAAAAATTAAATACTTTTTCTAATCAACATGATATAATTAGTTGAAAGTTAAAATAGTTTCAATGAATCATTGCACGTGTGAATAATAATAAAAGTCAATATTATATATATTTCCCTATGCATCAACTTTAGAATTCAGCGAAAGTATGGAAAAGAAAGGAATTTTAAATAATGAGTAAGAGAATCACAATTTTTTCAATTTTTTTGTTGTTGCTTAATTTATTTGTCCCCTTCATGGGCAATCACAATGCGCGCGCACAAGGCAGTGATATTTCCAGTAGGAACGTGACATCATTGACGGTGTCACCGAAAACAGTAAACGACGGCAGTAACTTTAATATTCGAGTTGAGTTTGATGATAAAGCGGGGAAAATACACAATGGTGACACGATTAATGTCAGCTGGCCGACACAAGGTGAAGCTAAAATAGAAGGTTATAATCGGACAATCGATTTGACAGTAAAAGGTCAAGTCGTTGGTCAAGTGGTCATCACGACAACAGGTGCAACAATTACATTTAATGAACAAATTGAAAAGCTGAGTGACGTTTCAGGCTTTGCAGAGTTTACAGTACAGGCTCGAAATTTGACGAATACGATGCAAGAAGACGATAAAACGGCAACGATTACTGCGGGTGGTCGTAGTGATACAGTGACGATTCATAAAGGGGGATCGGGCACAGGTAGCGTGTTTTATTATAAAACGGGAGACATGTTGCCAGAGGATCCTAATCATGTACGTTGGTTTTTAAATGTTAACACGGGTAAAAATTATTCAGATCAAAATATGTTAATCAAGGATCAAATTCAAGGTGGGCAAACTTTAGATGTTGATTCATTTAATATCACTATTGATGGCGCACACAGCCATTATTTTGATGGTCCTAATGCGATTAAAGACTTCGAGAAATATATCCCAGGTTCACATATTACGGTGGATAAAGCGAACAATACAATTGAAGTATTAATTCCACAAGGCTATGTTTCAAAAAACAGCTATTCAATTCATTACAAAACAACGATAACGAATACAACACAAGCAACATTCGACAACCATTCACAAGCATGGTTTAAAGAATACGGTCAACCAGAAATCAAGGGTGAGTCCTTTAATTATTCGGTTAATAATATTAGCGCGGATGCAGGCATTACGGGTACTGTAAAAGGGGAATTAAAGATTCTCAAAAAAGACAAAGACACGAAAACGCCTATTGAAAATGTTAAATTTAAATTAGTTAAAAAGGATGGCTCGGTTGTTAAAGATAATGAGAAAGAAATTACTTTAACAACGAACGCACAAGGTATTGCAGATGTTAAAGGTTTGCCAGTAGGAGAATATATTGTGACAGAAATTGAGGCTCCAGAACCGTATCAATTCGATAAAGATCAACAATATCCATTTGAATTAAAAGACACGGATACGGTAGGTCATTTTATAGAAATAGAAAATGCTAAAAAAGTAGAGCCGACTAAAGATGTGACAGCGACGAAAGTGTGGAAGGATGCGGAGACACAACATCCAACCATCTACTTTAAACTTTATCAAAAAGGGGCTGACGGTTCAGAAACAGCTGTTGAAAGCGCTGAAATTCAATCGTTAACATCAGGGACAACAGCGGTGACATGGAAGAACCTTCCTGAACGAGATAAAAATGGTCAAGCGATTGAATATCTTGTGCATGAAGTAGACAGTGCAGGGAATAATAGCACACCTGCAGGATATACTAAAGAAGAAAAAGGATTGACTGTGACGAACACGAAGAAACCTGTTGAAAAAACAGCGGTTACAGTGAATAAAGCATGGCACGACGCGGGTAATCAAGATGGGAAACGTTCAAACCATGTGATGGTGCAGTTATACAAAACCGTCAATGGTCATGATGAAAAAGTGGGTGCGCCAGTCAGACTAGATGAGAGTCAAGGATGGACGTACACTTGGAATGATTTAGTGAAACTTGATGATAAGGATCAAGCGATTGATTATACCGTTAAAGAAGAAAGTGTTCCAGAAGGCTATCAGTCCACAGTTAAAAAAGAAAAAGAAAATACGTTTACGATTACAAATGCCTATACACCAGAAAAGACAAAAGTAGAAGGTGTTAAAGTTTGGGATGATAAAGACAATCAAGATGGCAAACGTCCTGAAAAAGTGACGGTGAACTTATTAGCTAACGGTGAAAAAGTGAAATCGACAGAAGTGAATGCTCAGTCAAATTGGCAATATGCATTTGAAGACTTACCGAAATATGCTGACGGTAAAGCCATCACTTATACTGTGACGGAAGATCACGTAGACAATTATAGTACAACGATAGAAGGTACGACGATAACGAATCATTACACACCAGGAGAAACGACAGCGACAGTGACGAAACACTGGGAAGATGACAACGACCAAGATGGTAAGCGACCAGGATCCATTGAAGCGGAACTCTACGCGGATGGTCAACCGACAGGTCAAAAGGTGACATTGAATGAGTCGAACAATTGGACGCATACGTGGACGAAATTAGCAGAAAAAAGCCAAGGTAAAACGGTTCAATATACGGTGAAAGAATTAACACAAGTCACAGGCTATCAAACGACAGAGGATCAACGTGACATCGGAAATCTCATCATAACGAATGCTTATACGCCAGAAAAGACAAAAATAGAAGGTGTTAAAGTTTGGGATGATAAAGACAATCAAGATGGCAAACGTCCTGAAAAAGTGACGGTGAACTTATTAGCTAACGGTGAAAAAGTGAAATCGACAGAAGTGAATACCAAGACGAGCTGGAAATATGCATTTGAAGACTTACCGAAATATGCCGACGGTAAGGCCATCACTTATACTGTGACGGAAGATCATGTAGAAGACTATAGTACAACGATAGAAGGTACGACGATAACGAATCATTACACACCAGGAGAAACGACAGCGACAGTGACGAAATACTGGGAAGATGACAACGACCAAGATGGTAAGCGACCAGGATCCATTGAAGTGGAACTCTACGCGGATGGTCAGGCGACAGGTCAAAAGGCGACATTGAATGAGTCGAACAATTGGACGCATACGTGGACGAAATTAGCAGAAAAAAGCCAAGGTGAAACGATTCACTATACGGTAAAAGAATTAACACAAGTTGCAGGTTATCAAACGATAGAAGATCAACGTGATATCGGAAATCTCATCATAACAAATGCCTATACACCAGAAAAGACAAAAGTAGAAGGTGTTAAAGTTTGGGATGATAAAGACAATCAAGATGGCAAACGTCCTGAAAAAGTGACGGTGAACTTATTAGCTAACGGTGAAAAAGTGAAATCAACAGAAGTGAATGCTCAGTCAAATTGGCAATATGCATTTGAAGACTTACCGAAATATGCCGACGGTAAGGCCATCACTTATACTGTGACGGAAGATCACGTAGACAATTATAGTACAACGATAGAAGGCACGACGATAACGAATCATTACACACCAGGAGAAACGACAGCGACAGTGACGAAACACTGGGAAGATGACAACGACCAAGACGGTAAGCGACCAGGATCCATTGAAGCGGAACTCTATGCGGATGGTCAACCGACAGGTCAAAAGGCGACATTGAACGAGTCGAACAATTGGACGCATACGTGGACGAAATTAGCAGAAAAAAGCCAAGGTAAAGCGGTTCAATATACGGTGAAAGAGTTAGGTGACCTAGAGGGGTATCGTGTATCAATGAATATTGAAGACTACGGTAATATGATCATTACGAATACGCGAACAGAAGTCCCTAAACCGGATGAACCAAAAACGCCAGATCAGCCAAAACCGAATAAACCAGAGTTTCCTGAGCCAGAAAAACCTACACCAAATCATCCGGCACCCAAACAACCAGAAAAGCCAAGTATGATTGGGTTTTTACCAGAAACAGGTCAAATGATTTTACAATCATGGGTGACTTGGGTATTCATTACATTCTTGTTCATTTCGGGTATGATATTGATCATCAAACGAAAAAAACGATAGCATCATCAAACATTCTATAATATTGGACAATCTCCAGTATTATAGGATGTTTTTATTTTGATCTCACTGTCATGAGTCCATATGTTTGGATAAGTGTCCGCACATCAGGTGCACCTTCGATAAAGATGTATGCTGCGTTGCCTACAACACAGTAAGAACGAATATTTGTTATTCTAATCTTACATACATATAATAAGAAGTATATCTAATGTGTTTGCATATATAATTTGATAATAAAAGTAATTTTATTTTCAACTAATGTGTTGGGAGAGGAGTGAAGTGTGTTTAAATGTGCGGACATGTTAGGGTGAAGTGGTTGTTACTGTTTTTGACTGAGAGGATAAGCCGTGTATGTTGAGTGGGTGCGCAGTGTGCCGTCAAAGTGAGGGGAGACTGCTGGGTGCCTTGTTGTGACGCTGAGGATTCGAGAGAAGCAGTATGAATATACGATAAAAAGAAAGAAGTGTATCAAATGAAAAAAATTGATTTACATTCTCATTATTTTTCACCAGGGTTTATTCGATATCTCGATATGTATTTTGATGGCAAAGGTGCAGGCGTGGCGACGCCTTCGTTTTCGATTGAGGCATATCTAACATTTATGGACGAAATGCAAATTGATTATGGGGTGTTATCGATTGCAGGTCCACACCATAGTGCCGCACCAGACGATGTGATGATAGATTTGACGGAAGATGTGAATGCCTACGGTTCAAAATTGGCCACACAGTACCCCGATAAAATTGGTTTCTTTGCTTCTGTTCCACTCCCGCTTGTTGATGAGAGTGTGCATGCCATTGAACGGGCACTTGATGTACACGGAGCGATAGGTTTTACTTTACCTACGCATGCACGTGGTATTTATTTAGGAGACCCTCGATTAGACCCAATTTTTGAAGCGTTGAATGCACGCCATGCCATAGTGGCCATTCATCCGAATGAACCGCAACCGATCAATGCCTCGATTAAAACAAAAGTATTTACGCCGCTCATGGAATTTTTCTTTGATACGACAAGGGCAGTCATTTTTATGAATCAAAACCGGACATTTAGTAAGTTTCCTAATATTAAATGGATCGTACCGCACAGTGGCGCATTATTACCTGTCATTGCACAGCGTATACAAATGGGGAATGCGATTTTTGAGTATGAAGAACAACCGGATGATATTGCACAAACAATGAAACATTTATACTTTGATGTTGCAGGAAAAGTATTGCCACACCAACTTCCTACGTTACTTACAATGGTAGACGAAAACAAAATCGTTTACGGTTCAGACACACCTTACACGATTAATCCTGTTGTGAAATCATTGACAGAAGAACTGGTGAACACTGAGTTATTGACCGATATACAGAAAAATAAGATGTTGTATCAAAATGCTAAAAATCTATTGCACACAGCACATGGATAAGTCATTCGTATAACGGGTGTGGTCAGTAGATTTTGATTTCTATCAAAATCTGCGTATTTCACCTTTCCAAATATAAAAAGCCGAGTTTTGTCTCGGCTTTTTATATTTGGAATCAGATGTACAGATCAAATAATTGCCTTTTGATGATTGTATCTCAGGTGAGTCGTATTCGCTTGCAGTCGGGTATTGAAGGCGTCTCCACCTCTGCAGTTTTAATGAAAAATTGGAAAGTTGTAGAGCACGGTCAACTAATTTTGTTTAATATATTCTATAAATGTGCCCATAGATTCAGTGATGGTCTTATTCTGAAGTGTGGCGATCCCAATAGGAAAATAATTTTTTTTGTCCGCTAGGGGAACCCATACAATATCCTCTATATTGCAATAAGATTCGTAAGCCCATGGCAAAAGAGTAACAGCATTAAGTTCATGAATACTATGGATTAAAACTTCCCAATCGTTATGTGTGAAAATGATATTCAGATTCAGCTTTTGTTCTGCATTTCTTTCTTGAATCAATTTTCCAATCATAAAATTTTCATTTAATGCTGCGATATCCATATTGGCTAGATCTTTAAATGAAATTGTAGAGCGTTGGGCAAGGGGATGATTTTTAGGCATGGCCACTGCGACATCATAGCCACTCGTTGTCGTATTTAACGCTTGCATTTCAATATTTGAATCGATAATTGGGAAAGAGACAAGGCCTACATCAATTTGACCTTCTAATAATTTTTCTTGCAACCTTCTTGAGCCATCTTGGGTTAAATAGAGTTCGACACTTGCGTGACTCGCTATAAATTTTGAGATTTGGCGCATAAACTGTAAAGCGAATAATGATGTTAAGCCTACTTTGAGAATTTCCGATTGATTATGAACTTTCCGCTGAAGTTCATCGCAAAATGCATCAAATTGATTAACAATCTCCTTGCTTCTCTCATAAATAAATTGACCGATTTCTGTAAGTTCGAATACTTTATGATGGTGGATAAACAGTTTGGCACCGATTTCTGATTCTAATTTGCGTAAACTTTGTGAAAGCGTCGGTTGAGAAACAAATAACATATTCGCTGCTTTGGACACATTCTTATTTTCCGCCACGCAAATGAAATATTTCAATTGTTTAATATCCATTTTTCTTCCCCCCACCGTAAAAGATAGTGCAATATCTTTATTATAAACCAAAAAGGATAATTGAATTTAAAAAAATTACTTTTGTAATAAAAATGTCAGAACTTTCTGTTGTTTTTCTGTAGGACTCATTAAAATTCCCAAAATATATGGCGGTTTTCTATGAGTTATGCAACACTTTTTTAAAAATGTAGATTTACTTGCGAAAAAAGCTGTTGTTTTACAACTATAAATTTTATCAATAGCTATATAAGAAAAAACAGTTGTACAGATCGTGGTATTAAAATTATACTTTAACGTGAGAAAACGCTTACATAAAGGAGGAAATATAATGAGTAATAAATTAAGTGAAGTAAATTTTCATGAAATTAAAGCGTCTTACAATGATTCATTCGAGATGATTCAAGTGTTAAACCACGAAGGAAAAGTGGTTGATAAGGAAGCGATGAAGACAATCAGTGATGAAGAATTGGTACAACTGATGAAAGACATCGTATGGGGGCGTACGCTTGATGAAAGAACGATTTTATTAAATAGACAAGGGGCGTTAGGGAACTACGCAACAGCAGGGGGACAAGAAGCTTCTCAACTTGCGTCTATCGCTGCGATCACTAAGGAAGACTTCTTTGTTCCGACATACCGTGATTTAGGTGTTTTAATTAAACATGGTTTACCGATGTACCAAGCCTTTTTATGGTACAAAGGGCACGTTGTAGGGAACCAATACGCAGAAGATTTTAATGCCTATATTCCTCAAGTTATGGTAGGGGGAACTTTACCTCCAGCTGCCGGTGTTGCAATCGGTAAAGCCTTTAACGATTCAAAAAATGTCGTCCTTACATTCTGTGGTGATGGTGCAACGAGTCAAGGTGACTTTTATGAAGGGTTGAACTTTGCGGGTGTGTATAAAGCACCGTTGATTACTGTTATCCAAAACAATGGTTATGGTATTTCTGTTCCTACAGTACGACAATCAGCGACGAAATCATTAGCACAAAAAGGGATTGGTGTTGGTGTGGCTTCAATTTCTGTAGACGGTATGGACCCTGTTGCGATGTACTTAGCCGTTAAAAAAGCACGTGAATATACGGTTGAAGGTAACGGCCCAGTGTTAATCGAAGCACTGACTTATCGATTCGGTCCACATACAATGAGTGATGATCCAAAACGTTATAGAAGTGACGAAGAAGTAGAAGAGTGGAGAAAGAAAGATCCATTAACACGCTTGAGAATCTACTTAACTGAAAAAGGATTATGGTCACAAGAACAAGAAGACGAAGTTTATGAAGCATGTAAACAAGAAGTTAAAGATGCAATGGCAGAAATGGCGAAAGTACCGCCACAAAAAGTAAGCACATTCTTAAAAAATATGTATGAAGTACCACCACAAAACGTAAAAGAACAAATTGAGTACTACGAAAGAAAGGAGCAATAAGAATATGAGTGTAAAAACTTTAGCACAAGCGATTACAGACGGATTAGATGAAGTTTTGAAAAAAGATGAGAAAACATTAATATTTGGTGAAGATATTGGTTTGAATGGAGGCGTATTCCGTGTAACAGATGGCCTTCAAGACAAACATGGTGAAGCGCGTGTGTTTGATACACCGCTTGCAGAATCGGCAATATTAGGGATTTGTGTTGGTTTAGTCAGTGAAGGTTTTAGACCAATCCCAGAAATTCAATTCTCTGGCTTTATATTAGAAGCGATGGATGCGCTTGTGGCACAAATTTCACGTGTCCGTTATCGCTATGGCAATACGAAAAGTGCTCCAATTACGATTCGTGCACCATATGGGGGTGGCGTTCATACACCTGAATTGCACTCAGACAGCTTAGAAGGCATTATGGCACAAGTTCCAGGACTTAGAGTGGTTGTTCCGACAACAGCTTATGATGCAAAAGGGTTACTAATTAGTTCAGTGGAATCTAATGACCCAGTTATTTTCCTTGAGCACTTAAGACTTTATAGAACAGTTAAAGATGAAGTGCCGGATGGTTACTACACGGTTCCTCTTGATAAAGCAGCAGTAAGAAAAGAAGGAACAGATGTAACGATTGTAAGTTACGGCCTCATGGCGACACTTGCTGAAAAAGCAGCTAAAAAATTAGAACAAGAAGGCATTAGTGCAGAAGTAATTGATTTAAGAACTGTGGCACCATTTGATATGGAAACGATTACTGCTTCAATCAAAAAGACGCATCGTGTCGTAGTGGTTCAAGAAGCACAACGTATTGCAGGTATTGCGGGTCAACTTATTTCAGAGATCAATGAACGTTCATTCATGGATTTAGATGCACCTGCAATGAGAGTGACAGGACCAGATACAGTATTCCCATTCGGCGCGGCTGAAAGTGTATGGTTACCTGGTGAGAAAGACATTATCGAAAAAGTAAAAGAAGTCGTGGCGTATTAATAAGGAGGGAATTAAATGTACACATATATCATGCCAGATGCAGGTGAAGGCACACACGAAAGTGAGATTTTAAAATGGTTTGTTGCAGAAGGAGATAGCGTTACTGAAGACCAACCTTTGTTGGAGATTCAAAGTGATAAAGCAGTTGTTGAGCTCCCGAGTCCAGTGAGTGGTACGATTAAAAAACTTTATGTTCCAGAAGGTGAAATGGCAATTGTAGGAAATCCTATTGCGGACATTGATACAGGTGATGGAGAATCAAGCAGTCAAGCAGAAGCACCAGCTGCTGAGGCAACAGAAGCAACAGAAACAGCTGATGAAAAAGTTGCACAAGAAACAACTGAAGCGGCAGCTGTATCAGTGGCGTCGGATGCGGATGATGTTCGTCATTTAGCGATTCCTAGAGTGAGAATTTATGCACGTAAACATCAAGTCGACCTTCGTCAAGTGAAAGGGACAGGCAACCACGGAAAAATCACGATTGAAGATATTGATGCTTATATCAATGGTGGTGGTCAATCAAACGAATCACAACCAACTGCAGCACAAGAACAATCAGCGGCAAGCGAAAAAGTAGAAGCACCAAAAGCGGCACAACCAGTGATCAGTTCTGAAGGCGACAGAGTGGAGAAAATGACACCTTTGAGAAAAATTATTGCCAAAGCAATGGTGGACAGCAAACATACGTCTCCACATGTTACTGTATTCGATCAAGTAGAGGTTTCTGCGCTTGTTGATCATAGAAATAGAATGAAGGGCATTGCAAAAGACAAAAACATTAAATTAACTTACACAGCATATTTTGTGAAAGCTATTGTCGCAACATTAAAACGTTTCCCTGAACTCAACGCGTCGATTAATATGGATAAAGGGGAAGTCTTGTATCACAATTACTTTAATGTTGGTGTTGCAACAAACACAGATAACGGATTATTTGTTCCAGTTGTGACGGATGCCGATCGTTTAAGTTTATTTGAAATTGCTGAAAAAGTAACAGTACTTTCAGAAAAAGCGCAAAGTGGTCAATTAAGCGGTGCCGACATGGGCTCTGGTTCGATGACATTGACAAACGTTGGTGGTGCTGCAACAGGCGGTGTATGGTCTACGCCAATTATCAACCAACCTGAGATTGCGATTTTAGGTGTGGGACGTATTGAAGAAATGTTTGTTCCTGATGAAAATAGACAACCGGTATTGAAACCGATATTAAAATTATCATTTGCATTCGATCATCGTGCAATAGATGGTGTGTTAGCACAACAAGCAATCAACACATTGAAAATGTACTTAAATAATCCAGATTTGTTATTGGCGGAAGGATGATAAACGATGGTAGTAGGAGATTTTTCTAAAGAAGTAGATACGATAGTAATCGGTTCAGGTCCGGGAGGCTATGTTGCCGCTATACGTGCGAGCCAATTGGGACAAAAAGTGGTTATCGTTGAAAAAGAAAAAATTGGTGGCGTATGTTTAAATGTCGGTTGTATTCCATCTAAAGCGTTAATTACGGCAGGTAAAAATTTCATTAAAACGAAAACAGATAACCCATTTGGAATCAGTTATGGGGAAGCGACAATAGATTTTGGACAGTTACAACAATGGAAAAACGATAAAGTCGTTGGCCAACTTACAAAAGGTGTCCAAGGCTTACTCAAAAAGAACAAAGTAGAAATTGTTTACGGTACAGCTTTCTTTAATAGTCCAACGAGCTTACACGTGATGCAAAATGAAGGCATGGGTGAAACGTACTCATTTAAAAATGCCATCATTGCTACAGGTTCGCGTCCGATTGAAATACCAAACTTAAAATTTAGTGAAAATGTTGTAGATTCAACAGGTTTATTGAATTTAACTGAAATTCCAGACTCACTTGTTGTGATTGGTGGCGGCTATATCGGATTAGAACTTGCAGGGGCTTACGCAAATCTTGGCGCTAAAGTGACGATCTTAGAAGGTGCACCACGTATTTTAAATGGATTTGAAGAAGATTTAGTTAAACCTGTGGCACAAAGCTTGAAAAATAAAGGAATGGAAATCATTACAGAGGCGAAAGCGCAATCTTACGAAGAAAAAGATGGCTTAGTCCACGTGAAATACGAAGTTTCTGGTGAAACACATACCGTTTCAGCCGAAAAAGTGGCGGTTGTTGTCGGTAGACGTCCGAATACAGACGAATTGAGTTTGGAACTTGCTGGTATCTCTGTAGATGAGAGAGGTTTGATCAAAGTGAACGAACAAGGTCAAACAGAACAACCTAACATTTATGCAATCGGTGACGTGACACATGGTCCGGCATTGGCGCATAAAGCAAGCTATGAAGCTAAAATTGCGGCTGAAGCAATCTCTGGTGTTGAAGGTGTCGCTGTAGATTATTTAGCGATTCCAACAGTATGTTTCACACAGCCAGAAATTGCGACAGTAGGATTAACTGAACAAGAAGCAAAAGATCAAGGATTATCTACACGTAAAGCGACTTTTAAATTTCAATCTAATGGTCGCGCGTTATCAATGAATGAAACGGAAGGATTTGTAAGACTCATTTCTGATGCTGAAAGTCAGCGCATTGTTGGTGCTCAGATGGTAGGTCCTGAAGTAAGTGAATTGATTGGAGAAATTACACTTGCAATAGAAAATCTGATGACTGCCGAAGATTTGGTACTAACGATTCACAATCATCCTTCATTATCTGAAACATTTATGGATGCGAGTGAAATACTTCTCGGACAAGGCATTCATCAATAGAAGAGAGCAGGAATGAATATGGAAAAGATGACAACTAAAAATTTTATTATGAATGTATTGAACGGTCTTGCAATTGGAGCAGTCATTGTACTGATTCCAGGTGCGTTGTTGAGTGAACTTGTCAAAGTATTAATTCCATCTTTCCCTTTTTTAAAACCGGTTGCGGGCGCCCTTGTCATGTCTAATGGCATGATGGGGCTCGTCGTCGGGATGATGGTAGGGTTGAATTTTAAGTTCAATCCGATACAGTCAGCCTCTTTAGGGTTGGCGACCATCTTCGCCTCTGGTGCGATTCAGTTTTCGCCTGAAGGTGTGATGACGATTAAGGGAACGGGTGATGTTATCAATATGGGATTGACTGCCGCAATCGGTGCGGGTGTCATTCTATTGATTGGAAACAAACTGAAAGCTTATACGATTTTGGTTATTCCGCCATTATTACTTGGGGTTGTTGGAATTATTGGTCATATCCTTTTACCTTATGTCATGGGCATCACGACATTGATTGGTAAAGGTGTTGCTTCATTATTGACATTGCAACCGATTGTGATGTGTATTTTATTAGCAATTATCTTTGGTTCATTGATTGTGTCTCCTATCACGACAGTAGGAATCGCGTTAGCCATCTCATTATCAGGTATCGGATCAGGTGCTGCAAACGTTGGGATATGTGCAACAGGTTTTGGCTTTGCGATATTAGGATGGCGCGTCAATACGCGTGGTACGAGTTTAGCGCATTTCATTGGTTCACCAAAAATGTCGATGGCGAATGTAGCTAAAAAACCAGTCATTTTAGTGCCTATTATTTGTTCGGCGGCGTGTTGTGGTTTGATTGCAGCGTTGTTGCAAATCACAGGAACACCAATGAGTGCAGGTTTTGGTTTTAGTGGATTAGTGGGACCTATCAATTATTTGAACTTGGTTGATGGCGGTTGGAATGCAATCAATTTATTAAAATCAGTTATCGCATTTATTGTCGCACCAATTGGTTTTGGCTTGTTATTCAAATATGTCTTTACTAAAGTGGTGCCACTCGTGAAAGCGGAAGATTATTATCTTGATATATAAATTCGAATAGGGATGATGAAATGAATTTAAAAGAATCAATGCTCAATATTGCCAAAGATCAAATTCATGCGATTTCAGAATTAAAGCTTGCTGTAGTCAAAGCAGCGCATTCTGAAGTCCTACAGAGTGTCAAGCAAGTTTTAGAAGAAATAGACGCTAAGTTGATTTTGATTGATGATAAAGCGGCGCTCGAGGAGCAACTCAAGACATACGCAATTCCAGCAGAAAAATATGAAATTATAGATATAGCAGAGGCGTTCGAAGCTTCTCAAAAAGCAGTAGAACTTGTTAAACAAGGCGAAGTGAACGCGATAATGAAAGGGCATTTGAGCACTGGGAAGCTATTAAAAGCGGTTGTCGATAAAGAGAAAGGCATTAGAAAAAGTGACTTACTCTCTCACGTAGCGGTTTTATATATTCCAAAGCTCAACCGTTTAGTCGGCGTTACAGATGGCGGTATGGTGTTACAACCTTCTAAAGCAGAAATGCAAGTGATTGTTGAACATGCAGTTTCAGTATTCCATAAGTTAGGCATAAAGCAGCCTAAAGTTTCATTGTTATCAGCGGCTGAGACAGTGATACCTAAACTACCAGCTTCTGTATTTGCTCAAGAACTAACGGAAACAACTGCTGATGCGATTATTGAAGGTCCGCTATCCATTGATTTAAGCTTGGATTCAGCGATTGCCGAAGATAAACATTATGACGGAGCGATTCAAGGGGATGCCGATATTATCGCTGTACCGGATATTGTATCAGGCAACAGTCTGTCTAAAAGTTTAATTATGTTTGGACAAGCACAAATGGCAGGTATCATACTCGGAGCGGAGGTCCCTATCATTTTAACGTCTCGTAGTTCATCAGCAGATGAAAAGTTCTCGTCAGTTTTATTATCACAATTATTAATTTCATAAATGAGATAGAGGGATGTCCATATGAAGAAGATAATCACAATCAATCCAGGTGCAACTTCGACTAAAGTTGCGTATTTTGAAGACGAAGTATTAAAGTGGAAAGAAGAAATCACATATACAAGTGAAATCAACCGCTTTAAATATGTATTTGATCAATTTGATATGAGATACGAAGACATACAAAAATTATTGACACAACATCATATTGAAGAGATTGATGTTGCAGTAGGAAGAGGCGGATTAATTGGTCCAGTCAAATCGGGCGGTATCGAAGTGACTGAAAAATTAATTCATAAGTTACAATATGATCCTGTACTTGAGCATCCATCAAATTTAGGAAGTAAACTTGCATATGAAGTAGTTAAACAGTTTGGTAAACAAGGGGCCAAAGCCTATATTTACGATCCTGTTACTGTGGATTCTATGAGTGAGGTCGCACGCTTAACAGGATTAAAAGAAGTACAAAGAACGAGCATTGGCCACCATCTTAATATGAGAGCCGTTGCTATGAAAGCAGCGAAAGACTTAGAGAAATCATATGAAGCAATGAATGTGATCGTTGTCCATCTTGGTGGAGGGGCTTCAGCAAGCGCACATGAAAAAGGGAAAATTGTCGACTTTGTTTCAGATGATGAAATCATGTTCTCAGCAGAGCGTAGTGGCGGTCTGCCAATCAAAGAAGCACTAAAACTATTAAAGCGCATGTCATTAGATGAATTTAACCACCTTGTAAGAAGAGAAGCAGGTCTTCAATCTCATTGTGGAACAAAAGACTTAAGAGAGATTGAAGCAAGAATTGAGAATGGCGATGCTTATGCGCGATTAGTCATCGAAGCCATGGCTTTAGGTGTAGCGAAGTGTATTGCATCACTTGCTGCAACATTGAAAGGTGAAGTCGATGCGATTTGTGTGACGGGGGGCATGGTGCATTACCCATTCTTAAGAGAAGAAATTGAAAAACGCGTGAAATTTATCGGTCCATACATGCCGTATCCTGGAGAATACGAAATGGAAGCCTTAGCTATGGGCGGACTGAGAATTATCAATCAAGAAGAAGCCGTGAACCCTTTTTGAAGTGTCGGTGACTTCTGACTGTACTACAATGATATAGGGCGAAATATGAATTGTCGATCAGTCACAAATGTATGATTTGTTTGAGAAGTGCATAGGATGAGTGAAAAGGTTCGTAATGAATGTTTTCACCCGTCCTTTTTTATTCGGACATTCTTGTTGCTCTCAAGGCGATGTGTTAGAAAAGGGCGTCTGGTTTGAGGCAATATAAAGGAAGTTCGATTGTTTTTCGTTTATGATGATTAAAAGAGAGGGTTAATGAGGTGATAGTGTGAAGAAAATATGGATTTGGGGTATCAGTGCCGTCGTGCTCATCATATTAGTTGGGGTTACGTTTATGGCAATCAATCGGAATGCGTCCATAGCGAATAACCCGAAACATGCGAAATTTATTGATAGCGAGACGCCTACACTGTTTTTACATGGATTTGGAGGAAGCTTAAACTCAGTTAAGTTTTTGGTCTCACAAACTGAAAAGCAAGGTGTGACGCAAGAAGTGATCACTGCACATGTCGACAAAAATGGTGCAGTCACGCTAAAAGGTCAATTGACGAAAAAGGCTATCAATCCGATTGTCCAAATAGAATTGGAAAACAATGAGGAAAGCAATCCGAAAACGAACGCGGAATGGTTTAAAAATGTCATCGTTGCATTGCAAAAAGAATATCATTTTAAAAACTTTAATTTTGTAGGGCATTCTATGGCGAATATGACATTTGCACAATATATGGCGATGTATGGTAATGATTCATCCTTACCGCAATTATCGAAAGAAGTGAACATCGCCGGAACATTTAATGGTGTCCTGGGCATTAACGAAGAAGTGAATGAAATTACGGTGAATGAGGACGGAAAGCCGAGTCGTATGATTCCACCTTATCAAGATCTACAAGTCCTAAAATCGGTTTATCGCGGTAAAAATATTGAAGTATTAAATATTTACGGAGATTTATTAGACGGGTCGCACTCTGACGGTAGTGTTTCTGTAAGTTCAGCTCGTTCGCTGAAATACTTACTCGGAGATAGTCCGAAGCGTTATAAAGAATCGAAATACGAAGGACAAACTGCACAGCATAGTGCTTTACACGAAAATGAAAAAGTCGCAACAGAATTAATCCAATTTTTATGGCACAAATAACATCGGATGATTTCTTACGTGCGTTGAGGATACAATAAAATGTTTGACCCCATATCAAACTTCGAAATGATTAAAAAATACCCCCTTATCGTTGTTTTGTTCAATGATAAGGGGGTATTTTGGATGTCGACATACACCGTGTGTACAATGGGTGAAACAGGTTTTAAATTTGTTCAAGGAGTAGTACTTTAATGCCACAATATAAGTTATAAATAAAGCACCAGAGTATCGCGAGGATGAAAATGACCCCGAGTAGGATCGGAAGGATGGTGAGCCCATCTGGTTTGATAAAGTCGGTTGAGACAAAACAAATGAGGGTCGCTACTAACAGAAAGTAAGGCAAAATATGGTAAATCAAGGCTTTTTTTGCATGTGTTGAGACTGAAGGCATCGCGACAATCCATACAATGATAGGAAACAAGATTGGTGCAAAAAATGCGCTGAAATAGCATAGAGAAGCGAGCAGTTTTTCAGATGTAATAGACATTTACATTCCTCCTTCTTATTGATATATTCTCATATTAATATCGTGAAATCTAATGAATTACTATGCTGAAAAAGAATGTTGTATCAATGTTTGCATGACACGATTGAAGCGGGACAACATCTTGTCTGAATATAAGATGATATCCCGCCTCGTTTTGATAAGTTGTGCTGTCTGAACGCGATATGTCAAACGTGCGTTTTCATGCAGCGTGCGCCTACTTATGATTCGTATTTAAGGGGATGTTGTCTATTTGGCTTCATATGCGGCTAAAATAATGTCCTTTAGTTCACTAATTAAGGGTTCTTTCGGATTGGCTGTCGTACATTGATCTTCGTAAGCTAATGCGGCCATACGATCGACCGTCGTAGCAAGCACGTCTTCAGTGACACCTTGCGCTTTGAGATTCATCTCGATACCGATATCACGTCCAAGTTGATCAACAGCTGTTGCTAAAGCTTCCACGAGTTCTTCAGTTGTTTGACCCGGTAGTCCTAAATGCTTTGCAATATCCGCATAGTCTGTATGGGCTCTAAAATATTCATATTTTGGAAAGAGCGCATGTTTTTGTGGGTCTTTCGCATTATAGCGAATAACGTGTGGAAGTAGAATGGCATTCGTTCTTCCGTGTGGAATCCCATATTCTCCACCGATTTTGTGTGCGATGGAGTGGCTAATCCCTAAAAATGCATTTGCAAACGCCATACCTGCTAAAGTGGATGCATTATGCATTTTTTCTCTTGATAACGCATCCCCTTCTTTGACAGATGATTTTAAGTAGTCAAAAGTCAGCTGAATGGCTTGCAAACTTAAACCACGTGTATAATCGGATGCCATGACCGAAACATAGGACTCAATCGCATGAGTGAGTACATCCATGCCCGTATCGGCAGTGACACTTTGAGGAACACTCATGACAAATTGAGGATCGACAATCGCAATATCAGGTGTTAATGCATAATCAGCTAAAGGGTATTTGACATGCGTTTCACTGTCAGTAATGACTGCGAAAGGTGTCACTTCTGAACCTGTACCTGAAGTTGTCGGAATACAGATGAATTTGGCATTTTCTGGTTTACCAATTTGATAGGTACGTTTACGAATGTCCAAAAATTTTTGTTTCGCGCCGAAGAAAGAAGTTTCAGGGTGTTCAAAAAACATCCACATGGCTTTCGCAGCATCCATGGCAGAACCCCCACCCAGTGCGATGATTGTATCTGGTTTGAACTGTGTCATCATATCCAAGCCACGGTAAACGGTGTCAGTTGAAGGGTTAGGTTCGACATCGCTAAATATTTTGATTTGTGGTGTTTGCGCGCGGCGACGTAATACACTTTCAACGCGTTCAGCATATCCGAATTCGACCATGCCGGGGTCACAAATTAGCATGACACGTTCAGCCTGTGCCATCTCTGTCAGATACATGAGCGCGTTTTTTTCGAAATACACTTTGGGGGGTAATTTGAACCATTGCATGTTGTTGCGTCGTTGTGCGATTGTTTTGATGTTGATCAAGTCGATAGCTGAGACATTGTGTGACACTGAATTTTTACCGTATGAACCACAACCTAATGTTAAAGAAGGGATGAGTTCATTGTACATATCACCGATTCCTCCTACAGCAGAAGGGGTGTTGACGAGGATGCGACACGCTTTCATACGCATACCGAATGATTGTTGAAGCGTTGGATCTTCTGAATGGATGACGGCAGTATGACCGAGGCCACCGAGTGACAACATACCCTCACAAAGTTCAAAAGCATGTGTTGAAGAAGTGGCTTTGACCATAGCGAGAACAGGAGATAACTTTTCTCTTGATAAAGGATAGGATTCACCCACACCTTCGAGTTCGACAATCAGTAGTTTTGTGCCTTCAGGAACTTGGATTCCCGCTTTACGAGCGATTTCCGTTGCGGCATTCCCGACAATATCTGCGCAGACACCAGTTTTACGTTCGTTCATCATTGCTTGTTCTAATAATGGACGCTCTTTAGCGGTCACAAAGTAGCATTGATGTGCTTTAAATTCTTTTTTGACTGTCTCATAAACGGCTTTATCTACAATCACGGCTTGTTCAGAAGCACAAATCATGCCATTGTCAAAAGTTTTAGAACCAATGATATCATTGACCGCACGTTGGATTTGAGCCGTTTTTTCAATATAAGCGGGAACATTACCAGGGCCGACACCTAAAGCCGGTTTGCCTGTTGAGTAGGCGGATTTCACCATGCCTGATCCCCCTGTTGCTAATACCAGTGCCACGTCTTCATGATTCATTAATTGTTGTGTTGCAGCAATTGAAGGATGTTCGATCCATTGAATGGCGTGAGGAGGGGCACCTGCTTTCACTGCTGCGTCTAATACACATTGTGCTGCTGCTTTAGAGGATTGTTGTGCGCTCGGGTGAAAAGCAAAAATGATAGGGTTTCCAGTTTTAATCGCAATCATCGCTTTGAAAATCGTTGTGGAAGTAGGATTGGTCGTCGGTGTGACACCGCAGATAATGCCCACCGGTTCGGCGACGTACGTTAAGCCTTTTTGTGTGTCTTCACCAATGATACCGACTGTTTTATTATCTTTAATAGAGTGCCAGATATATTCAGACGCGTATAAGTTTTTAATCGCTTTGTCTTCATAGATACCGCGACCCGTTTCTTCAAATGCCATTTTAGCCAGTGGCATATGTTGATCTACTGCGGCAATACTCATTTCATGGACAATTGTATCAATTTCCTGTTGTGACTTTGACGCAAGTGCTTTGAGTGCTTTTTTTCCATTTTCAGTTAAAGTTTGAACCATTTCAATCACATCTGTTGCCGGTTGTTGTGTTGCTAAAGCTGTCATCATAAGGCATTCCTCCTAAAAATATTGTGAATTAATTCACAAACATTATATTACATACAATGAGTAAGGTAAAGTATTTTCAATAAACTATTTATAAATTGCGTCAAATATTTGAACAACTTAACCATGGAGTGCGTGTTGTTATTTTTAAAATGATATATGGATCAATTGAGGGGCGTGGTCATTGAATACAAAAAGATGTCAGTGCAAATGAACAATGATAGGTGTGTGTCGCATAAAAAATAGGATTATTAAGAGGCATGACTAAGGATTTTGAAGGGAAAAGATGGTTTTTATAGGTGTAAAATGACGTTTTTAAAATCATAAAACACTTGACTTTGATTTGTATGCAGGAGATATTTATTTTATAAAAGAATTATATGATATTTGTATTTTAAAATTTAAAAAAGTGAAAGGTGTGATGGATATGTTCAAACGTTTTTTTGCTTCATCTCTATCTATTGTTGTGACTCTAACCACGTTGTGTTTGACACCGACAGTTTATACAAGATCATTGTTCGGTATGCCTGCTTTCATGGCGGAAGCCAGTGCAGCAACGAATCATTCACAAGGGCTTCCACCGCTACCATATCCGAATGTGAATCAGTATATTATTAGTACGCATTTGGGTCACTCTCCTGTAGTTAAAGATCCACGTATGGACACCTTACCTCAGTTACCTTATAAACATGGAACGTATATTGGGGTCGTCATTCATGAAGTTGGGGAGGATTACCGTTCTTTGAATGAATGGGTCGATCGCATGTATGCAACTTATGATCGGGCGTTTGTACATGCTTTTGTAGATTCAAAGGAGATTCATCTGACAGCCCCTTCGAAGTATTTAGTATGGGGAGCAGGAAAACAAGCCAACCCTTACTTTTATCAAATCGAGGTTGTTCGGGCATATACTTTTGATGATTTTGCACGGTCTGTAAACAACCAGGCGTGGCTCGCAGCCTACATGTTAAAACAAAATAATATTGAACCGACACTTGCAGATCGTCAAGAAGGTGTAGGCTCTATTATTAGTCATTATGCGGTTCATAAATATTGGGGTGGGACAACACATGTTGATCCAATTGAATATTTCGCACGTTGGGGTTATGATATGGATCAATTTTTTGAACTCGTAAAATATCACTATCAACAAATGTTATAAATCAACTTCATCCCATAAAATGAAAGACGCCCTTCAATAGAATCATTGAGAAATGGCACTATTGAAGGGCGTTCATTTGTGATTATGTTATACCTGCTACTAATAATATTCCAGTTCATCTATTTAAATCGATATAGGTATTATCGTAGACTTAAGTAGATGTGAAATGTTGAAGTTAAGATATGCGAAGGATGTTCTCGGTGATTGGTTACGCTTGTATATCGTATGTGATATGAGTTAAGTCTTCAATATTTATCTCAACATTTTCTCTATGACTTTGTAGTGGTTTATGAACTTCCAGTGTGTAGAAGTTATGATCTTTTGTATGGATAACGATTTTACCTTGTGGCAATGTATCAGATTCGTATAAACCATATGAGACATGCGCATAGCGAACGATATGATCGAGCTCTTTTAATGTGATTTTACCTTTATCTAATGTCACATGACGTTTTGGATGATAGGCATTGGCACCAATATGATATGTACCTTGGAGATTTAATCTGACTTGATTACTTTTTACAGGTTGTTGTGAGAAGTGCCAGTTCCCATGTTTTTCTACACGATCACCGATTTTAGACTGGCTATAACGTTCGTATAATTTTTTGACTTCAGGATTTGTTGTTTTGATTTCTTGGCTTGTATCAGGTGTGAGTATTTCAGCTGCGAATGCAGGTTGTGTTGCACCGAATAGAGAGGCAGCAACAAGGCTTGAAGCGAATAATGTTTTAATGTTCATAGATGTTTCCTCTTTTCATTGATGTTATATTATATTTAAATTGTACAGGGCATTTAACCTATTTACCATTAATTTTTTATTAATAAAATCTTATTGTTTGTTTATAAAATTAAAATATTTTAAAGGTGTGGTGATACATGGGAGAATCAAGGGCTTCTACACATATAGCGAAGGGATATGACATATAGTATGGGCTATTGTATGATAGAAATGACTAGAAATTGTTTGGAGGTGTATCGGTGTGGGGCAATCAAAGCCAAAGTTTTTAATGATTTACAATACATTATATGAGGAAATTCAAATGGGAAAATTTCCGAGCGGACAAGCACTACCTACTGAAAAAGAATTATGTGAACGTTTTGGAGTGAGTCGTATGACGTTACGCCAAGCGATTAAGATATTAACAGAAGACGGTGTCGTCGAAAGTATTCGTGGGAAAGGTCATTTTGTACTTCCTCAATCACGGACACATCAAGTGACGAGTATTGAGACATTTCATCACCCACTTGAACAACTGACGACTGTACCGATGGCAATTCGTTCAGTCAACTATCGTGTCGATTTAGAAAGTGAGTATACGAATCATCTTTTCCCCAACCATCCTAAAGCCGTCATCGCAATGGAACGGTATTATCAATGCGAAGATCGAACATCTCAGGACGCAGATGCATTTTGTTTCACTTTTATCCCTTTTTATGTCATTGAGACATTTAATATTCAGGCACAGCACGAAGCACATATGATTGAATTTGTTGAAAAAACAATCTATCAGCATGCGACGCAATCCAATTTGAAGTGTTCAATAACAGAAGAGCCACATTTTGGTAGTGATTCATTCGTTTTTGACGGTGGGCATCAATGCTGGTTGATTGTAGAGAAAATGTATGCCTACGATCTCAATCCAATTATGGTCAATAAATGGTATGTTCCTCATGAACATGCTGAACTGATGATATCACGCGTGAAATCTATAGATTAGATACATATGACAAGCAGTGAGACGTTATATAGTGTAAAGAGTTGGTAATTTAAGCGGAATGGATTTAGAGATATGAACGATTTCTTGGTTGATACACTGGCACTATTTTTGATGTAAAAAGTTGAGAAACTGATATACTCTTGAAAATTTGTATCAATTTAAAGGAAAGAGGGGAGATAAATGAGTTAAAAAGCTTCAAAATTGTCGTTAAAAATGACAATTTTGAAGCAGAAGTTTGACTTACAATGTTATTGGATTAGTTTTCAAAATAAAATGAAGCTATAGCAAGGTCTTCCGTTTTAATTTTAACGTTTTCTCTATGCTGTTGTAATGGTTTTTGCAATTCAAATGTATAACGATCTTCATCACTTCTAAAGACAGTAATTAAGCCTTTTGACGCCTGATCTGATTGATATAAACCAAAGTTAACCACCGTATGGCGAACGATGTGATCGAGTTCCTTCAATGTGATTTCACCTTTTGGTAATGTGACCTCTACACCTTTACGTGTCAATTTGTTCCCATCTTTATGGAACCCTTCTACAAATAAACTGACTTGCTCATTGTTTGATGTTGCACTCGTGTGTTTCCAATGGTTGTTCTCTTCTTTTAAATTGTTAATATTTGGTTTACTGTAACGCTCAAATAAGGATTTTACATTGGGGTTTGTGGCTTTTGTTTCAGCTGCGACTGCAGTATTTCCTGAACTCTGTGAATCAAGCTGTTGTAGACCAATACTGAATAATGCAGCTACTGTAATGCCGGAAAGAAAAAGTTGTTTGATTTTCATTGATGTATCCTCTTTTCTTTATTTGATTAATTACAGTTTACAGGTTATGGCTTTTATTGACTATTAACCAATCATTAAAAACATCTTACCGTTTAATTATAAAACATTAATATTAATATTATTATATTTCAATAATTTAGTTTTTGCTTTTGAAATTGTATTTTAGCATAGGGTGTTAAATTTAGACTATTCTTGAATATGGAAAGCAACCAGGACGAGATCTTCGGTGTTGATTTTGACGTTTTCTCGATGAGGTTGTAATGGTTTATGCAATTCTAATGTATAGCGATCTTTGTCAGTTCTAAAAGCAAGCATTTCTCCACGGGTTGGTTTGCCAGACTGATATAGTCCAAAGTTGACAGCAGCGTAACGAACGATATGATCGAGCTCTTTCAATGTGATTTCACCTTTAGGCAATGTGACATGTGCATGCTTACGTTCGACCCCAGTACCTTTAGTATAAAAACCTTCAACGAGTATACGAACTTGATTTTTGTTTCTTGGTGCACTTACAGCGCTCCAATTTTTGTTTTCTTCTTTTAAATGATTAATATAGGGTTTACTGTAACGTTCATAAAGTGCTTTGACACTTGAATCTGTCGCTTTGTTTTCAGCTGCTAACGCTGAATAGCCTGAAAAGTTTGAATCAAGTAGTTGAACACCACCACTGAATAATGTAGTCGTTGCAACACTTGCAAGAAAAAGTTGTTTAATTTTCATTGATGTATCCTCTTTTCTTTATGTGGTAAATCACAGTTTACAGTGCATGCTATGACATGGCCATTAACCAACTATTAAAAGTCTCTTATCCATAGAATGTTCGACAACAGTAATTGCCAATGAGGGTGTCATAAATCCAGTGTATGCTAATGTTTAGCTATTCAATTGAAGTGGGGTGAGGCGACTGGTTAAGATACAATCGTCGTACACCATCGATAGTCATCATCCACACGATGTGACCAAAAAGTTCGGAAAAATGTTCTTGGAAAGGTTGATTCCAAGCAGCAGGAACGGTGTGCAGTCCTGGCATGAGAATTAAGTGAAAGAGAATCCAAATAAGGACACCGAAAAGAGCCCCTTTTCCGATAGCGAGTGTGGCATATTTTTGGACGACTAAGCAATAAATCACTGCAATCACAATGGAAAAACCAAAATGTACGATAAAACTGACCCAAGGCAAGTGCATTTGTGAGAACGTATATGTTTGATGAGTAAAGTCATCGCTGAAGCCAAGTTGTTGTAGCAACATTTGAGGTGGGTTTGTCGCATTGCGCTCAGGGGTACGAGGCGGTAACATCACTTCCCAACCGAGTTTGACAATACCGGACAAAACGCCTCCGACTAATCCTGTATAAAGGATAAGGTGCCATTGTTTCATTAAGCATTCCTCCAATAACCATTAAGATACTCTTAGTATAATAATATGTGAAAAAAATCTCAATATCGTAAGAATTCGGCTTTTAAACATTTGGTGACAATGATATGAAGGGCGTCAGCAATTTTTGAAGTTGTTCGGAAAATTCATGACGTTTAGACAAATAGAAATGTGATAAGAATGAAAAATGTTTTTGAAATTGACATATTCTGAGCGTTGAAAGCGCTATCTGAATGATGTAGTATGTTATTGTATAGACAATTAGACAAATAATTATACAAGTTTGCAAAAAAGTATTTCGAATTGAGATGAATCACTGCATCAGGTGCGAAAAAGATGAAAAAGAGCATCATCTCGAATGTAAAGGAGTAGGAGAACATGGAATATTCAAAAGTGAAAAAAGCAGTGCCCATTTTACTTTTTTTATTTGTATTCAGCTTAGTTATTGATAATTCTTTTAAACTAATCTCTGTTGCGATTGCCAATGATTTGAACATTTCGGTGACAACAGTGAGTTGGCAAGCTACATTAGCAGGTCTAGTGATTGGTATTGGTGCAGTGGTTTATGCCTCGTTATCTGATGCAGTCAGTATACGGACGTTATTTATTTATGGTGTGCTTTTTATTATTGTAGGATCTATTTTGGGTTATATTTTTCAACATCAATTTGCACTGCTTCTTGCGGCACGTATGATACAAACGGCGGGACTTGCCGCAGCAGAAACATTGTATGTCATTTATGTGGCTAAATATCTATCTCGTGAAGACCAAAAAACGTATCTTGGTTTGAGTACAAGTAGTTATTCGCTCTCACTGGTTATTGGAACGCTTTCCGGTGGATTTATTTCGACCTATTTACATTGGACGGACATGTTCTTAATTGCGCTTATCGTGATATTGACTTTACCTTTCTTGTTCAAATTATTGCCGAAAGAAAATCATAAAAATAAAGCACATTTAGATTTCATTGGATTGATTTTAATTGCAACGATTGCGACCACGGTGATGCTATTTATTACGAATTTTAATTGGCTTTATCTCGGTTTGGCTATAATCATTGTTGGGATGTTTGCATTCTATATCCAACGTGCCCGACACCCGCTAGTGGATAAGACATTTTTCAAAAATAAACGTTACGCATCATATTTATTTATTGTCTTTGTGATGTATGCGATACAACTCGGTTATATTTTTACGTTTCCATTTATTATGGAGCAGATTTATCATTTTAAATTAGATACGACTTCACTTCTCCTTCTACCAGGTTATGTAGTGGCCGTGATTGTAGGCGCGATGAGTGGTCAAATCGGGCGGTATTTAACCTCAAAACAAGCCATTATCACGGCCATCGTATGTATCACTTTTAGTTTGTTTTTGCCTGCATTTACAGTAGGCGCACATGTTACCATTTTTGTAATTTCAATGATTCTCTTTGCTGGTAGCTTTGCTTTGATGTATGCGCCACTGCTAAATGAAGCGATTCAAACAATCGATGTTCAAATGACAGGGGTGGCGATTGGTTTTTATAATCTTATTATTAATGTTGCAGTTTCTGTTGGAATCGCGATTGCGGCAGCACTAATCGACCTTCATGCGCTTCATTTCCCGGGGAATGAAACATTAAAGGCTCATTTTGGTGCTATCTTACTTGTACTTGGTATCATGAGCCTTATTGGATTGGGTTTATTTATCGTCTTAAGTCGATGGACAAGATCAGAAGTCTCTGAATAGGTTACTCAGAATCAGCATACAATCGTGATCATCAATATGAAAAAATGACAACGATAGAAACTTTTTGAGAATATAACCTAGTTATCGTTATCAATAATTATATATGTAGGAATAGGAATAGGGTGTTTGCAAGTAGTTTCACTTACGAGCGACATCATTTCTTCTCTCTATGTTATCCCCCCTAAATGTGAGCTTTAAAAGGCTGGTCTTTAGGGGGGATTGTATCAAGTGGTAAAAAGTACTGTAATAAACTTTTTAAAACACGGCACTATTTGTGATGTGCAATGGATAAAGATATATGAGATGCTCATTTTTACTATTCAAATGATGAAGATTTCACGTGAAACAATACGCATCCCATCAATACATTGGAAATCCGAAGTCACAAAAAACAAAAGCCATCGCTTATCTGTAATAATGATGCATCATCTGCTTGCTGAAGCGGTGTTCATAGTGTATCCTTCCCTTCATTTTTAGCAAAGGCATTGAATATATAGCGGAATACGTCTATTATGCATTTTTATAAAAATTAATTTTCAATGTAAAAATAACTATTTAATTCATTTGTTTATAATGATAATATGTACATAAGTTGTTGATTTTATGAAATAGAACTTATTTTTACATCAGTTTGTCACAAGCCTATCGATAGATATTTCACTCAGCTAAAGAGATAAAATAAAGACTGGAGTGTTTGAAATGCGTTATGCCGTGGGAATTAGCTTTGCAATTTTAATTTTATTAACCGGGGCGTGGTTGATTATTTTTAATCGCAAACAACCGATTATTTCTTTTTTTCCTAATCATGCACGGACCAATGTTTTAATAGGACAATCATTTCTCATATTAAGTTTGATTTACCTTATTATTGTACTACTATTACCTATACAAATTTCAGGTATGTTACTACTTTATGTTGGGCTATCCGTATTGGATTTGATCATTGTGTATATCCTATTAAAGGTGGCAGTGATTAAATAACCACAGTGTTTGTGTAAAGGATGAAGATTGATTCTAAAAAAGAGCAACACACCATCATTGACATTTATTTTGGCGGGACTTCTTTTTTGAGGTTTGAAATTTAAAACATACTTAGATAAGCTGCGAGGAAATTCATCATTATCAATTTCTTCGCAGCTTTTTTACAGTTGTAAAGAGAGCTAGATTGCCTCATCTCTCGAATTTTTGAATACATATAAAAACTTAATCTGCTTCATGTACCTTCATGAAAATGGGCGGTTATTGTTAATAACAACTATTAAAAATCTCTTAATTTACATGTTTTTAATTTATACTTTTTTAAAGTATAGTTAATTTTTATCTTACACATTATAATATATAATGTAATCCTGCTTAAAAATTTATATATATAAATAAGACATAATATTAAAAATATAAAATAAGGGAGTTAGACAAGTGAGGAAAAAGTTATTCATTTTAATGTCAGGGGCAATTTTGGCATCACATTACGCTACAACAGGGAATGCAAGTGCGATTGTAAGTGGTGAACCAAATCCATATAAATCGAAGGCATTGGAATTAAAAGGAGATCGTAATAAAAGTTATACTGTTAAACAGTATACAGATAGTTTAGATGATTTGATATATAGATTGTCAGTTAAAGATTATCATCGCTTTGATGAGCCTGAATTTAAAGCAGCTTATCAAAAATATCAAGATAAATTTTTGGCAGAAAATGATGCAATAAATAGATTTTTACTTGAAGAAAAAATCATTAATTACCGTCATAAAAATAATATGGAACAGCGTGAAGATATTTATGGATTGACGCATCATAGATATGCAGCGGTGTATGATGCATTGAAACAAAACAAAAATGATTTCGAAGACGAAATAAAAAATGTTGAAACAAAACATACAGATTTAAAAACCTTTACTGATGAGGAGCAAGACAAAGCAGACGAAAAGGTTAATGAATTGGAAAACAAAGTATTGATGCTAGGTCAAACATTTTATAGGAAGACAGATGAACGAGCAGATTTATATAATAAGTTAGATTTGATTATGGGTGGGACAGAAAATGAGCGTGAATTAAAGAAACCTGTAAATCAAAGAATGTTGAATGAGCGCTTAGAAGATTTAGAAACAATCATCGATGAATTTTTTGAAGATATTGATTTGGCACGTCCTAAAGAGATACCGACACTGACTGCGGAGAATCAAAATGACCATGTTTTAAAACAAAAACTCAGAAATGATGCTCAAAATGCAAAAGTAAATGTGAGTTTAAGACATCCAAGAGCATTTAAAAAGGATCTACCACTCAAGCATGACGCTATACAACCTGTGTCCTCAACATCACCTGTGAAAGCGCTTGAGATAGAGTCACCCCCTGCAAACGAAATCGAGATGCCGATATTTACAGAAGAGATAGTGGAGAAGCCTATGTCGACATTCCACCAAAAGGAACGTGTTGATATTCAAACACCTCCAATTCCAGCATCAACGAAAGTACCGCAACGTATGGCGGCACCCGTGGAAAATGTTGAAACGGAAGTCATAACGGAATCGAATTGGGTAGATATGGAAGAAATATCGTACTATCAACATAGTGGTGAAATGGTTGGCTACAGTGAAAGCGACACATCAGACTTTACTGAACGTGATAAACGAGCGATTCGCCGTAATCATGTTAGAGAGGCTGAATGGCTAGTGAAGCAATATGTTGATACGCATAAATATCAAGATAGAATTGCGGCACAAAAAAAGGTGAATATGCTCGGTGAAGCCCATCAAAAATATTTTAACAAAATGATTCAGCGTGCATATAATGGACAATAATTTGAAATGACATTGGGCCATATAATAGAGCCATATGCAGAAAATAATAGGTTTTAGACGTGGAAATGATTTACCCCAATGCCAATCAACTTAGGGAATAGAGATAAGTGTTGTTCGAAATAATAGGAATGCATTCCGTTTGTAAAGTGGCAGCATGAGATTTATGATAGTGTTATCAGTAACCTCTTAAAATGAATGATAGCGATAACGGTGCATATGGATGAGACATAGCGGGAGGTCTTGTGCATGAAGAAATGTGCGCGGAAATCATTAAAAAATGATGGAGAAAGAAAATACTGTTTTTAATGAGAGGACGGGATAGCATGACTTTCAAAGCACTTGAAAACTATATTGGCATTCAGCAAGAAGATATGGAAACGCATACACTTGAGGCATTGAAAAAATATATCTATCATTTCATGATAAAGATTCCTTTTGAAGCAATTGATGTGTTCAATGGGAAAGGCATCACGATGGATGTTCATCAAAATATTAACAAGTTTGTTAAATGCCATCGTGGGGGATTATGTTATGAAAATAATCTTGTCACATATGCGTATTTAACACATCGTGGTTTCAACACAAAATTGATTTCTGGGTATGTGAAGCCCCCACAACGAGATTGGAAGAAAATGGATACACACTTAACAACGATCGTTACAATAGAAGGTCAAGATTATATTGCAGATACCGGATTTGGTCATTTTCCAAGTCAACCTATCCCGCTAAATGGTGCATATGTTGATGATGAAGGTGACATTTATCGAATTATTCCAGCAGAACAGCAAGAAAATGCTTATTACGTGCAAATGACAAAAAATGACGCAGTGAATAAAGTTTGGACAGACTTGCTCTATTTTGAAAATGTGAATAGAACGATAGACTATTTTGATGCACGTTATGATTTTACAATTAATCATCCGGACTATGTATTTAAGAAAATACTGATGGTGAATATTAAGACGCCTCAAGGACACAACACGATGTCGTTGTCACATGTAACTGTCACAACGATGGAAGGCAAAACGAAAATTCCTGTGACTGCAGAAAACTATCGTGAACTGTTGCAAAGCTACTTTGGGCTAGACGTGCACATACCACGTATAGAAAAACAGTAAAAACGATGCGTGAAAGTACATGGTGTGATAAATATCAGGCGCTTTGTCAAATTGGCCTGGTGAGCAAAAATGAGAGATGAAGTCGCATAAAGTGGCTTCATCTCTTTTTTGACGGGTTGCGAAAAAATGGCGCTATACTCAATAAGACTAGTGACTGAGTATAACGCCAAATATTGATGTAGTAGAGTGCCTGTAATCCATGATTAAATTGGGAGAAAGCCTCTCAGTGCTATACACCATGTATTTAATGATAGGTGGTTCTTGTAATATTGATACAAAAGCATGATTCGTATATCGATTGGAGATATAACTAACGTGATATCAGTTGAAATAAGCGGTATAACCAAGGCCTTATCGGCTTGACAAAGTCTCCAATATACTCCTCTATGTGTGCGTCAAACCCTTCTTTAAAGCGCTGGACACCATAATCTTCGGCGTGTATTGTAAAGTCACCGGTCACACCGTAAAAATTATAGCGGTCTATGCCTTGTCGAAGTGCAAATTGAATCATCTCCCATTGTAAGCGATAAGCCCCCATATATACATTATATTTAGGATTCGACCCACTTGAAAGATAATACAGTTCGTGCGCATTATCAATATATAATGCGGCGGCTAAATCTAATACTGCCCCGTCTTCGGAAATGAAGCGCTGTGTTTGAGAGATTTTGCGCTCTTGTGCTTGGATTTGTTGTCGTGTTTGTTTTAACTTGCTTTTATTTTTCTTAGAATTTGGTGCACTTTTTAATAAGTTTTCAATATCTGAGGCGGATGCAACCAATGTTTTGAGTGTGTCATTTTGTTGTACCAGAAGTTGATTCAAATCAATATAGGCTAATTTTAGAACGCTATGACCTGCATAGATTTTTTGCATTTCTTCAAAATACGATTGATCTCTAAAAGTGAAACCGTGCTTTTCTTCAGCCATTTGAAAAAGCTTGAAAAAGCGTGCCGTTTCCGAGATAGGTAAATCTTTGACTTGAACTCCCATTTCATAGGTTTTTTTAATGTTACGACGTGTCTGATAGTCCATCGCTTTTAATAATTCTGCTTCAGATTTACCTTTGAGATTAAGGACAGAGAGCCAACGTATTTGACGCTTACTTGAATAGCCAATCGGAAACCCTTGATGTCGGTAGCCTAATTTTTCAAATGTCTCAAAGAGTGCACGTCGATCAAAGCTTTGCGTAATATGCCCTTTGGAATCCCGTATACGTGCAATCACATACGGGTCAGTTAAAACATATAAACAGCCATGTTGTTTGAGGTAATGTGTAAGGTTTTCAAAAAAGAACTGAACCAGTTCAAGGTTTTCATAGTCTAAAACAGGACCACGATGAGTGTAAAAGTATTTAAAAATTTTTAGAGCACGTGCTTCAGTGAGGAGACATGCTGCAATCACTTCATCGTGTTCATCTTTAACCCCCACTAAATGTACATCATGTGTGTATTGCTGCCTGTATCGAAAATGATTACCACCTTGTGTATAATGTGAAAATTGACTTGAAACAAATGATTCAAACGCTTCGACATCTAACTCCGTAAACTTCATAGTTCTCCCACTTTCCCTGTTATACGATTTATATTCAATTACAAATATACTAAAGTTCAGAATTGATTTCAAAATATTTTGATAATGCATTACTTTTTATGTTGTGATAACGGTATATAAAAACTCACTTCACTGATAACAATGTGATTGTCGCGTTATCGTAAAGTGAGTGGCTATGCTTTAAGATGCATTATGAAAAGCGTGTTGTTTTTTAGATTTGAAAACATATTTTGCAATTTTAGGGGCAAATTGAAAGAGCGTTACACCTATAATAGCCGAGACCAGAATAAAGATACCGCTCAGTGTTTTAATCTGTGATGATGCAAAGCCTGCAATAATCATTGAAAATTCACCGCGTTGTGTAAATGATAATCCAGCACGCAATGCAGGTGTAGAATGGAGCCCAAATTGTTTACCGCCGATATAGCCAACCGCCATTTTAGAAATGATAGACCATAGAATGAGGATGACCAAAACGGGGATGTTCGAAATACCTGAAGTGAGTTCGATAGACAAACCGAAATTGATAAAGAAAATGGGCATTAAGAGGTCGCGTAAGTTACGTACACTTTGTTGTAACATCGAGGTTTTACGCGTTTCTGCAAGCATAATCCCTGCTAAAAAAGCACCGAAAACTTCAGATAAGCCGAGTTGAATAGCAAAGCCTGCATAAATTAGGCTGGTCCCTACAAGAAATAAAATAAAGAAATCTTCATTAACATATTTTTCAACAAAAGCACTGAGCTTTTTGAATACAAAGTGGCCAAGTGCAATAGCGCCTATAAGTAATAAGAAAATTTTAACAAAGACGAATAATAAATTGGATGCTGATAAAGTTTGACTGATAAACATACTTGCAATGATAGTGACAAGTAATGGAGAAACAATATCTTCGAAGACGAGTAAACCGAGAATGAAGTTCGAGTCTTTTGTTGTCATTCGATGATTTTTTTCTAGCAGTTTCACTGTAATAGATGAACTGGTTGCATAGACAATTCCCCCTAATAATAGCGCGATTTCAATAGGCTGTTTCATGATGAGAAGCAGGATTACAGTCACGCCGAAAGACAAAAAGAGGTCTAACAATCCAGCTTTATAAATGTTAAGTGCGAGTTTTTTTAGTTGGTTGATAGGAAACGCCATTCCTAGCATGAAAAACATGAGTACAATACCGATTTCAGCAATGAATGTCAATAGATCAGAATGCTGAACAAAAAAAGCAAGTATAATGCCAATGAGTAAAAAAATGATAATATCAGGGATGAAAAAGCGATTTGCTAGGTAGCTACTTATAAAAAGTAGGAAGAGTAAGAGACCACTAATAAGGATATCATGTAGTTCAAAAAAAGCCATATGTGTCACCTTTCGGGGCGACAAGCGGCATTAAATTCAGAAACAGCATCATTATAGCCAATGACGAGCAAGATATCGCCTTCATAAATAATCTCGCTAGCATCCGGTTTAGGAATGATATCTGGGCCTCGGTTGATTCCTACAATATTAACTCCTTCAGGCACGCGATGTTCGGCCTGTGCAATATGAATGCCCTTTAGAGGGGAGTTTGCACCTACTTTAATCCAATCTATAAGCATCTGTTTGCGCATAAGCGTAAAACGTTCAAATGCTTGTTTTTCCATCGTATCGTGATTAACATCCATTAGTTTTAAAGCGACTTCTCTCGCTTCAGTTGGATTTAATCCTATATTGGCAAGGACATCCTCATCATCATCTGTAATATAAATTTCTCGTTTACCATTGTAATGTAGAATAATGTGTATCGTTTCGTTGTTCGTCGTTGTTAGACTATATTTTGTTCCGACTCCAGGAATGATTTGACCTTCCATTTGTTAACCTCCTTAGCTGAAAAGTATATTCGCTTTACTCAATTTAATTATCCAGAGTATAATTATTATACTTATATCATTAAATTATAGAGACTGTTTTATGAATGGTCAAATACTTCTGCAACGATTAAAAGAATGGAGTGGGGAAAATGGTAAAACAATACACAGGAGAAAAAGTGAATGTTCATTTTGAACCAGGGCGTTGTGTTCACGCAGCGGAATGTGTGCGGGGGTTAAGTGACGTTTTTGATGTTGAAAAGAGACCGTGGATTCAACCGGATAACGCAGAGGTCACAGATGTGATTAAAGTTGTAGAACGCTGTCCAAGTGGTGCACTTACTTATGAATGTAAGTCAGGTGTATTAGAGTCACATCCTGAAACAAGAGTTGCCTATGGTGATGATGGGGAGCTCTTTATATACGGTGATTTTAAGTTAGTACAAGATGATAAAGTGGTGCGCTTGAATCGTGCTATTTTGACAAGTGACTTATCGAAAACAGAGTCGCCGCCATTTTATACTAAAAGCTTCCAAGAACAAAGTGATAAAACACAATATTATAAACCTATTCAAGATGAAGCAAATAAATATTAAGCAGGAGGTATGACGAATGGAACCCATCAAAAATATCCATCATATATCGGCAATTGTAGGGCATCCTAAAGAAAATAAAGATTTTTATGAAAAGGTTTTAAATTTGAGATTGGTAAAGAAAACGGTAAATTTTGATGATCCCGGGACATATCATCTCTATTTTGCCAATGACAATGTAGATTCGGGTTCGGTGATGACATTTTTCCCTTGGGCGAAGGCGCATCATGGTCGAGTAGGAAGTGGACAAGTTGGACGCATTGCATTTCGAATCCCTAAAAATTCTAAAGCGTACTGGTTAGAACATTTAAAAGCAAACCAAATTGAAATAACAGAAACAGAACGATTCCGTTATCCCACTATTGAATTTGAAGATATTCACGGACTTGATCTAGCATTGGTTGAAACGGATGAAGAAAGTGACAACCATCATATTTTAGGTTTTCATGGTACGGTACTATTATCGTTGCGACCAGTAGAAACGTTAAAAGAATTGGTGAATGATTTGGGTTTAATTGAACTTGAACATGATGCTACACATTTTCATCTTGAAACGGCGAGTGATTTTAAACATCACATCATTATTCCTAAAAATCCCTTACCAGAAGGAAGATGGGGTGTTGGGACAGTTCATCATATTGCGTGGTCTGTAGATGATGATGACGTCCATCTTGCTTGGCAATCCTATTTAATAGGGCAAGGTTATCATGTGACAGAGATAAAAGACCGTCATTATTTCAAAGCGCTTTATACAAAAGAGCGCGGTCACATTATTTTTGAATGGGCGACTGTGACACCTGGTTTTGATCGAGATGAGTCTAAAAGTCAACTTGGTCAAAAAGTGATGTTGCCTCCGCAATATGAAGCCAATCGAGAAGCCATATTGTCAAAATTACCTTATTTGGATTGATTATTGTGCTTGAGATGAAACAAGCGGATGAATTATGTGTTATGAAAGCAAGATTATTTAAATTTAAAATAAACTTTATTTGCTTATTGCCATAGTTTGAATACTAATTCATTTACATTTTTGAATGGGAGGCGTATCATAATAAGTGAGGCAGGTGTCCGTTTACTGAAATAAGCTTTTAATGAGGCTTTGAAGCTGAGGCATGTGGTTGTCCGCTTTCAAATGACTATCGAGAAAAATCAACACATACGGATTCGTATATGATCCTTTTGCACCTGTTTCGTTATTCTTTTATGGATTCGTTTGATATCATTGCGTAACGCTATGTGTAATTTATGTAGAGGTGAAAGATATGAAAGTAAGAATTGGTAAATTAATTATGGATGAATTAAGTCGTTATGGCGTCGAAAAAGTTTTCGGTGTACCTGGAGATTACAATTTACCATTTTTAGATGATGTCATCGCCCATGAAAATATGGAATGGGTCGGTAATGCAAATGAGTTAAACGCAAGTTATGCTGCAGATGGTTATGCCCGCATAAAAGGATTAGGTGCATTAGTAACGACGTATGGTGTTGGAGAATTGAGTGCTATCAATGGGATTGGAGGCGCATTTGCAGAGCGTGTTCCAGTTGTACAAATTGTAGGTGCACCACCTACAATTTCAGCACGTAATGGAGATTATCGTCATCATACATTAGGAGAAGGTAACTACAACGACTTTACAAATATGTATGGCCCTGTATCTGCATATCAAGTTGAAATCACACCAGAAAATGCAGTCACTGAAATTCCTTATGCGATTCGCATGGCATATGAGCATAAACGTCCTGTGCATATTCATTTGCCAATTGATGTTTCAACACAAGAAGTTGAATTCTCAGAGTATAAAATCAATCAAATTTTACCTTCTATCGATACACAAGTTATGGTAGAAAAAATCGAAACGGCATTAAAACAAGCTAAAAGTCCAGTCGTGATTGTGGGACGTGAAATCAACGCTTTTCGTTTGGAAAGTGAGTTTGAAACATTTGTGGCACATACGAATTTGCCAGTTGCACAATTAAACTTTGGTAAAGGTGCTATAGATGAACATTCTCCAAATTATATCGGTATTTATAGCGGTAAAACATCGGAGGATGCCGTTAGAAAATTAGTGGATGAAAGTGACTTGATTCTCAACATTGGTGCAAAATTAACGGACGCCGCAACAGCACAATTTTCACAAGGTTTTGACATGGCTCATGTGGTCTTCATCAATGAAAATGATGTAAAAGTGAGTGACACACATTATCGACAAGTCCGCTTAAAAGATGTTTTAGAAGGACTTGCAACAATCGATTATCATTATGATCAACCGATTGACAGTTTCGAATCTACACGTCAAAAAGTAGAAGTGGAAGATGTAGAAGCACCGATTACGCAGGAAATTTATCAACAACTCATGAATGAATTTGTCAAACCTCATGATATCGTTGTTGCGGAACAAGGGACATCATTCTTTATCGGTGCGGATATTCCATTAGGTAAAGACAATGCATTCGTTGCACAACCATTATGGGGATCTATTGGTTATACATTGCCAGCGTTACTAGGTACGCAGCTTGCTGATACAGAAAGACGTAATATTTTAATGATTGGTGATGGTTCGTTACAATTAACGGTTCAAGCATTTTCGACAATACTCAAATGGAATTTAAAACCTATTGTATTCGTTATCAATAATGATGGCTACACTATAGAAAGAAAAATTCATGGGGAACGTGCGGTTTATAATGATATCCCAATGTGGCAAAATGCAGAGTTACCAAAAATGATGACAACTGAAAATAAAGCGTTGGCAACTTATCAGGCGAAAACTGTCAAAGCGCTTCGTGAAGTGTTACAACGCGTTGAACAAGCCCCTGATAAAATGCATGTCATCGAAGTATTTATGGATAAAGATGATGCACCAAAAACATTATTAGGCTTAAAAGAATAATAAAAGCGTTTACAGCAACGCAATTAAGATTATAACAATAACGTCAATCTCACGAATCACACCCTCACAAAATTCATTCAAATGCATTTTGTGGGGGTTTAATCATTTTTTAAAGCCAGTTAGATATAAGTGAGATTGAGAGAAATCGGGAGGTAAACATTTCACTATATTCAGCGCCACTTTATATTACATAGAGTTTTGACAAAATTCTGATTATATGGAATAAATAAGATAAGGTTGAAATGAGGAGTGAATCAACATGAGCGTTAAAACAGTCATCTTATTCTTATTTACTATCTTGTCATCATTAGGTATGCGCATTTTTAGTTTTGCTTGTGCCTTTTATATTTTGTGCTACACCGACAATCCCACGGCTTTTACCCTCTATTTAGTTGCCATTGTTACTTCTAGCGTCATGGTCCCTTTGTGGCTCGAACGAGATACAGAAAATGATTTCAATAAAAAAATAGGAATGATCTTACATTTGTTAAATATCATCTTGTTGTTTGTATTTACAGTGATGTTTGATACATATTTTAACTATATTATCATTTTAGGAGTGATTCTCCATGTGACGCATCAAGTGATGGCACATCTAATGACTAAAAATGTACAGCATATGGTTCCAGCAGAGATCCTTGAACGTTTCATTTCATGGTGTGAAACGTATCATGTCTCTCTTAATATTTTAGCACCGGTAATCAGTGGCTTATTCATCGGCTACATCAATATTGAACATTTTGCGCTGTTTCATTTAATGACAGAAGTGTGTGCTTTATTTTGTTTATTAGCACTTCCGTTTGAAGATGTTGCGCAGTTTAGCAATGAACGTACACGACAGGGCTTTCGACCACGTTTATCATTGTTATTAGATAAGAAAGAAGTCTCTCGATTACTCTTCACAGCGTTTATCGTTAATTTTCTTATCAGTGCATTCTCGATTGCGATGCCGATTATTGCGATTCAAGTGATTCATCTTCATGCGTATCAATTTGGCATAGTTGAAGCTGGCTACATGGTGGGTTGGGCAATGATGATGCGGATTTTTCCACATTATATCGCACATCGCGCCTTGAAAAAGTCGTATCAAATTTCAATCTTATTACAAGCTTTAACCTTGTTGTTGTTGGGGATGATTCTGATGCTGGTGCACAATCTCATTGTCGCAGTGCTGTTGCTATTGATTTTGAATACTTTAGTTGGACTATCTCGGCCGTTATCACAACAGCTTGTCCGTGCTTATGTTGGGAAAACAGTGAGGAATAATCATCACAAAGCAGGAATCTTAACACTGAGCGATACCATCAGTCAAATGTCTATACCGATTTCGCTTTTATGTTTCGGATTGTTGCTGAACCTACATCAAGCCATAGTTTGTTTAAGTGCATCATTTTTGATATTTGTTATGTGGATTTACTTCACGAGATTTTTTAAACGGGATTTTCAAGTAGAGTGAGAAAATGGGGCACATGTCACTCAAATAAGCCAATGCATCAAAGTGGTTTCATCATTTAAAAAAGACAGAAGCGAACGAAGTTGAAAATGAGGTATTCGCCTTCTTCAATTTCGTTCGCTTTATATCCGTGACATGAATCGCCATCTGACCGCTCATATTTGTTCGGGTATTGGGATCATTTCTAGGATGCTGTTACTTTGTTTTATGCTGTTTTCGTATGCCCAATCCTGTTAAAATCGCACCGAAAATGACTGCCATAAGTGGACCGCGTTCGGAACGTGTTGGGTCACCTGTGTGCGGTAATTCAACGGGATGTGCGGCATTCGATGGAACGGCTGACACAGTTTGTGTAGGGGCTGTTGTTACAGGAAGGACACGCACTGCCTCTGACTGTGATTGATGAGTAGCCACTCGATGTGTGTTGTCATTTGCGATAGGTAAATCTAGACGGCTGTGAGTCAACGTTGATGCCGTCATGTTTGTCTCTGTTATCGTCTCCCATTGCTTGTGCATAGGACTTTCTTCATGTGTGATTCCCACATGGTTGTTGTCGGAAGACGCCGTATGATGGGATGGAAGTGTATCAGGCGCCTTTGTTTGTTCGGTCGTATCTTGAGTTGTCTTTGGATCATCTTGTGGATGGGCCATAGAAGGGGCATCTAACTTACGAATTGTTAAGTTATCAAGGATGAAATCTTTGGTCCCTTCAAAATTGATTTGATTGTTGTTAGTGACGCCTCTTGAATCGGCTGGTACATCAGTAGAATAGATGCCAATCCACGTCTGACCATTTTGATCACCTGTAATATTAAAGGTCACGCGCTGTGGACCATTTTGATCGATTGTATTTTCCAACGGTGATAATTTGAAATCACGATTTTTAGAAATGTCACCACTGCCTGTTGCAAAGGCATAAGTGTTGTCAGAGCCTGACTCGTAATCAAACGACACTTCATACTTTGCTCCGGGTTCAAAGTAAAAGTTTTGTGGAATGGTTTGAATGAGCATCTTATTTTTTTCGGTTTGTCCGTTTACTTTTAATGACCATTGGCCTGCAATTACATCATTGACCCGTTTATGATTCCAGCCTCTTTGTGTGTAAGGGGCGTTTTTCTCTGATAAGTGAATGCGGTTATCTTCCACCCCTTCTGCTTCTGAGACTACAAAAGGAAACAAGCCTTGTGGCACATTTTCAAAATCTTGATAGAACACACCATCACGATAGAGATGAGCGTCATTTTCGACGACCCGAATATCATCGAAATAGGTTGCGCCTTCTCCGGCATCACGTTGAATGGTGAAATCGACTTGACCGTCTTCAGGTGCGACAAAGTAGAGATACATATTTTGGAAATAACTCTCACCATTTGGGTACGTGGCAGAATTTGGACTCGTATTATGTGCGTCCGCTTTAACATAATTTTTAGCAATGGATTGTCCGGTTTGATTGCTCGCAAGTGTTTTTCCTTGATGTGACACGCGGATATGTGTCAGTGCTTGACTGCGATTGTCTACGCCGACATACAAAGCATAACGTTGACCCGGCACTAAATCTGTCAATGACTGTGTCAGTTGTGTTTCTTGCGCCGGACTATCAATTTTGAGCATGTCATTGGACGAGACCGACTTAGTGATGCTGACTTGTGGTGCATCTCCTGTTATCGTCCAAGATGACAATTGTTGTGAGTTAAAGCCTGTATCCGTCACATGTACCCCTTCACTCCAATGCACATCTGTGTTGTCAGGTTGTATTGTCGGATAGATAACATAAGGTGTTTCGGCTTTAATATCGTCCAGTGTAATTTGATGCGCTTGAACTGGGATGATACGCGGTGCGAGGCGACCCGTTTCAGTCAGCTCGTAAACGACAACTTGATTCGTTTGCCATGTATCCGGTAATGTCCACGTCGTTGTGCCACCGTTTTTATTCCAATGATATAGTTTCTGTTGATCGCCTGTGAGCGGTTGGCCTTGTGCATCCCAATTCCATGGGAGCAAATACGTCTCACCGTCTAAAACGGTTTGTCCATTCAATGTGATAGTACGTGAACGATAGTTGGCGAGATCATTTTCGTAATCGTTCGATTTCCGTGTGACTGTAACTTGATCGCCGGCATCATTTTGTAAATCGACTTGCATCTCGGGTGTCCAATCGATTGTTTGGTTGTTAGCGGTCATTTTCACAGGGTGCCCGTCTTTAATGCGCATGACTTTGTAATGTTGTAAAAATTTTGTAGGTAAGTCGACGTTGAAAATGTTTTTAATATAGCTAGCATAATCATTGCGCCCTTGCCAACCTTCGAAGTCTTTCATACTGTAACCACCAAGTAATGGGAATTCAGCTGCACCTGAATATGAAGAATAGTCTCCCACCCAAGAATCCTTTTGGTGATTGCGAATAAATCGGGCGACTTCAGAGTTGATCCCTTTATATGCGAATCCACCGTAAGTTAAATCAGCTGCCCAATGTTGGAACGTTGAATCGTATTCCATACCATGACCCCATTCAACACCAACGCGCCAGCCAAGGTCATTTAGTTCTTTGGCGAGTTGGTGCGATGGCCAAGCAGTATTATCTCCAGATTGACCATTGCCCCAAACGTCGACGTAAATGAAATCAAGACGATCACCAACAATGTCTTTTAATGCTTGGAAACGTTTTTGACGTCCGTGTGTCAAATCATAATCGGCATCGATGTTAAATCCTTGATCGAGCCAATTCCATCCATAGCTGTAAGTTCCATCCTCGTGCTTCATGAGCAAGTCAGGGTTGAAGACTTTTGATTCTGGATATGTTTCTGAGGCATTGATGTGTATCCCAAACCGTGCGCCGTAATCTGCCCCTTTCTTCAGAAGGGTATTAAAATCTTTTGCACCGCCCATCCGTTGCCCGATATTGGCGTAATCGAGATGTCCAGAATCGTGTCCCTCACTATTGTAGCCTTTTAATAAAATGGACTGTCCTAAACCGTCTGTATTGAGATAGAACTTTTTAACACCATCTAATGTTTTTAAAAATGGATTTTGTGCTTGTGAACCAAAATTCATGGCGATGCGATAGCCGACTAATTCGGGAACTTCTTCATAACCATATGGGTTGTTCATAATCGCACGGTATGCAATCGCGCCATCTTGCCAGTTGATTTCCCCGTCTTGATTCTCATCTTCTGCGATTGCAATTTTGACGTGAGGCAATAAGCCTTGTGCTTTAGCGTTAGGATGTTCAGGGGAAGGTTGGATAATCCATGGCATCGCACCTAATCCCACTGATACACCGTTTTCTATTGATATTGCTTGTGCCACGACACGTAAAAAGTCTTGATCCCCACCAACACCCATTTGGGCATTACTCCATAGTCCGGCGCTATAGTCATGATTCGACACGAAACCGTACATCATATAATCAGTGAAGTTTTCTGCAAAGTTGTGATCAATAGTATAGGCACGGTCACCACTTTGCATTGTGTTCGTTGACATTTTAGTTGTTTGAAGTGTGGCATTTTGCTGTTGGCTATTGATGGAAACGAGTGATTGATCAACAAAGGCAAAATTGCGAATAATATGGTTTGGGTCTGTAAGGTGATTGACATAATCTAGCATCTCTAAATCAACTGTACGATTGACAATAGAGAGACGGATTTTGAATGTTACATCAACAGTTCGTGCCTCGTTTTGTGCAATGAGTTCATATTCAGCCGTATGTGCATCGACTTTTTGATAGTTGACAGTTGGCGTAATGACTTCGTTATTGACGATGATTTGTCGTGCATCCACGACTTGTCCTGGAACCTTTTTGCCGTTTTTCAATGTGTATCCCTTTACAGCAGGAAACTTTTTATCGATTGTAGCAATCATATCTTCAGAAGTGAGTGTATCTATGTCAGACGATTCTTGTGTGACTGCTGCTCGTGTTAGTGTCTGTTGTGGGTTTGAAATCTGTACATTTTCACGCGGCAACGCAGCGAATGCTGATGTGTTGACCTGATTGTCATTTTCAGGTTGTTCGGATATCGGTGTCAGCGGTGCAACTGCATGTACGATATCATGCACCTCAACAGTCGGTATATCTTGTGGTGGTGATGTTGTAAGAGGTGTTGAAGTCGTCTTGTCTTCAACGATGAGTGGATCCATTCGGGATACATCAGCCTCTTTAGCGTTATCAGTAGAGAGACGCTTCTCCGGTTGAACTTGATCATTTGTTGCTTTAAGATGTGACGATGATCCTGTTTCAGTTTGTGGTGATGATTGGCCATTGTCACGTGTTGGTTGGGTTGCTGTTGTCACTTGTTCTGTGGATGTGTCGGTCTGAGTAGGTATTTTATCTATGACCTGAGATGCGGCATTGTCTTTTTCAGTACTTTGAGTCGGTTCGTCTTGATCGAGTTTACGTGTTGTTGTGTTGTCACTGGCAAGGGTGTCTACCGGCTCATGTAAACTGATGTGCGGTATGAGATCTTGTTCTGAGTTGGCTGCTGTGATTTCTGCGGCAGATGCGTGAGCCGCATGTGAAATGAATAATGTGACGCCTAATAATACAGATGAAGTTCCAATTGCATATTTTCGGATACCATAATTTTGTTTTTGTTGATTGACCATGATTCTATGCACTCCTCAAATGTTAATTAAATAAAATATATAACCAACAATTTATTTTGTAAACCCTTACATCATTGGTATGACAGTATTTAAGGTTGTTTTTGGGTCGTAAAATAATACCAGTTTTTAGGAGGATAAGGCCACTTCTAAAATAGTGGAAATGTACACCGGACATTGTTTTTAGAATTGTTAAAAAATTAACACGCTTGATAATTTTTGAAAGTGGTAATAACCAGATTAGTGCGAAAAAATTTTTTTAATCTGCATATTATTTCGTAATGAATACGATTTGATATCATAGAAATAGCGTTAATAAAGCGTAAATATTAAAATTAAAGTCTTTACAAAAATAATGAAGCACTTTATAATTTGAAGTGGTTATAACCAGTAGGTGGTGAAAAAATGTCTGAGAAATTGCCGTTATATTATCAAATCTATAAGGGCATTCATAGTCGTATTAAAGATGGCGTGTACAAAGAAGGGGACAAAATACCTTCTGAACGTAAACTTTGTGAGCAATTTGGTGTCAGTCGTATTACAGTTCGAGAAGCGCTCGATCGTTTAGAGAAAGATCATCTGATTAAGCGTGAGCATGGCAAAGGTTCGTTTGTACTCGGAAGTCAGTATACGCAATTTTTAAATGCACTTTATAGTTTTAAAGACGAGATAGAAAAAAATGGTGATGAGGCAAGTACAAAGATGTTGAGTATTAAGCTCATACCCTCTACCTCATTTTTACAAGAGAAAATGAATCTCACACCGTATCAATATGTTTATGAGCTTAAGCGCCTGAGGTTGTCTAACAACGTCCCATTGATTTATGAGGTCAGCTATTTACCGATGCGTTTTTGCGAAGGATTAGAACAGTTTGATTTTAATCGGGTTTCTTTATATGAAACACTTAATCATCATTATGGATTGCAAATTACGAATGCATATGAAAATTTGACAGCGAGTAAACTAAGTAAAGAGTATGCCAAATTATTGAATGGCACCCCTGATGACAGTTGTATGTTTATTGAACGTTTCAGTTATATGGAGGGGCATTTGATTGAGTTTACTCAAAGTGTCGCAAGCGGTCATAAATATAAATACACTGTGAAATTGATGTGAAAAATGGAATGGAGGCACTATTGTGTTATATGAGACAGATACTTATCGTGAAATAAAGCAACAACCAAAAACTTTACAAAAAACATTTAATATTGTTCAAGAAAAGCGAGCGGACTTTGAACAATTTGTTCGCCAAATTGAGCAACAGCACCCAGACAAAAAGTTGAAAGTGATGTTCACAGGGGCAGGTTCAAGTGCTTATGTTGGTGACGTCGTCCGCATGGCACGTCATACATCGGTCATGCCTCGTTTTGAGTTTGAATCCGTACCGACAACACATTTTGTGACAGATCCCCATCTGTATATCGATGCGGAAACGGTATATTTAATCGTATCGTTTGCACGCTCTGGCAATAGTCCAGAGACAAAAGCAACGGTAGAGTTTGCGAATACATTATCTCAAAATGTATATCACTTGTTTATTACGAACAATCAAGAAGGTTTTTTAGGTGCATATGATAGTGATGATGCCCACGTATTTAAAATTGTGTTACCTGAAGAGACGAATGATCAATCATTAGCGATGACATCGAGCTTTTCATCAATGTTATTCGCGAGTTACCTTCTTTTTGGTGGGACAGTCCATCCTCGTTTTTTTGACATAATGACAACGAATTTTGAATGGTTAGAACAACAAGCGAAAGCTGTGAATCAGCTTGATTTCTCAAAAGTCTTTTATGTGGCGACAGGGTTGATTGGTGAATTGACAAAAGAAGTCAGTTTGAAGCTTAACGAATTGACAGCTGGACAAACCGAAATTGCACGAGAAACGACGTTAGGTTTCAGACATGGACCAAAGGCGGGTTTAAGTAAAGATGCGATTTTCATTATGATGCGAAGTAATCAACCTTACCACCGTCAATATGAGGATGATTTAATTCGAGAGGTAGGGGAAGTGACAGATCGCTATAAAGTTTATATTTTAGATGGCCAAGATGATAAAGGTGCGCATACCGTCCAATTGCCAAACTCTGAAGCATTATCGGATATGGAGCTCGCTTTACAATATTTAATATTTGGTCAATTACTTGCTGCACAACGCGCTGATGCACTAGGTTTAAATCCGGATAATCCGAGCCCGGACGGTTTTATCAATCGTGTCGTTAAAGGGGTTACGATTTATCCTGTAAAAGGGTGATAGACATGATAGCAACACATACATTTAATCCTTCTGTGGATATAACGTATCAAATCAATCCATTAGTGGTGGGCGAGGTCCATCGTGTTCAACGGAAAATTGAAAACCCTGGAGGTAAAGGAATCAATGTCACAAAAGTGCTCCATCAGTTAGGTGCAACGCATTGTGCATTGGGGTATATCGGGGGTGCCAATGGCCAATGGATTGAGGAGACATTAACAGCGATGGGCATTACTAGTGCGTTCACACGGATTGAAGGGCAAACGAGACAAAGTATCGCACTGAATGATGGACAGTCACAGACGGAGATTCTCGAACAAGGCCCTACGATTTTAGCGGATGAGCAGCAAACGTATTTTGACACGATGATCGAGCAAACTGCAGGCGCTAAGGTGATGACGATCAGCGGTAGTTCTCCACAATTTGAAGGTCACTCCAAATTCGACCACATGGCGCGTATTTTACGTGCAACGGAACAAACCTATCATATTGTGGACACACATGCAGGAGAGTTGAAAGCATTATTACAAGCACAGCTTCCGATTCATTGCATCAAACCGAATCAGTCAGAATTTGAAATGTTAGTCGATGAGACAGATTTGACGATTGAGGATATTGCCCGAATATTGCAGACGCATGCGATGTTTGAGCATTGCGATGTCTTTTTAACGCTAGGGGGAGATGGCGCACTCGTGAAATGGCAGCAACAACTTTATCGTGCGACGATTCCGCATCAAGACATTGTCAATCCAGTGGGGTCTGGGGATTCAACTGTTGCCGGAATTGCTTATGGTGTTGAACAAGCGCTAGAACCCGAAGCATTGATTCGTCTCGCTTTAGCGTGTGGCACTTCAAACGCATTGCAAGAGCAAACAGGGTGCATAGATGTGGATCAAGTAGCGGAATTACAAAAAGAAATGAGAGTGGAGAGATATACATGGTGAAAGACTTAAGTCGTTTAGTAGATGAACAGGGGATTTATGCGGCGATAGCGGTAGATCAACGTGGTGCGTTAAGAAAATTACTCGGGGACGAGGCGAGTGAAGCGGATATGTCACTTTTCAAAAAGATGGTTGCTGAAGTCCTCACACCACAGGCATCGAGTTTCTTAGTCGATCCCGAATACGGTCTTGCGGCAGCAAAAGCAAACGATGCGCACTCAGGATTGATTTTATCTTATGAGCAGACGGGTTATGATACGTCTCGACCTGGGCGGTTACCACGATTGATTGAAGATCAAAGTGTCAGACGTTTACGTGAAGTGGGCGCGGATGCCGTCAAATTTTTACTTTACTACGATGTCGATGAGCCGGATGCCATCAATCAGAAAAAGCAAGCGATGATTGAACGAATCGGTGCGGAATGTCAGGCCGAAAACATCCCGTTTTTGCTTGAAATTTTGACTTATGATGACACGATTGGTGATGAAAAGGGCGCTGCATTTGCTAAAGTGCGTCCACATAAGGTAAATGAAGCCATGCGTGTCTTTAGTGAACCGCGTTTTCAAGTCGACACATTAAAGGTGGAAATCCCAGTCAACATGAACTTTGTAGAAGGATTCGGTGAAGAAACGGTGATGACGCAAGCCGAAGCAGCAGCAGCATTTAAAGCGCAAGATGCATCAACAGACTTACCTTATATCTATTTGAGTGGGGGTGTCTCTGCCCAACTCTTTATGGATTCGTTACAGTTTGCTGCGGATCATGGCGCACATTTTAACGGTATTTTATGTGGTCGTGCGACATGGAAAGGTGCAACAGAGGTCTTTGTAAAAGCAGGAGAGAAAGCAGCGACAACATGGTTGGAAACAACAGGTCTTGCACATTTACAAGCATTGAATGAAGTCAATAGAAAGACAGCTACATCAATTCAATCCTAATGGGGTGATGACGTGAATCGTTTTGAAATCAAAGATACGTTTTTATTAGATGGACAACCGATTCAAATTTTATCCGGTGCGATTCATTATTTTAGAATACCGAGAGATGATTGGGAGGACTCTTTGTATAATTTGAAAGCACTAGGGTTTAACACTGTAGAAACGTATGTACCTTGGAATTTTCATGAAACGGTAGAAGATACGTATGATTTTACAGGGCATAAAGATTTAAAATATTTCATCGAATGTGCACAATCACAAGGGCTTTATGTGATTGTGCGCCCCTCCCCTTATATTTGTGCGGAATGGGAGTTCGGAGGCTTTCCCGCATGGTTACTCAATGATCGGACGATGCGCATTCGTTCAAGAGATCAAGCTTATTTGGCTAAAGTTAAAAAATACTATCATGCGCTTTTCAAAATTTTAACCCCTTTACAAGTGGATCAAGGGGGCCTATCATTATGATGCAAGTCGAAAATGAATATGGTTCATTTGGACAAGATCACGTTTACTTACGCGCATTGGCAGAGATGATGCGTCAAGAAGGTGTCACCGTTCCATTGTTCACTTCTGATGGGGCATGGGATCAATGTTTACGTGCAGGAAGTCTGATTGAAGATGACATTTTACCGACAGGCAATTTCGGTTCTCGGACGATTCAAAACTTTGACAATTTAAAGGTGTACCAACAAGAATTTGGCAAAAAATGGCCCCTCATGTGTATGGAATTTTGGGATGGCTGGTTTAATCGTTGGGGCGAACCTGTGATTAAACGCGATAGTGATGATTTAGCTGAAGAAGTACGTCATGCCGTGCAGCTTGGTTCCCTGAACTTATACATGTTTCATGGAGGGACAAATTTCGGTTTCTGGAATGGGTGTTCCGCACGAGGGACGAAAGATTTACCACAAGTGACCTCTTATGATTATCATGCGCCTTTGGATGAAGTAGGGAATCCGACACAGAAATACTTTGCATTGCAAGCGATGCTAAAAGAGGAAATACCTGATATTGTGCAGCATGAGCCGAGAAGGAAAACGTTAATGGCCATTCAAGATATTCCGTTACGCGCTAAAGTGAATCTATTCGAAATTCTTGAAGAGATTTCAACAAAAACAACGGCTTTTTATCCACAAACGATGGAAGAAGCGGGTTCAGGTTATGGCTATATGGTTTATCGTACACATATTCATAAAGCGACAGAACAAGAGAAGTTGCGCCTTGTGGATGCCAGAGATCGTGTCCATTGCTTTGTGGATCATGAACATGTGTACACGGCATATCAGGAAGAAATAGGGGATACTTTTGAAGTGACACTCTCATCTGCGCAACCGCAAGTCGATGTGCTCGTTGAAAATATGGGGCGAGTCAATTACGGTTACAAATTGTTAGCACCGACACAGCGCAAAGGATTGGGCCAAGGCTTAATGCAAGATTTACACTTTGTTCAGGAGTGGGAGCAGTTTGATATCGATTTCGACCGACTCAAATCAGACCATTTTAACGGCAAGTGGTCGGCACAGCAACCGGCTTTTTACCAGTACACATTTGATGTCGATGTGCCTCAACCTACGCATATTGATGTAAGCGGTTTCGGAAAAGGGATCGTTATCGTGAATGGGATCAACATCGGTCGTTATTGGGAAGTAGGCCCTTCACAATCCTTATATATCCCCAAGTCGTTCTTAAAAGAAGGGCACAATGAATTGATTGTGTTTGATTCAGAAGGGAAATATGCAGAACAGATTCAATTAATGGCAACACCAAAATTTTCTAATGTATAGGAGAGATTGATAATGGCAATTATTGGAAACAGAATTGACGGTAGATTGATTCACGGACAAGTCGCAAACTTATGGGCAACAAAGTTAAATATTGGTCGCTTTATGGTGATTGACGATGAAGTTGCACAAAGCGATATTGACAAACAAGCGTTAAAGCTTGCGACGCCTGCAGGGATTAAACTCAGTGTGTTACCGATTGAAAAAGCAGCAAACAATATTAAAAATGGTAAATATGATTCTCAGCGGATCATGATTATTGCGAAGCGCCCGGATCGTTTTGTGAAATTAGTTGAACACGGTGTCGCAATCGATGAGCTCAATGTGGGAAACATGTCACAAACCGATGAAACACGTTCGGTGACGAACTCCATCAATATTACGGATGAAGATGTGGCTGATTTCAAAGCATTAGCAGAAAAAGGTGTTCACATTGTTTCGCAAATGGTACCTAATGATAAAGCGGTTGATTTCATGTCATTAATTAAAGCATAAGGATGAGGAGGCGTTCATTATGGAGATTTTATGGTGGCAAATCGTACTTTTGACACTGTACGCGGGTTATCAAATTTTGGATGATTTACAGTTTAACATTTTTGGTCATCCTGTTTTTGCAGGGATTATTTCAGGATTGATTATGGGTGATGTGACAACAGGTTTAATTATCGGTGGTGGGATGCAACTGACTATTTTAGGTGTTGGTACATTTGGTGGCGCATCTCGTATTGATGCAAACTCTGGAACGGTACTAGCGGTTGCATTCTCAGTAGCGTTAGGTATGAATCCACAACAAGCGTTAGCGACCTTAGCTGTACCAGTTGCAAGTTTAATGATTCAAACTGATATTTTGGCGCGTTTCACAAATACATTCTTTGCACATCGTATCGATAGAAAAATTGAACAAATGGATTACAAAGGGATTGAGCGTAACTTTCTGTATGGCGCGATTCCATGGGCATTATCACGTGCAATTCCAGTATGTTTAGCTCTTTCATTTGGAGGCGGTGTGGTTAGAAACATTGTTGATTATTTAAATGGAGATTTAAAATGGTTAGGTGACGGATTGACTGTGGCTGGGGCGGTTTTACCAGCAGTCGGATTTGCGATTTTATTACGTTATTTACCATTGAAAAAGCACTATCCTTACTTCATTTTAGGTTTTATTATTACTGCTTTAATGGTGACAGTGTTTAATGGTTTATCAGGTTTGGGGACGTCGGTAGCTGGCTTAGATAAAAATTTCGCGATGTCGTTCTCATCACTCCCTATGTTAGCGATTGCAGCGATTGGTTTTGCTTTAGCAGCAATGGAGTATCAACGGACATCAAAAACAAGAGCTGTATCGGCAAACAGTGAGGAAAGACGTGTGGCAGATGCGGATGAGGAAGGAGAGATTGAAGATGATGAATTATAAACAAGGGGAAGAAAAAATGTCTCAAAACCCTGAAAAAAATGTCAAATTAACAGGACGCCCCCCTCAAACGCCATATCAACTAACAGATAAAGATTTTAGACAAATCAATCTACGTAGTTTACTTTTCTTCCAATTAGGTTGGAACTATGAACGGATGCAAGGTTCAGGTTATTTGTTCACAATCCTTCCGCAATTGCGTAAAATATATGGTGACGATTCACCTGAACTTCAAGAAATGATGAGGACCCATGCGCAATTCTTTAATACGAGTAATTTCTTTAATACAATTATTACAGGTATTGATATTGCAATGGAAGAAAAAGAGCAGTTTGCAGCAAAAGAATCGGTCAAAGGGATCAAAGTAGGCTTGATGGGACCATTTGCCGCAGTGGGGGATGCGATTTTCGGTTCACTTATCCCTACGATATTCGGTGCGATTGCAGCCAATATGGCACAAGACGGCAACCCTTTTGGTGCCTTGCTATGGTTTGTTGCGATGTTGGTCATTATCGTGTTTAGATGGAAACAATTAAAGTTTGCTTATAAAGAAGGGATTTCGTTAGTAACGACAATGCAACATCGTCTTGAATCATTAACGAATGCAGCCACTTTACTCGGGGTTTTCATGGTTGGTGCGCTTGTTGCGACAATGATCCGCGTACAATTTGCGTGGCAACCTAAAATTGGTGACTTAACAGTTAAAATCCAAGATAATGCGAATATGATTTTGCCGAGATTGTTACCCTTGTTAATTGTGTTTGCAGTGTATTGGCTTTTAGGACGTAAAAATATGAATTCAACACGCGCAATTTTCATTGTAATTATTGTTTCTATTATATTGTCTGCACTAGGTGTAATCACAAAGATTTAATTTAAGAGGTGGAGTATTCGGTGGAAAAGTTAATTCTTGTTAGTCATGGTACATTTTGTGAAGGATTAAAAGATAGTGTAGAAATGATTCTCGGGCCACAAGAAGGGCTTTATACTGTCGCATTAAAGCCTGAAATGGGGCCAGAAGATTTTGAGCATGCGTTTGATGCGTGGATAGATGAAGGGGATGAAGTCACTGTATTTGCTGACTTATTAGGAGGAACACCGGCGAATACAGTAGCTAAAAAAATCATGAATGGTGAAGATTTGAACCTGTACGTTGGTATGAGTTTACCCATGGTAATCAGCTATATTAATGGTAAAATGATTGGTGAAGAACCGGATTATGTGCAAAAAGCGCAAGAAGGTGTGATTCACGTCAACACGATGTTAACGCAAGACGATGACGACGATGATGAATAATCAATCAAATTAAAGTAAAGAAGGTATACTATGGCATATGCAATAATCAATGGTGTCATTTACACAGAAGCAGCGGTGATTTCAAAAGGCTATCTCATTATCGAAGACGGTAAAATCAAAGCAATTGAATCGGGGACGTATACGGGTGATTTAGATGTGGTAGATGCAAAGGGTCGTCATATCTTGCCCGGTTTTATTGATATCCATATACATGGTGGATATGGTGAAGATGCCATGGATGCCTCGTATGAGGGGTTAAAACATTTAGCTGAACGCTTACTATCAGAGGGAACGACGACTTTTCTTGCAACGACGATGACACAGTCCCAAGAAGCGATTGAAAAGGCACTCCGTAATATCCGCACGTACCATCAACAACAAGATATCACTCAGGCGGCAGAAATAGGAGGGATTCACTTAGAAGGGCCTTTTATCTCTGAAAATAAAATTGGTGCACAAAATCCAAAGTTTATTCAGAGACCGACTGTTGAATTGTTACAACATTTTCAAAAAACAGCGGGTGGACTGATTAAAATTGTGACGATTGCGCCGGAAGTTGAAGGTGCCCGAGAAGTGATTCAAACGTTGAAAAATGAGATGATTTTTTCAATGGGTCATACAGAGGTTGACTTTGATCAGGCCAATGTTGCCGTCCAAGATGGTGTAAAGCATGTCACACATTTGTACAATGCTGGGGTCGGTTTTCACCATAGAAACCCGGGAATGTTTGGTGCAGCATGGACGAATGCACAATTGAGTACCGAGTTAATTGTTGATGGTGTCCATTCACACCCACAGTCTGTGGCAATCGCTTTTCAACAAAAAGGATCTAAAAAGATGTATTTGATTACTGATGCAATGCGTGCAAAAGGTATGCCGGAAGGAGATTACGAATTAGGTGGGCAAGTTGTTATTGTCAGAGGCAAGGAAGCGCATTTAGAATCTGGCTCTTTAGCGGGAAGTATTTTGAAAATGAATGAAGGTTTGCACAATTTGATGGCGTTCACAGGCGAACATTTGGAGACATTGTGGCCAGTGACCAGTTTGAACCAAGCGAAGGCATTGAAAATTGATGAGTGTAAAGGAAGTATTGCAGTTGGAAAGGATGCGGATCTTGTGATTGTGGATGATGAGATTCGTGTGTATCAAACGGTGAAGATGGGTTATGTTCATGAAATAAATGAATAGTAGGTAAGATATGGACAGATGAGCGGCTGTAATGGCGTTTCATCTGTCTTATTTTATATTGAACGAGGCGGAGCGGATTAGTGTACGGTTTGCCTTCAATAGCTAGAAAGAGTGTTTCGGTGTTGAAATGTGAAAGTTTTTAATGAACATTCGCTTATTAGAGGCGTGGAAATGGGGGGATGAATACGACGATTAAAATTGAGGATATGAGAATGAAAATTTTTGGTTCCAAAAGCGTGTTAGATGGCGTGAATAATCAGTTAGGCGATGTCATCTTGCTGACATTAATGGCGACACTTGTCTCATTAACATTGGGTATTGTATGGTCTACTTTCGCAATGCCAGAATTTAAAATGATTCAATTTATTTGACGCGTAATCATTCCACAAGTTTTGTTTGCTGGTTTAATTCCAGTTTAGGAATGCATCGTATTTTGCAAGGTATTGCGTCTCTCATATCACTGTATTATACATATGAAGCACTGTAAAATGTTATGATACATGGATGGGGATTTGAATCGATTTTAAAAGCGATATTACGATGATAGCACTTGCCACTGACATTATTTTATCAGTCAAAACCGCAAAATGATTAAAGTCTTAATGAATGAAGTGAGGACGAACGCTATATATAGTACGTTCAGAAGGTGTATGTATGATTTGAGTTGTTACTGAGAGCATTTTAAGAAAAGATGCAACCGATAAAGCATTACTCGAGTTGTTCAATAATGGTTAATATAAGTTTTAACGGGGTTATCGGTTGCATGAGATATCATTTTTTGTCTAACATGTGTCTTGTGAAATATTGAAACCTTGTTTAAAAGTGTCTTTCTACAGAAGAATTATGCGCATAACATAAATATTGATATTATAAGCCAAGTTCTTTTAAACTGACGACGGCTTGTTTTTTTATGATGTGACCTGTGCGATTGACAGTATATGTGAGCGGTGTCGTTTGAATATATAACTGTTGTGGCTCAATATCACTGATGATATGTACTTTTTTTAAATGTGGGTGTTGCACGATGAATTGCTGTACAGTCTGGGTATCTTCTTTAAAAACGAGGTAAAGTGAGTCCAGAGAAGTTTTGCTTTTTAAAGATTGAAAAATACGCTGACAAACGCTACATTGTGTGCTGACGATCATCATATATTGTCTATCAAGCTGTAAACTTTGTCGTATTGGAAATTTTGCGGAAATCGGTAAACCGGTCATCTCACGGCGCATTTGATTTAATTTACTGTTCAAAAAGAGTAAGATGGCTAAAACGATAACTGCTAATATAATTAAGATGACTATCATTGTTGTGACCCCCTTTAGATAAGATTGGCAAATTAAGAATAATGCATAGGTATCGTAAACGTGACTTAGGAAATGTTCTTGGACATAAATTGTGATTGAATCATAATATTAATGGAAGCTAAGGCCGTATTCTTGAATATTTCTCCAAATCGAAAGAAAAGATATAGCAGTTTAGTAATCACACACTTTATCTGATTATAAGTTAGGCTAACACTTGTTTGGTATGTGTACATGTCAAACATGAAGCGGTATTTCGCACTGCTCAAAAAAGGAGGACATCATAATTATGCCCCCTTTAAAGTATCAAATCCCTATGTTATTCAAAAAATTATCCTTCAATAGCAAATTCTCCATTGAATTCAAATGTAACTTCTTGACTAATCATTACACCGCCAGTTTCTAAAACTTGATTGAAATTGATACCATATTTCTCACGATTGATGACACCTGAAACTGAAAATCCCGTTACTTTACTTCCAGAAAGGGGATTTTTGCTGATTCCATGGCTTTTAAACTCGAAAGTTTCTTCATTTGTATGACCACCAATTGTTAATTCACCAGTGATTGTATTGTTTGTTACGTTTTTAGTTTTAAAAGTAATATTTGGATATACTTCAGTATTGAAGAAATCAGCAGATTTTAAGTGATTATCACGATTTTCATTTTTTGTATCAATGGAATCTACTTCAATAGTAGTTACAGCTTGAAGTGAGCTCAAGTCATTCATATCACCAGCCACATCTACTGAATAATTATTAAAAGTTCCTCTAATTTTAGAAACCATTAAGTGTTTAACTGAAAATTCTAGTGAACTGTGAACTGGATCAAATTTAAGTGTTGTCATAAAAAACGCCTCCATAATATATTTTATTGATATAAAAAATATACCAAAGATGTTATAACCTGTAAAGGAAAAGCGTACGACAAGTATATTCATCAGAAGCATGGCACCTTTAGTATATGACAATGTTGAATTTAATGAAAATAACTTTAAAAATAGGGAGATATATCTGGCCAGTGTTTTAATCGGATGAGTGTAGCATAAAAAATAACTATTTGATAATATTACTATTTTTTCTATTTTTATATAAAGAGAGGAGAATTAATATGATTAAATATATGCCCATAAAAACGATTATTCAAGCTTTTGAAATTCTAGATGTACTGGAGGAACATGAAAAATTAGGTGTTAGTGGGATAGCGCGTGCTACAAATTTACCGAAAAGTACAGTGTGTAGATATTTAAGAACATTGCGTGATTTAAATATAGTCATCCAAGATCACAATGATATGTATGCTTTAGGCTATCATCTGTTGAAGTATCAAAATCAATTAAAGTGGAAAGATGTATTTGTCAAGCATATTCAACCATTTATGCATCAACTTGTTATTTGTACGGGGGAAGCAGTTAATGTAGGTGTATTGGTAGAACAAAAAATTTGCATCTTACATACAGAATATGGTCAACAGTATCGATTGCAAACAGAGCTCACGCATACAGCTTCATTACACAGTTCAAGCATAGGTAAATTATTTTTAGAAACGTTTTCGAATGAGAAACTCAAGGCGTATTTTGAAATGGCAGAGGCGCGTACGATGTATACTAAAACGAAATTCCATGACTTTAAAAAAGAATTAATGATGCGTAGACATCCACATATTGCGTTGAGTTGTGAAGAATATGAGTATGGTTTGATGTGTATCGCTACGCCTATTTTTGATGGGACGGGTCAAATGCGTGCGGCTTTAAGCATTTCAGGACCTAAAAGTCGTTTATTAGATAAAGGATTAGAGGAGATACAAACAGCACTATTAAATGAAGCGAGAAATATTATGGCTTTTTTAAATCGGATAGAGTACTGGTCTTTAAAGTTTTGATTACCATTATTCAACGGAGGTGTGGTTCCATTTTGATGTATGTTTCGTATATGTAACATGAGTCTCGTGGCGCCACCAAAAGAGGCGATGTTTTAGCATCATAATAAGTGTGGCTAGGCTTTGCTGTTTTTTTATATATTGAGGAGGTGCACATTAAGAATAAAAACGGTTATTATCTGGATGTGCGGTGTCTGTTTAGTTTAAAAAAATACAAGTGACAGTCAGTGTACGGATAGACATCCCGCATACTGTCTGCCACTTAAAGACTGATAGAGACTTAAACAGAAAGATGTGACAGTCTATGACATGCGTCATCAATGCTTCATTAAATCATATCAGTAGATAGAAGTGTGATTACTCATTGGAAATAATAACTTTCAATGTCCCTTCTTGTGCTGCATTACTAAATACTTCATAAGCTTCTAACATATCGTCTAACTTAAAGCGATGTGTGATGAGTTTTTCTGGTTGAACTTTACCAGACTCAACGGTTTTAAGTAACAATGGCGTAGAATATGCACTAACGAGACCTGTCGTAATCGAGATGTTTTTAATCCATAATTCTTCAAGGTGTAAATCAACTTTTGTACCGTGCACACCAATGTTAGCAATACGTCCACCTGGACTAATAATATCTTGACAAAGTTCAAATGTCGCAGGGATTCCTACTGCTTCCATTGCCACATCTACGCCACGACCTTCTGTAAGAGATTTAATTTTTTCTAATACATTTTCTTTCGTACTGTTAATTGTAGCAGTAGCACCTAAATCTAAAGAAGCTTGTAAACGATTGTCATCTAAATCAATCATAATAATTTCTGCTGGTGAGTAAAATTGAGCCGTAAGCACTGCAGCCAAGCCGATGGGACCTGCACCGACAATAGCGACCGTATCACCAGGGTTGACGTTCGAACTGAGTGTTCCGACTTCAAAACTGGTTGGTAAAATATCACTTAACATTACAAGTGCTTCATCATTTGCAGCATCAGGTACACGATGCAAGCTGTTGTCCGCGTGTGGAATGCGCACATATTCTGCCTGTGTTCCATCGATTAAGTGTCCTAAAATCCAGCCACCATCTTCGCAATGAGCTTGCAATTGTTTTTTACAGTAGTAACACGAACCGCAAGAGGTAATCGCTGAAATAATCACTTTATCTCCTTTTTTAAATTGTGTGACGGCATCGCCGACTTCATCAACAATGCCCACACCTTCGTGACCTAAAATACGTCCATCCGTCACGGCAGGGACATCTCCCTTTAAAATGTGTAAATCTGTTCCACAAATAGTTGTTTTAGTGATTTTAACAATGACATCAGTTGGCTTTTGTAATAACGGCTTATCTACTTCAATCCATTCTTTTTCACCTGGACCACGATATACGAGTGCTTTCATTATTGTTTCACCTCTAATTATGATTTGACATTATTTTCTCACTATTTTATAAAAAATGTCAACAATCGTACGGAAATATAATTTAAAAATTAACGTATTTATAATGATGTTATTTATCAATAAGTATATGTTTTTCAAGGCTTCTTATATTATAAGGATATAAATGTTTCGATATTGTGAAATGTATCACAAGATAAAATTCTCGAGAGTTTTATTGCTATAATGAGGGAGAATAAGGGCGTTGATTTCAACATGAAGGAGCGAATATGATGGATAAAAAAAGATGGATACAATATTTAGAAGTGATTCCGTTGCCAATGAGCGGTTTAATGCTTGCTTTATTATCTTGTGGTATATTTTTATCATCATTACAATGGGACGACATCGCTTTTGTCTTTGTATGTTTGGCCAGTTTGATTGCGTTGTTGTTACATTTGAAAGTTTTCTTGGTACCACAGGATTGTCTGCAACAGCTGCATCAACCTGTGATATTATCGGTATTTCCGACATTTAGTATGTCAATGATGCTTTTTTGTGTTTTATTGCACGCGCTACCTGCTTTTGAACAGTTATCCCTTGTGTTATGGGGGGCTGCAATTGTGCTACATACCGTGCTATCCATTAAATTTATTATAAAAATGGTTTTTAAAACTTCTTTGTCGATGGAGACACTTTTTCCCAGTTGGTTCATCCCGTTTGTAGGATTTGGTATGATTACTGTGACAGCGCCACATTTTAATGCCATTATTTTAGGGCAATGGATGTTGTGGATTTCATTTATTGGATATTTAATTTTACTACCGTTTATCGTGGCTAAAATTGTGATTTATCGTGATTTAGTTGAAGGTTTTAAACCGCTGATTATTATTTTATCGACGCCAGGTTCGCTTTGCTTGGCAGGCTATTTTGTTGTTGTTGAACAGCATCATTATGGCTTTGTCATAATACTTTACACAATCTCACAACTTTCTTACTTTATTGCGATTGCCCATTTACCACAGTTGTTGAAGTTGCCATTTTATCCGAGTTATGCCGCATTTACTTTTCCATTGGTCATCAGCGCGACCGTTTCAAACAGTGTTTGGCAACTTGGCGTCATTCATCATCCGTTATTTGGAGGATTGGTCGTTTTTGAATTGTCGCTCGCGTTTGTGATGGTCATTTATGTTTTATATCGTTATAGTGCGTATCTCTATCGGAGTTGGCGTACAGTGACGATGAACATTTCACAATAAACACGTCATGACAGTGGAACAAATAGGTTAATTAGATTAGCAACTTAAACCGTGGTTATCTTAACATATGAATCAAGAGGAATAACGATAAAAAGAGTGGCTAACGAAACCTGATGAGTCATTAAGGTTTTGTTGTCCACTCTAGATTCACTTCCATCGGGTTGATCCATCGTTGTAGTATGTCAATCCGAGGTCTCTTTTTAAATCTGCACGTTAAACAAGTTAAAAGAAAAATGTTGTAAAAATAAATGCGCTGATACCAGCAAGGGCACAATAGAGCAATGCTGGGCCTAACGTTTTACGTATCACGCTTCCTTCTTTACCTGACATGTTAACGACTGCACACACCGCAACAACATTATGCACACAAATCATATTCCCAGCAGCGCCACCAATGACTTGTGCAGCGAGTACAGTGTGTAGATTGGCTCCAATGGCCGTTGCAATATTCGCTTGTACCGGTGCAAAGGTTAAAGTTGAAACAGTCGCACTACCCGTAATGAATGAGCCCAGGGCACCTAAGAAGGGCGCAACGAATAACCACATATCACCAAATGTATGTGCCATACCATTGGCGATAAATTCTGGCATGCTGAGCAATGTTTTACCATTAAGTCCGGAATTACTAAAGACATGGACCATCGCTAATGTTGCAATGAGCGTGAATCCTGTGATACTAATCGTTTTCGCAGAGTCTTGACAGGCTTTAAATAAGTGACGAAATGATTTGCGTTGAATGATAATCGCGAAAATAGCCGCAATGAATAGAATCGTCCCAGGAGAATAAAGTAACTGCCAACTTGACGAAATCGTTTGATAGCCTAGGATGTGATTCCATGATAGGTCAAAAGTCGTTGTTGTGAAAGTTTTTATCGGTGCAATAACACGTGTGAGCAGTAATAAAACGACAACAATTAAGTAAGGTGACCATGCGGATAAAAGACTCATTTCATGTGGTTGAGATAAGTCGGATAATTGTGCATCATCAGCTAATACGTCAGTCCATGTATTTTTAGGAATAAGCCATCCTTTTTTAGCCGTAACGACTGCGACAACGAGTGTCGTTAATGAACTAAGTATTGAAACAAATTCAGGTCCAGTCAGTACAGCATAGAACAAAGCGCTCAAGGCATAAACGACGCCGACGAGCAAAGTCCATGGCAAAATTTCTAAAAGTGCCTTGCCTTTGTTCGATTTCCCAAAGAATATAATCATCGTTGCTACGATAATCAGTGGAATGAAAATCCCGCTCAATAAGTCAATGATGGTAACATGAATGGCAGTTTGAGAGAACAACGTCTCATCTGCATTTTTTAAAGTACTCAATCCAACGATAACAGGTGTGCCCACTGCACCAAATGATACCGAGATACTGTCGGCTAAGAGTGCAGTTGTTACACTAACGAGTGGCCTGAAACCTAAGGCAACCATCAGTGGCGCTGTCACCATTGCAGGTGTACCGAAGCCGGATGCCCCTTCAATTAATGAACCAAATAAAAAAGCAACAATAATGACTTGAATGCGCATATCACTCGATACGCTTTGGAAACTGGCGTTAATTCGAGCAACAGCATTCGTCTCACGTAACGTGTTGAGTAATGTCAGTGCCCCGAATAAAATTAAAATAATCGTTAACGTTTTATGTGCCCCTTGAAGTATAGATGCACCAATGACGCCAGCGTCGATTCCCCAAACAAAAAAACCTAATAATATGACTACGATCGCACTGATTGTCATCCCCACAAGTGCAGACATTCGCAACAACACTAGACAAATAAAAGGTGCGATCACAGCGCTTAGTGCTACGAGCATCAATAAAGTATTCATCTTTTTTGCCCCCCAAAATCCAATTTCTGCTAAAGACATCTAATGAGTAGATGACCGTGTTGATTGAATTGTAAGCGTTTTTATACTGTTTTGCAATCGAATTTTTTCGGTGGGTATTTTGATATGTAACAATTTCGACACATTTTATTATTGTCTATAAATGATTAATTTATATTTTCACAATTTGAAACAATATAGTAGTCGGGTTTAAGGGTGTTAAAACGCATGGTTGACGTATAGGTTACAATTAAATATTATATCTACTAGAAATTTTGTTTTTGTATCATAATAAAAATAATTTCTAATTTTTTTGAAATAAGTTGCGTATTAAGGAATGAAAGCGCTTGTTTTAAAGGTAAATCTGCCCTTACCCCTCTGCCTTATAGATTCATTTAATGATAAAAGCAAGTTTGCTTTTAATTCAATACATATACTAAATTCCCTATAAATGATTTGATAAAATACTTTTAATCTGTGAGCGTTGTAATAACGAAGTGATGTGAATTTATCTATCATGACGGCATTATTGTAAACTAATTATAAAATAAGTTTACAATAGGTGTGGAAAACCGTTAAGATAAGGACAGTCCCCGTTATTCATTTACTGAGGTGAAGAGAATGAAATGTTTTATTACAAGTACGAATACGGATATCGGTAAAACATATGTGACGACACGTTTGTATCATTACCTTACGCAGCAAGGTTTGAAAGTACATATTATTAAGCCTTTTCAAACGGAAGTACGTGCAGATGGGACGTATCCGGATTTGTCGTGTTATCAACAAATGTGCGATTTACCGTATGAAGATACAGGATTCTATACATTTGCGCCCCCCGTATCTCCCCATTTGGCATTTCAGTTAGAACCACAGCAGCAGTTTGACCGTGCAGCCATGATGGCATGGGTTGATGCGTGGCATGAACGATGTGACGTGCTATTAATTGAAGGGGCTGGTGGTGTTGCCGTGCCTATTTATGAAGGTGAGCAAGACTTTTACATGACAGCCGATTTAATTCGTGATACTGCGGATGGTGTCATTACGGTTTTACCTTCAAAGTTAGGGGCAATCAGTGATGCGCTCGTCCATCATCATTATGTGAGCACCATGCAACTCCCTCAAACGATATTTTTGATGAACCGTTATACACATACAGCGATTGAAAGGGATAATCATCGAACGATTGAAAAGTATACAGGACGGCGTGTTGAAATTTTTCCAGAAGCAGGAACGTCTGCGGACTTTTCAACAACATTATTGAAACAAATGAAGGAGTGGAAATGATGAAACATGACATATTAGTTCAAAAAGATCGTGATTATGTTTGGCATCCTTTTACACAAATGGGAATGTATCATCAACAAGATCCAATCATCATCGAAAAAGGAAAAGGAAGCTACTTATATGATACGAAAGGAAGAAAGTATTTAGATGGGTATGCATCGTTATGGGTGAATGTACACGGTCATCAAAATCAACAGCTGAACCGTGCCATACAACGCCAACTTAAATCGATTGCACATTCAACATTGTTAGGCGCATCAAATATCCCCTCTATTTTATTAGCAGAGGAACTGGTGGGGTTGACGCCAACACGCCTCAAAAAAGTCTTCTATTCGGATACAGGGAGCGCGGCAGTGGAGATTGCGATTAAGATGGCATATCAATATTGGAAGAATATCGATCCAGAAAAGTATGCACGTAAAAATAAATTTATGACGTTGCATCAGGCATACCACGGGGATACGATTGGTTCGGTCAGTGTAGGCGGTATCGATACATTTCATCGGATTTTTAAAGACTTGATTTTCGAGACGATTCAAGTCGAATGTCCTTCGTTTTATCACAGTGATTATGAGACGGAAGAGACAATGATGACAGCCATTTTAACACAAATTGAATCCGTGTTAAAAACACATGCGGATGAGATTGTAGGATTCGTCATTGAACCGCTGATTCAAGGGGCGACGGGGTTGTTTGTTCATCCTGAAGGGTTTCTTAAAGCGATTGAACGACTCTGTCGAAAGTATCATATTTTGCTCATTGTCGATGAAGTGGCCGTTGGTTTTGGTCGAACGGGGGCCATGTTTGCATGTGAACATGAAGCGGTGGAACCGGATATCATGTGTTTAGGTAAGGCCATCACAGGAGGCTATTTGCCGCTTGCCGCTACGTTGACCTCTCAAAAGGTATATGACGCATTCTTAAGTGACAGTCATGCGCAAAAGACATTTTTTCATGGGCATACCTATACGGGGAATCCTATCGTTTGTACGGTGGCTTTAGAAAATATCCGTCTTTTTCAGCGACGTCGTTTAATTCAACATATTCAAAAAACGTCTCAAACATTACAACGTCAATTATCGACACTGGAGACACATCCAAACGTTGGGGATATTCGAGGCAGAGGGCTGATGTTTGGCGTTGAATTAGTCGCAAACCGGGAGCGGAAAACACCATTGGTCATAGAAAAAGTGGAATCAATCATTGCTAAATGTAAAGAAAACGGTTTGATGATTCGCAATTTAGAAAATGTCATCACTTTTGTACCTGTTTTAACGATGTCGCATCGCGAAATAAAACGGATGGTTCGTATTTTTAAAAAGGCACTGCATGATGTGCTCATATCGCAATAGTGAAAGGGGCAAGGAATGATGGATTTACAACGCAAGCTACAGGACATCGAAGCGCAAGGAATACGACGTCAATTGAGAGAAGTGACAGCAGTTAATGGAAAATGGATTGAAATAGAAGGACGTCAATTGCTGAACTTCACCTCTAATGATTACTTAGGCATGGGTCAAATCCCTTTATCGATTGAATCCATGCGTGATGCTTCAGATCCGTCAAGTTCCCGTCTCGTGAGTGGGAATGTTACGCATTATCGTCAAATAGAGCAGACGTTAGCCGAGCATTTTCAATTTGAAGATGCGCTGGTAATGAATAGTGGCTACGACGCGAATTTAGCGGTCATGCAAGCATTTCAAGGTGAGGAGGTCATCCTCATGTCGGATGCAGCGAATCATGCGAGCTTAATTGATGGGATTCGTTTGAGTCGATTGAACAAGGTCATCTACCCGCATCAAGATATCCAAACGTTGGAAAAGCGATTACGTCAATATCCGGAATCGATGACAAAGGTGATTGTGACAGACAGTGTTTTTTCAACACATGGAGATATGGCACAGTTAGAGGCCCTTATTGCATTGAAAGCAAAAATTCCGAATGTATGGCTCCTTGTAGATGATTCTCATGCGTTTGGATTGAACTTGCATACGGCATACGCACATATTGATATTTTGACGACAAGTTTATCTAAAGGGGTGGGTGCACATGGCGGGGCGATTTTATGTTCACATCTTTTTAAACAAGTCCTCGTCAATACGGCACGTGTGCTGATTTATTCTAATGCATTACCGATCATCGATTTAGTGCGCATGGACGAAAAATTAAAGCGAGTATTCACACATGCCGAGCGAAGTAATGCCCTGCGCCAATTGAGTCTGACTTTTAATCAACTGTATCAACAGTATTTTGGCAATCCCTATCAGATTCAGGATTTAACGCCGATTAAAGCCATTACTTTTGACAGTTATGACAAAGCTGAAAAAGTGTATCAGTCATTAGAGTCAGAAGGATACTATGTCAGTTATTTTCGTTATCCCACTGTACCTAAGCCCGCTTTGCGCGTGTCATTGTCGTGGTTTCATGAAGTTCAAGATCTTAAACAGTTTTTTGTGGTGTTGCAACGTGCAATGGAAAGGAGCCTGGATAATGTATAGTGTTAAAATGCGAGCAAATCAAGAAAATGTCCATATCAGTGGCGCAGAAACCATCTGTCATGAACATGAAATTCCAAAAGTTCTCCGAGAATTTTTCGATAAAGGGTTTCAACATGATAATGGCGCAGTGGATTTTTTAAACTTAAAAGTTGAAAAAATTACAACGTCTCTTTATCCTCTCGAGGCATTACCGATTATTGAAGAGACGTCGCCATCACTAACGACATTATGCCTTGAACAGGGGATTTCGGAGGAGGCATTAAACAAAGGCTTATCGTATATTTTTGACGATACGCGATATACGGGGGCAGTAATTTTATCAGCGCAAAGTGGGGAGCGATTAGATTGTAGTGGAACCAAGGGCATTCGCGTAACACATTTTTGTTTTGAAGATCGCTCGGATAAGCCTTTGACGCATTCACGTATACAAGATGCATTGACGATTGCCACGTGTGTCAATGCATTTGAACACGTGAAAGGAGAGTTGTGTGTGTCTGATGACTTGTATTATACGACAGGGTATTTTGCATCGGCGCAGGGTTATCATCGTATTCAAAAGATGAAGCCCTCCGGTACACGTGATGGTGGACGTGTGATTTTTGTCGATTCAGATATTGCCATGAATGATTATTTAGCGTTTTTACAACAACAACCGAAACAAGTCATACGTATAAGCGGTATGCCATAAGGGGGCGTTGCAATGTATGAAGGGAATAAAGTGGATAGAGCGTTGACGTACGTTGTCATCCATATATAAATGAAAAAAGAAACTGATGCGTGATGTTGCATCAGTTTCTACTTGATTTTATGGTCATATTCAATATTTTTAATTCTTCTCATGCGGGTGGTAATTAAAAATGCTGAAAAATTTGTGACTTAATTGTGTTTTTATAAAGCGATCGACACCGAAGAAGCCACTGTTATAGCCACCAACAAAGATGAAAAATCCAATTAAAACATAGAGCGGATTGACTGAAACGGTGCCTGCGAATAAGAATAGAAAATTAAGCACGAGTCCAATCAGTGCACCAATGGGTGTGAAAAGCCCTAAGATTAATGTTACACCTGTGATAATTTCAAGTGTAGGAATTAGGACGTTAATTAACGGGGTCATAGGAATGACAATATGTTCTAAAAATGAAGTGAAAATAGGATATTGTGCGCCTCCATCTGTTGTCATAACGGGGTGTTGTACTGCATTTTGTAAGAATCCCCCTGCGTTAAATCCGCCGTGCATCACTTTACCTAAACCGGACATTAGCCAACCATAGCCTAAGTAAAGACGTAACACTAATAAAATAATGCTTGCAATGGTATTTTGTTGCAACCATCTTACCATAAACCATACGCCTCCTTATTGAATACATCTCAAATTTAATGGTCTGTTAGTATAATTTATATATCTATAAACTGATTATATTTGATTGTGATAACTTACACAATACAAGTGTGATTGAATTCACAAAAAAGACAAAAATAAGCGTATGTACATCATTCATGAAGAAGAGATTCCAAAAAAGGGTTGTTTAATGGACGTATTTTATTAGGAGCGAATGGGTTTTGATTACAAATCAGTTCGCTTGAATCAGAATATAGCAAGACAAATCACTTGCTTCTTGATAGACACGTTGATCGGAGAAGATGAAAAGCCCTTATCCATTCGAATCGTGTAGTCTTTTTGGTAAAAAAGCATAAAAAATAAGGCGTAGCATAGCCATTTCATTATGAGAAAAGGACAATCTACGCCTTATGCAATCTACTGTATATTATAATACTAGAAGCGTGCACCTAATGCTTCTGCTTCTTTAAGTGCTGCTGTTTTAATTTCTTCACTACGTTCTGGTGAAGCATGATGCCCTTCAATCGTGAGTGTTTCGTAAGAAGGGACACCAAAGAATCCCATCATTGTTTTTAAGTAACGATCGCCATTCTCTAAATCAAGACCAGGACCTTCAGAGTAGAAACCGCCACGTGCTTGGATATGCAAAGCTTTTTTGTCAGTCAATAAGCCGACAGCCCCTTCAGGCGTATATTTAAACGTTTTACCAGCTACCGCAACAGCATCAATGTAAGCTTTCATCACTGGTGGGAAAGATAAGTTCCACATTGGTGTTACAAAAACATATTTATCTGCATTGATAAATTCGTCTACAATTTCACCTAGACGGTTGACTTTTTGGCTTTCAGTTTCTGTCAAAGCTTCACCATTTTGTAATTTACCCCAACCTGAAAAAACATCGCCATCGATATGAGGGATATTTTCTTTGAATAAGTCGATGTGTACCACTTCATCTTCAGGATGTGCCTTTTCATAAGCAGCTTTGAAGGCTTTTCCTGTTGCCATTGATGCGGATACGCGTTCATCTAGTGGATGTGCTGTAATATAAAGTAGTTTAGACATAATTAAGAGTTCCCTTCTTTATTGAAATTTACGTTTTTAATTATAACAGGTATAAAAAATATATCAACAATAAAATCTCGATTTCGTGATTTTTTACGATTCAATGTTCTATCAGATTAGGTACAGTTCAAATGAGGTCTAACCTACCATTTTGAAAAGCATGTCCACCTTATCTATCGGTGATAGGCGCTCTTTACTACACTTTTTCTGTAAAATGAAGGGCAATCACATATTTGATAACGTATCTCATAACAAACTGAAAATAAGTTTCATTTTGCCACCGTTCATTGTTCCCTATTCATCTCGGTTTTATTGTTTTTCACTTACAACAGTCATTTGTTGTCTTAGATGTGCACCATGTTCTACTTCATCCACAATCGCTAATGCCATATCTGGATAGCTCAGATAGCTTTCCCCCTCTGAATTATAAAGCATTACATCCGTACCTGTGCGATATCGACCTGTGCGCGGTCCCTCAGGATCATAGAAAGCAGATGGACTCACAAATGTCCAGTTCAAATCCGTTGTCGCTTGTAAATCTTCTAAATTCTGTGCTTGACCTAATGCGATTTCGTAAGCAAAATCAGGCACACGTCCCGCTGCAAAACCATTTTTCGTCTTAGATTCATCAACATATAAACTGCCAGCCCCGCCTAAAACGACGAGTCGTGTTGTTGTCCCACTTAATGCCTGAATCAATACACGACCTGCGTCAATATGTGGTTGTGTTTGTCCGAGTGGTGTACCAAAAGCATTAACGACGACATCAAATGACTTTAAATCCTCTGTCGTCAAGTCGAAAATGTCCTTCTCTATCACATTCAAACTTGTATCGTCTAACTTTGAAGCATCACGTACAATTGCCGTAACGTCCAATCCTCGTTTTTGTGCTTCGGCAGTAATTAAACGCCCTGATTTACCAGTTGCACCAATAATACCAACTTTCATAATTCTATTTTCCCCCATTCTATTTATCTTATAACAACATACTTTTATTATAATAACGACATATTTAGAAATCAAAAATGCGAACTCCACATCAAATAACGACGATTTTTAATCATTGAGGTTATTGTGATGTGTATCGTTAACATATCAGGTGGTCATATCATAAAGCCTTTCTCAATTTAGACAGCAATCATATGAAGTCTTTACATAGAGATTAGTTTCTTGTCGGTTGTTGTTTCTCCACCACGAAATATTGATAAAGTTGAAAAATGATAATTAGGCTCATCGTAATCGTAATGACCCAAAGGTAAGGGACAAAACTATGTTCTCCTTGTAACCCAACTAAAGGGGTGGCGATTGCGCCAATGAAGTATTGCATAAGACCGACTAAACTTGATGCGCTACCAACACCTTTTTGTTGACCTTCCATAGCAATGGCATACCCTAGCGTACCGATACCCGCGACAGGGGCTACGATAAGCAAGAATGAAGGCAATAAAATCCAAAGTGTCAAATGGTTGATTAAAGCGATGATTGCAATGGCAGTACCGATAAGTTGAATAACCGAGAAAATACGGAACAATGTATGTTGATTGATATGCTCAACAAGGCGCCCTGTCAATTGTGCTGTAATAATTAATCCTAAGCCAGTCATCGCAAAGATGTAACTATATTGTTGTGCACTCAAGCCATAAATATTTTGCATAATAAATGGAGAAGCGGCCATATAACCAAAAAACATCGCAAAAGTGAAACCTTGAATTAACATCGGAATAAGGAAAGAACGCCGTGTCAATAATGCCTTGAAATCCGCAAGTACATTTTTCACACGTGCGGGTCTACGTGATTCAACAGGTAATGTTTCATTGATTTTAAAGTGTGTACCAATGAGCATTAAAATACTAAGTGCTGCTAAAATCCAGAAAATCACACGGAAATTGGCAAAACTAAGAATAATTCCACCGAACATCGGGGCAAGTACGGGTGCTGCGCCGTTGACAAGCATAAGCATGGCTAAAAACTGCGTGAGTGCTTTACCTTTATATAAATCCGTAGCAATGGCTCTGGATAATACAATACCTGCACCACCAGAAACGCCTTGAATAAAGCGGAAAATAATGGCAATCGTCACATGAGGTGCAAGGGCAATGACGATAGAAGAAATAATATATAAAACGAGACTGAACATGAGTGGTTTTTTTCGTCCTGTGGAATCAGAGACGGTTCCTGCAACAATATTTCCTACCGCTAAACCAACCATGAAAAAGGTCAGTGTTAATTGAACATTGGCAGTCGTTGTATTGAGTGCATTTTTGACTTCAGGCAAAGCGGGCAAATACATATCAATAGACAATGGGCCGAATGCGGCGAGACCTGCCATAATGATGATAAATAATGGCGATATACGTTTTTTCTCCATAATGAAATCCCTTTCTTTATATTAGATTAAATGAGATGTAGTTAAACAAGGTGTTATGCTTCAGATAATGATGTTCGTAGTAGTCATTCAAAACGACATCGTGTTCTCTGAGTTTGATAAAGCGTTAAAAGAACACGGAAATCTTAATGTCGACTTCCGTGTGATTCACTGATTTGTTGTGACTTTTATTTTTCGGATTGCAGTTGTGCCATCATTTCATCTGTCGTCAAGACTTGTCCCATGATAGGGAAAGTGTTTTCGATTGAATAATGGTGTAATGATGCTTCTGGTGCAGACATCATATCAGAAATAAAGTATTGGTCATAACCATATTGATAGGCATCACGCGCTGTTGTATCGACACCAATATGAGTGGATATGCCTCCGATAACGATGTTTTTAATACCACGACGACGTAATTGTAGGTCTAAATCTGTACCGAAAAAGCCACTGAAACCGCGTTTGTCGATAATATAATCATCTGGGCCTGCACCAAGCTGATCTACAATTTCAGAAAATTCCGCAGGGGGTTTCGTACCACCAGGTAAGGGGCGCATCGCATTAGGTTGTAACGCATCTTTACCATCGAGGAATTTGACGCGGACAAAAGCAACAAAGCCGTTATTGTTTTTGAACAATTTCACCATTTTGCTTGCATTGTCTATCACTGTATCGACACTGTGGGGAGCTGTTTCTCCCATGTTGGCAATGCCTTTTTGTAAATCAATCAGTACGAGTGCTGTATTTTCAAAGTTCATTTTACATCTTCCTTTCGTGATTAGAGTTATTTTAATTTGATTGGATACCACGGATAAATATTTTTAAGATTCTGTCAACAAATTGCTCTGACGGAATTTGTTTTACATAGTGTTGATATTCAAAAACATCTGCTGAAAAGGAGTTGATGAGCATATCAGTGAGAAAATCTGCATCTTTAACGACATCTAAAGCAATGACACAAGCCATGACTTCTTCTTTTAACTTGATATAAAAAGGTGTTTGCATCATGACGCGCTTTTGTTTGTCTGTTCGTTCTATCTCTTTTATCAGGGCAACATTTTTTTCCATAAGTTCAATGAGCGACAGAAAAATGAAACGCAACAATTCATGAGGATCAGATATTTGCTTCTTGCGTTGTGCAATGCGTTCGAACATACGTGTAACTTCGTGAGCGAGTAAGGCAGAACAAATATCAGATTTACTAGAAAAGTGACGATAAAGCGTGCCAGTTCCAATTTGTGCGGTTTCTGCAATTTTTTTCATACTGACAGCTTCGACATTACTGGTATCGAAAAGTGTTTGTGCGGTGTCTAAAATAAGTTGTTCATTTCTAATGGCATCACGACGTTTAGACAAATGGTTCATCTCCTCTCTTTTTGCCGATTCTAATGAAGACAATTTTTATTATAAATGAGATGGGTGTCCGTTTCAAGGGAAATGTTTTAAAATATTGGATGATTGCTTACAAGTATGTTGAGAAGGATTCAAAAGCAATGCGAGGTGATATTGAATCAAGTGTGTTCTAACCTATATAATAGATACTAGTTGAACAATCATTCTCGTATCACGGATGTGACTGATGTATTTCAGTATAGAAAGAAGGTAGTGCTATGGACGAAATGGATTTACATATTTTGAAGTTGCTGAAAACCAATGCCCGGATGAAAGTGAAAACCATTTCTTCATTGGTAATGTTATCCGAACCCAGTGTCAAAAACCGAATTTCAAAAATGATAGAGTCAGGAGTGATTCAAGCTTTTAATGTAGACATTAATTACGAAAAATTGGGTTATATGATAGGGTTTTTTATGAAAATAACTGAAGTGAAAGGAACAATCGATACATTTGAGCAGCAGTTGCAACAAATATCAGACTTTCATGAGTGCTATGCCGTAACAGGTAGAGAGAAATATATTATTAAAGGCCAAACACGAGATATTATGAGTTTAAACGAGATCATTTTGAAGATGGAACGTGTTGCAGAGTTTAATACTTCCATTATATTGCAACAAAAGCACCGTCAACAAAACCTGGTGAAACGGTAAAATCTAAGTCATGTTTTTTATTCAAATGAAACACCCCTAAAGTTGGGTTTTTTTAAAGTTCAACTTTAGGGGTTCATCTTTTTTATACATGTGAAACACTGTTTAAAGTGTCGCATAGGCCTCTTGAACGAAGGTGTTGAGCCGTTCAAGTGTCCCATCAATATCTGCAGTGGTTGTATTCGGATTAATTGTGCAGAGGCGAATGACACGGTGTTCGTTAAGTCTCGTTGTATAAGTCACCGCATAGCCAGACGATGCCATCCGTTGCGCGGCATATTGGAGTATTTGGTTGTTTTGTTCGGTCGTTTTGCGCTTGTCTTCATAACGAATGTTGAGAATCGACAATTGTGGAGGTGTCACCACTTGCCATTGTGGCATTCGTTCTACTTGTTGCGCAGCATAACGTGCCATCTCTTGACCGTGTGCAATGCGGCGCGTGATTTCCTCTTCGCCCAATGTTTGTAATGTGACCCATAATTTCAATCCTCTTGGGGGACGTGTTAATTCAATGCCTAATTGGTCAGGGTCAATATTATCCTTTGATGCAACATCATCTAAGTATTCAGCAGAGACACCATAGGTTTGAAGGAGATGTTTTTTGTCTTTGACGATAACCATTGCGCAGCTATAGGTTTGGAATAACAATTTATGCGCATCCCATGTCACGCTATCCACGTGTTCAATGCCTCTAAGTTTTTTAGCACCTTCTTGAGTGAAAATATGAGACAAGCCATAAGCGCCATCTGCATGGACCCACATGTGATGTTCATGTGCGATTTGCGTGATGCTTTCGAGATCATCAATGGCACCAGTATTGGTTGTTCCCGTTGTGATGACAATAATTGTAGGTTTGTAACCTGCTACGATATCTTGTTGAATTTGTTCTTTTAATGCCGTAACATCCATCGTAAAGTCAGCATCTGTTGGAATATAACGGATTTGTGAAGCGGCAAAACCTGCAATATGAAAGGCCTTTGCGACAGAAAAATGCGCTTGTCGGGTCATATAAACGGTCGATTTTGGAAGTTGTGTGAGCGATGTCATTGCGTCTCTCGCCGCAGTCACTGCTGTGAGTGTCGCTGATGAACCGCCTGAAACAAAAACACCGCTAGATAAAGAAGGATTGAAACCAATCTTTTCACTTAAATAATGGATTAAGCGATGTTCAATTGTAATCGGAAGCGCTGCATTTGAAAAGTTGGAAGCGTGAACATTGTGTGCGCTCGTTAAGATGTCTGTCAGCCATGATAAAGGCGAGGCGGGCCCTGGAACAAAAGAGAAGTATCTAGGATGAGTGGTTGCTAAGTTGTAATTTAATATTTCTTGATTGAGTAAGTCTACAACCTTTTCTATGCCTTTTCCTTTTTTAGGGATGGGCATTGTCTTATATTTATTAATTAATTCGGTAGTAGGCGCCTGATAAGCGGGAGAAGATGCGACCGAACGTTCTGTGAGCTTTTTAACTTCGTGTGTAATCAAATCAGATAAGTGGTCGTTAGAATACATGTTTTTTTCGTTCATATTGTGTGACCTCCTCTTAGAATGTTTGTTTGAATAGCTTTATTGTATCCAATCCAGGGAGGAGGAAGCGGCTGAAAAGGTCACTTTGTTGAAAAAAAGTTAGAGAGTAACGATGACGATAACGATCACTTCATAATATAAAGTTTGAATCGAAGTTCACGTCAGAAAATGAAGTGGGTGTCTGGTGCATTAAAAAAGCTTGGTGCAGGACAGAAATCTAAGAGATATCATGGTCCTACGCCAAGCGATGGTTTGATTAAAAAACGCGATAAGAACTTGATTTTGAAAGTAAATAATTGTATTTAGAAGTGTCTAAACCGTCTTTTTGTCCTTTTTTCACGATCGCACTGATTGAATGTAATCCTTGTGCAGCAAAGTACGCTTGAAGGCGTGTTTTTGTTTTAACACTTGCATGAGGATCGATTAAAACATCGATATAAGTTAATTCGTGCTCAAGCAATGCCTCATCATCATGTAAAATAATCCCGTTTTGAGATGTGACTTTAGCGTCTGCGTTATGACTTGTTGCTGCAAATACCCCTGTTGATAAAATCCCTACTGTTAAACCTGCAACTAAAAATTTCTTCATATAACACACTCCTTTGTTTTGTTGATACAAATATAACACAATAAATAAATAGAAAAAGAATTATTACGTGTATTTAATAATAGTTAATGAATGATTAATATTTGTGCAAAATATTTGCATTCATCTTTCAAATAGGCTTGTTCTGTGTTGAATGAGGAAAGATGATGATTTATATAGATTTATCAATGGTTTAGGGATTTGAATCACTCGACATTAGACGATGGGATTGATGAAATGAAGTTTGATTTATTTTAATAGAAAAATAAAAATGCAAGAAGTGATCACGATGAATTACAATTTTAGTGTTAAATGATATGATTAAGGTGTCTTAATATGAATGGGAGGGGTCAATTTGGACAAACGATTTCCAATCGGGCAATTAGAAATACCCGAGCACATCACACAGCAACATGTAAGGGAATGGGTAGCGGATATTCAAACGTATGTACAGGATTTGAAGAAAGCGGTTACAAATTTGAGCGAACGTGAATTACAGTCGACATATCGTGAGGGAAGTTTTACAGTAGCGCAACTGGTCCATCATATTGCGGATTCACAGCTTAACTTGTATCAGCGATTGAAACTTGCATTAACGGATGATCATCCAAACGTTGCAGAGTTTAAACAAGATGCATGGGTCACATTGGCAGATGGGCAATTGCCAATAGATGTAGCGATTCAGTTGCTTGATGCATTGAATCAACGGGTTAGCGCCATCGGGCAACATTTATCTGCGGCACAATTGGAGCGAGGTTTTGAATTAGAAGGTAGTGGTACAATTACAGTGGGTGAAACCATTGCGAAGTTACGTTGGCATGAGCGACATCATCTTGCACATATACAATGTGCCCTTGGACAGTTTATACCTGAATCGGAATAAAAGGGTTGTAATTGAAAAGAGGAAGGTCGTTTTTGAGAAGCGCCTCCTTTTTTGCCACAAAACAGTAACAATTCATTAAAGGCTGTTGTGACAATGTTGAAGCGATATTTTTAGTATAGTGAGGAAACAAATTTTTAAATTTTGTTTAATTTACTTTGTAATTACTATCAAGTGATGGTATACTAAATTAAAATAATTCTAATCTAGAGGTGTAAAGTTATGAATAGAGATGAATCGAAATTAACAGGTTTATTTGGACATCCAGTCAGTGATCGAGAAAATTCAATGACTGCAGGTCCACGCGGGCCATTATTGATGCAAGATATATATTTTTTAGAGCAATTAGCACATTTTGATCGTGAAGTCATTCCTGAGCGTCGTATGCATGCAAAAGGATCAGGGGCATTTGGTACATTTACAGTAACAAACGACATCACAAAATACACAAGTGCAAAAATTTTCTCAGAAGTGGGTAAACAAACAGAAATGTTTGCACGTTTTTCTACAGTTGCGGGTGAACGTGGTGCGGCTGATGCTGAGCGTGACATTCGTGGTTTCGCATTGAAATTCTATACTGAAGAAGGAAACTGGGACCTTGTAGGGAACAATACACCGGTATTCTTCTTCCGCGATCCTAAATTGTTCCCAAGCTTGAACCATGCTGTAAAACGTGATCCACGTACAAACATGAGAAGCGCGCAAAACAACTGGGATTTCTGGACGTCATTACCTGAAGCATTGCACCAAGTGACAATTTTAATGACTGATCGTGGTATTCCTAAGAGTTACAGACATATGCACGGCTTCGGTTCACATACGTATTCAATGATTAATGCGGACAATGAACGTGTTTGGGTGAAATTCCACTTCAGAACACAACAAGGTATCGAAAACTTGTCAGCAGAAGAAGCAGCCAATGTTGTTGCGCATGACCGTGAATCTTCACAACGTGACTTGTTCAATGCGATTGAAGAAGGCAACTTCCCTAAATGGAAAATGTACATCCAAGTGATGACAGAAGAACAAGCGAAAAATCATAAAGATAACCCATTTGATTTAACAAAAGTTTGGTTTAAAGGGGAATACCCATTAATCGAAGTTGGGGAATTCGAATTGAACCGCAACCCAGAAAACTACTTTATGGACGTAGAACAAGCGGCGTTTGCACCGACAAACATTATTCCAGGTCTTGATTTTTCACCTGACAGAATGTTACAAGGTCGTTTATTCTCATACGGTGATGCACAACGTTACCGCTTAGGTGTTAACCACTGGCAAATTCCAGTTAACCAACCTAAAGGTGTCGGTGTCGAAAACTTATGCCCATTCAGTCGAGATGGTGCAATGCGTTTCTTAGACGGCAACCAAGGTGGTAAAACGCACTACTATCCAAACAGCAACGGTGCATTCGAAAGTCAACCTGAATACAAACGTCCGCCATTGGCATTAGAAGGTGCGGCATATGAATATGATTTCAGAGAAGACGATGACAACTACTTCGAACAACCAGGTAAATTGTTCCGTTTACAATCACCTGAACAACAACAACGTATGTTTGAAACAACTGCGAATGAAATGGAAGGTACAACGGATGAGGTAAAACGTCGTCACATTAAAAACTGTTACCAAGCGGATGTAAACTATGGTACAGGTGTGGCAAAAGCATTAGGTATGGAAGATCAATTAGACGCAATTGTTGCTGAAGTTGGTACAAAATAAAGTGCTGTAAATCACAGTGCATATCAATCACGTTTGATGGATGTGTGGTAAATATCGATAGCACAAAGAAGGCGATGGGTAAGGAGAGTATGTAAGTTTACATTCTGCTTGATGACTATCGCCTTTCCTTGCTTAGTGTGGTGCTAGGTAGTGAGATTTTTAAATTTGTGAGTGTGAGGTTTTAAGTATGATTTTAGATAGAGTGAACCCGGATGATTTATTTCCAACAGAACATGTAGAAACGTCCGTAAAAGGCATCATGCCTTATCAAATGAAAGATGAAACAAAGCGTTTTGAAGCGGCGTACGTCGTGACAAACGAACGCCTTATTTTAAATGTGGATATGGACGGTCAATTTTATTACCGCAATATCCAGTTTAGTGAAATTAAAGACATTCAAGCAGAAGGTCAAACATTGACGATTACATTTGACTATGGTGTATTTACACTTGAAGAGAGTAATCCTGAACAAGTGAAAGCTGTTTCAGCGTATTTGCAATCAAAATTATAAACCATACATTCATGCGTACAATTGTTGTTGAAGTACGACTTTAGCAACAGATGAACGGATATGTAAAAATGAATCATAAGAAAGGTGAGATAAAAGATGGCTCAAGGTAGAGAACAAGTCGTTAAAGATTTAAACTTACAATTATCAAATTTCACAGTATTATGGACAAAAATTCATAACTATCATTGGTATGTGAAAGGTCACAACTTCTTCGCTTTACATGAAAAATTTGAAGAGTTATATAATAAAGTGGCGATTTATGTCGATGAGATTGCAGAACGTGCATTGGCGTTAGAAGGCCACCCTATCGGTAAAATGAGTGAAGTGTTAGAAGTGTCTAGCATTGATGAAGCAGAATATGGTATCAGTGCGGACGCAATGGTGTCACAATTGGCTTCAGATTTTGAAACGATTGTGAAGGAATTGAAAGTCGCACAAGGTAATGCTGAAGAAGCTGGAGATGATCGCTCAGCCGATATGTTTATTGAAATTACAACAGAATTAGAACAGCATATCTGGATGTTAAAAGCTTTTGTGGGTTAAGATTTTGATGAGCTCGGATTGTTTTGGGATAGTTGATAGCTATTCCACAGACAGTCCGAGCTTTTTTGGGTGCGCCCGGCATGGGTAACACCTTGACGGTGAAAGTCCGTTACAGACTTGGTAGTAGGAACTGTTAGCGAAAGACAAGGGTGTCCATTGTGAAGTGGAATCTGAAGGAAGTCGGACGCAAACACTCGCACCGACGAACAGAAATATCATACTAAGGCGTTATAGAATGGATGAGTCTGCTGAACAAGATGAAGTCCCATACTACCCGAGTTCTATATCGTAAATGATGCGGTGGCATGAGTGTAAAGGGGTTACACCTTACCCGGGGAGGTCTCACCAGCGATAGAAATATCGTAGTAACAACGAATGATGAGAAGTCAGCAGAGGTCATAGTAGGGAAAATGTACCGAAGGACCGAACAATATTCAATACAAAGTAAAGATTGGAGGTTACAGATTTACGAAGTACAGAATACGGGAAACTGTTGACATTCCATATGAAATGAAATCAACAATAATTACGACTAATATTCCGTTTTCTAGTTGAGGTGAGTCATTTAGTAATAAGATTGCATCAGCAGCTATAATTGATCGATTAATTCACCACTCTAAAGTATTTAAAATTACTGGAGAATCTTATCGATTAAAAGATTATAAAAACGAAAAATCCTTAAATATGAGACAATCTTAAACCGCTAAAAAACGACATTTTCAAACCGCCAAAAAACATCATTTTTAAACCGCTATTAACAAAAGACATTATCGCTGAAATTAACCAAGTGACGAGAGGTTGGATCAATTACTTTGGTAGAGGTTTTATCAGAGGATTTATTGAAACCACGCAATCTTGGCTAAAACGCCGACTTAGACAACTCATTCTTAAACGGTGGAAAAGAGTAAGAACAAAATATAAGATGTTGCGCCAATATGGTCTTGACCATAGAAGTGCAATGAAGATCGCACAGTCTCGCAAGGAATATTGGCGGTTATCAAACACGTATATAAACGTCAAGATAAATATGTACAATTTTGCTTAAATAAGCATGTACAGTTTTATTCTTTTTCTGAAGGGAAATGGTTTTTTAGTCTATAAGACTTTCCAACGATAGATACGATTGAGGCATGATGCAATACGCGGTCTAAGATTGCGTTCGCTATCTTCGTATCTTGGAATACCTCATCCCATGCTTTAAAATTAATATTCGTGGTAAGTATCGTGCTTTTCTTTTCATATCGACGATCAATAACTTGAAAAAACAACTTTGCGTCTTCAACATCAATCGGTAAATATCCAATTTCATCAATAATTAAAAGCTTATATTTACTATAATGTTTAAGCCTAGTTTCAAGCCTCCCTTCATTGTGAGCCTTACGTAAATCCTCAATCAACTGCTGGCATTTTATAAAGTAGGTGCTGTTTCTTTTTTTAGCAGCAGCTATGCCTAAGGCGGTTGCGAGGTGGGTTTTACCCACCCCACTAGGACCTAAAAAAACGATGTTTTCTTTGTTTTCTATAAATCTTAAAGACATAAAATCCTTGATTTGCTGTGGATTAATACTCGGTTGAAACTCAAAATCAAAGCTATTCAGCTCCTTTTGAAATGGAAACCCCGCCACCTTAACCATAGATTGAATCATATTTTTTTCTCTTATATCCACTTCATAGTTCGTCAGCTTAATCAAAGCATCTATAATAGAACCATCGTTCCTAATATTAAAATCTACAACTTCATCCAGATGTAATATCATTTGTTTCATTTTCAGATACTCTAAATTATCTAGAAGCTGTCTATAGTTAGAATTCGTTTTCATCATTCATACATCTCTCCAATGGCTTTTAAATTTTCTTTCGCTAAATCGTCAATGTCTGGATAATATGGGGATGATAATTGTAGTGCTTCAATATAATGTGCTTCTTTATAATTCAACTTGGCGTTACTTATAGAGTGGCACGCTATCAGCTTCATGTTATAATATACATGTAGTTCATGATTGAATACTTGTAATTGCACGCGCTTTCTGGCATATTCAGATGGTACTGAATATTGATTGCCTTGGTACGTAATCATATTGGAAGCGTTAACTTTTACATGTTGTCCAATTATTCTATAGGAGTCTCTTACTTTTTCCGTAGGAAGTGGAAGTAAGTGGCTCTTTTCTTTTTCTAATTCAATAATCGGTATTTTTCCCGTACCCTGATGTAGTTGATAATTCACTCTTTGATTCAGTTTTGAGATATATGCATGAAGCTCAGACAAATTAAATTTGCCTTGATAGGCATGGATTTCATCAAGTAGTTTCATAGAAGCTTCCACTTTACCCTTTGTCATAGGTCTCCCTGCTATACACGGTCGTATTTTTGTTCCCATATCATGTGCGAATTGTTCGAATCGACGATTGATTTGTCCTTTACTGAATCTTGTACGGGGCTGATCCATCACTGCTTTCATATTATCTGTGAGTAGTTCTTTAGGCACCCCGCCAATCATTTCAAATGACTGGGTTAAAAAAGACTTCAGAATTTCTTGTGATTTTGTGGTTGAAATATTAAAAATTCGAAATCTAGAGTAAGACAGGATTAACATGGCGATATGAACTTCAATGACATTGCCGTCTTTCAATCTAAATTTGATGTTTTCTTTCCAGTCCACTTGTGCTTGAGTGCCTGGTGCCGTTTCGTAACGTGCCACGCTTTTAAGCGTTTTAATTTTAGCCCCCGTTTTAAAATAATCATTAAATGTTTTGTGCTTCGATATATAACTTCTAAAAAGTGATTGAGAACAATCTAAGCCATGATTATCTTTGAGATACTGCCATAATACTCTTTTATAATAAAAGGTTTGTGGGCTTTCTTCTGATAAAAGTAGTTGGATTACATTGTAATATTTATCAACTTTTGAAGTTCTTTTTCGAGAACTTGACGGTGTGTAACCTTTTAAGTATTTGTCGATTGTCCGTCTATCTTTACCAAGATCCCGAGCTAACTTGCTTTTATTGATTTTCATTTTTGCACTCTCCATCATTTCTTTCAGCTTTGGTAAGTCTGAAAGGCTTGTGATTTTAATTTCTGTATCTATTTTGACTGTATAGTTCATAATTTCACCTCAATCAAATTATGATTAAAACAGTCGTTTTTGTACATACTTATTCAAGCGAGAGTGTACATTTTTAAATTAGCATTTATACACGTACGAGGTTCATCGTGCGCTTACAACAAAACAACTCTACAAGTGGGGGTTAATACCATTAACCCCCACTTGTAGAGTTGGCTTACGCAAGATATTGAACCGTACACTCGGTGGTGTGAGAGGACGAATAGTCAATTAATGGCTATTCTCCTACTCGATTTAGTGTACCGTATGAACTTATGGTTTTTTTGAATGAAAACTAATTATGAAAAGACCATTAGATACTATGAATATAATAGAAATCAAAATATACAAATCATGGAGAGTTAATATTTTTAATAATAAAGAAGCTGTATATCCAGCAAGTGGAATTGTCCCCCATGTAAATAAATATATAGTAGAGTTTATATTACCTCTTATATTTTCAGGTATAATTCTATATTGAACAGTTGTTCTTAAGATACTTCCAAAACTGCGAGAGAGAAATCCTAAAAAAACTCCTAAAAAGAATAAATAAGATTTTGAGATTAAGAATATAAAGGGAATGCTTAAAATTAAATTCATAAGCCCAATAGATTTTTCAAATCCTATATTTTTAATAATTATTTTGGGCAACATAGACCCTATTATTGCACCAAAGGATAAAATACTTATAATCACTCCAGCTATATAATGTTGTAAATTAAGATATCGGATCATATACAAAACAATAGTATTAGTTAAAATAGTCATAGAAAAATTTATGCCCATGGTTATTATTACTATTAATAAAATTTGTTTGTTGTTAATAATGTAAAGAAAAGAGTTTTTATCATTAGTTTTTTCATTGGGTGATGACTTTTCTCTTTTTTTAGAAACAGTGTTTTTAGTTTTATAACCCATATTTAAATAGATAAGAAGATTCACCATTTGTAAAATAAACATAACTAATAAGGCTAAAACGAAATTATTAGTGAATACAAAAGAAAAAATAGGAGAAACAAAATTAACTATAGATCTCATTAATTGAACTAAACTGTTTATAGAAGTTAAATTCCCACTGAAGTAATCAGGGATAAAAACACTGGTGTTAATCTCTAATGTAGTAGATATTAAACTCAATATTATTATAAAAATTAAAAAAGTAATGAAATTACTGTAATTATTTACTATTGTCATTATATAAATAATATTAACAACTATAAAAATAATATAAAAATGAATAGGTATCTTTATGCTTTTAAATCGATCAATAATATAACCAGAAATCTTACTAAAAATAATAAAACCAATTGAATAAGTTGAAGTAAGAAAAACTACTTTGGAATCGGAAAAGTTATATAGAGTTATTCCGAAAAGAGGTATTAAGTATATTAACATATCATTAATAAGTAGTCGGTTAAATTCAGAAAAGATGAAAGAATTACGCATCTTTTAGTTTATCCTTATATAAAGAATTAGGATGAAGTAGTTTGAAAAAATCTTCTACATCTTGTTTGATAGTATCTTTATCAACGTTAAATTTAGTACTCACGAAATTAATGATATCAGTTTTAGAATGGTCTTTTACTGCTAAAGAATAAAATAATTCTGCTGTGCTATTATCTAGGATATGATAAACATCATATTTGGGGTTATTTAGCATTTTTAAATCGGTATGATATCTATAATGAGACACTATCCATTTTGGAGAATCTACTATAGAGTTATCAATATTATCGTAAAATTGTTTTGCTTCAGAAATGTATTTTTTTATAGAGTAATGATTTAATAATACATTTATATATTCTCTAATTTTAGAATTTCTTATTTCAATGTTCCAACCATCTATTTGTTTTGCGATAGGAGCAAACATTATGTCTGCAAATGTTAAATTATCATCAAAAAGAAAGCTTTTTTCGTATTTATTTAAGATATTATTTAATAAAGATAAAGTTTCATTTAATTGAGTAATCCCAACTTCACCAATATCAGATTTATTAGGAGATCTAAATGAATTTGAAAATGACATCTCACTCATTAAAGGTAATAAATCAGCGTGTATGTGGCTACAAAAAGTTAAGATTTCATATTGTAACGTTTTATTATCAGATAACAAATTAATGTTGTGGAAATCTCTTAAATATTGTTCCATAACTAAAATATCTGAAATGACAATGTTATTTGTAGTATCAATTAAAATTGGAACGCGAGGTAAAAATTTAGAAAAACTATTTTTTATTAAACCAGTAGAATCATTTTTTAATATTTGGGTCAATTGGCAACCACAACCAGATGCTGGTTCTTTTGGAATTTCGTAATCGTTATCTCCAGTTATTATTTCAATGTCTCCATTTTCATGGTATTTTACCGGCCAGTCCAAACCAATCATTTTATAGTCATAATCAAGTTTTGATTCTTCTAATAATATATAAGCTCGCATAGACCATGAGGAAAATTGTTTATCTCCACCGTAGAGTTTAATCATTTTGTTCACTCCTCCTAACAAAAAGAATTTATTTTTGTAGTTTCTTTATCAAAAAAGTATTTCAAATGACAACCACCTTGACATTTACTTAAAAATTGACAACCTGAACAACTATTTCTAGGTTGTAATACTTCATGGACTTTCGTTGTCAATTTCTGCCATAAACTTTCAATATTATTTTGAGCTACATCTCCAAAATAAACATTACTATGAGGACAGTTTCTCAACCTACCATCAAAAGATATACTTGCCCAAGTAATTCCAGACTCACAGCTTCCAGTAAATTGTTTATCTATTTTTTGAAAAATTGGAGATTTAAAAGTAATAGGGTTATCTTCTTCAGACAAGCACATTTTTTGACCACATGGCCATGCAATATTAATGTAATCTTTTTCATCAATAAATTGGTCAAGGTTTTTTATCAATTCGGGCAATTCATTATATTTAACAGCATATTTTTCATCATCTTTTCCAGTTGGAACATATCTCATAACACTAAAGTATTTGCTGCCATGTTCATATGCATCTAATACTACTTTTTTTAAATTTTGAATATTATCTTTTACTAAGGTTAATTCTGTCACAACATCAATTCCCGAATTTGATAATTTTTCTATAGCATTAATAGCTCTATCATAAGCAAATTTATGTCCAGTTAAAAAATTATGAGTAGTTTTATCGCCATGTAATGAAATTAAAACAGTACCAACATTATTTCTTTTGAAATTCTCAATCATTGAGTCATTAATAAAATGTCCATTTGTAAAAACAATTTGATGTAATCCTAGTTTTCCGCCATAATCTAATATTTCTTTTATATCAGGGTGTAAAAGAGTTTCTCCACCGCTATATCTGACTGTTAAACATCCTTTTTTACTAGCTTCTTTCAGTATTTTAAAAATTGTTTCTTTAGCCAAATGTTTCTGAGGTAAGAGTTTTATTTGTTTTTTAACTTCTTTATCAGATAAATTAGGGTCTATTTTCCATACGTTATAACAAAAACCACAATTCCAATTGCATAAAGAAGTTACTTCAATTTCTAGTCGAAGTGGAAATGATAATGGGTGCTCATGCCTCTTTTCAATATCAAAATCAACTGGATAAATGTTACTAGATATTTTCTTTTGGAATTCTAAAAGGTCATTATGAACTTCTTCTTTTGATATTTTGAATTGATTTGATATGTTAATAACAGCTTGATTAAAAGTATTCTTTTGTAATTCCTCTGTAAACAAAACTCCCATATCATCTAATCTATGCATTTGACTAGTTTTAGGGTTAAATAAAATTTTTAAATCTTTTCTTAGTCGCATATCTTTAATCATGTTATCCCCCCTAGATACATATAAATAAGGTTATAGTTGATTAAATCAACTATAACCTTGATGCATTAATTACATTGATGGCTCAGTGCTTTACCAGATTTAACTTCGGGTTTTTTATACTCTACCTTTGTTTCCGCTTTCATTTGAGACATCTCCTTATTATTTAATATAATATTACAATAATAATTTTATATTACTATCTAAAAAAATGCAAGATTAATTCTGAATTTTTAGATTTCTATATTTACATGTATACTATATAAAAAAACAACTATCCATAACTTAAATATTATGTTAACTAAAGCAAACGCTCTAAACACTATTAATGGAAGTATGATGAGCGCTTGAATCAGGCAAGGATGAAACAATGCGATAGAAGTAACAAAAAGACAGATAGAAGCGAGTTGATCAAGATGAAGACAATAGACTTTTTAGTATTTATGATTTACTTCACAGCACTGATTTCTATCGGTGTCATAGGCGTGTTAAAGGCAAAGTCATCTGAGAAATATATGGTGGCTGATCGCAATTTAGGGTTATTCATGTTATTCGGGTGTCTCACAGCAGTGTTTTTAGGGGGCTCTTCTACAATTGGTGCGTCACAACTCGGATATGAGATAGGACTTTCTGGATTTTGGTTTGTATTTTCTCTTGGGGTGGGAATTACAGTGTTTGGCTTGTTTTTACTCGATCGCATTATGAATTTGCGCGTGATGACGATTAGTGAGTTGTTATATCGACGTTTTGGTCACCGTGTGCGTATTATCGGAGCTGTGGTGACGGCGATGTATACCTTAATGCTTTGTGTCACACAGGTCATTGCAATGGGGGCTGTCGTTTCCCGAATTTTCAATTGGAATATGATGACCGCGATACTCGTTGGGGGTTGTATCGTGTTTATTTATACCGTTTTAGGTGGGATGTGGACGCTTTCTATTACAGATGTCATTCAATTTTTAGTCATGACAATAGGGATGTTTTGTATCATGTTGCCGATAAGCTTGCATAGTGTTGGCGGTGTGACGGCATTATTCGCACATCTGCCTGTGTCTCATTTGAGCTTTTTCAATATCGGAATCGGTGAAATATTGAATGATTTTGTGACGTATACCCTCGGTGTGATGGTAGGACAAGATATTTGGCAACGCTTTTTTACAGGTAAAACAAAGCGGATTTCGAAAACATCTGGCGTACTCGTGGGTGTGTATAGTGCGTTATACTCTATCGCCATGATTTTAATCGGTATGTGTGCGTATGTCTTATTCCCAAACATTCAAAATACGCAAAACGTTTTTTCTTATATGGCTTTTGAGACACTGCCTCCTGGCTTATTAGGTATCGTCTTTGCGGGATTAATTGTAGCGATTATGTCGACGGCTTCGGGTACGTTGTTAGCTTCAGCGACAATCGTCTCACGCGATTTATTACAACCGTATCTCTTTAAAAATATGGAAGATGGTCAAATGTTGCGCATCACACGACTCACTGCCTTCATTCTAGCGATTGGTGCGATGATGATTGCGATCGGGGTCAAAGAAGTGTTAGTTGCGATTGATGTCGCTTATGCGATATTGACAGGGGGTATTTTTATGCCAGTGTTATTGGGCTTGTTGATGAAGCGATTGACCGCACAAGCCGCTTTAATTGCGATTGTGGCGAGTGTCATAGTGGTTTTCATAGGAATCACCCTTTTCGGTCCTCAATCGACGGTGACGCTTATTTGTGCTTTATGTGTGAACGCCATCCTATTAATTGGTATATCGAAATTGTATAATAAAAAGCAACCAGTTAATGGAGGGAGCGAGATAAAATGAATAGATTGAATGCACATATTCGAGAAATCGAAGTACCAGGGACAAGACAATTTGCAAACAAGGTCGATCAATATCCCAATTGCCTAGACTTAACGCTAGGGCAGTCTGACTTCCCTGTTGCGCATGATGTTCAAGAAGCGATGGTCACAGCGATACAAGAAGGGCGTCTAAAGTATACGCATAATAAAGGATTATTCGCATTAAGACAAACCATTTCAGAGTATACGGCTGAACGTTTTGGCGCCACCTATGATCCAGAGACAGAAATTGTCGTGACAAATGGGGCGTCAGAAGGGATTGATGATATTTTAAGAACGATACTGAATCCAGGCGACGAAGTGATTTTGACGGGGCCAACGTATCTGGGTTATGAACCGATTGTGAAATTACAAGGCGCGCATGTGAAATGGATAGATACGACGCAAACGGGGTTCATACCAACGGGCGCAGCGATTCAAGCGGCCATTACCCCTCGCACGAAAGCGATTATATTGAATTATCCAACAAACCCTACAGGCATCACTTTATCTTATGAAAATATTGCAGACATTGTCGAAGTTTTAAAAGAGACCGATATTTTTGTCATTACAGATGAGATTTATAGTGAGAATGTCTTTGAAGGACGACATCATTCATTTATGGAGTTTCCAGAGATACGTCAGCAACTCTTTGTCGTTAATGGTTTGTCTAAATCACATGCAATGACGGGGGCGCGTGTGGGATACGTTCTCTCTACACCGGAATGGATTGAAGAAGTGACGACCGTGCACCTGTACAATTCGATTTGTGTCGCAACGCCAAGTCAGTATGGGGCCATTCAAGCGTTGAAAGAAGGCCAAGCAAATATTGAAAAGATGAACGCGGCTTATCGCGCGCGTCGTGATTATGTGTATCAACGACTGACAGACATGAATTTACCGGTGATGTTACCACAAGGGACTTTTTATATTTTTCCTGATGTGTCCGCTTATGATTGTGACTCTTTTCGCTTTTGTAATCAGCTGTTGGAGCATGAACAGTTAGCCATTGTCCCAGGCAAGTCGTTTTCTGATTTTTCGGAAGGTTACGTGCGATTATCATTTGCTTGTGATATGGACACATTGAAAGCAGCGTGTGACCGTCTGGAACGCTTTTTGTCATATTATCGTGCATAGCGAGCTGTACGTGTTGAACGATGGAGATGTGATTTGAAAAGTAGGCGCTGTTGATTGCAATCTAAGAAAAGAAGTTTTATAATTATAAATCGTAATCATTTCGATTTATAAGGGGGGATTGTGATGCAGCCACAACACCATCGTGTCATTATTATTGGTGCAGGCGCAGCAGGGATTGGCATGGCCGTCACAATGAAAACATTTCAATTTGATGAAATATGCGTGTTAGAAAGTGGCACAATTGGACAATCTTTTAAAAATTGGCCAAAATCAACACGGACAATAACGCCATCATTTACTTCAAACGGCTTTGGTATGCCGGATATGAATGCCATCTCGACAGACACTTCACCGGCTTTTACATTTAATGAAGAACATTTATCTGGTGAGCGCTATGCAGAATACTTAACAGTCGTTGCGGAACATTATGACATCCCGATTCAGACACAGACGTATGTAGAAGACGTTCAATGGGTCGATGGACGATATGAGTTGAGCACGTCTCGTGGGCAATTTAGTGCAGACTATCTCTTTATCGCAACGGGTGATTTTGCTTTTCCGAACCAGCCTTTTGAACATGGACTTCATTACAGTGAAGTGGAGGATTTTCGAGAATTACCGGGAGAAGCATTCACAATTATTGGTGGGAATGAAAGCGCCTTTGATGCGGCGATTCATTTAGCACAACGGGGCGCACAGGTCTCTATTTATACAAGTTCCACAGGGTTTGACGCCGAAGTTGCCGATCCGAGCATTCGTTTGTCACCTTATACGTATCAACGTTTAAGAGACGTTCTGGAACAAGGAAAAGAAATTGAAATCAACGTGAACTATCGTGCAGAGTCGATTGTTTATCGTCATCAGCAGTATGAAATTCACTTTGAACATGGTGCGGTGGTCTACAGTCAAACCGAACCGATTATCGCAACGGGGTTTGATGTGACACAAAATCCGCTTGTTCAGCAACTGTTCACTGTACAGGAAGGGGAAGTACGCTTAACGGATCTGGATGAATCCACACGTTATCCGAATGTATTTTTAATTGGTGCAACCGTGCGTCATGCCGAAGCTATTTTGTGCTATATTTATAAATTTAGAGCGCGTTTTGCAGTATTAACGCGTGCTGTCATGGAGCGTGAACAATTGACAGTCGACACAGCGTGCATAGAACGGTATCGTGATAATCAAATGTATTTAGATGATTATCGTTGCTGTGAAGTGGATTGTTCATGTTAACGGTGGTGTACGATTTGTTCAGTGGTCGAGTGACGCCGATTCCACAAGGACCGCACCAGCTTCAATTATGTGGTTGGAACAAATTGGATCCCGTTGAACAACAAGCGTTAAAACGCTGGATCATCAAACATCGTTTAGAAGTGTCTTTGAAACATCCTGTCCCCTCTCATCACGAACAAACGCAATATATCGTGCGACAGTTACAATTATTTTGGCACGAACAGCAAGCGCAGCGACCGACGTTATTACAAACTGTCCTCGGTTGGCTATGCATTTTCGGGATGTTTGCGTTACCGGTCTATGGGGCGTACCATTTTTCAGAGTGGTTTCAAAATCACTATATCGCACCGTGGATCACGCGTATCGCTCAAGCACCGGTATTTGAAGCGTCGCTCGTACAGGCACTATTATTCGGGGATTACGGTGTTTTATCGCTAGGCACCTACTCTTTGGTTTGGGCTTTGCCGGTCGTCGTCTTGCTAAGTTTATCGACTGCACTGATCAATCAGAGTCATCTGAAACCGACAATCATTTGGGCAATCACGCCGACGATGCGAAAAGTAGGACTTGCGGGGACAGATATCATTCCAGTGTTAGAAGGATTCGGTTGTAATGCAGCAGCCATCGTACAAGCCGGACATCAATGTCATCACTGTACGAAGGCGCGTTGTATGAGCCTCATTAGTTTTGGGACGTCTTGTAGTTATCAAATTGGAGCGACATTATCAATATTTAACGTTGCGCATCAATCCTGGTTGTTTTTGCCGTATATCGCGTTGGTGTTAATCGGCGGTGTGATTCACAATCGACTATGGTATCCGACGACTTCAACTGCCTTGATTCCCATGCAACCCCTTCAACGTCAAACGCTCGTATGGCCCTCATTTCGTCGTACGGTTTTCGAAATGTGGGGTAGTGTTCGGATGTTTATTTTACAAGCTTTGCCGATATTTATTGCCATTTGCTTTCTCGCAAGTAGTTTGGCGTTAACGCCTTTACTTGAAGGTGTGTCACAATTATTTATTCCTATTTTGAACTTATTACAGTTGCCACATGAATTATCACCGGGACTCTTATTCTCAATGATTCGTAAAGATGGCATGTTGTTGTTCAATCTGGATCACGGCAGTATCATTCAAAAAGTATCTGCCATACAATTGTTAGTGCTGGTCTTTTTTAGCTCAACGTTTACGGCATGCTCCGTTACAATGACAATGGTACTACGTCAGTTAGGCATTCGAGAAGGATGTCGTATGATTTTACGCCAAATGGTGACTTCATTGATTATCGTAGTCTTATGTGGGATTTTACTGATTTGAATTGAAACATGATAAAAGATAGAAAAATGTAGGCGTGTGTCGAAGTGGAGATGGAAAAATGCTCACTTTGTCGCACGCCGTTTTTTGTGAAAAGGGCGATCATCGGTGTCGTCAATACCGCGATTATTCAGTGTGCGTTTGACGCATGCGCTTAGAAATCGTAGATAAAGGGAATATGGTCATATCAGGCACAAATGAGGAGGGAATCGATGTTTTTAGCATGGCATGAAATTAGACGCAATCGACTTAAATTTAGTTTGATTATTGGGATTCTTGTCTTGATTAGTTATTTATTATTTTTACTTTCAGGATTAGCAAAAGGATTGATTAACATGAACACAGAAGGCATTCAACAGTGGCATGCAAATGCGATTGTTTTAAATAAGAATGCCAATCGAACGATCGAACAATCACGTTTTAACAAAGCATGGGTCGACGGTAAGTTTGATCAACAAGTGAGTTTAAAAGAAACAAGGGTCATTATATCGAATGGGAAAATTAAAGACAATGTATTACTATACGGGACAGAGCCACAAGCTTGGATGATACCCAAATTAATAGAAGGCCGTTTGTTTGAAAAGCGTCACGAAGTTGTGGCAGATCGCACATTGAAAGAAAAAGGGTTTAAAATAGGCGATCATTTATCTTTATCACAATCGAATGAAACGCTCACGATTGTCGGTTTTAGTCAATCAGCGAAATTTAATGCTGCAGCTGTTTTATTCGGAAACGCTCAAACCATTGAAGGCATTAACCCTACATTAGCAGATCCACAAATCAATGCGGTGGTCGTTAAAGATAAGGATTGGAACCAACATAAACTAAATTCACAGCTTGAAATCATTGATATCGATACATTTATTGAAGGGCTACCCGGATACAAAGCACAAAATTTAACATTGAATTTTATGATCAGCTTTTTATTTGCGATTTCAGCAACGGTGATTGCGGTATTTTTGTATGTGATGACATTACAAAAAGTCACTTTGTTTGGTGTTTTAAAAGCACAAGGTTTTACAAATGGGGATTTAGCCCGCGTTGTGATGGCACAAACTTTGATTTTAGCATTGATAGGCACAGGCATAGGGTTACTTCTCACTTTATTAACGGCGCGTTTATTGCCTTCAGCAGTACCGATTCAATTTGATTGGTTTCATTTAAGTGTTTTCGGACTCATACTAATCTTCGTCTCTTTATTAGGAAGTTTGTTTTCGATTTTAACCATCAGAAAAATAGATCCGCTGATTGCGATAGGGTAGGAGGTTTTTGAAATGTTGAAGTTCCAAGAAGTAACGAAAGTATTCCAAGATGGCAACCATCAGATCGAAGCGGTGAAGGCAACGACGCTACATTTCAATGAAGGTGAATTGATTGCGATTGTCGGGCCATCAGGGTCTGGAAAAAGTACATTTTTGACAATGGCGGGTGCGCTACAACAGCCAACGTCTGGTGAGATTACGATCGGTCATCAAAAATTATCGAATTTAAATGAAAAAGCGTTAGCGCGTGTACGGATGCAACAAATCGGTTTTATTCTACAAACGTCCCAATTGATTCCATTTTTAACAGTACAGCAACAATTTCAACTCCTCAAACGTTATAAAAAAGATGTGATGACCCTTTCTGAGTTTGAAGGGCTCATCAAGCAGTTGGGGTTGTTAGAAGTAATGCATTTGTTGCCAAGCGCATTATCAGGCGGTCAAAAACAACGAGTTGCCATCGCAAAGGCCCTTTATACGAAGCCGACGATCATTTTGGCAGATGAACCGACTGCTTCATTAGATACAGCGAATGCCTTAGCAGTCATGGATATTTTAAAAGTGCAGGTCAAACAACGACGTAAAACGTGCATCATTGTCACCCATGATGAACGTTTAACCGCATATTGTGATAGAACATTTGAGATGAAAGATGGCATATTAACAGAGCAGTGTACAACAATGTAATAAATTTTAAGCATATCCGTTTTCTTTAAGTGGAAATCATGCTTTAATGTAACTATAAAAATTACAATTAAAGAGGTGCAACGATGAATCTTGAATTTAATATTGCTGTGCACGTTCTTGCTTTTTTAAATCAACATGATGGAGAAGTCTTCAGCAGTCACGCACTTGCTGAAAATGTCTGTGTCAATCCTGTTCAGTTACGTCGCGTCATGTCAAAACTGCAACAAAAAAGCTATGTTGCAGTCAGACGTGGAAAAAATGGGGGCTATTTGGCGACTGAAACGGGTCCGCAAATTCAGTTGGTTGATTTGTTTCATATGTTTAGCCGACCTGAAAAACATGGGCGCTTGTTTACTGGATATACAGGAAGTCACTGTGAAATTTCACAGAAGATTGAAAAAGTGATGTACCGGCATTATTTGAATGAACAAGAACGCATTGCGGCATATTACCAACAACTAACTATTGGTGATATCATGCATCAAATTAAAGAGGTGGCAGATTAAATGGAACAGTACGACTTAATCGTAATTGGATTTGGAAAAGCAGGAAAAACACTTGCAAAATATGCGGCACAACAAGGTAAGAAGGTGGCCGTTGTTGAGAAGTCAGAAGAGATGTATGGTGGCACATGTATCAACGTCGGTTGTATTCCATCAAAAGTACTCGTTCATGACGGATTGGCACATGGGCATTTTAATGAAGCGATGCAGCGAAAACGTGAAGTTGTTCAGGCATTAAATCATAAGAACTATCATCTTCTAGCAGATGATGCACAAATCGATGTGATTCAAATGACTGCCACTTTTAGAACGGCGCATGAGATTGATTTGCTTAATAAACAAGGTGAAGTGACTCGGACAATTACAGGCACACATATCGTTATTAATACGGGCGCACAATCCGTGATTCCACCATTTAAAGGTGTCAAAACGGTGAGACGTGTTTATGACTCCAAAGGGTTAATGGATTTGACAACACAACCGAAACGGCTTGTTATTATCGGTGCGGGTTATATTGCGTTAGAATTTGCTTCAATGTTTGCACACTTTGATACAGAGGTGACGGTGTTAGAACGTTCAAACCAAATATTGAAAAATGAGGACGAAGCGATTGCCAAACAGGTGACAGAGGATTTAATCGCACAAGGCGTTCGTATCGTTTATCATGCTGAGACGACAGAAATTGTAGACGAAGCGGAAGCCACTTTGGTGGTGACAACACAAGGAACATTTGCAGCAGATGCTGTGCTCATCGCGACAGGACGTCAACCGAATACAGCCGGCTTAAATTTAGAAAAGGCAGGCGTGCAGTTAGGTGAACGCGGTGAGATTATCGTCAATGCACAACGACAAACAACGGTTGATCATATCTACGCTGTTGGGGATGTGACAGGGGATTTACAATTCACTTATATTTCTTTAGATGATTATAGAATCGTGAAGTCACAGTTATATGGTGACGGTCAACGTACAACCGCGCAACGTGGGGCGGTTCCGTATACCATGTTTGTTGATCCTCCAATGTCTCGCATAGGGATGACTGCTAAAGGTGCACGAGAACAAGGGTATGACATCATTGAAAAAGCAATGGCAGTCAACACAATCCCGCGTCATAAAATCAATAATGATCCTCGCGGTCTATTTAAAGTAGTTGTTGATGCGCAGTCTAATCAAATTTTAGGTGCGACATTATATGGTGCCCATTCTGAGGAATTGATCAATCTCATTAAAATAGCGATGGACCAACAGTTGCCGTATACCGTATTGCGAGATCAGATTTACACACATCCAACAATGGCAGAGTCTTTCAATGACTTGTTTAATTTGTAAGAGATGGTTTCAAAATGTATAGAATCGTGCCAACTGATGGCTCAGGTGGCACTGTAAAATCGACAAATATTAGTCTGGAATGATTGTATTCTTTGGGGAATGACTTAAAGAATACAAAGAGAATCAAAATCATGTGAAGAGGTTGCATCTATGAATGGTCAAATATTGATAGATGCCCTTTTTTATACGCAATTTTAAGCGATTGTCCTTCAGTGGATCATTTTCATGACCCTATCGTGCTTCTTGTGTTAAAAGGTACAAGTGAAGTCCAAATGATGCAATGACATCACACTAGTAATCATAGATGAAGCATACAGTTGATATATCAATAGGGACGTGGCATGTTTAAACGCATGGGAATGTGTGCGTGTAGAGTGTAGGCTGACTTCCCACACAAACTAAATGTGGCGTGGAGAAGTCGAGTCACCTCTAAAAACATACATGTGATTAATCGTTAGGGCCTGCGTTGGTGTTTAGTGCGATTCATGAGGGTGATCAATCTCAAAAAAGCGAATGGCGTTGCCATATAAAATGCCATCAATTTTATCAGGATCAATACCTGAATTTTTAATATAGGTTACGGCACGCGTATATTTTTCGTCTTGGAAGTATGGGAAGTCGCTCCCCATCATGAGATGGTCAGCACCGAATGAGTCCATCGTGTTAATTAATGAAGGCGCATGGAAATTCGCAGTATCATAGTAAAATTGACGGTTTAAAATTTCCCATGGACTATCCTCAAAAGCATTCCAATCTTCATAATTATCTTCAATACGTTGAATAAAGAAAGGTAAGGCGCCTCCCAAATGAGAAATATGAAATTTAATATTTGGATATTTTTGTGGGATTCTATTTTTCAACAAATGTAATGCAGTGAAAGTTGCTTCTAACGGTGCACCGATGACCCAATGTAATTGGTAGTCATTAATCATTGGAGATTGTGCGCCGCAACCAGTTGGGTGAATGTAAAGTGTGGCTTTGAGGTCATTCATTGCTTCGAAAAAAGCTTCGAATTGCAAATCTGCAACGGAAATTTTATCTTTGATGAGCGTAGGAATGGCAATGCCGATAAATTCATCTTTAGCGAGTAATGTACGTGCTTCTTCGATGGCTTGATCAATATAAGGTAAAGAGACAGCACCGTAAGCTAAGAAGCGGTCTGGATATTTTTGAACGAGTGATTCATATAAGTCATTAATCATTTTTGCAGATTGTTTTGCTTCTTCTTTTGTGCCCCATTGTGGCGATTGTGGTGTGGCAGAAATGATTTGTTTGCCTACACCCGCATCATCCATCATTTTAAAGCGTTTTTGTAGGTCTTCATCTGTTTCAGATTGGTTGATGCCTTTTGCTACTTCTGTGCCTTGACTACCGAGTTTTCCGAGTCTTTCAAGATAGGCTTCACTCCATAGATGTGCGTGTGTATCGATTGCTTTTTTAGTCGCTGTCATTTTGATTCAGCTCCTTTAATTTTTTATTCAATAACGACAGGGGAGGCTGAGCAAAGTCGGAATGAATGTCCGCATTTTTACGATATGGATCGGCCTCCCCTTATCATTTAGTATTACCCTTTTTTACTTTTTAAAACTATCAATTAGCGTTAAAGTATTTAAAAGAAAATATTTTCCAGCTGCTTGTGTTGATTTAACACCATGACCAGCTTTTAAATGTTGAAACATTGCGACACCCATAATAATGTTAATCATGATTGCACCGAGACGAACAAGTTTAATCCCTGCTTTACCAAACGATGAAGTCAACAATAGGATAGAGCCCACAACTTCAAAAATTCCTGCAATTTGCATCAGTTCACGATCAATATTGAACGCTTCCTTTAATTCTGTGGCCATTTTTTCATCACTTTTTACTTTTGGTAAACCACTTTTGATAATATCTCTTGCAACGTAAGCATTAATAACATGATTTAATAACATGCGATTTCCCTCCGAAATGTTTTAAGAATGTTTTTTTGAAACTTTGAATGCCATGATGATACCAACGACACTGAGTGCAGCAACGATGCGATATGTCCATTGCAAACCGAAAATATTGCCCATCACTGACGGCCCATCATATGTCGCGGCGAGTTGTGACATTAATGTAACGAGTAACCCCGTCCCAATGGCAGCTGAAATCTGTCTCAACGTGTTATTCATTGCTGTTCCATGTGGAATGAATGTTTTAGGTAGGGCATTCAATCCTTCAGTCGTCATCGGAACCATGATGCCGGCATTTCCAAGCATAAGAATTAAAAATGCGCTAATGATATAGAATATCGACGAATCTGCTTGTAAAAATGAAAGGAGAATCGCGCCAATAAAGATAAAGAGCATGCCGGAAAGCGCCAATACACGGCCGCCTATTTTGTCGTAGAGATTGCCTGCTACAGGAGCGAGTAAGCCCATGACAAGTCCACCAGGTAATAAGATGAGTCCGGATTGTAGCGGTGTAAGGCCTCGCATCGTTTGCATGTAAATCGGTAAAATCGTTAATGTCCCAATAAACATTAAAAACATTAAGATGACAAGGCCGATTGGAATGGTAAACGAGCGATATTGAAAAACACGCATTTCTAGCATCGGCTGTTCCAGTTTCAATTGACGACGGACAAATACCACTAAAATGACGATGGCAATAATAATTGTCATATAGACGATAGGATTACGCCAACCGAGCTGTCCCGCTAAACTAAAGCCAAATAATAATCCACCAAAACCTAATGTAGAAAATATGACAGACAAGATATCCAATGACGGCTTACTGAGTTCGGTTAAGTTCATCATTTTAAAGTAGCCAAAGAGTAATACAATGGCTGAGAAAACTAAAATGATTAAGAACAGATAACGCCAATTGAATAGATTAACGAACCATCCTGACGCGGTAGGACCAATCGCGGGTGCAAATCCGATAACCAGTCCGAAAAGCCCCATTGCCATCCCACGTTTCTCTACTGGGAAGACGAGGAATAAAAACATTTGCGTTAATGGCATTAAAATCCCTGCGCCCATCGCTTGAATGGCACGTCCGACAAGAATAATGACGAATTGTGGCGCTAACATACATAATAATGATCCCAAAATGAACAAAGTGAGCGCGGTCATAAATAATTTTCTCAATGAAAAGCGCTGTGTTAAATACGCTGTGATTGGAATCATAATACCGTTGACAAGCATAAAGATCGTGGTGAGCCACTGAGCAGTAGAACTTGTGAGACTAAAATCCCGCATAATTTCAGGAAGTACAGTTGTGAGTAATGTTTGGTTAAGTACTGCGATAAAAGCCCCCAATATCATTACAATGACAGCTGGCATATAGTGGGATTTCGAATTGATTTGAGACATATCTGAAGACGCTCCTTTATAAACGGAATTAACTATCACTTATTTTAAGCGGAATGCATTCCATTTGTCAAATGAATCTTTTACAGATATGATAGTGTCATTAACATGATAGGGGGAGGGCATCATATTATGGATGTACAAAAAATAGATGAAAGAATCGCAGTGGATCAAAATAAACAATTTGAGACGCGCGTTGAAGCGTTGGATTATTACCTTCGCCATTTTATGCAACATATCCCATTTGAAAATTTAGATGTTCAAAATGGTGTTGAGATTTCTACAGATATTAATGATTTATATGAAAAATTTGTGGAACAACATAGAGGGGGATACTGCTATGAGATGAATACCTTTTTTAAAGCGTATTTAGAAGCAAAAGGCTTTGAACCGTATTTCCTTGCGGGGACGATTCATACGCCGGGGGGTGGTCGCAGCAGAGAAGACTCTCATATGTCATTGGCTGTCGATCTTGAAGGCGAAACGTATATTGTGGACGTTGGATTTGGTGATTTACCGGTTAAAGTCATGCATGTCACAGAACACGGTGAAGACACGGTCGATGATACAAATGGAACGTATCGAGCTGTGAGTGGTCAAGGGATGATTCGTGTTCAGAAATGGGTAGATGACGCATGGCAAACAAAATATGAAGTGACAAATAAAGCGAGAAATTTAGACTACTTTGATGATAAAATAGAGTATAATTCAAAAAATCCAGAATCCGTCTTTGTGAAACGTTTGATTGTGACGATGCCGACTTCAGTTGGAAGAGTGACATTGTCTCATCAAAATTTTACTGTCACGGATGAAGAAGGAAAACGAAAATCACCCGTGACAAAAGAGAATTACCGTCAATTGTTAAACACGCATTTCGGTATCGATTTGAAGGTGGATCGACTAGAAAAAATTGAAGCAGAATAAAAGGAATGTAACACGATGAAAAATCAGGAAAAGACAAAGCGGTTAGATGCCCGACGCAATAAAAAGAAGATTTTAATGACAGTCTCACAAATGTTACATGAAAATAGTGACTTGGAATCTATCAATATGACAGCGATTGCGAAACGTGCTGAGGTCGGTGTTGGCACCCTATATCGCCATTTTGCGAGTAAATCATTGCTTTGCCAAGCCGTCATTAACGATCAAATCAGTGATATGTTTGATGAAATTGAATCTTTTTTAGCCGCGTATAGTGAAGCATCCATGTACGATAGAATTTATGGGGTGCTTGAGATCTTTATTAAGTTTAAAGAGCGCAATTTGAATTTGCTGAGTTTTATTGAAAAACATGGTTTGAAAGAAAACTCATTTAGTGCGGCGCCTTTTTATCATGACTTATATCGGATTTTAGAAAACGAAATCGCGAAACAAGATGAAATGACAGATGTTCAATTGAAATTGGACTTATTGTTAAACGGATTTTCTTCTGATGTCTACTTGTTTGAACGATTCACTCGGGGCTATTCAAAAGAAAAGTATTTGAATAAATTATTAGAAATATATTTAAAATAATGTCACTAAAAAGACTCGATTAAGTGTTCACTACATTTAATCGGGTCTTTTTTATAGATAGGCTCTAAAAGGGGAGGCGCCTATAATTATGTGATTTGTGAATAGGAAAAAGCCGTTAAAATGCGCGTTGGCGTTTAACGGCTTTTAATGGTTAAAAGTGCATGTCCCCGATGTGAGACGATTAGCTTTTAACCGTCGATTTATCGTCTACAAATTTTTTGAGTGTCTTACTCAACGCTTCATCTGCTTCGCGATCAAAGTGATAACTACCGTCATCATTGTAAGAGATGTGTTGGTCTAAAATGAAGCGGCCTTTATGAATCGTATCTGCCCCCAGTTCTTTAATGACTGGATCGAGACTATATTGCATCGCCAAGACGTGTGCAAAAGAACCCCCGACGGCTAAAGGCAAGACGGTCTTACCGGTAAAAACGCGGCGTGGTAATAAATCTAGATATGTTTTTAAAATACCAGAATACGCTGCTTTGAAAACTGGAGAAATGATGATAATGCCTTCTGATTCCTCGATTGCTTGATGCGTAGCGGTAATAGAGGCATTTGAAAAATCAGCAGTAATCAGTGCTTTTGCATCGAGTTGATGGACTTGAATGACTTCTGTCTCAATCTCCGCTTGGTTGAGATAACGTTCTGTATATTCGATCACCCCTGTCAAACGAGATGCAACTTTGTGACCCCCTGCAATAATTGTTACTTTTACCACTAAAAAAACCTCCTTTGAAATCCCTCATTATGACATGACACGTGCCTAATAAGGATGTCAATCTATTGCTATCTATCAGTATAGCATTTTAAAAACAAAAATTTCAGTCAAACGAACGCGTCCATTCGTATTAAAAATTGCTGCGCTATCGACTTAAATGTAATTCCTAGCTTTAAAAAGTGTGGAGATTGAGATACGGGTCAATGGCGCGCATAAAAACATACTACAATAATTTTTTTGTTTTAATTTTATAAAAAATACATACTTAATGACTTAAGCATTAACTTGAAGTTTATTTATCTATATATTATTAATGACATAATATGTCCATCTTATTTATTACAATATAAATATGTTATGAGGAGGAGTGTATGAATCAACCTTATCGATTACTTTCAATTTATACTGATTTGATTTTAGGCAAAGAAATTAACAAAATGTATATGGCAAATGAATGGGGGGTGAGCTCTAGAACGATACAAAGAGATATCGCACATATTCGTAACTACATCCATGAGAGTGACAATTGGCATATTTTGGATGATCCCATTATCTACAATCATATTACCGACAGTTATTATTTGAATGTTGATAGACAACATCTAAAACATCACTTTTCTTATTTGCATATGAGTCGTAAAAAGACAAATGATAAAACAATTGCTAAATATGAAACCCATTTAAAACGATAATATTTTTAAAATTAAGAACATTGTTGCATCAAGTGATGGCGTTAAAATAAGCCAATGTCATTTTCGAAAACCTTTAGCACTTATTTATGAAAGCGGTTTAATGATGTATCTGATTTTGCCTTATCTCAATATTAATAAATGAGATTAAACCGATACATGTTAAACATCATATTGATTAAAACGAACGAATACAGGAGGGTTTTACAACATGAAAACCAAAGCAAAAGATGATGTGTTCGCGCATCAACAGAATACTTATGCGATAAGAAAATATACAGTAGGAACAGCGTCCTTACTGATTGGAGCGACTTTAATTTTTGGTCTCAATGCCAAAGAAGCGCACGCAGCTGAAGGAGACGTGGGCGCGGCCGTTCCGGAAGCAGGACAAGTCGAAAAGCATATGCTATCTGAGGATACGACTCAGCCTGGAGACATGCCAGCGAATCCGGCATCAAATACGGCATCAAATCAAGCAGTGGCAACTGACATGCCAGCAGCGCAACCCCCAACACCTACACCAACGCCTTCAGAAACAACAGAGGTAAAGCCAACAAGTCCAACGACGACAGAGGCGCCACAGCCTTCCCAAAATGCATCAGAAGCAGTTATTGCAGTGCCGACTACAACGGAAAAAGCATCTTCATCTCATGTCGCATTGTCTAATACGCCACCCATCCATACGGTAGCGGTCGACAACACGTCGGGTATATCGAATATTAAAACGGTGATCACAGATAAAGATAAAAACAATGGAGATAATGACGGTGTCGTTTATCCACATCAACTTGGCCATCTTGAAACACAAATCAATTTTAACGTAGACGATTCAGTTAAAGCGGGAGATACTTTTGAAGTCAAGTATTCAAACAATGTTCAAATCAGTGACTTCTTTGAAAATAGATCGACACCGCCAAGTATTTATAATTCAGGTGGAGAGTTGATTGCGACAGGTCGATATGATTTAAACACAAGAACGTTGACGTATACATTTACTGATTTTGTAGACAAACATAATAACGTATCTGCACAGCTCAATTTGTTGAGTTATATTGAGAGAGATGTAGTCAAACAAGCTGGGCCGCAAAAAGTTGATGTGACCGTTGCGGGACAAACGACTTCAAGAACATTCGATGTGAAATATCAAGACGTGATTTCGGAAAACAATGTCAATATTAATTCGTTTTTCGATGAGTTTGATTTTGTATCGGGAGAATATTCGCAAGTTGCGTACGTGAACCTTTTGAAGAAAACAATCAGTAAACCGGAAGTGAAAATTTTTGGCTACGGCAATAACACAATGCCTGAATCAAGCAGTGCAGTTGTGGCAAGCAATGATACCGTTAAAGTCTATGAAGTGCCTGACGGTGTGACCTTAGCGGATAGTTATAAGCCAGATTTTTCTAAGTTACTAGAACTGACGCCTCATACAGACTATACATTGACGTATAATACAAATGGCACGGATATGGTGTCCATTAAATTTGCAGAGCAAGTGACTTCAAAAAGATATGTCGTGTACACGAAAGGAATGCAAGATTTAAAATCGACACAGCCACTAGTACAACGTGTGAGTTTATTAGGAAATGATGAAAAAAATACTGTACGGACAACAGTTTATTCAGAAAATCGTATTGAGACATTAAAAAGTTCAGCGTCCGGTCAAGGGGAGAAGCATTTTAATTTAGGAAACAGAGTTTGGGAAGATGTGAATCATAATAATGTACAAGACATTGCGGATAAAGGCATTGCAAATGTTACAGTGACATTGAAAAACCCTCAGACAAATGAAGTGTTGCAAACGACAGTGACGGATGCAGAGGGCTACTACTTGTTTTCGAATTTAAACAATGGTGATTATATCGTTGAGTTTACAGATCCTACTGTGAATGCAGCTGGAAAACAGTTCGTTCCAGTTGAGGTGCATGTAGGGAATTCTGAAATCGACTCGGATATGCAACGCGTTGCGGTGACGATTCATGATGCAGATGATTTGTCGATTGACAGAGGATTCAGAGTTGTACCAGACCCAACGTATACGATTGGCGATAAAGTATGGGAAGACACAAATAAAAACGGTATTCAAGACCAAAACGAGCCAGGGATAGCGGGAGTCAAAGTCGTTTTAACGAAAGCAGATGGGACAACGGAAGAAACAATGACAGATGAACAAGGAATGTATCACTTTACACATTTAGTTAATGGTCAATATAAAGTAACGTTCTATCCGCCAGAAGGATATGAGGCAACATTACAAGACATCGGCAATGATGCATTCGATTCTGATGGAAAAGAAGTGACGGTAACAGTCAATAACGCGGATGATATGACGATTGATAGTGGGTTCTACCGACCAACAGTTGAGCCGACACCAGAGAAACCAAGTGAACCAGGTAACCCAGAAGGCCCAACACCGGAAAAGCCAAATGAACCAAGTAACCCAGAGAATCCAACACCGGAAAAACCAAGTGAACCAGGTAATCCAGAGAATCCGACACCAGAAAAGCCAGGTGAACCGATGCAGCCGAATCATGATCCAATAAAAAAGGTCGTGTCGTATACAAAATCGGATTCAATGAGTAAGAACAAGAAGGAAAGTTTACCTGAAACAGGTGAAGCGGAAACAATGCAAACACCATTGATTGGATCGATACTTGCGCTATTAGGGGGACTATTCATATTGAGACGTCCTCGTCAAACAAAGAAGGATAATAAATAGTACATCTGTGAAAGAGGGTTTGAGCACGGTCTCAAGTCCTCTTTTTTAATCTCTAAATGAAGTTTTCATATTCATGTCTTGAGCTTTAACGCGGATGTTGTTTAAGAAAAAACAAAAAACGTCTCCCTAAAGTGAATATGAAATAGAGAGACGTTGTCCATATTATAACGACATGAGTTTTTCTTCTTGGCGAATGCGCACATATAAGAAATAAGCATATGGAATCAATAAGAGTGTCGTATATGTTGCACTTGTTAATAATAAGACCCCAATAAGTTCTGGAATAATATTGAGATAATAATTCGGGTGTTTTGTTAATCGATAAAGCCCTGAACGAATGATCGGATGATCTTCTAAAATATATAGTTTTAATGTCCAAATGGCACCTAAAGTTTTAATGACATGGAATAGGACAATATAAGCCAAAATTAAAATAATAAGACCCAATGTATTCGAAATGCCCCATGTGCTCGGTGTGACAAGCGCTTCAATTGCTGCACCGACGTAGATAAGGATATGTGTGATTGCCAACCACTTTGAGTTTTTTTGTCCGAATTCTTTAGCCCCATTCTGAATCAGCTGTTTTGAATGACGGATTGAAATAGAGAGGCTGACTAAGCGGATTAAAAAAAATATCAGTAAAATAATAAAAGTCATCGTTTCCTCCAAAGCAAAAGATTTATGTTAGTTTATATTGCTTTACACATGATTTTATATTAAACAGTTATTTTTAAAAAGACCATTAACTAATTATTAAATATAGTAAGCATATCGAAAAATTATTTTAAAGTGTACGGAAATAGTGAATAATTGTAGCATTATAACTTTGAAATTGACAGTTAAGCAATGAAATAATTGAATTAGGCAAAAAAGAAAAAAACAAAAATAAAAAGGTTATATTAATAATATGTATTCATATTTAATTAAGGAGGGGTTTGACCTTGAATCATCAAAAACGTCGTACTTATGCATTGAGAAAATTGTCAATGGGTGTTTCCTCAATCGCCATTTCCGTTGGAGTGATTAGTTTTATTAGTCATGATGTTCAAGCCGCTGAAGTACAACCGACGCAACAAGTCCAAAAAGAAGAGGCAGCGCCAAACGTCACACCTTCTAACGTACCACTTAAAGCAAATGAAGCGATTTTAAAGTTAAATGAACAGCAACAAGATAGCAAGACGAGCAGTTTAGATACACCGAAAACGCAAGAAGTGAATCAAGCAGAGCAACCGCAGCAGCCGCAAGTCGACCCGGACTATTCAGTGAAAAAACAAGCAGAGCAACCACCACAACTTGATACAGATGATGCGGTGAAAAAACAAGCAGAGCAACCGCCACAACCTGATACAGACGATGCAGTGAAAAAACAATCGGAAGAACAACCGAAACCGGATACAGATGATTCGGTGAATAAAGATCATCAGCAAGAGAACAAGGAAAAAACAGAGGATAAAGTACCACAACAGCCTGCGCCTCAGCCAGAACATCAGCAAAACGCAAGTGAAACAACAACTCAAAAAGCACCACAAGTCAAAGCCCCTCAAACAAAACCCGCAGTAAAAGCACCAAAATCAACACAGCAAGCACAGTATAAAAACAGAGACCCCATTATCTTTGTACATGGTTTTGCAGGATTAGTTGGGGAGAATGGACCTGCAAACTCCAATTATTGGGGTGGTAAAAAATTAAAAATTATTGATGATTTAAGAGCAGCCGGCTATAACGTATTTGAAGCAAGTATCAGTGCATTTGGTAGTAACTGGGATCGCGCTATTGAACTTTACCACTATATTAAAGGCGGAAGGGTCGATTATGGTCAAGCTCATGCCGAAAAGTATGGTCACGAGCGTTATGGTAAAACATATGAAGGGATTTTACCTAATTGGCAACCGGGTCAAGCCATTCATCTAGTCGGACACAGTATGGGAGGCCAGACGATTCGTATGTTAGAGGACTTGTTGCGCAAAGGGGATCCAGATGAAATTGCTTATCAACGCGCGCATGGGGGCACGATAAGTCCGTTATTCTTAGGAGGACAAGATCATCTTATTGATTCGATAACAACGATTGCGACACCTCATGATGGGACTGTTGCCTCGGATGAGTTAGGGAATGGTGAATTTATTAAACGCATGATTTATGAATTCAGTATCTTCGCAGGACGCAAAAATTCTAAATTAAATTATGGCTTAAAACAATGGGGATTGGAGCAACGTGAAGGTGAGACGTATCTACAATATGCGCGACGTGCAAGTCAAAGCCCGCTGTTCCAATCAAAAGATACAGCGCTATACGATTTGACACGTGAAGGTGCCAAAAAATTAAATGAACGTACAGATATGAACCCGAATATTTTTTATAAAACATATACAGGTTCAGCGACGAATGAAACCGTCTTTGGTACGCAAATGGCGGACGCTTATATGAATATTGCACATGTGTTCACAGGGGATTGGATTGGTGCAACTGAAGACCCAGCATGGCGTGAAAATGACGGTCTTGTCTCAGTTATTTCGTCACTTCACCCCGATGATGAACCTTTTGTTAACGTCGCGTTTGATTCACCACCTGTAAAAGGGATATGGCAAGTGACCCCTGTAATGAAGGATTGGGATCACACTGATTTTACGGGACAAGATACATTAGATTGGCATCGTAATGCGGGAGAGTTATCACGTTTTTATCGTGATTTAGTAGACGACCTCGTACGTAAAGAACAATACGTATAATGATGAAATCAAGTATGCTGTTAAAAAGAAAAGTGAGATGATATGATGTCATGTCACTTTCCCAATTTGATTATGCATCTAAAAAAGACGTTCAAAGTGAGAGAACTTACTTTGAACGTCTTTTAGAAAGGTTGTTAACGAATATCAAAGTCTCTTAATATTCGATGTTTGGTGCTTTGTTCACATGTTGTTGATAACGTTTTAAAGCAACAAATGCTGCAGTGAGTATAGTTGCAACGATTACTAATCTTTTCATGCTAGCAACTCCTTTACTCGTAATAATTTAACTCTAAGTCTTTTGAAGTTTGTTGACGTGTTTTTCTCATTAAGTCTACATCTTCAATTAATGATTGACCATAAGATGGAATCATTTTTTGTAATTTTGGTTTCCAAGCTTCTTCATATTCTGAGAAGTTTCTTTCTAATACCTCTAAAGCGACAGAAACAGATGTTGAAGCCCCTGGTGATTCACCAAGTAAAGCAATGACTGTATGGTCTTCAGAGTTCACAACTTCTGTACCGAATTGGATAAACCCTTTACCATATGCTTCAGTATCTTTAATGACTTGTACACGTTTACCGGCAGTGTATAATTCCCAATCTTGATCTTTTGCTTCTGGGTAGAAAGTACGTAAGTGATTCATACAACCTTCTTTTGTCATCAAGATTTGGTCAATTGAGTATTTAATTAATGGTAAGTTTTTCACTGCAGCTGCAAGTAAAGTCGTAATGTTATAAGGTTTCACTGATTTGAATAAATCTAAGTTTGAACCGTTTTTCAAGAACTTAGGTCCAATACTTGCAAATGGTCCGAATAATAATGATTTTTTACCATTAATATAACGTGTGTCTAAGTGAGGCACTGTCATTGGTGGTGTGCCAGGTGGCTCTTTACCGTATACTTTTACACCATGTTCTTCAATGACTGCTGGATTCGTACACATCAAGAATTGACCTGTAATTGGGAATCCACCTAAATGTTTACTTTCAGGGATACCTGTTTTTTGTAACAATGGAATTGCACCACCACCAGCACCGATGAAGATATAATCAGCGAGTTGAACTTGTCGATCGCCCGTGTTACGGTTGACGATTGTAACTTCCCATTTCCCATCTAAGCGACGGTTGAAATCCTTAACTTCGTGATTGTAGTGCACTTCAGCATTTTTATGTTTCTCAATGCTTTTCGCCATTTTACGTGTTAATTCTCCAAAGTTAACGTCAGTACCTTCGTCAATTTTACTTGCAGCCATGATGTCACTTGCACTGCGACCTTGCATCATCAATGGCATCCACTTTCTCATCACTTCAATGTCTTCAGTGTATTCAATGTTATCAAACATTGGGAAAGCTTTCATTTTGTTATAACGATCTTTTAAGAACTGTACGTTATTTTTTCCGCGTACGAAGCTGATGTGTGGAAGCGGATGGATGAAATCTTTAGGTGTATCGATGTTTTTACTTTTAACAAGATAACTCCAAAATTGTTTTGAAATTTCGAACTCCTCGTTAATCTCTTTTGCTTTTTCAATGTCGATTGAACCGTCAGGCTGTTTGACTGTATAGTTCAATTCACAAAGCGCAGCATGACCTGTACCTGCGTTATGACGCTCGTTTGAACTTTCGACACCTGGACGATCTAAGCGCTCATATAATTTAAGATTCCATTCTGGTTCTAAATCTTTAATCATTGAGGCGAAAGTCGTACTCAGTACACCGGCACCGATAATAATGATGTCTTTTGAATCTGATTGAGTTGGCATACATAATCACCTTTCGTTTTTATATAGTGGGAAACTGGTTGAATTTCCCGAATCAATAGTAAGGATGTCACAAAACTTAAAATAAGCCTCCGTATATTATAATACATTTATATATATTACGGAAATGAATTTCTTTGATAAAGTTAAAAAAATTGATAGGTTAGGCCGTTTTGATTTGAGGCACCTCATTAATTCTACATTTTAATAATACAGTGTTTTAAAGTGATGAATCAATGATTTTTATTATCTATTTTAAATTGTAATATTTGTCACAGTAGAAATTTGTATTGTTGAATGTCATATCATGTGAATAATGAACAAAAATGCTGCACGCATGGACGAACAAAACATCTCACTTTTGATGCAAGTCACTAAAGATGCTCTGATTCCGACTTGTAATACCCTGGATTTATTTAATTTTTTTGAATTTAATTGAAATGTTATCGTGAGTAAAAAGGCTATTCTATATATAAAGGTTATTATAATAAATTCTTAAATAAACCATCATTTTTAGAAAGAAGCATTGAAAACACCCCATATTTCCATTCCTTTTTAGCTTTAACAGTTTCTTAATTGTTAAAAACAAATTTCCATTAAATAAAATTAAAACTGTTGTTATAAATAGTAAATACCAATGATGAATTAGGTTATATTTCTTATAATGTTTATGTAATTATTTTATTGCGTAAATCATAAAAAAGATTTATTATCCTATATAGGCTGCGATGAAAAGTTTAGTTTTATGAAATTATTTAATGGGAGTTTTGCAATGACAAAAAAGTTTAAAGAGTTTAGAAAAAGTTTTGGGCAAGAAAAAGCAAGGGTGAAACTTTACAAATCGGGCAAAAATTGGGTGAAAGCAGGGATTAAAGAGATTCAACTCTTAAATGCGATTGGCTTTCCCTTTTTAAGTCGAAGTTTTGTGAAAGAAGAAAGTGGTGAAGGTACCGCAATAGGAGAAAAAATCAAAGAACATGCGCTCCGAACGACCGCCATTACGGGAGGCTTGTTCACGGTGAACATGTTACATGACCAGCATGCCTTTGCCGCATCAGATGCACCAATTACTTCTGAATTGGCTACGAAAAGCCAAACAGTCGGTGATCAAACATCAGTTGTTATCGACAGTATTGTTTCTACATCTAATAAACATGCTGAATCGATGGATGTTGATAGTACATCTGAAAGTGAAAAATTCAATGAAGCAAGTGAAAGTGCTTCAACATCGGAATCCCTCAGTCATTCCGTTACGACTTCGGTAGAATCACAACAGCAACATAGCACCGAAAGTCAATCATCTTCATTAGTAGAAGAAAAAAGTAATACTTCATCGCAAAAAGATACAGAAACGTCAGCAAGTAAGACAGAAACTTCTACATCTATTAATCAGAAAAACCTAACTTCAAGTCAGCCATCTCATTCATCTCAAGCAATGCAGGTCTCTGCAAGTGAGTCAGCTTCTGTATCAAAAGGACAACAGTCGAATACAGTCGTTGCCTCAGTCACGGATATGACCGAAGTGGGAGAAGCGGTATTTAGGGCAGCCGCTACGTCAAGTGCATCAAAAACATACACTGGAAAAGGACGTTGGGAAAGAGGAGAGCTAGAGATTTACTATAAAATCACAGCAACAAGCGATGGTAAAAATTTAGTCATCCGCTATACGATCTCTCAAGATAATCCAAATACCTCTAATGTGGAAACTCCAAGGTGGATCGGTGCGAGAATTAGAAATATTCACAATGCGTGGGATTTGGAAAATACAGAGGCATCAAAAATACAACTTCGTTTAGGACAAGGTTATGGTCAACCAACTTCGATTAAACAAGGTTTAACTGCGCCAGGATACGGTGATTTTGTCAATGCACCCGACATTAAATATCTTAAAGGCGGATCGTCACAAGGATATTATTGGGATGGTAATTTCCTGAATGCGGACCAGGGGCCAAAGGGTTACGGGATGACAACAGAAATTACAGTACCAATTGTAAATCCAGATGCTGACTTACATTGGAGTTTTCGACCAGTTGCACGTCAGTATGCGTTTGGTGGTATAAGAAAATGGGATTACTTTAATAAGACATGGGTTTCAGGGGAAGATCCTTATCAACCAATAGCAAATAGCCTCAATAATAGTAGAAGTGATAGTAGAAGATTGTCGATGTCTCGTTCCGCGGAACTATCAGAAACTGATTCTAGAAACGATTCTAGAAATCAATCGATTGTAGCTGCACGATCACGATTAAAAAGTCAGTCAATTGTCAGATCGAATTCAGCAAGAATGGCAAGCGAATCAGTATCACGAAGCACATCAGTGGATAAAAGTAAATCTGCTTCTCGAAGTACGTCAGCAGTGAATTCAAAGCAAGAAATGGGTTCGCGTTCTTATTCAATTGCGAAATCTTCAGCTGATTCTGTAAACAAATCTGCAAAAGATTCGGCTAAACTTTTAGGATCGATTTCTAATTCTAAAAGCAAGTCACGAGTTGCTAGACAAAATTCCATTGCGAAATCTACGAAACTTTCAAAGTCAAAGTCTGCATCAACATTGAAAAGTGAATCGGTATCCCGAAGCGCATCCACGTCGAAGAGTGAATTACTATCACGAAGCGCGTCGACAGCGAAGAGTGAGTCAGCATCGCGAAGTGCATCGGCAGTGAAGAGTACATCGGCATCGCGAAGTGCGTCAGCAGCGAAGAGTACATCGGCATCGCGAAGTGCATCGACAGTGAAGAGTGCATCGCAATCTCGAAGCACGTCGGCAGTGAAGAGTACATCGACAGCGAAGAGTACATCGGCATCGAGAAGTGCGTCAACAGTGAAGAGTGCATCACAATCGCGAAGTGCATCGGCAGTGAAGAGCACATCGCAATCTCGAAGCACGTCGGCAGTAAAGAGTACATCGGCATCGCGAAGTGCATCGGCAGTGAAGAGTACATCGGCATCGCGAAGTGCGTCAGCAGCGAAGAGTGAGTCAGCCTCAAGAAGCGCATCGACAGCGAAGAGCGAATCGGTATCCCGAAGTGCATCGTTAGCTAAGAGTGAATCAGCATCGCGAAGCGCATCGACAGCGAAGAGTGCATCGCAATCTCGAAGCACATCGTTGGTGAAGAGTGAATCAGCATCAAGAAGCGCGTCGTTAGCGAAGAGCGAATCAGCGTCCCGAAGTGCATCGACAGTGAAGAGTGCATCGCAATCTCGAAGTACGTCGGTAGCTAAGAGTGAGTCAGCCTCAAGAAGCGCATCGACAGCGAAGAGCGAATCGGTATCCCGAAGTGCATCGTTAGCTAAGAGTGAATCAGCATCGCGAAGCGCATCGACAGCGAAGAGTGCATCGCAATCTCGAAGCACATCGTTGGTGAAGAGTGAATCAGCATCAAGAAGCGCGTCGTTAGCGAAGAGCGAATCAGCGTCCCGAAGTGCATCGACAGTGAAGAGTGCATCGCAATCTCGAAGTACGTCGGTAGCTAAGAGTGAGTCGGCATCAAGAAGCGCATCGACAGCGAAGAGCGAATCGGTATCCCGAAGTGCATCGTTAGCTAAGAGTGAATCAGCATCGCGAAGCGCATCGACAGCGAAGAGTGCATCGCAATCTCGAAGCACATCGTTGGTGAAGAGTGAATCAGCATCAAGAAGCGCGTCGTTAGCGAAGAGCGAATCGGTATCCCGAAGTGCATCGACAGTGAAGAGTGCATCGCAATCTCGAAGTACGTCGGTAGCTAAGAGTGAGTCGGCATCACGAAGTGCATCGACAGTGAAGAGTGAATCGGCATCGCGAAGCACGTCGGCAGTGAAGAGTACATCGGCATCGCGAAGTGCGTCAACAGCGAAGAGTGAGTCGGCATCGAGAAGCGCATCGACAGTGAAGAGTGAATCGGCATCGAGAAGCGCATCGACAGTGAAGAGCGAATCAGCATCGCGAAGCACATCGGCAGTGAAGAGTACATCGGCAGTGAAGAGTGAATCGGCATCGAGAAGCGCGTCGTTAGCGAAGAGCGAATCGGCATCGCGAAGCGCATCGTTAGCGAAGAGCGAATCAGCATCGCGAAGCGCGTCAACAGCGAAGAGTGAGTCAGCATCGAGAAGCGTATCGGCAGTGAAGAGTACATCGGCATCGAGAAGCGCGTCAACAGCGAAGAGTGAATCAGCATCTCGAAGTGTATCGACAGCGAAAAGTGAGTCAGCGTCCCGAAGTGCGTCAACAGTGAAGAGCGAATCGGTATCGCGAAGCGCGTCAACAGCGAAGAGTGAATCGCAATCGAGAAGCGCATCGGCAGTGAAGAGTGAGTCAGCATCTCGAAGCACGTCGGCAGTGAAGAGTACATCGGCATCAAGAAGTGCGTCAACAGTGAAGAGCGAATCGGCATCGAGAAGCGCATCGTTAGCGAAGAGCGAATCGGCATCTCGAAGCACGTCGACAGCGAAGAGTGAATCGGCATCAAGAAGTGCGTCAACAGTGAAGAGCGAATCGGTATCGAGAAGTGCGTCAACAGTGAAGAGCGAATCAGCATCGCGAAGTGTATCGACAGCGAAAAGTGAGTCAGCGTCCCGAAGTGCGTCAACAGTGAAGAGCGAATCGGCATCGAGAAGCGCATCGACAGCGAAGAGTGAATCGGCATCGAGAAGCGCATCGTTGGCGAAGAGTGAGTCAGCATCGCGAAGTGTATCGACAGCGAAAAGTGAGTCAGCGTCCCGAAGTGCGTCAACAGTGAAGAGCGAATCGGCATCGAGAAGCGCATCGACAGCGAAGAGTGAATCGGCATCGAGAAGCGCATCGTTGGCGAAGAATGAGTCAGCATCGCGAAGTGTATCGACAGCGAAAAGTGAGTCAGCGTCTCGAAGTGTATCGACAGCTAAGAGTGAGTCAGCGTCCCGAAGTGCGTCAACAGTGAAGAGTGCATCGCAATCGCGAAGCGCGTCAACAGCGAAGAGCGAATCAGCATCGAGAAGCGCATCGGTAGCGAAGAGCGAATCGGCATCTCGAAGCACGTCGACAGCGAAGAGTGAATCGGCATCAAGAAGTGCGTCAACAGTGAAGAGCGAATCAGCATCGCGAAGTGTATCGACAGCGAAAAGTGAGTCAGCGTCCCAAAGTGCGTCAACAGTGAAGAGCGAATCGGCATCGAGAAGCGCATCGACAGCGAAGAGTGAATCGGCATCGCGAAGCGCATCGTTGGCGAAGAGTGAGTCAGCATCGCGAAGTGCGTCGACAGCGAAGAGTGAGTCAGCATCGCGAAGTGCATCTACAGTGAAGAGCGAATCAGTATCACGAAGTGCATCGGTAGTGAAGAGTGAATCAGCATCGCGAAGCGCATCGACAGCTAAGAGTGAATCGGCATCGCGAAGTGTGTCGGCAGTGAAGAGTGAATCGGCATCGAGAAGCGCGTCAACAGCGAAGAGCGAATCGGCATCCCGAAGTGCATCGACAGTGAAGAGTGAATCAGTATCCCGAAGTGCATCGGTAGTGAAGAGTGAATCGGCATCGCGAAGCGCATCGTTGGTGAAGAGTGCATCGCAATCGCGAAGCGCGTCAGCAGCGAAGAGTGAGTCAGCCTCAAGAAGCGCATCGACAGTGAAGAGTGAGTCGGCATCGCGAAGTGCGTCAACAGCGAAGAGCGAATCGGTATCCCGAAGTGCATCGTTAGCTAAGAGTGAATCAGCATCGCGAAGCGCATCGACAGCGAAGAGTGAATCGCAATCGAGAAGCACATCGTTGGTGAATAGTGCATCAGCATCAAGAAGCGCGTCGTTAGCGAAGAGCGCATCGACAGCGAAGAGCGAGTCGGCATCGAGAAGTGCATCGTTGGTGAAGAGTGCATCGCAATCGCGAAGCGCGTCGGTAGCTAAGAGTGAGTCGGCATCGAGAAGCGCGTCGGTAGCTAAGAGTGAATCGGCATCGAGAAGCGCGTCGGTAGCGAAGAGCGAATCGGCATCGAGAAGCGCATCGGCAGTGAAGAGTGAATCAGCATCAAGAAGCGCATCGGCAGTGAAGAGTGAATCAGCATCGAGAAGCACGTCGACAGCGAAGAGCGAATCAGCATCAAGAAGTGCGTCAACAGTGAAGAGCGAATCGTCATCGAGAAGCGCGTCGGTAGCTAAGAGTGAGTCGGCATCGAGAAGCGCGTCGGTAGCTAAGAGTGAATCGGCATCGAGAAGCGCATCGGCAGTGAAGAGCGAATCGGCATCGAGAAGTGCATCGTTGGTGAAGAGTGCATCGCAATCGCGAAGCGCGTCAACAGCGAAGAGCGAATCAGCATCAAGAAGCGCATCGGCAGTGAAGAGTGAATCAGCATCAAGAAGCGCATCGGCAGTGAAGAGTGAATCAGCATCGCGAAGCGCATCGACGATGAAGAGTGAATCAGCGTCTCGAAGTGTGTCGGCAGTGAAGAGTGAATCGGCATCGCGAAGCGCATCGATAGCTAAGAGTGAATCGGCATCGAGAAGTGCGTCAACAGCTAAGAGTGAGTCAGCATCAAGAAGCGCGTCGATAGCGAAGAGTGAGTCAGCATCAAGAAGCGCATCGGCAGTGAAGAGTGAATCAGCGTCTCGAAGTGTGTCGGCAGTGAAGAGTGAATCGGCATCGAGAAGCGCATCGATAGCTAAGAGTGAATCGGCATCGAGAAGTGCGTCAACAGCTAAGAGTGAGTCAGCATCAAGAAGCGCGTCGATAGCGAAGAGTGAGTCAGCATCAAGAAGCGCATCGACAGTGAAGAGTGCATCGCAATCGAGAAGCACGTCGGCAGTGAAGAGCGAATCGGCATCGAGAAGTGCATCGGTAGCTAAGAGCGAATCGTCATCGAGAAGCGCGTCAACAGCGAAGAGTGAATCGGCATCGAGAAGCGCATCGGCAGTGAAGAGTGAGTCGGCATCGAGAAGTGCATCGACAGTGAAGAGCGAATCGGCATCGAGAAGTGCATCGACAGCTAAGAGCGAATCAGCGTCTCGAAGTGTGTCGGCAGTGAAGAGTGAATCGGCATCGCGAAGCGCATCGATAGCGAAGAGTGAATCGGCATCGAGAAGCGCATCGACAGCGAAGAGCGAATCGCAATCGACAAGCGTGTCGAACTCAGAGAGTAAAGCGAAAGCAAACTCTGCGAGCACATCGCAATCAGTATCGAACTCGACATCAATCGCTAAGAGAGAGTCGATAGCTAAGAGTGAATCGCAATCGGCAAGTATGTTGAATTCAGAGAGTGAAGCAAAAGTAAGCTCTACGAGCACATCACAATCAGTGTCGAACAGCAAATCGTTATCAACAGTTAAGAGCGCTTCGGTATCGAACAGTGAATCACAATCGACAAGCGTATCGAACTCAGAAAGTGAAGCGAAAGCAAATTCTGCGAGTACATCACAATCAGCATTGAAATCAGCATCAACAGCTAAGAGCGAGTCTGTATCGAGCAGTGAATCACAATCGACAAGCGTGTCGAACTCTGAGAGTGAAGCAAAAGCAAGCTCTACGAGCACATCACAATCAGCATCGAAATCATCTTCAACAGTTAAGAGCGCTTCGGTATCGAACAGTGAATCACAATCGACAAGCGTGTCGAACTCAGAGAGTAAAGCGAAAGCAAACTCTGCGAGCACATCGCAATCAGTATCGAACTCGACATCAATCGCTAAGAGAGAGTCGATAGCTAAGAGTGAATCGCAATCGGCAAGTATGTCGAATTCAGAGAGTGAAGCAAAAGTAAGCTCAGCGAGCACATCACAATCAGCATCGAAATCATCTTCAACAGTTAAGAGTGAGTCTGTGTCGAGCAGTGAATCACAATCAACAAGCATGTCGAACTCAGAGAGTGAAGCAAAAGCAAGCTCAGCGAGCACATCGCAATCAGTGTCGAACAGCAAATCGTTATCAACAGTTAAGAGCGCTTCGGTATCGAACAGTGAATCACAATCGACAAGCCTATCGAACTCAGAAAGTGAAGCGAAAGCAAACTCTGTGAGTGCTTCACAATCAGTAACGAATAGCGGATCTACATCGAAGTCAGATTCAATATCTAAGAGTGAATCACAATCGGCAAGTATGTCGAATTCAGAGAGTGAAGCAAAAGCAAGCTCAGCGAGCACATCGCAATCAGTGTCGAACAGCAAATCGTTATCAACAGTTAAGAGCGCTTCGGTATCGAACAGTGAATCACAATCGACAAGCGTATCGAACTCAGAAAGTGAAGCGAAAGCAAATTCTGCGAATACTTCACAATCAGTAGCAAATAGTGGATCTACATCGAAGTCAGATTCAATATCTAAGAGCGAGTCCGTATCGAGCAGTGAATCACAATCGACAAGCGTGTCGAATTCAGAGAGCGAAGCAAAAGCAAGCTCTATGAGCACATCACAATCAGCATCGAAATCATCTTCAACAGTTAAGAGTGAGTCCGTGTCGAGCAGTGAATCACAATCGACAAGCGTGTCGAACTCAGAGAGTAAAGCGAAAGCAAACTCTGCGAGTACTTCGCAATCAGCATCGAAATCATCTTCAACAGTTAAGAGTGAGTCGTTAGCGAAGAGTGAATCGCAATCGGCAAGTATGTCGAATTCAGAGAGCGAAGCAAAAGCAAGTTCTACGAGCACATCGCAATCAGTGTCGAACAGCAAATCGTTATCAACAGTTAAGAGCGCTTCGGTATCGAACAGTGAATCACAATCGACAAGCGTGTCGAACTCAGAGAGTAAAACGAAAGTAAACTCTGCGAGTACATCACAAACAGTAACGAATAGTGCATCTACATCAAGCAGTGCATCAGCGTTGAGCAGTGGATCACAATCAACAAGCATGTCGAACTCAGAGAGTGAAGCAAAAGCAAGCTCAGCGAGCACATCGCAATCAGTGTCGAACAGCAAATCGTTATCAATAGTTAAGAGTGCTTCGGTATCGAACAGTGAATCACAATCGACAAGCGTGTCGAATTCAGAGAGTGAAGCGAAAGCAAATTCTGTGAATACTTCACAATCAGTAACGAATAGCGCATCTGCAACAAGCAGTAAATCAGCATCGAACTCAACATCAACAGCTAAGAGTGAGTCCATGTCGAGCAGCGAATCACAATCAACAAGCATGTCGAACTCAGAGAGTAAAACTAAATCGAACTCAACGAGTAGTTCACAAACAGCAACAGGAAGTACGACAAGTGCGTCAGTATCAAATTCGACATCGATAGCTAATAGTATGTCCTTATCGAACAGCGGATCTACATCGAAGTCAGATTCAATATCTAAGAGTGAATCGCAATCGGCAAGTATGTCGAATTCAGAGAGCGAAGCAAAAGCAAGCTCTACGAGCACATCACAATCAGCATCGAATTCGGTATCAACAGTTAAGAGTGAGTCCGTGTCGAGCAGTGAATCACAATCAACAAGTGTATCGAACTCAGAAAGTGAAGCGAAAGCAAATTTTGTAAGTGCTTCACAATCAGTAACGAATAGCGCATTTGCATCAAGCAGTGAATCAGCATCGAACTCAGCATCAACAGCTAAGAGTGAGTCCATGTCGAGCAGCGAATCACAATCGACAAGCGTGTCGAACTCAGAGAGTAAAACGAAAGTAAACTCTGCGAGTACATCACAAACAGTAACGAATAGTGCATCTACATCAAGCAGTGCATCAGCGTTGAGCAGTGGATCACAATCAACAAGCATGTCGAACTCAGAGAGTGAAGCAAAAGCAAGCTCAGCGAGCACATCGCAATCAGTGTCGAACAGCAAATCGTTATCAACAGTTAAGAGCGCTTCGGTATCGAACAGTGAATCACAATCGACAAGCGTGTCGAACTCAGAGAGTAAAGCGAAAGCAAACTCTGCGAGTACTTCGCAATCAGCATCGAAATCATCTTCAACAGTTAAGAGTGAGTCGTTAGCGAAGAGTGAATCGCAATCGGCAAGTATGTCGAATTCAGAGAGTGAAGCAAAAGCAAGCTCAGCGAGCACATCGCAATCAGTGTCGAACAGCAAATCGTTATCAATAGTTAAGAGCGCTTCAGTATCGAACAGTGAATCACAATCGACAAGCGTATCGAACTCAGAAAGAGAAGCGAAAGCAAACTCTGTGAGTGCTTCACAATCAGTAACGAAATCATCTTCAACAGTTAAGAGTGAGTCCGTGTCGAACAGTGAATCACAATCAACAATCGTGTCGAACTCAGAGAGTAAAACGAAAGTAAACTCTGCGAGCACATCACAATCAGTATCGAACTCGACATCAATCGCTAAGAGTGAATCGCAATCGGCAAGTATGTCGAATTCAGAAGGTGAAGCAAAAGCAAACTCTGCGAGTACATCACAAACAGTAACGAATAGTGCATCTACATCAAGCAGTGCATCAGCGTTGAGCAGTGGATCACAATCAACAAGCGTGTCGAACTCAGAGAGTGAAGCAAAAGCAAGCTCAGCGAGCACATCGCAATCAGTGTCGAACAGCAAATCGTTATCAACAGTTAAGAGCGCTTCAGTATCGAACAGTGAATCACAATCGACAAGCGTATCGAACTCAGAAAGAGAAGCGAAAGCAAACTCTGTGAGTGCTTCACAATCAGTAACGAAATCATCTTCAACAGTTAAGAGTGAGTCCGTGTCGAACAGTGAATCACAATCAACAAGCGTGTCGAACTCAGAGAGTAAAACGAAAGTAAACTCTGCGAGCACATCACAAACAGTAACGAATAGTGCATCTACATCAAGCAGTGCATCAGCGTTGAGCAGTGGATCACAATCAACAAGCATGTCGAACTCAGAGAGTGAAGCAAAAGCAAGCTCAGCGAGCACATCGCAATCAGTGTCGAACAGCAAATCGTTATCAACAGTTAAGAGCGCTTCAGTATCGAACAGTGAATCACAATCGACAAGCGTATCGAACTCAGAAAGAGAAGCGAAAGCAAACTCTGTGAGTGCTTCACAATCAGTAACGAAATCATCTTCAACAGTTAAGAGTGAGTCCGTGTCGAACAGTGAATCACAATCAACAAGCGTGTCGAACTCAGAGAGTAAAACGAAAGTAAACTCTGCGAGCACATCACAATCAGTATCGAACTCGACATCAATCGCTAAGAGTGAATCGCAATCGGCAAGTATGTCGAATTCAGAAGGTGAAGCAAAAGCAAACTCTGCGAGTACATCACAAACAGTAACGAATAGTGCATCTACATCAAGCAGTGCATCAGCGTTGAGCAGTGGATCACAATCAACAAGCGTGTCGAACTCAGAGAGTGAAGCAAAAGCAAGCTCAGCGAGCACATCGCAATCAGTGTCGAACAGCAAATCGTTATCAACAGTTAAGAGCGCTTCGGTATCGAACAGTGAATCACAATCGACAAGCGTATCGAACTCAGAAAGTGAAGCGAAAGCAAATTCTGCGAATACTTCACAATCAGTAGCAAATAGTGGATCTACATCGAAGTCAGATTCAATATCTAAGAGCGAGTCCGTATCGAGCAGTGAATCACAATCGACAAGCGTGTCGAATTCAGAGAGTAAAGCGAAAGCAAATTCTGTGAGTATTTCACAATCAGTAACGAATAGCGGATCTGTATCAAGCAGTACATCGGCGTCAATTGTGAATAGCGAGTCCGTATCGAGCAGTGAATCACAATCGACAAGCGTGTCGAACTCAGAGAGCGAAGCAAAAGCAAGCTCTATGAGCACATCACAAGCAGCATCGAACTCAGCATCAACAGCTAAGAGTGAGTCCATGTCGAGCAGCGAATCACAATCGACAAGCGTGTCGAACTCAGAAAGTGAAGCGAAAGTAAACTCTGCGAGTACATCACAAACAGTAACGAATAGTGCATCTACATCAAGCAGTGCATCAGCGTTGAGCAGTGGATCACAATCAACAAGCATGTCGAACTCAGAGAGTGAAGCAAAAGCAAGCTCAGCGAGCACATCGCAATCAGTGTCGAACAGCAAATCGTTATCAACAGTTAAGAGCGCTTCAGTATCGAACAGTGAATCACAATCGACAAGCGTATCGAACTCAGAAAGTGAAGCGAAAGCAAACTCTGTGAGTGCTTCACAATCAGTAACGAAATCATCTTCAACAGTTAAGAGTGAGTCCGTGTCGAACAGTGAATCACAATCAACAAGCGTGTCGAACTCAGAGAGTAAAACGAAAGTAAACTCTGCGAGCACATCACAATCAGTATCGAACTCGACATCAATCGCTAAGAGTGAATCGCAATCGGCAAGTATGTCGAATTCAGAAGGTGAAGCAAAAGCAAACTCTGCGAGTACATCACAAACAGTATCGAATAGTGCATCTACATCAAGCAGTGCATCAGCGTTGAGCAGTGGATCACAATCAACAATCGTGTCGAACTCAGAGAGTGAAGCAAAAGCAAGCTCAGCGAGCACATCGCAATCAGTGTCGAACAGCAAATCGTTATCAACAGTTAAGAGCGCTTCGGTATCGAACAGTGAATCACAATCGACAAGCGTGTCGAACTCAGAGAGTGAAGCAAAAGCAAGCTCTATGAGCACATCACAATCAGCATCGAAATCATCTTCAACAGTTAAGAGCGCTTCGGTATCGAACAGTGAATCACAATCGACAAGCGTGTCGAACTCAGAGAGTAAAGCGAAAGCAAACTCTGCGAGTACTTCGCAATCAGCATCGAAATCATCTTCAACAGTTAAGAGTGAGTCGTTAGCGAAGAGTGAATCGCAATCGGCGAGTATGTCGAATTCAGAGAGCGAAGCAAAAGCAAGTTCTACGAGCACATCACAATCAGCAAATGTTTTGAATAGTGCAGAAGAAAGTCAATCCAATTCAACAATTTTAGCAAGTGAGTCTATGTCTATTTCAGAAAGAATCGCAAGCACATCGGTTTCAGAGAAAGCGAGTGAGTCAGCATCTCGAAGTGCGTCGTTAGCGAAGAGTGAATCGACATCGAGAAGCGCATCGACAGCGGAGAGTGAATCACAATCGGCAAGTATGTCGAGCTCAGAGAGCAAAGCGAAAGCAAACTCTGTGAGTGCTTCACAATCAGTAACGAATAGCGGATCTACATCGAAGTCAGATTCAATATCTAAGAGTGAATCGCAATCGGCAAGTATGTCGAATTCAGAGAGCGAAGCAAAAGCAAGCTCTACGAGCACATCGCAATCAGTGTCGAACAGCAAATCGTTATCAACAGTTAAGAGCGCTTCGGTATCGAACAGTGAATCACAATCGACAAGCGTGTCGAACTCAGAGAGTAAAACGAAAGTAAACTCTGCGAGTACATCACAAACAGTAACGAATAGTGCATCTACATCAAGCAGTGCATCAGCGTTGAGCAGTGGATCACAATCAACAAGCATGTCGAACTCAGAGAGTGAAGCAAAAGCAAGCTCTACGAGCACATCACAATCAGTGTCGAACAGCAAATCGTTATCAACAGTTAAGAGCGCTTCGGTATTGAACAGTGAATCACAATCGACAAGCGTGTCGAACTCAGAAAGTGAAGCGAAAGCAAACTCTGCGAGTACATCACAAACAGTAACGAATAGTGCATCTACATCAAGCAGTGCATCAGCGTTGAGCAGTGGATCACAATCAGCATCGAATTCGGTATCAACAGTTAAGAGCGCTTCAGTATCGAACAGTGAATCACAATCGACAAGCGTATCGAACTCAGAAAGAGAAGCGAAAGCAAACTCTGTGAGTGCTTCACAATCAGTAACGAATAGCGGATCTACATCGAAGTCAGATTCAATATCTAAGAGTGAATCGCAATCGGCAAGTATGTCGAACTCAGAGAGTAAAGCGAAAGCAAGCTCAGCGAGCACATCACAATCAGCATCGAATTCGGTATCAACAGTTAAGAGTGAGTCCGTGTCGAGCAGTGAATCACAATCGACAAGCGTGTCGAACTCAGAAAGTGAAGCGAAAGCAAATTCTGCGAGTACATCACAAACAGTAACGAATAGTGCATCTACATCAAGCAGTGCATCAGCGTTGAGCAGTGGATCACAATCGACAAGCGTGTCGAACTCTGAGAGTGAAGCAAAAGCAAGCTCAGCGAGCACATCGCAATCAGTGTCGAACAGCAAATCGTTATCAACAGTTAAGAGCGCTTCGGTATCGAGCAGTGAATCACAATCAACAAGCATGTCGAACTCAGAGAGTGAAGCGAAAGCAAATTCTGCAAACACTTCACAATCAGTAGCAAATAGTGGATCTACATCGAAGTCAGATTCAATATCTAAGAGCGCTTCGGTATCGAGCAGTGAATCACAATCAACAAGCATGTCGAACTCAGAGAGTGAAGCGAAAGCAAATTCTGCGAACACTTCACAATCAGTAGCAAATAGTGGATCTACATCGAAGTCAGATTCAATATCTAAGAGCGCTTCGGTATCGAACAGTGAATCGCAATCGACAAGCGTGTCGAATTCAGAGAGTGAAGCGAAAGCAAATTCTGCGAACACTTCACAATCAGTAACGAATAGCGCATCTGCATCAAGCAGTGAGTCAGCATCGAACTCAACATCAATCGCTAAGAGTGAGTCAGTATCATCATCGATTTCAGAGAAGGAGAGTGCGTCAGGCTCAGAGTCAACGTCAGTTGTTGTTTCTGAAAGTGTGTCAAACTCAGTACGCGTACCACATAATATTTCAGAGTTGTTGAGTCATTCTGTGAGTGCATCGACAAGTCAGTCAATGAGTCAATCAGAGAGTGAGCGTGTGAGTCAAAGTATTGAAAATGTTCAATCGGCGTCACTTTCTCAGGCAATTCGTTTGTCTAACACGCAACAAGAAAGTCAGTCTGTGAGCACATCTGTTTCTACGTCATTGTCAATGCAACAATCAGCAGAAGATTCAGTCATAGCTTCTGAACAAACAAGTGCTTCAGCGTATGCATCAATAAGTCAATCGGCGAGCACATCAATGAGTACTTCAGTGTCTACACTTGCTTCGACATCTTTATCACAAGAATTGCAGTCGATGAATGATGTGTCAAATAGACATTCAGCGCAAGCGTCAATGCACATATCGATGAATCAAAGTGTATCGACAGATGTTGAGACAAGCACATCGATATCACAATCTACAGTGGATTCTCAGTCGGCGTCTACGTCGAATCGTTTATCATCCTCTGCGAGTGCATCTATTCACGAAGTACAAAGTGAATCGCAATCGGAACAAATGTCGTTGAGTCAATCGGCACAGTATTCGCAAGATGACAGTCGCAATGAAAGTGATTTGACACGTATTTCAGCAGCGATTTCGAAAGCTTATTCACAGTCTTCAAGTGTATCGGCAAGTGCTTCAGAGTTAGCACACAACCATAGTCAATTGTCAACAAGCACTTCAACAAGCACATCACTTTCGGCAAGTGCTGTATCGCGTCAATCGACACACGAAACGCCAAGTACTTTAGCGTCACAATCTGCATCAGCGAGTCAGTCGACAAGTGAATCACAGGTTGCGTCCACTTCATTACTTGCATCAACGAGTCAATCTACGGTGCATAGTCAGTCTGAGATGAAATCAACAAGTGAAACGATGTCAATGCACGAATCCATTAGCGTTTCATTGAAACAGTCTCAACATCATAGTCAATCTGAACACGCATCTTTATCTAAAGTTGCAAAACAGTCTGAGCAAGCATCATTCAGTGCATCGGCCTCATTGAGTGAATCTACACGCTTATCTGCAAGTGAAGCAGCGTCACAATCAGCTTCAACAAGTCAATCGATTTCGATTTCTAATGATCGTATTGCTTCGGTACAAGCATCAGCGAGTCAAGCGGTTCAAGATTCTGTGTCAAATTCAGAGTCAGTGCGTCAATCTGAACGTGCATCGACGTTATTGTCTGAAACTGTCTCTCAATCTGAGCAAGCGTCTATGAGAACAATTGAGAGTGAACACGCTTCGATGTCTCAGTCGCAATCGTTATCAGAGCGTCAATCAACGCATCGTGCAGAAGCTTCTAAAGCCTCTGTAAGTGCTTCAACGCAATCAGCATCGACATCAGCTACGTTCTCTCGATCTGCATCAACAAGCGCATCATTGCTTGCATCAGAATACAATCGTATGTCAGAACGTGCATCAGCAAGCACATCATTAAGTTTATCGATTTATGCAAGCTGGTCTATCAGTCTTTCAGTGAATCATGCACCATCAACAAGCATGACTCAATCAACGTCTGCATCAACAAGTATTTCAGCGGAAACGTCTGGAAATGGATCGACATCAGTCAGTGCATCAATGACTGCAGATTCCACAGTTAATCAAGCTGGATCACATGCATCGACAACATCGACAGCATCGACTTCGATGAATAACGACATTTCTGTTTCGACAATGCATCGTTCGGTAACACAAGTTGTGGGTCATGATAAAGATGTTGTAACAGGAAATCAAGCGGAAGCTCAGAAGGATTCAGTTAAAATATTACCTGATACAGGTGAGCATGTATCAAGAAGTGGTTTCTTTGGTGCAGTTGCGGCGATGTTAACAGGTATCGGTTTACTGAGAAAATCTAAATCAACTAAATCAGATGAACATGCTTCGTCTGAAGAATAATTAAGTTCATGGTAAGAGGGGCTAAATTTAAAATGATCAAGGGTTTGGCCCCTTTGATCCATGTTTGTTATAAAAGAGGGTTAATGTGAAAAGAAATTTATTTAAACATATCTTTAAACAATATGAATATAAAATATTGCATAAGAGAATCATGTTCACTATGTTCGTTTTATTGATATACATAATCGGAAGTCATATTCCGCTTGTTGCTGAGAGTGCAATGACAAAGGGAACATCTTCATTTTATCGTCTGGCTGTTTCGAATATGGGTGGTAATATTGTGCGTCTTAATGTTTTTTCATTGGGTTTAGGTCCGTGGTTGACAGCAATGCTCATTCTTAGTTTATTGTCATATAAAAATATGGAGAGGGCGATGCGGCAAACGAGAGCAGAAAAACATTATAAGGAGAAGTTGCTCACGCTGATACTCTGTTTTCTGCAAGGAGTATTTGTATTGAATCAATTCGTTGTTCAAGAAGCGTTGAGTATGTCGAATAAAGCGCTATTCTTATTGATTTTGATAGCGGGCGCGATGTTTATGATGTGGCTTGCTGATCAAAATGTCAGACATGGGATTGCTGGTCCGATGCCGATTGTGATGCTTAGTATTGTTAGTGCCATGTTTAATCAACGCTTTATTCATCCTAATTTGGCAACGATTACATTAATAACGATGTTGATGTTACTTTTACTCGCATTGTTCACATTATTAATGATTGAGTTAATCGAGTATCGTACGACATACCGAGATATTATGGAAATCAAGCAAGATGATAGCGTTCATTACTTAGCGTGGAAGTTGAATCCATCTGGCAGTATTACAATTATGATTGGATTATCTGTATTTTTAATTTTGAATAGTGCGGTCAGTTTGATTGTGCATTTTGCGATAGATCAGCCTGTCCATATTACGCTGTTTTCATTTGATAATGTGATAGGAATCAGCTTTTATCTCATATTACAAATCATATTAGGCTACTTTTTATCGCGGATAATGATTAACACGAGACAGACGGCCAAAAACTTTTTGAAGAGTGGGAATTATTTTGTGGGGGTGCGTCCAGGTTTACCGACAGCCATGTATTTGGATCATCATGCGAAGCGTGTCTGTTGGTTTGGAACAGTGATGGTGGGTCTTATCATTGGTGTCCCTTTATATGCTTCCTTATGGGTTCCCCACTTATCACAACAAATTTATTTAGCAGTACAGATGATTATTTTAGTTTACATCGGTATTAATATTGCAGATACATTTAGAACATATCTTTATTTTGATAAATACAAACAATTTTTAAACAAGTATTGGTGAGGAGTCTATGATGAAATGTTTCGTACCGGCTTGGTATAGTGAGGAAAAATGGTGGATAAGTGAAGAAAAAGCGCCGTTTTATGAGAAGGCGGTTACAGAGTTTGATGATTCGATTAGTTTAATGGGGATGCATGTGCAAAATAAACAGCCCTTTAAAATGTTAATTCTGAGTTACAGTCCATCGCTACGTTTGTTTTTGCATCGGCATGACTTATATGAAGCAACTTATTGGTCGTTGTTCGATTATATCCAGGGATTCCAGCATCAAACGCCAAAACCTATCGATTATCGGGAATTGGATTGGCCTGTAGGAACAGAGTTTATGTATACCTTTTATTATATCCGTGCCATTACAAGTGCGCATACGTATACCAACCTTTACTTCAATCAAGAAGGGTATCTCATGTGGATGGTGTCATTTGTCAATAATGTCAAGCAAAGGTGTTATTACTTTGATGATCGTGGTTTTTTGTCAAGTCTCATCATATACGACGAAAAAGGGGATGCTAATAAACATTACTATATGACATTTGACGGAGATTGGGTCATGAAGGAGGATGTCACGACGGGTGAAGTGATGATTCATCCCAAATATCAACATCGCTTTGAAAGTCCTATTTATCGTCATATGACTGAGGTGATTCGTGAAAGATTAGCTGATTATTTTAAAATGGATGCGTCATCATTGGATAGGATGATTGTCGCTTCAGATCACCGACATAATGAGATGATTGCCGCACATGTCGATTCGAGTCGATTATGTTTTTCTGTTTTTGAGCAACGAATGTCAGCATTAGACGAAGCGTATGCATCATCTATGGACAAAGGGCAATATTGGTTAGTAGATACATTAAAAAACCAACATTTGTTGACGCAATATCGGCAGAAATGCGCATTAGATAATGATGTCTTGCGCATTACACCGTTTGATGTTCAGATGATCCAAAATCATAGTGGTCAACGTCATGAAATACAGATTGGTATATGGGTGGATGGTATAGAGCGAGCCACGCTGGATAAGATGATGACACAATTTGAGCACGAGCGATTTAAATCTTTGGAATTGCGTTTTGTTTTAATGAGTAGAATGGCTTCCCCTCATATCGATTGGGTAGAAGACGCTGCGAAAGATTACCTTGAACGATGGACTAAAAACGATCCCAACCACGTGTCTTTAGACCGTCCGCCGTCAAAGGAGGAATCTACAGCGGTATTGGTGAAGCGTATGCCGTTTGAAAGTCAGCTTATTGAATTGATGTCGAGATTAAGGTTAGTGATAGATATGGGGGCAGAACCGAATTTGTTTTTACAGATTTGTGCTATTGGTGCGGGTGTGCCACAAATTAATTGTTGTGAAACAGATTATGTGAAACATGGAAAAAACGGCTACGTCATTCAGAACATTCATGATATGTGTCAAGGAATAGATTATTTTTTAAATCGACTGAAGAATTGGAACCAGTCTTTTGCATATTCAATGAAATTAGCAAAACATTATGCATCTGATCAAATTATAAAACAGCTAGATGCATGGTTAGTGAGGGAGACAGATGAGTAAATTTAGACTATTACAAATTGGGGGTCAAAGTTTAGAACCGCATTATACAGATAGAAACAGGTGTGAATTTGAATATTTAGATTTACTATCAGTGTCATGTGATGAGGCATTCTTTGCATCGTTTCAAAAGAAGGCGACGTATGATATTGTCTTCGTGCAGTCCGCATATTCAGCGGAACTGATGGCACTATTGAAATGTGTATCTGTTCCGTACAATACTCTGATTGATTATCATCAGTGGGGAAGTGCGTTTCAGCAAGAAACAATCGTTCGAGAGCGTCTTATTCGCCCCTTCTATTATGAATCTCCTGAAGCATGTGTGGAAAAGATACTCGCATTATCATTTTCCGAGCAGTATGGAGACAGGATTTCCCCTGCAAACGCATTGGTCGATCGGCATTTTAATGGGTCGATTATATACGAAGGGAATGATGCCCTTGTATTGACAGGTCATTTTGGAGACACGTTTCAGCCGATTATCACATGGAAAATGTATTTGTTCTATGATGGCGGGAAGGTGAATGAAATTTGGCCGGAATATACATGCACGGGCGATGTTGACATCCGTTTTACGTTTCGTTTAGTTGATACCGAAGATATGAATCATATTAGCAGGACGTTCGTGTTAGACCGTACGAATTTAGACCAACCGTTATCTATACCGAGTCAAGGCAAAGATGCTTTTGTATTGATAAGTGCTGAAGCGAAAGGAACGGGCACATTGCGAATGGGGGCGTTTCATAAAAGATGGTCTCGCATGGATTTAGGAGCATTTATTTTAGGGGGTGAACGTTATGTCGATCCCTATCGCGAAGAATTTATTCATTATTTTGATCCTAGAGATTTTAAGCCCCCATTAGCGGTTTATTTTAGTGGTTATCGAACGGCGGAAGGTTTTGAAGGATACTATATGATGCGTGAATTCAAATGTCCTTTTCTTTTAATTGCTGATCTGAGATTAGAAGGCGGTGCTTTTTATATGGGTTCTTCTCATTTTGAAGCACAGATTGTTAAGGTGATTAAGGAAAAATTGGATTTTTTAGGATTTAAGGAAGATGAATTGATTATATCTGGGTTGTCGATGGGATCTTTTGGTGCGTTGTATTATGGAGCGCAGATAGAACCGGGAGCAATCATCGTGGGTAAGCCTTTGGTGAATATTGGAAATATTGCCACGGATATGCGTTTGAGACGGCCTGAGGAGTTTGGAACAGCACTCGATATTTTAATGAAAAATGAAAAGGCGGTCGATCATGCGGCGGCACAACGATTGAATCAAAAGTTTTGGCATACATTCCAACAAGCGCATTTAAAAGAAACGACCGTGGCAGTATCGTATATGGAAGATGATGACTATGATTTGAATGCGTTTGACATGCTGTTACCTGTCCTGACGAAGAAACATGTGCATGTCATGAGTCGAAGTATACCAGGACGCCATAATGATGATACACTGACGATTAACAGTTGGTTTATTAATTTTTATAAGATGATTCTTGAAAAGCGGTATGGGAGGGTAATGCATGAACGCAAAACATGAATTTAATATTCGATGGACGGAAATTACTGTGGACTCTTTTATGTATGGGTCTCATGTGTCTTTCACTCCGTTTGAAACGATTTTTAAAAATGAATTGATGCCCTCTGGAATTATCATTCATCAATGGAAGATGTGTAGCCATTTTTATGATAATCAAGTCACACCGACGTTACCTATTTTAAAGAAACATCATCCTTATCGCTTTTATTTTGATTATGAAGCCGTCCCTGCCGGAAGTGTTTATTTTAAAGTCGTATTTAAACGAAGAGACGGTACGATTTTGGAGACACAAATGATTCAAGGTCAAGAGGGTGAGGTTGTTTTAAGTGAAGGAACAGCAAGCTATGATATTCAAATGATCAATGCGGCATCTCAAATACTAAAATTTCGCCGGATTTGTATTCAAGAAGTTGGAAGTGTAGCCACATCAAATACTTTGACACTGAGTGAGATACAAAATCGGGATGATACGTTACCGTTGCGCAATCTTTTGTTTGTTGAATCACCAGGCGTGTGTCAAGATGCGATACATCCGATTAAAAATTGTGTGATGATTTCCGAATGGGAGACGTTGACCACTGATGAGATTGTTGTGTCACTTGATGAAGCAATTCGGTCATGGGACACGCTGGATGCACTTCAATGGATAGGGTATCATGATCAATCAAATGAAATCGCATATACCATGATGAAGCGATTAGGCGGGCATGCATGGGTGACATTGCTTCATCAAGAAGATAAAGATGACGACATGCTTCATAGTCATCGTGTGACAGTGTATCGTCCAAAGGCGGACGTGCTGACTTCTGCATTGCAAGTGGTACAACCTTTATTAAACCCGAGTGGTCATTTATATGCTTTAGCGACAGAACGGTTGAATGGAGGGGAGCGATGATGACCAACCTTATGCAAGAAACGATTAACCGATTACGTCTCAATCGTTTGAGCAAAATTTTGCAGCAGATTAATGCTTACGAACCGCTATTTCGAGAGTTAAATGATGAAGCACTCCGCCAAAAGACACAAACATTTAAAGTACGACTTGAACAAAATGAGGCGACTTTGGACGCACTATTGCCTGAAGCGTATGCTGTAGTGAGAGAAGCGTGTCGACGTGTATTAGGGATGTTTCCTAAAGATGTACAAGTATTAGGCGCAATTGTGTTACATGAGGGCAACATTGCCGAAATGCAAACAGGAGAAGGTAAAACATTGACGGCGACGTTACCACTTTATTTGAATGGTTTAACTGGGAAAGGGGTTTATTTAATCACCACGAATGACTATTTAGCGAAACGGGATTATCTGGAAATGAAACCGCTTTTCGAATGGTTAGGTTTGACCATCGCCTTAGGGTTTTCAGATTACTCGAATAATGAATACAAAGCTAAAGACAAACAGGTTGTTTACCGTCACGATATTATTTATACGACAGGTGGTCGCCTTGGATTTGACTATTTAATTGACAATTTAGCAGATAGTAAAGAAGGGAAATATTTACCGCCACTTTATTATGGGATTATTGACGAGGTCGATTCTATTATTTTAGACTCTGCACAAACACCACTTGTGATTTCTGGTGCACCTCGTTTGCAGTCTAATCTGTTTGGCGTTGTCAAAACATTTGTTGAAACATTGATTGAAGACCAACATTTTAAAATAAAAAAAACAAAAAAAGAAATTTGGCTTACACCACAAGGCATGGACGCAGCTAACGCTTATTTTGGGGTCGACAACATTTATGATGCGTCATACTTTGATCTTGTGCGTCATATTAATTTAGCGTTACGCGCGCGACATGTATTTGAAAACAATTATGATTACTTTGTCTTTCAAGGTGAAGTGGTATTAATTGACCGTATTACAGGACGTATGATGCCGGGGACCAAATTACAATCAGGGCTACATCAATCTATTGAAGCTAAAGAAGGTGTAGAGATTTCGAATGATATGAGTGTCATGGCGACAATTACTTTTCAACATTTATTTAAGTTATTTGAACGTTTTTCAGGGATGTCCGCGACGAGCCAACTTGGTGAAAAAGAATTTTTAGAACTTTATACGAAAATGGTCGTTCAAATTCCCACGCATCGACCGATTCAACGGAAAGATTTACCAGACCGTGTATTTAGAAGTATGGACGATAAAAAACATGAGATAATAGAAGAAGTAAAAGCGTTGCACGCGTCACAGCGACCCGTCCTGGTGATTACACGAACGGCCGAATTGGCAGAATATTTTTCATCGAAGTTTTTCGAGCTAGATATTCCTAACAACTTATTAATTGCTCAAAATGTAGCTAAAGAAGCACAAATGATTGCAGAAGCGGGCCAGTTAAGTGCTGTGACCGTTGCGACGAGTATGGCAGGACGGGGGACAGATATTAAGTTGGGTAAAGGTGTAAAAGCACTCGGTGGCTTAGCGGTCATCATATGTGAACATATGGAAAATAGTCGTGTCGATCGTCAACTGAGAGGACGTGCGGGAAGACAAGGAGATCCTGGGACGTCGCAAATCTATATTTCACTTGATGATTATATTCTCAAACGTTGGGGTGAGGGGAGTGCTGAGCGAATCGAGCGCTTTGCTCAATTTGATAATGAAACGTTGCAGCAGAGTCGCTTGTTTGAGCGGAGTATTCAGAAAATGGTACAACGTGCTCAACGTGTCGCTGAAGAGCAAGGGATGCAAGCGAGGGAGATGTCCAATGAGTATGAAAAAAGTATCAGTGTACAACGAGACTTGATTTATGCCGAACGCAATCGCATTTTAGATATGACGACAGTCGTACAACAGCAACTCGACGCTCTGGCAGAAGACGTTTTTCATGACATGTTGAGTCGAACAGTTGTGTCCGAATCTGTACTCATGGACTATATTTACAAAAATTTAAGTTTCCAATTTACAGATGATTTGTCTACACTCAATGTTAAAGATCTGAACACTGTGAAGCAATGTTTGGTTCAACAGTTTCAAATACGCATGAAACAACAACGAGGGCAGTTGAATGGATATTTTTATACGCAATTTGTCAAAAAAGTCATTTTAAAGGCGATTGATAGTAACTGGATTCAACAAGTGGATCATTTACAAAAGCTTAAAGGAAGTATCAATGCGCGTCAAAGTGGTAAGCGTAATACGACATTCGAATACCACCGCGTGGCTTTAGAATCTTTTGAAAAAATGACTGTAAGAATCAAAAAAGATATTGTGAAGTATCTTTGCCAAAGTATGACAAGTTTTGATGGTGATAACCGATTAATTGTACATTTTCCTAATTAGATGAGGTGATTTGAAATTGACTATTTATAATATTAATTTTGGTATTGGTTGGGCGAGTAGTGGTGTAGAATATGCACAAATGTATCGTGCCAAGCTTTTACGTGCAATCAATGCGCCAATAAAATTTGTGTTTTTAGAATTTATGAGTTCTGAAAACTTGCAAACATTGACAGAGAATATAGGCTTTAAAGACGAAGAAGTCATTTGGTTATATCAATTTTTTACTGATGTTAAAATTGCGCCTACAACTTATACAATTGATGACATTAAAGCATCGGTGCATGAGGAAATCGTGGAAGAAAAAAAATCAGGGCGTGTTTGTTGGCTTACATTAAGCAACAATCCGAGTAGTTTTATTACGTGTTATTTAAAAGATGAAAACGATATACTCGTCGATTGTGCTGAATTTGTTATCGATGGTAAGCTGGTACGGAAAGATTATTACAGCTATGTCCGAATTTTTTCAGAGTATTATGCCCCTTTTGAAGATAAAGCGAAACTGTTTATGCGTCAATTTTACAATGAGGATGGTTCTGTAGCCTACACTGAGTATATTGATGGGAAAACGAACGTCTATGTCTTAAAAGATGAGGTGTTGTACACTGAGGAAGATTTTGTCGCATATTTTTTCCGCAAGTTAAATTTGACGGCAGATGATATTGTTATTTATGATAGGGCTTCTAAAGTGGGGCAAGCGATGATGCAAAACAGTGGACCAAGTAAACAAGGGGTTGTCGTTCATGCCGAACATTTCAGTGAAAATGCGACAGATGCACATCACATTTTGTGGAATAACTATTATGAATATCAATTTACAAAGCATCGAGAAATCGACTTTTATATTACTGCAACAGAGCGTCAAAAAGAAATATTGACGCAACAGTTTCAACAGTATTTGAATGCAGAACCTAAAATTTTTACGATACCTGTGGGCAGTTTGGAGATATTACGTGGACAAGAAAGTGATAGAAAACCTTATGCGATGGTCACTGCTTCAAGACTAGCTAGTGAAAAACATATCGACTGGCTTGTGCGTGCAGCCCTTATTGCCAAAAAGGAAGTGCCAGAGTTAACATTAGATATTTATGGTGAAGGTGGCGAAAGAGCGATGCTTCAAACGTTAATACGTGACAATGGAGCAGAGGATTATATTCGCTTGTTAGGTCATCAAAAACTTGATGAGGTTTATGAACAGTATGATTTATTTGTCGCTGCGTCTACGAGTGAAGGTTTTGGTTTGACGTTAATGGAAGCCGTGGGATCTGGACTAGGTATGTTAGGTTTTGATGTGAACTACGGAAACCCGACTTTCATTGAAGATGGAAAAAATGGTTATCTTATTCCAATCGATCATAAAGAGGAAAGTAACGAAGAGATTGTTAAACGGTTTGCAGCGCATATGGTGAAATATTTTAAAGAGGGACCTGTAAATCCACATGCGGCGTCGTACCAAATTGCAAGCCCATACTTATCAGAAAATATCCAAGGTAAGTGGAAAGATTTAATAGAAGAGGTGCTTCATGGTTAATTTATTTGAACATTTCGATACACAAACACAAGCGTTATATCAGTCATTACAATTGGCTGGGAAAAAAGATTTGACAATCGTGTTGATGGATGACGGTTTTTTGCCAGAAGAGATTGTGACGCCATACCAATTTTTTTCGAATTACCAAGCTCCCGATAGTCCACCGCGATACTTTAATGAGGTGTCGGTCCCGAGATATTGGGAAATCGAAGGGGATAATGAGGTCGCATGGATCAAGGATATGGGATATCGACGCGGACAGATTCATTATTATCCAAGTGAAAAACGACGTCTTGTGAGTCATGTCGAATGGTTGGATCAACATGAAAAATTACAATTTGTTGACTATTATACCCAACATGGTGTTCGTTTTGCGCAAGCCGTTTACGATTTAAGAGGGGTGCTCATTTTTCGACGTTATTTTGATCAAGAGGGGAAAGATGTCATTTATCATAACTTTTTAGCAGGAAGTGTCATTTTAAATTGGCAAGGGCAACAGTATCACTTTGACAGTCTTTTGAAGTTTTATCAGTTCTTTTTAGAAGCATTGGAAATTGATTTAAGCCATTTTGTCATTAATTCATTAAGCGTACCGTTTTCATTGTTGTATTATCTTGATCATGCAGGTGATGACACGTTGTATTGGCAGGAACAGTGTCATGGTGATATCCCAGGCAATATGCGATTGATTCTTGATAAGACAATGACAGAACGACAATTTTCTATTATCGTGACAGATAACGAAGAATATCGTGATATTGTCGGGGCGCTTACTGAGTCAGAACGTGAGCGCGTTTATCAAGGTGGATATATTTATCATTACGCTTCAACCAATCAGTATCAACCTAATGTTTTGACGATGACCAATACGGATCAAATCCATCATTTAGCTTCTATCGTCGAAGCGTTGCCATTTGCCACATTCCATGTTGGAGCAGTGACGGAGATGTCGACGAAATTAACACAGCTTGAACGCTATCCTAATGTGAGATTGTATCAAGCGATTGAGTTAGATACAGTAGAAAAATTATATCAAAAATGTGATATTTATTTGGATATTAACGAAGCAGGAGAGATTATTAATGCAGTAGAAAAAGCATTTATGTATGATATGCTTATTCTGGGTTACGAAGAGACAGCACATAATCGTTTGTATACAGCACCTCAAAACTTGTTCTCAAAAGATAACGAAGCGGCAGACTTAAAACAAGCCTTGCGTGATATACATTTGAAGAAGCGTTACTTTAAAGTACGCCAACATTATCAAAAGGTACATGCCAATGAAGTGAGTGTTGATACATTTAACGAGATCCATGCACGTGCACACCAAGGGGAAGTTTAACAGTCAACTGTTGATGCCGGTGTACATTGAAGTTCATTCTCCTGGAAAAAGCCGAGAGTAGATCTCGGCTTTTTATGTGGGGGATAACGAGGTGAAGCGTTAAACATGGATTGAGCGCGTCAAGCTGTTATGAGTATAAGTACTGTGGGTCTCTCCTGAAAAACTTTAGTATAGTACGTCTCCGATGATGATTTATAGCGGCAAGGGTAATGTGAAGGGCATTGTAGGACTTCAACTTAGTCAGCTGTTTAATCATTATGGTTCGTTTGGGGTAATCTCACCATTTCGAAAATAGCGGCAGCCCCCATACCGACGCCAATACACATTGTGACCATTCCATAACGTGTCTCTGGACGTTTTTTCATTTCTGACAGCAAGCGTGCCGTTAAAATTGCGCCCGTAGCACCAAGAGGGTGTCCAAGTGCAATGGCGCCTCCATTGACATTGGTTTTGTCCGTTGAGAGGCCAACTTCACGCATGGACGCCAATGTTTGAGCTACAAATGCTTCATTGAGTTCAATCAAATCGATATCATCAAGCGTCAACTGCGCGCTTTTTAACACTTCCGGAATGGCGTATACGGGACCGATTCCCATTAACTTTGGGTCGACCCCAACGGCTTGATAGCTAACAAATCGAGCAATCGGCGTGACACCTAAAGCCTTTACCTTTTCACCTGACATTAAGACGACAAATCCAGTGCCGTCTGATAATGGGGCAGATGTCCCCGCTGTCACCGTTCCATCGGCTTTAAAAACAGTCGGCAATTGTGAAAGGGTGTCCAGATTTGTCTCGGGTCGGATTAATTCGTCTGTATCGAACGGCGCCGTATGGACGTGCGGCCCGTTTGCGTCATAAGTGACTGTTTTGACATGAAGCGGAATGATTTCATCCTCGAATTTTCCATTTTGTTGAGCGACAGTTGCCCGCTGGTGACTTTGTACTGCATAGGCATCTTGATCTTCTCGAGTGACATGATACGTATCGGCTACGTTTTCAGCAGTGAGCCCCATTGGATAAGAGGCCCCGATATCTTGTTGTTGGAGTGTCGGATTGTTCGTAGGTTCATTGCCCCCCATTGGGACAGCACTCATCAATTCAACGCCACCCGCAACGAGAATATCACCCTGGTCTGCTAAAATTTGGTTGGCGGCAAGCGCAATCGTTTGTAGTCCTGATGCACAGTAACGGTTGACCGTCTGGCCAGGAACGGTGTCGGGAAGTCCCGCACGCAAGGCAATCGTTCTCGCTATATTTTGACCTTGCAAGCCTTCTGGGAATGCGCTACCGACGATGACGTCTTCCACCATCTCCGGTTGAAAGGTGCCATTTACACGCTGGAGTACTCCTTTTAGCACTTCCGCAGCGACATCATCTGGACGTTCATGAAAAAGTGCGCCGTTTTTTGCTTTGGCGACTGGAGAGCGCCCGTAAGCGACAATATAAGCTTCACGCATGTCAATCATCCTCTCTATTTGATTAATTTCGTAATGGTTTGCCATTTTTAAGCATGTAAGCAATACGATCGTAAGTTTTTTCTGTTTTTATGAGTGCTAAGAAATGCACTTTTTCCAATTTTTGAATGTAACGTTGGTTAATGTACGTTTGACGCGGGAGATTTCCGCCTGATAAGACTGTCGCAATGCGCAAGGCGATTTGATAGTCGTGGTCACTGATGTAATGACCGAGTCGTTGTGCATCGAGTTGACCTTGTGCCAGTGCGAGAAAGTCTTGTCCTAGCGCAATATATTGTCGTTGAGGTGTTGGTATATAGTGTGCGTCTGCTTCGTATTGCGCCCGCTGTAATGCGACCTCAACAAGTCGGTCTTGATTAAAAATAATCGTATCCGTCGGGCGTAGGAAGCCGTAACGTTTCGCCTCAAATGCATGTGTGGACACTTTAGCCAAACCGATTGTCATGAGCAGTTGCGTCATGGAAGCTTGTTTGTCGTTCATGAGATGCGATGTTTGTAAAATACGATCGCTCATTTCTGCGAGCCCACCGCCACTAGGGAGTAAGCCCACACCGGCTTCGACAAGGCCCATATACGTTTCGCTACTTGCGACGATGAATGGCGAATGAAGTGCGAGTTCACATCCACCACCAAGTACACGGCCGTGAATGGCAGTGACGACAGGTTTTTCACTATATTTTAATCGATTGAAACTGGCATGGAGCTGATCAATCGCTGGGGCAATCTTCGCATCGATTTGGTCTGTTTCGTATGCTTTTTTCATTTCGTATAAGTTGGCACCGACACTGAAATGTGGGCCGTCTGCATAAATGACCATGCTCGAATAAGCTTCATTTTCTAATACATCTAATGCTTCGACTAAGTCATCGTTAAACGCATCAGTAATCACGTTATTACGACTGCTCAACTTGAGTAGCAATTGGTTTTTATGAATGACTGACAACTGTGAGTCGCTACGTTTCCAAAGGATTTCATCCAATTGATGTTCGATTGGTGTCACATGACTCAGCGTTTCATCTTGTGCATAAAAGCCGTTCTCTCGTTCTTGAATCCATTCAGGCAATTCTCCTAATTCAGTCTCGATTCTTGCTTTGACACGATTGAATCCCATCAAATCCCAGAGTTGGAAAGGACCTAATTTCCAGTTGAATCCCCAGACCAGTGCGCGGTCAATGTCGCGAAAATCAGATGCAGCTTTTGGCACATTTAATGCGGCATAATAGAAATTGTTACGTAACGTTTCCCATAAGAAATGGCCCGCTGCATCTGTTGCATTAAAGATGACGTCTAAGTTATGTGATAAATCTTTGCTGAACGACGCAAGGATAGGAAGGTCGGGCGGTGTAACAGGGACATAGTTTTGGGTTTCAGCATCATAGACGAGACGTTGTTTCTTCTGAGATTTTTTATAAAAGCCTTGTTTCGTCTTTCGTCCTAATGCGCCGGCTTCGTACAACGTATTGACCAATTGTACATCGTGAAAATAGGATTGTTCTTCTGGAACTTGTTGTAAACCGCGAATGACGGATACAGCAATGTCTAAGCCGACGAGATCAGAGAGCGCGTATGTGCCTGTTTTGGGACGACCTATGATTTGTCCCGTTAATGCATCCACTTCAGTAATCGAAAATTGTTGCTGTTCTGCACGATACATAATGTCATTCATCGTTTGTGTCCCGATACGATTTGCAACAAAGCCAGGGACATCGTTAGCAGTAATGACCCCTTTACCGAGGACTTCTTGCGTAAACGATTTTACGTCATCCAATATCGTTTGATCGGTATGTGACGTAGGAATGAGTTCGACTAATTTCATAATGCGCGGTGGATTGAAGAAATGTAAGCCGAAAAACCGTGCCTGATCCTCCGAATGGAACACTTGAGCAATTGCTTCTATTGGAATTCCTGAAGTATTTGTCGCAAATAAGGCTTCTCGTTTGGCTGTTTGAGCGACTTGTTTCCATAATTGATGCTTGACTTTTAAATCCTCTTTCACTGCTTCTAAATATAAATCTGCATCGTCATCTACTAAATCATCTCTAAAATTGCCATATGTGAGATTTGGCGCGAGTGCAAGGTCAAACAATAATGGCTTCTTAGGGTGAGTGATTTTATCATAAGCCGCTTTCGCGATTTTGTTTGGGTGATCGTCATCTATCACGAGATCTAATAATTTGACTTTAAGTCCTGCATTGACTAGAACAGCGGCAAGCTGTGCGCCCATTGTTCCTGCACCGAGGACTGTTACTTTTCTAATTGTCATTGTAAATTCCTCCCATTTTTGGCTTTTTCACTGATCCCATTTCGGTTTTATACGAAAGCGGATTGCCCTGTGAGTGCACGACCAATAACGAGCGCATTCATTTCGTGTGTGCCTTCATACGTATAAATGGCTTCAGCATCTGAGAAAAATCGTGCGATATCTTGTTCGCCAGCGAGGATACCGTTACCTCCTGTGATACCACGACCCATTGCTACAGATTCGCGAAGGCGTAAGGCGTTCATCATTTTTGCTGTGGAAGTCGCGACTTCATCATATTCACCATTTTCCTGCATGCGTGCGAGTTGTGCGCTCATTGCCATTGCATGTGTTAAGTTTCCATGAATCATGGCCAATTTTTCTTGTACGAGTTGGTATTGACTGATTGCTTTACCGAATTGCTGTCTTGTTTTGACATAGTTGAGTGTAGCTTTCAACGTGCCTGCCATTGCACCCGTTGCCATATAGGCCACACCCGCACGTGTAGAATATAAGATCTTAGCAATGTCTTTGAAGCTCGTAATATTTTGTAAGCGGTCTGTTTCTTTGACTTTGACGTTGTTGAGTCGAATTTCGGCATTCGGCACGATACGTAGTGCAATTTTATGTTGAAGGATATCAATATCGACACCGTCTTGATCTGGCGTCACGATAAAGCAGTGCGGTTTTCCCGTGTCTTTATTGACCGCAAAGACCGGAATGACATCGGATACATGCGCACCACCAATCCATTTTTTCGCCCCGTTAATGATCCACTCATCACCTTGACGGACGGCAACGGTTTCAAGTCCTCCAGCCACATCTGACCCATGATTCGGTTCAGTGAGTGCGAAACAAGTGCGCAAGTCATGGGACTGAAGTCGAGGGACGTATTTTGCGACTTGTTCAGGGCTTCCACCAAAGAGAAATGTATTATGACCCAAACCTTGATGCACGCCGAGTAAAGTGGCGAGTGAGACGTCAAAGCGTGCAATCGTATATGACATGAAGAATTGGAACAGTTGACTCGGTGTTTTCGCATTGTCGCGTCCTTCATAGAGGAGCGGATTCGTAAAGTAATTCAGTGCGCCGATATCTTTAAAGTAATCTTCAGGTACTGTTGCATCGACCCAATGTTGGTTAATGTCTGGGCGGTATTTACTTTCCAGCAAGTCGTTGAGTTGTTGTAATAAAGTCACTTCACCGTCTGTTAATCCTTTTGCAATGCTTAAAATATCTTCAGGATATAATTGTTTTAATGTTGCTTCTCTTTCTATAGTCATATGAAGACCTCCTCATTGTTCGAACTAAAAGCCGAACATGTTATTGTTGGGATGCTTTATCATTCATCATTTTTGTAATGGCTAATTTATCCGGTTTTTGTGTTGAGTTGAGTGGCATATGCGTAACAGGGACATACATGCGTGGCACTTTATAGCCGGCTAAGCGTTCACGCATATGTTGATCCAGTTGTTCGACGTAATCTTCAGGTTGTTCCCTTAAAATAATCGCTGCCGCAATCGACTCTCCATATTTAGGGTGGTCGTAACCGACAACAACACAGCGATCAATCAGCGGATGTTCAGCAAGCGCATTTTCAACTTCAGACGGCAACACATTTTCTCCGCCTGTAATGATGAGCTCTTTTTTACGGTCGATAATGAAAATATCGCCATCTTCATCTTTTTTCGCTAAATCTCCAGTGAGTAAATAACGATCGTGGAAAATTTTAGCGGTTTCTTCTGGTTTGTTCCAATAGCCAGGTGTGACATTTTTTGCTCGAATCGCCAGTTCGCCAATTTCTCCATTTGCAACTTCATTTTTATCATCGTCTAAAACCTTCGCATCGACAAACATGACAGATTTTCCAATGCTCATTGGTTTATGACGTGCGTTTTCAGGCGTGTTGACCATGACAAGAGGTGCTTCAGTTAAACCGTACCCATTGATAATATTGATGCCATATTTTTTGAAAGCCTGTTGGATACTTGGCAAGGGTTGCGAGCCGCCTTGAATGACATATTTCATTGCTCTAAAGTCATCCGGATTAAAATTAGGTTGTGTTAATGTGCTGTAATACATGGTAGGAATCATAATGAGGAAATCGGGATGATACCGAGCAATGAGTTCATTCAGTGCTTCTCCGTTAAAGTAGCGTTGCAAGACTAAAGTACCGCCACTCATTAATGTCGGAAGGACTGTATCATTAAAACCGAGTACATGAAACATCGGAGTAGCGATGATTGTGAGGTAGTCTGAGTTGAATTTGTAAGTCAGTTCAATGTTGGCCCCATTATGAACGAAAGATTCATAGGAAAACATGACGCCTTTCGGAACACCCGTCGTGCCGCTCGTATAAATTAATGCAGCAAGATCTGTCGATTCTAGCGCGATGGCTTTATAGACAGAATGTTGTGTAGGGTCAACGATTTGATTGTATATATCGGAATCGATGTCCATATGCAAGTATTTGGCATCGACCAAATTGAGAGAACTTAAGTGTTTTTCTGCGTAAAACAGTAATTTCAATGTAGAATCCTCGACAATTGCTGCAATTTCTTTTGGGTTGAGTCGCCAGTTAATGGGTAAGTAAACGGCGCCCATTTTGAAACAAGCGAAGAGTAAATCTAAAAGTGCGATATCATTGGGTGCAAGTACACCGACCACATCCCCTTTTTGAATCCCTTGGCTTTCTAGATAGTGCGCCATATTATCCGCACGTTTATTTAAGTCCTGATAAGTCCATTGTGTCCCTTTGAAAGGGTCGATAACAGCAGGTTTTTCAACATCAAAGTCTGCACGTGTTTTAATCCAATCGAAATTCATCTCTTTTTACCCCCTTATTTATACGATTCTGTTTGACTGAATCGTCTGTTGTAATTGTCCCCAATGTACTTGATACATTGCAGAATCCATTTGCTTCAATTTGGGTGAAATCTGTGGTGTAAAGTCCATTTGAGCAATGATATCTTGTTCTATGTCTAACCCAGGTGCAACTTCTATCAGTGTGAGACCTGCATCTTGAAGTTCGAAAACAGCACGGTCTGTGACGAAATAGACTTCTTGATGCAATGATTTGGCGTATGAAGCATTAAAATCAATATTTTGGACGGTTTCGACAAACTTTTTCGTGTGACCTTCTTCAATGACTGACAGTTGTTGATGATCGACATCGAGCCGTGCACCCGCAATCAGTGTGCCTGTGAAAATCAGTTTTTGAACGGATTGACTAATGTCGATAAAGCCACCACAGCCATTCATCCGATCGCCGAAGTATGACACGTTGATGTTGCCGTGTTGATCGACTTCCGCAAAACTCATCAAGGCGATAGAAACACCTCCGTTATAAATAAAATCCCATGTTAATTCGTGACGCATGCGGACGTCAGAGTTATAATTCATACCGAAGTATTCACGGCTACCAATAAAACCACCAAAAATCCCAATGTCCATCACCGGTTGAACGAGGTGATTGACGTGTTCCTCATGCAGAAGGTTCGTCAATTCATTGTTAATCCCATACCCAATGCTGATGGTGTCACCGACCCTTAAAAATTGAGCGGCACGGCGTAAAATGATTTTGCGCGTGTTGAAAGGGAGGGGCGGTTCAGGTATGGATTCGATGCGTGTCTGTCCAGATAAAGCCGGTTGATACATCGTTTGAACGACTTGACGATGGTGCGCTTGATTTTCTACGATGTATACGTAATCCACTAATGCTCCTGGAATGTACACCTCATTCGGACTTCGTTGACCATTATCAACGACAGCCTTCACTTGTACGATCACCGTTCCCCCATTTGCTTTTGCGTTCAATGCTAAACTATAACTTTCACCAAGATGTGCTTCTTCATCTATGTAAATATTGCCTTGTTCATCCGCGTAAGTCCCTCGAAGGAATGCGACATCTACAGGTGGTAAGCGATAATGCAGAAAGTCCTCACCGTCAATATTGAGAAAAGAGACGAGTGATGTGGTCGTCTTGTCATTGACACGTCCGCCTTTGTAACGCGGGTCAATATGCGTATTCAGTCCAATTTTTGTAATCACACCTGGTGTAATCCCATTCGTTTGACGATAATGTGTGGCGATAACCCCCTGTGGTAGAAAGTAAGCTTCCAATTCATTATTTTTAATCGCTTGGGCTGTACGAGGTGAAGCGGTCATAATACTCATAATGACCCGGTCAACCATTTGTCGCGCTACGAAATCATCTAATTCTGCTGCCAAACCAAGGCTACTAATATCATTGGCCATCATCATCGTCAGGTGTTTGGGGTGTTGCGTACGATCATGATGTTCGATTAACGAGGCGAGTAGCCCAGCAGGTAAATTGGATACAGTCAGTGCAGCGAGACCGATCACATCACCTTCTTTGACAAGTGATGGAATTGCCGACCATGTACATCGTTTCATTATGTGAGCCTCCTTTCACACTTTTTGTAAGCCCTTACATGAAATATAACATAGTTCTAGCAATTGTAAAAACAAAAATATTTTTATTTTCAGACAATGGACACGAAATAGACAATTATTTTGAGCCTATAAAATGAGTCATCCCAATGTTTTCATAGATTTACATGAGATGAGAAAAAATTTTAAAATCGTCATTTTATACAATGAGAAATGTAACAAAGGGGTTAGGAAGAAACGCCCATTCGAAAAAAGAACAATGATAACATCAAGGCGAATCAATATAATTTCAATTAAATAGCGATATCATGATATTTTTTCATACGAGGGGTGACACATCATTGCGTATTGAAAAGGAGAAGTGAATTGTGAAGAACAAAGGTGTCCATTATGAGGTGGTAAATAAAAAATACGTGTAAAAACGGAGAACCGCTGACAAATGACGGTTCTCCGTAGACAGTAAAAATGAAAATTTTGAAGAGGGCATGTGAAATCAGTGCGGTCGCATTCGTTTATGCTGTCTGGAATGTCGCCTCAAGCTTACCTAAGTGACGCAATGTTGGCGTTAATGCGGCAAAGAAGAAGCCTTCTTTTAATTTTCTTACTTGTGGCGCTATCGGTGAATAGGCACGCGATCCGCCATTGACCATCGATGCTTGGTTCACATCGAGCAACAAGTAACCCAATGATTTTTTCAATTGAATGATTTCGAGTAAGTCATCGCTTAAGTTGCCTTGTTTTTCATTCAATAATGTATAATATTGCTCGCGTAACGTCTGATACTGTAATTGGTATGCTTCAACATCGTATTCTAAATAGGCATTGATGCCATTTTGTGCATTTGAAAATTGATCGATTAAATCAAGTGAACTTTGGATTGAACCTAAAGCGATTGGGATTTGTAATGCGACAAATTGTGGACGAATGATTGCAGCAAAGGACTCTGCATCTGTTGAGATGATTTGATCGTGTGGGATGATGACGTTGTCGAACGTGACGCTATATGTAGCAGAACCATTGACACCCAAGAATTGAGACTTTTCTTCTAAAGTAAGTCCCTCTGTAGACGCTTGAATGATAAACATCACGCGTTCTTCACCATCACGTTGTTTTGAAATCGCCCCAAAATAATGATGAGGCCCCATATTACTGACAGCAGGAAGCTTACCATTTACGACTAATGTTGTCCCTTCATAGTGGTGGGAAAGATTGAAATCTTCTAAGGCATTGAAGGATTTCATTGGGTTAGAAAGCCCCGTAGCCCCGAATACTTCTCCCGATAAAACTTGTTGCTGTAAGTCTTGATGAAGTGCCTGTTGAGGTGCTTGTTTTAAATAGGTTGAAAAGGCCAGTTGGCACCAAAGGCAAAATCCAGTCGTTAAGCAAGTATAAGACACTTTTTCTATAGTTTGTGCGTTTTGAACGAGGTTGTCTTGCGTTAGGAATCCTTGCTGTAAAAGTTGTTGTAAAAAAGGTTGTGCATAATAGCGCCCATGATCAATCGCAATGACATGAGGGCGGAGTTCTGTATCAATGAGTGTTTCGATCGTTTTCATGTGTATTCTCCTTTACGTCACGCTTCTCCAAAACGTTTAAGTATTAATTTTTCTAAGTAACTAATGCAACGGTCAATTAAAAATCCGAAAATCCCGATAAAAAAGATTGCGGATAATACATCCTCTAGATTGAGCATGTTACGTGAGTCTACGATTAAAAAGCCAAGGCCGGATTGTGCGCCAATCATTTCCCCTGATACTAAGAAAATCCAACTCGTACCGACAGCAATATGAATCCCACTCATCATATGCTTGAATGCTCCAGGGAAAATAATGTTGTAATAGAGCGACCAACCGGATAAGTTGAGGTTTTGGGCTATTTTTAAATAATGGTCATCAATCGTTCGTACGCCCTTAATGGTGTTGAAAACGATAGGGAAAAACGCCGCAATAAAAATGATGACAATGGCGGGTGCGTTTCCAATCCCGAACCATAAGACAATAAACGGTGACCAAGCGATAGGTGAAATGGGTCTTAAGAGTTGGAGTAACGGTTCAATGGCATGTAGGAAAGTTTGACTACGCCCTAATAAAAAGCCTACGGGTAATGCGACAATGATCGCGAGTACAAATCCAATTATAAAGCGATACAGGCTAATGCCAAGGTGTATAAAGATTTCCCCTGTCACTAAAAATGTCCATATACTTTGACCAACTTGAAGTGGACCCGGTAATAACACAGGCGGATATTGTCCAATCCAAATGACGCTTTGCCAAATAAGCAAAAATAATAGAAAAGTGATGCATGGCAGAATGTAACGTTGTGTCATATGTGAGCGGATAGTTCTCACCCCTTTTGATAGAATGTGGGATCCACAAAATTGTTGAACGAAGGTGGATCAAATAGATGATGTGCAGCAACGTCATGGGCAATAGCTTGATAGCCACTTTGTTCAATTGTCAAATCACCATATGTTGTCCATTGCGCAGAGCGTTCAAGAATTTTACGATCTTGTTTTAAGTAGTGTGCCATGAGATCGACACTTTTTTGTTGATTGGTCATATCATAGCCAGCTGTTTTATAATCATGCATTAAATCGTTGACAGCTTGTCGGTGTTGTTGAAGGAGATTTTCTTGAAGTACGAGTACGCAACAATAGGCATCTGGAATTAAATCACTGCCGTGTTGAAGCAGGTGTCCTTGACCTAGTTTTTCACCTAATGCGCCAAAAGGTTCTGCGACGGAATAGCCAGAGATGCGTTGCTCATTTAGCGCTGCAGGCATTTCTGCGGGCGCCATTTCATGGTAGTGAAAATGTCCTTCTGGAATGTTTAATTTGTGACGCATTTGCTCTAATAATAAATAATGTGTGGAATAACGATGCGGTATCGCAAAAGCATAATCTTTGTTTGGATGAAAATCATCGAGCTGTTGTCCGTTTTGTCCGATGACCACATTTCCTTCATGATGACCCAGTGCGACGGCTTTAATCGGTGCGCCTTTAGATTTGGCCTTCATTGCAAGTTCAATTAAAGTAGAAGCCCCATCAATACGCCCGCTGTTTAACGCATCCATCAAATCGGGCCAATTATTGAAGCGGACGAGCTGGATTTGATAGTGAGAACTGCTGTTTTTTTCATTAATCGTTTGTGTCATCATTAAGTTGGCTGCATGTGTAATCGGTAAATATCCGATTTTTATCACTTTTGGTGTGTGCTCACGCGAATTCGACGCATGAGGATTGCTACATCCGGTTATACTAATGAGACATATGAGTAACAACGGCAATATTTTTTTCATAGATATTCCTCATTATTTTATAGATTCCGAGTCAGCGGTATGGTGAATTGCAAAATCTTTCATGATATTGTCCCGTAATGTGAGTAGTTGTGCATTGTTGCGGTGTCTAGGATGTGGATAATGAATGGGATATTGGTTGATGATACGACATCCGTCACCTAATAAAATGACCTCATCTGATAGATAGAGTGCTTCATCAATATCATGTGTGACCAAAATTAATGTCGCCTGTGTATGTGTACTCAGTGTAATTAAAACATCTTGTAATTGGTAGCGTGTAAAAGCATCCAGTGCACCGAGCGGCTCATCGAGTAGAATGACATCAGGTTGGTGAACGAGTGCGCGACAGATGGCAACGCGTTGTTTCATCCCTCCAGAGAGCGACTCGGGAAAGTGGTTTCCTTTGTCTTTGAGCCCCACTGTGACAAGGTGATGTTCGATTTCCCCTTCTTGAAGGGGGCGTTGTAATCCGAGTTTGATGTTATCGCGAACAGTTTTCCAGGGTAATAAATTGTGATGCTGAAATAACATTAAACATTCAGCAGACGGTGCGGTTTTACGCGCGCCATTGATGGACACTTGACCTGTTGAGGGCGTGAGAAATCCGCCAATAATATTTAAAAGTGTAGACTTGCCACAACCACTTTTTCCAATAAAGCTGATAATCTTACCTCGAGGCACAGATAAACTAAAATTTTGAATGACGTGCTGTTTATCGAAGTAGTGATTGAGTTGTTGAATTTCAATCATCGCCATCCTCCTAATTCTTATTTAAATACTAAGATTTATAGTGAGAATAAAGGGAGTGGTGATGTGTTATAGAAGTCATCTCACTCCCTAATCCATTTTCGCTATTTGTGTCACAGCCCTTTTGTCATTACAAATAGTCGATTTAACAGTTTTTAAATTTTTTCGATTTCATCAATTGGTGTGTCGACAGCTTCACGCGCACGGCGTACCGCTGCTTCATCTGGTGCATTGTAGAGACAGACACATTTCGTCATGTCTTCACACACATAAGTTCTTTGGAATTGGACTTCAGGCACCTCTTCATAATGTACAGAATTTTTCTTTTTACGTGCTAAATATTGATCCATTGTAATCCCCTCAGGAATGTTCCAAGTCACAAGATAGTCGATGGATACATCACCTTGTTTGACTTCATCTAGATCTTTACCCACCAGTCGAACCTCTTTGACCAGGCTAACTTTAATTCCCCCAGATTCTAAAAATTGTTTTGCTTGGGCTTCGTCGTTGCTTTCAACAATGAAGTAACCATGGGATAAATCTTCGGTCACTTGTACTTCAATCAATTCTGAACCTGATTGTGCAGACAATGAACGGACTTTCTCATCCAATTCAACTTTCGACTTCGCAAATGATAAATCTTGTGTTTCTAATAAAAATAATGCCATAAAACATGCCCCCATGTATTTTGATATTGCTATATTAATATAATTCCTATCAGAATACAAGGTATTATTTTCATAATTATCAAAATTTGGGACATATTGATTTGAGTGTCAAGAATAACTGACATTGTCAATAAAAGGGAAAAAAGTTATATTAATAGATGGTCATTAACGAGGAAAACGCGTGAATCATTATAATGTAGAGGTGGATATGTCATCGATAAGAAGGCATCACATGTGTCACCATGTTGAGAAGGGTATCCCGTTTGCTTTTATTGTATTCATCGGAAAACTTGATTAATATTAAGAGAATTTAGACGAAGATGAAAAATTTGAAAGGAGTCGCATATGACTTGTCAACGTATTGTCATTGTTGGAATGCCGGGAGCCGGTAAATCTACACTATGTGCACGATTAGGGAAACGATTCAACATACCGTATTATCACTTGGATTACTATGCATGGGAAGGCGGTGTGTTGGTTGATGCGCCAATACTTGAACATCATGTAGATACAATTGTCGAGACACCGTCATGGGTGGTTGATGGGACGTATACAAAGACGTTAGATCAAAGGCTGGCGCGTGCGGACGTGCTGATTGTTTTAACGGATGCGAGATGGCGGTGTATTTTACGAGTAATGAGACGGTATTTAAAGGGGAGACATCATCCTCAAATCGGTGATAATCCTCACATCATTAGCTTTGAGTTCATTCGATATATTTGGAATTATGAGCGAGATGTAAAGCCGAAAATCGATCAGATTTATCAACGTCACGCGCATACGTGTCGTTTGTGTCAGTGGTAAAAGGAGAAACTAAAGTGAAGTGAAACCGCGCAAAAAAGGCTGAGACTTTGTTTATTCATTGTCTCAGCCTCTTTTTGTTTCTTTTATTAAACGATTATGCTTTTTTATATGTTTTTTGGATATATTGAATCATTTTACGCAATTCGACCATTGTTGGACGTCCAAACGGATTGGTTTGTTTTTGTTGATATAATAATCGATTGTCCTCAGAAATGAGGAAATATGCCGGTTCATTATGTGTGCCGTGGTCGTCATAAAGTGTGTCATCTGCATGTTTGAATACACCATAAACATCTGCAAATGTACTGTTTTCATCAACAAGTACAGGGTATGGGACTTGTTTCTTTTCGACCATTTGGTGGAGATTGTCAGCTGAATCGTCTGACACCAAAATGACTTTAATATTTTTACCTTCGAAGTAACGCTGATTTGCAACCAGTTGCTCGACTTCTTCCATACAAATAGGACACCATGAACCACGGAAGTTAATTACGAAGTACCATTGATTAGGATAATCTTGTTGATATTGATGGAAGTCAAACGATGTCCCTTCTGTTGTTTGAAGTGTGAAATCAGGCATAGTTGTGCCAAGTTGAAATGTTGTCATGATTGCGCTCCTTTATTTCTATCAGTTTTTCTCAATCTGTTCATACATTTAATATACTATTGTTATGGTATAGAACAAAGTAGAGTGCTTGAATAGCCATTTTGTCGCGCATTGTTTGAGTGATGATTGGAATAGACTGATTTTGATTGCATGGTACAATAACTCATGGTACTTTATATGTAAACGTTTCCACATCAGGAGGAATATCATGACAACGATGAAAGAAGTAGCCGCATTTGCAGGGGTCTCCGTAGCGACCGTCTCGCGTGCGATCAATCATAATGGTTATGTTAAAGCGGCAACAAAAATGAAAATAGAGCAGGCCATTGAAGCATTGAATTATGCACCAAATGAAGTTGCACGCACGTTAAATATGAAGCAATCCAAAGTGTTGGGATTGTTGTTACCTGATATGAGCAATCCGTTTTTTACACAGGTGGCACGTGGCGTAGAGGATACGGCTATGGCGCACGGCTATCATATTATGATTGGGAATGGGGCGATGAACGGTCAAAAAGAGATGGACTATTTGATGACGTTTAAGTCGAATCATTGCAGTGGTGTGATTGCATCTCAGTTGGCTTCAGTAGAGGCTTTTGAAGCGCTTCAAAGTTATGAAGGGCCGCATGTGCTCATTGATCGAACAACTGTAGAAGCTTATTGTGTAGAAGCGAATCATCAACAAGGGGGTCGACTACAAGCAGAAGCCGTTTTGCGTGGTGCGGGTCGAAGGGTGTTGATTGTATATCAAGATCAACATTATCAATCATTTCAACAACGTTATCAAGTGGCAAAACAAGTGTTGAAAGAAGCAGGTTGTATGATTTATGAGATGCCTGATTTGAATATGACACGTGAAGTACTTTTAACATTAATTCATGACGGTGCAGTGGATAGTGTGATTTGTGGTCAAGATGCATCGGCATTTCGTGTGTTGAAATGGCTACATGATGAAAGGATACGTGTTCCAGAGGAGGTACAAGTCGTCGGTTATGATGATGTTCCTATGGCGCCATGGGTCGTTCCGGGGCTGACAACGGTCAATCAACCCACTTATCAACTTGGAGAACAAGCGGTATTAAAACTCATTGCTCAAATAGAAGGGCATGCAGAGGTGCCTCTGAAAACAGTGTTAGATGTGACATTAATTGAACGTGAATCAACAAGGAGGAATGAAGATGGGGCAAATTTATGTCGTTGGTAGTATGTCGATGGATTTAGTCGTATCAACGGAATCGGTACCGGCACAAGGCGAGACCGTATTAGGTGATGACTTTTTCACAACACCTGGAGGAAAAGGTGCAAATCAAGCAGTGGCAGCCGCACGCTTAGGCGATGGGGTGCACATGATCGGTTGTGTTGGGACAGATGCATGGGGAGAACAAATTCGACAAAATCTTGAAATGAATCATGTCAATGTTGAAGGGATTCAAGTCATTGAGGGGATACCTTCCGGGACTGCGCATATTATCTTATCGGAACAAGATAATCGGATTATCGTCGTGCCATCTGCCAATCAATATTTGACACCTGACCGTGTACAGCCACAACTTGATCGCATGTCAGAAGGAGATATCGTGTTAATTCAACAAGAAATTCCAACAGAAACGGTGATATGTGTGATTGATTATTGTGCGAAACATGGCATTGTCTCTATTTTGAATCCAGCACCTTATCGTGCTATTCCAGAAAGCGTGATTACACAAGTGGATTATTTAACACCAAATGAAACAGAGCATGCATGTTTGTTTGAAGGACAAGCACTGGAAACAACACTTGCACATTATCCAAATCAATTGATTGTAACGTTAGGGTCAAGCGGCGCAGTGTATCATAATGGAGAACAAATGATTCAAGTGCCAAGTGTTAAAAGTGTTGTTAAAGATACAACAGGTGCTGGAGATACGTTTAACGGTGCTTTAGCGGTTGGACTTCAAAAGGGATACCCATTAAAAAAGGTGATTGAATTTGCGAATTTAGCAGCGAGTTATTCCGTTACTGGAATGGGCGCACAAGGAGGCATGCCTGTCATAGAAGATTTGGCGCAAACTTTTGATGTATAAGCGAATTGGATATTATATGAGGTCGTGTTGACGCATCGTCATCATATTAAAAAGCATAGGGTGAAAAGGAGTGGAGCCTATGATTCAAATGACGAATATTCATCAGTCTTTCGGGGCACACCACGTCTTACGAGGTGTAGATTTTACAATAGAAGCAGGAACTGTTCACGCATTGATGGGTGAAAATGGTGCTGGAAAATCAACATTGATGAAAGTGCTTGTTGGGATGCATGACAAAGATGAAGGGACAATCCATTATTTTGGACAATTAAAGACATTTGACAATCCTAAACAAGCAGAAGCAGAGGGGATTACTTTTATTCATCAAGAGTTGAATATTTGGCCAGAGTTGACAGTACTTGAAAATTTGTTTGTCGGTAAGGAGATGCATCATGCATGGGGATTTTTAGATCAAAATGCGATGCGTGTACAAGCTGAAGAGATTTTTGACATGTTAGATTTTCAAATTTCCTTTAATCAGTTGGCAAAACATTGTTCAATTGGAGAACAGCAAATGATAGAAATTGCAAAAGCATTGATGACTGATGCGAGGGTCATTATTATGGATGAGCCCACAGCAACATTGACAGATACTGAAATTCAGACGCTCTTTAAATTAATTCGTCGATTGAAAGCGCAAGGTGTTGCATTTGTTTACATTTCACATCGGATGGCAGAAATTTTTGATATTGCAGATGAAATCACTGTCATGCGCGATGGAAAAACGATTTGGTCTCGCCCAGTCGATGAGACGTGTTACTCTGACATTGTTAAAGCGATGGTAGGGAGAGACATCGATTCGCAATATCCGACACGTGACTATGTTGAAAAGCCCGTTGTGTTAGAAGTTGAATCTTTAAATCATCAAGGTGCGGGAATTAAAGATGTACAATTTCAATTGCATGAGGGAGAAATTTTAGGTGTGAGTGGTTTGATGGGCGCAGGTCGCACTGAAATGATGCGCAGTTTATTTGGCATTGATAAAAATGAAAACGCTATCAAAATCAATGGTGAAGCGGTGCGTATAACGTCGCCTCAAGAAGCCATGCGTTATGGCTTGGCGATGATAACCGAGCAACGCAAAGATGAGGGGCTGATACTCGACTTCTCCATTCGTGATAATATGGTGCTCCCATCACTTAAAAGTTTTGCGAAACGGGGTTTTGTTGATACAGAGCGGGTGAAGCAATTCGTTTTGCAGATGCAACAGCGTTTGAATATTAAAGGCGATGATTTACGTCCGGTTTCTGCATTGTCAGGAGGCAATCAACAGAAGGTCGTCTTGGCAAAATGGATGAGTACAGGGCCGAAGATTATTATTTTGGATGAACCGACACGTGGCATTGATGTGGGCGCAAAACGAGAGATTTATCAATTGATGAATGAATTAACAGCACATGGCGTCTCGATGATTATGATTTCTTCAGAATTGCCTGAAGTCATCGGAATGAGCGACCGCGTCATCGTCATTCATGAAGGGAAAATCGCGGGTCAATTAAAAGGCGATGCGATGACAGAAGAACACATTATGACATTAGCAACAGGGGGAACTTTAGATGAAATCATTAACAGCTAAAGCACCATTTTTTGAGAAAATACTTCCATTTATAGGGCTGATTATACTTATCATTGTCATTAGTATTTTTAATACTGCTTTTCTAGACTTGTCTAATTTATTGAATCTTTTACGTCAAGTCTCAATCAATGGCTTGATCGCATTTGGTATGACTTTTGTCATTTTAACAGGAGGTATTGATTTATCAGTCGGCTCGATGTTGGCATTTTCATCTGCATTGATTGCGTTAATGATCACCCATGGGATTGATCCAATCGTTGCCATCATCATCGGTGTACTGATTGGCTTTTTGCTAGGTCTCATTAATGGTGTTTTTATTGCAAAATGGCAAATGGCCCCATTCATTGTGACATTAGCGACGATGACGATCTTTCGTGGATTGACGCTCGTTGTGACAGACGGGAATCCGATCACAAATCTGGGGAACAATTACCTCTTTCAATTGTTCGGGAAAGGTTACTTTTTCGGTGTGCCTGTCCCCGCAGTCACGATGACCCTCGTATTTATTATTTTGTTTATCATTTTACATCGGACGACTTTTGGGCGACATACGTATGCGATTGGAGGTAACGAAACAGCCGCATTGATTTCCGGAATTAAAGTGACACGGATTAAAGTGCTCATATATGGTATTTCGGGTTTAATGTCTGCATTGGCGGGGGCGATTTTAACGTCGCGGCTTAATTCAGCACAACCAACTGCAGGAACGGCATATGAACTGGATGCAATAGCGGCTGTTGTACTTGGTGGTACATCTTTGACTGGCGGCAAGGGGCGGATTGTCGGTACATTAATCGGGGTTTTGATTATTGGCGTATTGAATAATGGTTTGAACCTATTAGGTGTATCGTCATTTTATCAACAAGTCGTCAAAGGAATCGTCATCCTGATTGCAGTGTGCATTGATCGAAAAAAATAAGTGAAAGAGGCAAAAATGATGAAAAGACGAATCATTCTATTTATTACGGTCATTTTATTGTTAGCAGCGTGTTCGTTGGAATCTCCAGTGAAAAAAGATAACAAAGGACCTCATCATAAAAAGAAATCAGACGTGACGATTGGGGTCAGCCTTTCGACACTGAATAATCCATTTTTTGTGTCGATTAAAAATGGAATTGAAGAAGAAGCTCAAAAACAAGGTATGAAAATTAAAGTTGTCGATGCGCGTGACGACGCTGCAAAACAAACGAACGATATTGAAGATTTAGTCCAACAACAAGTGGATTATTTAATTATTAATCCAACTGACTCTAGTGCCATTGCAAGTGCAGTGGAATCAGCGAATCATGAAGGAATCCCTGTCATCACATTAGACCGATCGGTAGATAAAGGACAAGTGGCGACATTCATCGCTTCAGACAATGTAGAAGGAGGGAAAATGGGGGCAACCTATATTGTCAATCAGTTAGGAAAAAATGCGAAAGTAGTAGAACTAGAGGGGGTTCCTGGTGCGAGTGCAACGAGAGAGAGAGGTCAAGGCTTCCATGAAATTGCAGATCAGGAGTTAGATGTTATTGCAAAACAAAGTGCAAAATTTGATCGTGCAGAAGGCTTGAATGTGACACAAAATCTCTTACAGGCACATCCCGATATTCAAGCCATTTTTGCGCACAATGATGAGATGGCACTCGGTGCAATAGAAGCGATTGGCGATAAAAATGTGTTAGTTGTTGGTTTTGATGGCAATGACGATGCGATGAAATCCATACAAAACAAACGATTAAATGCTACAGTTGCACAACAACCTCAAGTCATGGGGCAACGTGCCATGACATCTATCGTACAATTGATGGAAGGCAAAAAATTAGCACCGACGATAAAAATCCCTTTAAAATTAGAAACACAACATTAATCGAACAGTGATAAAGAGGTATGTCACATTTTGAAAGTGAATCAAGTTATAGAGTAAATCGTGATACGAACAATCTATGACAGAGGCTGACACCATCCGAATACCAGAACTTCAGTTGAACCAGGGGCAATGAAGTTAAGTCCTTGTAAAGAAGGCAGGTAAACACGGATGAGGGTCAGCTTTTATTTTGAATGGCTGATAACAAGGCGCATTCAAGATGGAAATCAAACCTTGAAGCTTTATGAGAGCACCGAAATAAATGAATGTCAATGGTTAAATTTCTACTGATACAACCCCTTCATTATGTATAAATACTATATTCCAAAAAGAGAATAATTATATAATTAAATTAGTTTTTAAAATAACATAGAAAGAGGTTGGATGATGGTGATGATGAAAAGAATAGGGGCTTTTGCACTTGTTGTTAGTTTAATGTTATTGTTTACTCCGATTGCACGCGCTTCAGTCGTATTAAGTGAGCACTCTGAAAATTGGATGAGTTCCCTCGATGCACATCTCCCACTTACTGAAATCAACATTCCTGGCACACATGATAGTGGTTCCTTTACGTTGGAAGATCCCGTTAAATCTGTATGGGCAAAAACACAAACTTTGAACTACATACAACAAATGGAACATGGTATTCGCTTTTTTGATATAAGAGGTCGTGCGTCAACAAATCAAACGATTTCGATACACCATGGTGTCATTTATTTACATCATGAACTCGGGACCTTTTTAAATGCAGCAAGGGCATATTTAACGGTTTATCCCCATGAAACGATTATTATGTCGATGAAAAAAGATCATTACAATGACAGCCATGTACACCAATCATTTGAGTCTGTTTTTAGAGAACACTACTTTGATGATCCTAGATTCAGTACACTTTTTTATAAAGGTCATCATTCAAACCCCACTTTAGCAGAAACAAGAGGCAAAATTGTACTTTTTAATAGAATGGGACCAACACAGATGACAAGCGGTTATGGCACAAGTCGGCAGGGTATACATTGGTCGGATAACGCCACTTTTGCCACTGAGATTAACGAAAAGCATATTCATCTTGTTGTGCAAGATGAGTATAAAGATTATTATGGTGATAAATTAGCAGCGGTCAAAAACCTTTTAATGCGCAGTAAAACAAATTCGGATCCGCACACGTTATATATGAACTATTTAAATGTTTCCTCAGGTGGAAGTGCACTGAACAGTATTTACTACTACGCATCTTATATTAATCCGAACATCGCAAAAACCATTAAAGATATGGGGAAATCAAGAACGGGTTGGGTAATTGTTGATTATTCTGGATATCGGTGGGCAGGATTTGATGATATCGTGGATGATGTGATTGATAGCAATTCGATTCCATCACTGCACGTTTGAAGAACAGTTTGAAAGGGGTTTATGCATTTTGTATAGGAAAAGGAAAAACCTGAACCAGTGAAATAAAAGGTGTGAACCAGACTATAGAGAAATACCTGTTGAACATTTAAATTCACGTATTCATTATATAGAAGCACGAATATTTTTTCACCAACCGACGTTGACAAAGAGCCGCTAATTTCAAGTAGAATTTGAATGAAAAACACCACAAAATCATTTCAAAAAAATTTTTGTGGTGTTTTTCTTAGGAACTGAAACCCTATGTCCCAGCCCCCTTGAACTTTAAATTATTTTAGAGTGTGCAATGATAGTCTTGATGACGTCAGACTTGATACTCTCATCTAATTCATCTACAATTTTATTATTTCTGGCTTTAATATCTAAAGCTCTTATTTGCAGCGAATCAATGATACCTGTTATGCTATTATGTTTTGTTTTAACAACTATATCTGAAGGAAACCTCTTGGTTCTGTTAGTTATAGGTAAAGCCCAAACAAAAGGCGAGCCTTGATTGACAAAATTGTTGCTTACAATTACACACGGTCGGTATTTTTGTTTTTCTTTACCTCGAGTAGGATCTAAATCAATCATTACAATGTCGAATTGTTTTACCATAGTTCTTGACCTACTTGATCGCCAAAATCAATTTCTTTTTCATCATAGTGACCCCCATTACGATAAAAATCATGAATTTCATTTATAATTGACTTTTCTCTTTTGGTAAACTTAACTGCGCCCTCGCTTATTTCTACATTTAAAGAATCCCCAATGTTTAAACCTGCTTCGTTTAAGATGGATTTATTTAAACTGATTGCTTGGCTATTTCCATTTTTTATAACTTTTGATAACATTTTCATGTATCATCACTCCCTTTAATATAATTATACCACACGTTATAACATAGTCATAACATTTGGTGTGCCATTAAAAAGGCATATCGTCTTCATCCCATTAGGTATCATCAGGTGTAATTAAAAGTACAGAACCCAAAAATTGCCCCTGATGTGAGATGAAGCACATCAGGGGTCTAAAGGTTTTAAGATGATTTTTAAGAATCTAGAGTTGTAAAAATGATACAAGATGTTCGAGATTGTTGTAATAGTCGACAGGGAGTTTATCGCTATACAACACGTTTTACTATAGAATCAATTTGTAATTATTGGAGGTGTTACGTACTTTAGGGATATCACGTAACGACCGAATGTCATCGTACTCAAGGGCTATTTATACAATGACGCTTTCTACATGTCACAGTCAATGTCGGACAATCCGATGTGTTAGAGGGATAACACAGGATTGAAATTGAGCTGCCTATTAGGATTCATACCTGCTGTTCAAACTTTTTAGTTATGGAGGATAAACATTTTCGTTGTAACAATCTGCCATCAACGATACTGAGATTGTTCAACTTGGCTTTTACTTAGTAAGGGAAAGATGAATGCTTGTTTACTGTTGTCTTTTAGGAATGACTGATATGTTGATAATTCTTGACCCTTGGTGTTAAGTAACGGATTTGATAGAAACGAACAATGTTGAGATTGGCATCTACATTGTCATGTGTTCGTACAATGATGTAAGGGTGCGCACCAAAACAAACATCAAAGACCTTCACACATTCCCATCATCGATTCAACAGAAATGTCTATCGTTTCATCGATGGGCTCAAATGATAAAACAGTGCGTAAATGCTGAGTTATATCGTTCATGCGGTCATCACAGTGTACGCATAGGGCTCATATTATGCCTTTGAGACCAGATGAATCGTTATAAAAAAGCAACGCTTCATGTATTATCGATTTGAACATCTTAAAGGTAACATGAAAATTCGAATTTGTAAACAAAAAAGTTAGGGCTCCCTAAATTTTATATTAACCATTATTCTTCGATGGATTCTCACTATTTCATTTCTATTGTTTATCATTATGCCAAATGAATGTTAATCGAATTGATATGTTTTCTCACTACAATCATGATGTCTTAAATTATCTCAATATTCCGAAAATATAAAATGAACGCCATGGATCAGGCAGCTGGAAATAAGACTAATACAGTATTTTTGAAGGATATTATTAACCGAATCAACAATATTATTTCGATTACAAAATTCTATAAAAACCATTTATATTAAACGCTAGTTATTATAAAAAATAATTGAGTTGATACATGTTCATTTTGTTGTTAAACTTACTTGTAGAAAATGTACATTTTTTTAATTGTAGTAATTTTTTGAAAGATACTTTTAAAAGTAATGGTGTTTATCTAGTTTTAAATTTATTTAGGAGGTAAATCAATTAATGAAAAATCCGAAAAAATCAAAAAGACTTGATTTTTTACCGAACAAGCTGAATAAGTATTCCATTCGTAAATTTACAGTGGGAACAGCTTCCATTTTAATCGGTTCATTGTTGTATTTAGGTGTATCGAACAATGCCGATGCGTCTGAATTGGATGAACAGGCTAAAGAAGAAATTAAAAGTGTAACGGTTGATATCGTGGATCCAATAACCGAAACACCTCAGACCAATTCAGAAGATGCTACACCTGTTGAAGAAACGGTAGTTGAAAGTCAACCACTCAATGACAGTGAAGTAGAGACAAAACAAGAAGATGCAGTAAAGCATGACGAAACGCAAAGCAGTAACACGACAGTAGAAAAGGATCAAGTGGTAGCCACACCCGTCGAAGAAAGTAACAATCAAACACCAGTTGATAATACGAAGACACAAGACGTACAACCTTCTAATGAAGTGACACCACAAGATGAAAAAGTAACAGCGCAAGAGGTCCCAACTGAGGCGTCAGCACCTGTTGAAGCGAACAAAGTATCAGTAGAAAACACGGTAACAGCAGCAGATAACACAGTGACGGCTGAAGATATACCGGCCAAGGCTACAAAAGTATTATCTGGTAACGATGCACAAGCAACGGTGAGCTATGAGCAAGTAAAAGCACTGGCTGACCAAATGAATAATACACCGCAAGCATCTTTGTTGAATATCAGTTCTCGACCTGAAACTGCTTACTTCAGATCAGCGTTTTTTGCAGCGGATACGACAACAACACAAATGGTGAGAGTAACAGGAGAGAATCATTTCCAAAAATTTGGTACGATTACGCAACATACTTTCCCAGGAGATTTTCCAGATGAAGGTGTGTTAACAGCATTTAACGAAAATAGAAGTAATATCGGTGGAAAAGGGGCACTTCAATTTGACCAACAAATTGGATTTGATCAAGATTTCACAATTAAACTTCGTATTGCGAACAATAACCAATCGAATACTACAGATTCAAACGGTTGGGGCTTTATATTCACGACTGTAAATGGTCAAGATTATTTAAATCAAGGCGGTATCCTAAGAGATCGTGGATTACCAAACGCAGCTGGGTTTAAAATTGATACCGCTTTCAATAATGTAAGAGGAACAACCGATCCTTTAGATAAAGATAAAGTGCGTAATTTATCAGAGATTGGTGCGCGTATGATAGGATACGGTACATTTGTTAGAAATGATGCTTCAGGTGTAACGCAACAAGTTGGTTCTGATGCGATTGGTTCAAAAGATAGACCAATCAATAAAATTGTCTATGCCTTTAATACGCCTGATCACAATGATGGGCGATTCCATGGTCAAAGGCTGAACGATATTATATTAAGTTATGATGCTGCATCAAGTACATTAACAGCGAATTACGCAGGGAAAACATGGACAGCAACTGTAGATCAACTCGGCTTAAACAAGACAGAAAAGTATAACTTCTTAATTACATCGAGTTATGAACCGAATAAAGTTGGAAGCGGCTTGATGAGAATAGATTTAAATGGTTCTGAAATTACAATACCGGCTGCGATACCACAAGCAGATGTTCATAACCCAAGCTATCCAGGTGGTTCTACAAAACCAAGTGTTGCTGTTGATATTCAGCAAACAGGAGATACGACAATCCCTGCAGGCAGTCGTTATGATATTCCAGGAGGATCAAACATTCCAGCAGGCTGGACAGCGACAGTTAATCCGAATACAGGTGTAGTGACGGTAACACCACCAGCGGATGCAACACCAGGTACATCAGTGGATGTTCCGGTGACAGTGACATATCCAGATGGCTCAACGGATACGACAACAGCACGTGTAACGGTTGTACCGAATGATGCACAAGAGAATACACCAGGCTATAATGAAGGTCGTACAAAACCAAGTATGCCAGTAACAGTACCACAAACGGGAGATACGACAATCCCAACAGGTAGTCGTTATGAGATTCCAGGAGGATCAAACATTCCAGCAGGCTGGACAGCGACAATTGATCCAAACACAGGTGCAGTGACGGTAACACCACCGGCGGATGTAACACCAGGTACATCAGTAGATGTTCCGGTGACAGTGACATATCCAGATGGTTCAACGGATACGACAACAGTACGTGTTACAGTGGATCCAAATGATGCACAAGAAAACACACCAGGATACGAAGAAGGTCACACAAAACCAAGTATGCCAGTGACAGTACCACAAACAGGAGATACGACAATTCCAACAGGTAGTCGTTTTGAGATTCCAGGAGGATCAAATATTCCAGCAGGCTGGACAGCGACAATTGATCCAAACACAGGTGCAGTGACAGTAACGCCACCGGCGGATGCGACACCAGGTACATCAGTAGATGTTCCGGTGACAGTGACATATCCAGATGGTTCAACGGATACGACAACAGTACGTGTCACAGTGGATCCAAATGATGCACAAGAAAACACACCAGGCTATAATGAAGGTCGTACAAAACCAAGTATGCCAGTGACAGTACCACAAACAGGAGATACGACAATTCCAACAGGTAGTCGTTTTGAGGTTCCAGGAGGATCAAACATTCCAACAGGCTGGACAGCGACAATTGATCCAAATACAGGTGCAGTGACGGTAACACCACCAGCGGATGCAACACCAGGTACATCAGTGGATGTTCCGGTGACAGTGACATATCCAGATGGTTCAACGGATACGACAACAGTACGTGTTACAGTGGATCCAAATGATGCACAAGAAAACACACCAGGATACGAAGAAGGTCACACAAAACCAAATACACCAGTGATGGTACCACAAACAAAAGATCCAAATTTACCATCAGGAACAACATTTGAAATACCGCCAAATACAACGATTCCAGCAGGTTGGACAGCAGAAGTAGATCCAAACACAGGTGTAGTGACAGTAACGCCACCGGCAGATGCGACACCAGGCACATCAGTAGATATACCAGTGAAAGTGACATATCCAGATGGATCAAGTGAAGAAACACCAGTAAAAGTGACAGTGGATACACCAGATAGTGGTAACCATAACCCAAGTTATGAAGAAGGACGTACGAAACCAAGTATGCCAGTGACAGTACCACAAACAGGAGATACGACAATTCCAACAGGTAGTCGTTATGAGATTCCAGGAGGATCAAACATTCCAGCAGGCTGGACAGCGACAATTGATCCAAACACAGGTGCAGTGACAGTAACGCCACCGGCGGATGCGACACCAGGTACATCAGTAGATGTTCCGGTGACAGTGACATATCCAGATGGTTCAACGGATACGACAACAGTACGTGTCACAGTGGATCCAAATGATGCACAAGAAAACACACCAGGATACGAAGAAGGTCATGCGAAACCAAACGTACCTGTAACAGTGCCACAAACAGGAGATCCAGAATTACCACCAGGAACAACGTTTGAAATTCCAACAGGAAGTATTCCAGATGGTTGGACAGCGGAAGTAGATCCAAACACAGGTGCAGTGACAGTAACGCCACCGGCGGATGTAACACCAGGTACATCAGTAGATATACCAGTGAAAGTAACGTATCCAGATGGATCAAGTGAAGAGACACCAATTAAGGTGACAGTAGATCCAAATGGAGCACAAGAGAACACACCAGGATACGAAGAAGGTCATACGAAACCAAACGTACCTGTAACAGTGCCACAAACAGGAGATCCAGAATTACCACCGGGTACAACGTTTGAAATTCCAACAGGAAGTATTCCAGATGGTTGGACAGCGGAAGTAGATCCAAACACAGGAACAGTGACGGTAACGCCACCGGCGGATGTAACACCAGGTACATCAGTAGATATACCAGTGAAAGTAACATATCCAGATGGATCAAGTGAAGAGACGCCAATTAAGGTGACAGTAGATCCAAATGGAGCACAAGAGAACACACCAGGATACGAAGAAGGTCATACGAAACCGAATGTACCTGTAACAGTGCCACAAACAGGAGATCCGGAATTACCACCAGGAACAACGTTTGAAATTCCAACAGGAAGTATTCCAGATGGCTGGACAGCGGAAGTGGATCCAAACACAGGTGCAGTGACAGTAACGCCACCGGCGGATGTAACACCAGGTACATCAGTAGATATACCAGTGAAAGTAACATATCCAGATGGATCAAGTGAAGAGACGCCAATTAAGGTGACAGTAGATACACCAGATAGTGGAAATCACAATCCAGGTTATGAAGAAGGTCATACGAAACCAAACGTACCTGTAACAGTACCACAAACAGGAGATCCAGAATTACCACCGGGTACAATGTTTGAAATTCCAACAGGAAGTATTCCAGATGGTTGGACAGCGGAAGTGGATCCAAACACAGGAACAGTGACAGTAACGCCACCGGCGGATGTAACACCAGGTACATCAGTAGATATACCAGTGAAGGTAACATATCCAGATGGATCAAGTGAAGAGACACCAATTAAGGTGACAGTGGATACACCAGATAGTGGAAATCACAATCCAGGTTATGAAGAAGGTCATACAAAACCGAATGTACCGTTAGAAATACCACAAACGGGCGATCCGAATGTACCACCGGGTACAACGTTTGAAATTCCAACAGGAAGTATTCCAGATGGCTGGACAGCGGAAGTAGATCCAAACACAGGAACAGTGACAGTAACGCCACCGGCGGATGTAACACCAGGTACATCAGTAGATATACCAGTGAAGGTAACATATCCAGATGGATCAAGTGAAGAGACACCAATTAAGGTGACAGTGGATACACCAGATAGTGGAAATCATAATCCAGGTTATGAAGAAGGTCATACGAAACCAAACGTACCTGTAACAGTGCCACAAACAGGAGATCCAGAATTACCACCGGGTACAATGTTTGAAATTCCAACAGGAAGTATTCCAGATGGCTGGACAGCGGAAGTAGATCCAAACACAGGTGCAGTGACAGTAACGCCACCGGCGGATGTAACACCAGGTACATCAGTAGATATACCAGTGAAAGTAACGTATCCAGATGGATCAAGCGAAGAGACACCAATTAAGGTGACGGTAGATCCAAATGGAGCACAAGAGAACACACCAGGATACGAAGAAGGTCATACGAAACCAAACGTACCTGTAACAGTGCCACAAACAGGAGATCCAGAATTACCACCAGGAACAACATTTGAAATTCCAACAGGAAGTATTCCAGATGGCTGGACAGCAGAGGTGGATCCAAACACAGGAACAGTGACGGTAACGCCACCGGCGGATGTAACACCAGGTACATCAGTAGATATACCAGTGAAGGTAACATATCCAGATGGATCAAGTGAAGAGACGCCAATTAAGGTGACAGTAGATCCAAATGGAGCACAAGAGAACACACCAGGATACGAAGAAGGTCATACGAAACCAAACGTACCTGTAACAGTACCACAAACAGGAGATCCAGAATTACCACCGGGTACAATGTTTGAAATTCCAACAGGAAGTATTCCAGATGGTTGGACAGCGGAAGTGGATCCAAACACAGGAACAGTGACAGTAACGCCACCGGCGGATGTAACACCAGGTACATCAGTAGATATACCAGTGAAGGTAACATATCCAGATGGATCAAGTGAAGAGACACCAATTAAGGTGACAGTGGATACACCAGATAGTGGAAATCACAATCCAGGTTATGAAGAAGGTCATACAAAACCGAATGTACCGTTAGAAATACCACAAACGGGCGATCCGAATGTACCACCGGGTACAACGTTTGAAATTCCAACAGGAAGTATTCCAGATGGCTGGACAGCGGAAGTAGATCCAAACACAGGAACAGTGACAGTAACGCCACCGGCGGATGTAACACCAGGTACATCAGTAGATATACCAGTGAAGGTAACATATCCAGATGGATCAAGTGAAGAGACACCAATTAAGGTGACAGTGGATACACCAGATAGTGGAAATCATAATCCAGGTTATGAAGAAGGTCATACGAAACCAAACGTACCTGTAACAGTGCCACAAACAGGAGATCCAGAATTACCACCGGGTACAATGTTTGAAATTCCAACAGGAAGTATTCCAGATGGCTGGACAGCGGAAGTGGATCCAAACACAGGTGCAGTGACAGTAACGCCACCGGCGGATGTAACACCAGGTACATCAGTAGATATACCAGTGAAAGTAACGTATCCAGATGGATCAAGCGAAGAGACACCAATTAAGGTGACGGTAGATCCAAATGGAGCACAAGAGAACACACCAGGATACGAAGAAGGTCATACGAAACCAAACGTACCTGTAACAGTGCCACAAACAGGAGATCCAGAATTACCACCAGGAACAACATTTGAAATTCCAACAGGAAGTATTCCAGATGGCTGGACAGCAGAAGTAGATCCAAACACAGGAACAGTGACAGTAACGCCACCGGCGGATGTAACACCAGGTACATCAGTAGATATACCAGTGAAAGTAACATATCCAGATGGATCAAGTGAAGAGACACCAATTAAGGTGACAGTGGATACACCAGATAGTGGAAATCACAATCCAGGTTATGAAGAAGGTCATACAAAACCGAATGTACCGTTAGAAATACCACAAACGGGCGATCCGAATGTACCACCGGGTACAACGTTTGAAATTCCAACAGGAAGTATTCCAGATGGTTGGACAGCGGAAGTAGATCCAAACACAGGAACAGTGACGGTAACGCCACCGGCGGATGTAACACCAGGTACATCAGTAGATATACCAGTGAAAGTAACATATCCAGATGGATCAAGTGAAGAGACGCCAATTAAGGTGACAGTAGATCCAAATGGAGCACAAGAGAACACACCAGGATACGAAGAAGGTCATACGAAACCGAATGTACCTGTAACAGTGCCACAAACAGGAGATCCGGAATTACCACCAGGAACAACGTTTGAAATTCCAACAGGAAGTATTCCAGATGGCTGGACAGCGGAAGTGGATCCAAACACAGGTGCAGTGACAGTAACGCCACCGGCGGATGTAACACCAGGTACATCAGTAGATATACCAGTGAAAGTAACATATCCAGATGGATCAAGTGAAGAGACGCCAATTAAGGTGACAGTAGATACACCAGATAGTGGAAATCACAATCCAGGTTATGAAGAAGGTCATACGAAACCAAACGTACCTGTAACAGTGCCACAAACAGGAGATCCAGAATTACCACCGGGTACAACGTTTGAAATTCCAACAGGAAGTATTCCAGATGGTTGGACAGCGGAAGTAGATCCAAACACAGGAACAGTGACGGTAACGCCACCGGCGGATGTAACACCAGGTACATCAGTGGATATACCAGTGAAGGTAACATATCCAGATGGATCAAGTGAAGAGACACCAATTAAGGTGACAGTGGATACACCAGATAGTGGAAATCACAATCCAGGTTATGAAGAAGGTCATACAAAACCGAATGTACCGTTAGAAATACCACAAACGGGCGATCCGAATGTACCACCGGGTACAACGTTTGAAATTCCAACAGGAAGTATTCCAGATGGTTGGACAGCGGAAGTAGATCCAAACACAGGAACAGTGACGGTAACACCACCGGCGGATGTAACACCAGGTACATCAGTAGATATACCAGTGAAAGTAACATATCCAGATGGATCAAGTGAAGAGACGCCAATTAAGGTGACAGTGGATACACCAGATAGTGGAAATCATAATCCAGGTTATGAAGAAGGTCATACGAAACCAAACGTACCTGTAACAGTGCCACAAACAGGAGATCCAGAATTACCACCGGGTACAACGTTTGAAATTCCAACAGGAAGTATTCCAGATGGTTGGACAGCGGAAGTAGATCCAAACACAGGAACAGTGACGGTAACGCCACCGGCGGATGTAACACCAGGTACATCAGTGGATATTCCAATTAAGGTAACGTATCCAGATGGTTCAGTAGATGAAATCACTACTAGAATTGTTATAGAACAAGATGAGTCTGATGCCGACGCCGATGCAGATGCTGACGCCGATGCGGATGCGGATGCAGATGCGGATGCAGACGCCGATGCGGATGCCGATGCCGACGCCGATGCCGATGCGGATGCCGACGCTGATGCGGATGCTGACGCTGATGCGGATGCAGATGCCGACGCTGATGCCGACGCGGATGCTGACGCCGATGCAGATGCGGATGCAGATGCCGATGCGGATGCGGATGCAGATGCTGACGCGGATGCGGATGCCGACGCCGATGCAGATGCAGATGCAGATGCAGATGCCGATGCTGACGCCGATGCAGATGCCGACGCCGATGCGGATGCGGATGCAGATGCGGATGCAGACGCCGATGCGGATGCGGATGCCGATGCCGACGCCGATGCCGATGCGGATGCCGACGCTGATGCGGATGCTGACGCTGATGCGGATGCAGATGCCGACGCTGATGCCGACGCGGATGCTGACGCCGATGCAGATGCGGATGCAGATGCCGATGCGGATGCGGATGCAGATGCTGACGCGGATGCGGATGCCGACGCCGATGCAGATGCAGATGCGGATGCCGACGCCGATGCCGATGCTGACGCGGATGCCGATGCCGATGCTGACGCGGATGCCGATGCAGATGCTGACGCAGATGCGGATGCCGACGCTGATGCGGATGCTGACGCCGATGCAGATGCAGATGCGGATGCTGACGCGGATGCGGATGCCGACGCTGATGCGGATGCGGATGCGGATGCCGACGCTGATGCCGATGCAGATGCGGATGCTGACGCGGATGCGGATGCCGACGCTGATGCGGATGCGGATGCCGACGCTGATGCGGATGCCGATGCGGACGCTGATGCGGATGCCGACGCCGATGCGGACGCTGATGCGGATGCAGATGCAGATGCCGATGCAGATGCGGATGCGGATGCAGATGCAGATGCTGACGCCGATGCAGATGCCGACGCTGATGCCGACGCGGATGCTGACGCCGACGCCGATGCAGATGCAGATGCAGATGCTGACGCGGATGCAGATGCAGATGCTGACGCCGATGCAGATGCCGACGCCGATGCTGACGCCGATGCAGATGCTGACGCAGATGCGGATGCGGATGCTGACGCCGATGCCGATGCGGATGCTGACGCGGATGCCGATGCCGACGCGGATGCCGATGCGGATGCCGACGCAGATGCGGATGCGGATGCCGATGCCGACGCAGATGCGGATGCGGATGCCGACGCTGATGCGGATGCTGACGCTGATGCGGATGCCGATGCAGACGCGGATGCCGACGCGGATGCTGACGCCGACGCGGATGCAGACGCCGACGCCGATGCCGATGCGGATGCTGACGCCGATGCGGATGCCGATGCTGACGCCGATGCGGATGCAGATGCTGATGCCGACGCGGATGCTGACGCCGATGCGGATGCCGATGCGGATGCGGATGCAGATGCGGATGCTGACGCCGATGCGGATGCAGATGCGGATGCCGACGCGGATGCTGACGCCGATGCGGATGCAGATGCCGATGCGGATGCGGATGCAGACGCCGATGCGGATGCAGACGCGGATGCGGACGCGGATGCTGACGCGGATGCTGACGCCGACGCGGATGCAGATGCGGATGCAGACGCCGATGCGGATGCCGATGCAGACGCGGATGCCGACGCTGATGCCGATGCGGATGCAGACGCCGATGCGGATGCGGATGCGGATGCGGATGCGGATGCGGATGCTGACGCGGATGCAGATGCCGACGCGGACGCTGATGCTGACGCCGACGCGGATGCTGATGCGGATGCCGACGCCGATGCAGATGCCGATGCAGATGCAGATGCGGATGCTGACGCCGATGCAGATGCTGACGCCGACGCTGATGCGGATGCCGATGCCGATGCGGATGCAGATGCAGATGCGGATGCAGATGCAGATGCTGACGCGGATGCGGATGCCGACGCAGATGCAGACGCCGATGCGGATGCGGATGCGGATGCAGATGCAGATGCCGACGCGGATGCTGACGCCGATGCAGATGCCGATGCGGATGCGGATGCAGATGCTGATGCCGACGCGGATGCTGACGCCGATGCGGATGCCGATGCAGATGCGGATGCTGACGCCGATGCGGATGCAGATGCTGATGCCGACGCGGATGCTGACGCCGATGCGGATGCTGATGCGGATGCTGACGCTGATGCGGATGCAGATGCCGATGCAGATGCCGACGCCGACGCTGATGCCGATGCAGATGCCGATGCTGACGCAGATGCCGATGCTGACGCTGATGCCGATGCCGATGCTGACGCCGATGCTGACGCTGATGCCGATGCTGACGCTGATGCCGATGCAGATGCAGATGCTGACGCAGATGCCGATGCTGACGCTGATGCCGATGCAGATGCTGACGCCGATGCTGACGCTGATGCCGATGCAGATGCAGATGCTGACGCAGATGCCGATGCTGACGCTGATGCCGATGCAGATGCTGACGCCGATGCAGATGCTGACGCTGATGCAGATGCTGACGCCGATGCTGACGCTGATGCGGATGCAGATGCGGACGCTGATGCCGATGCAGATGCTGATGCTGATTCGGATAAAGAATCTTTACCGGATACAGGTCAAGCAACAAATTCTGCACCACTTGCAACAGGTACACTGTTAGCTGGATTAGGTACACTATTCCTTTCTAGAAGAAGAAAGAACAACAAAGATCAATCATAATTTTATAGGGCATACCGTTCATTTTGAGCGGTATGCCCTACTATACATATTGTTATGGAGGTTCATCATGTTTAATGACATTTTAAAAAAATTTGAAGTTGAAGTGCCTGAACTGAGCCAACACGTTTTTGTCAGTATAGGTACAGTTTATGGAAAAGCAAGTATTCGCCATATCAAGAAATCGAAAAATTTAAGGAAAGAAATCACTTATTATATAGATAAGTTTAAAAGGCGTAGAAAGGTGTATCCTGACTGGATTAAGGTGGATTTTGTGACTGAGGAGGTGGCGCTTCCATGTGAAGTCGTTGTGAAAGAAATGTTGAAAACAAGAAGAAATTATATTGATTTTGGTGTGAGTTTTGACGGGAATGGTGTGTTGTCGTTTTTACCTGAAGTTATAAATGCGAATGCTTTTGTACGACCTAAAAAAGGGAAGCATCATAATGAATTAGAGCTCGCAGTGAATAACATTAATCATTATTTAAAGCATTATACAAGTGTGAAAAAGGCTTTTTCAATTGAAGCATATGCACAAAAAGATATTATTCGGTTTCAAACACAAGGGTATTTATTAACACCTGAAGACATCTTTGAATTAGAAGCAACAGGGGGCAATAAGGGCATACGCAAAATAAAAACGTTACACACTGAAATCGATCAAATGATTTTAACTTCAACGCATTATTTAAAGAATGCGTTACTGCCGAATGGCAAATATGAATATGGTCGTTTTCCTCATTTTGATCGAAAAATTAACTTCTATAATATGTTAAGACATTGTTCATCAACGTACGCATTGATTGAAGGATTAGCTTATCTAGGTGAAGATCTAGGTGTAGTCAAAAAAGCATTAACCTATATTCATCAAAATGCTTATTTTGATTGTGAAACTGTCGCATACATTTACGATACAACTCGGGACATCAATGAAATCAAACTAGGTCAAAATGCGGCTTATATTTTTGCGGTCGTGGAATATATAAAAAACAGTGGTCCGGATGTCGCGTTATTATCTCGAGCACAAAAAGTTGCTGAAGGGATTTTGACAATGATCAATCATAACACGATGGAAACGTATCATGTTTTGAATTATCCGGATCTTTCGGTAAAAGAGGCGTTTCGGATTATTTATTATGATGGAGAAGCAGCACTGGCTTTGTTGCGCCTGTACCAGTTAGATCAAAACCCTAAATGGTTAGATGCTGTGCTTCAATTATTTGAGCAATTCATTGCAAAAGATTACTGGAAATATCATGATCATTGGTTAAGCTATTGCACAAATGAATTGATTAAGATTCAGCCAGAAGCCCGATTTATTGAATTTGGACTTAAAAATGTTTCAAGTTATTTGGATTTTATTTACCATCGTGAGACGACGTTTCCGACGTTTTTAGAAATGCTTATAACGACGTATGACTTAGTTCAAAATGCGAAGAGATTAGGATACGAGGATTTAGTGGCAGAACATATTGACGAATCCTTTCTAATTGAAACATTGCATCATCGTGCGAATTACCAGCGTGCCGGATATTTTTATCCGGAAGTGGCAATGTACTTTAAAAACCCTAAAAGTGTCTTGGGGAGCTTTTTTATTAAACATCATGGTTATCGTGTACGAATCGATGATATTGAACACTATTTATCTGGATATGTACAGTATCAAAACGCATTTCATCAATGAGCATAATAGTGGTCAGGAGGTTGTGATATGACGAACAAAGGACCGGATCACCATATAAAAGAAAAAAATAAGGAAAATCATGATATGGCGCGTATCAATCAAGAAATAGAAGAAGAGTTGATGGCGTATTTAAAAGAAGAGCGGATAGAACGCAAAGCCAAAAAGCCATATAGATGGACGATAGTCATTGTTTTAATGATTATTTTACTCTTGTATCTCTATCGAGCGACCAAATATTTCCTATTAATCCATATCTTGTTGCATTAGAGCAATAGAATGATAGGGTATCTTGCATTGATGTAGGTGCAGTAGTCGGCGTTTATTAATCACTATAGTAATGGTTTTAAGTGAGACGTCTTTAGCTTAGGGTTTACATTCTTCTGCAATAAAGAAGTTAGGACATGTCCTTAATCATCAATAACGGTAAAATATACGCATCATCAAATTTATTTTACTGAATTGCTGATTTTAGGACGCTTTTTACATCTTGTTCCTTTAATAAGATAGTCAAAATATGACGCAGCGACGAGGGACAGTTGTGTTGAGTGGTGCAGGTTAATATGAACAATAATTTTTATAAAAATGAAAATTCTATTCTACTCTCTTTTTTAAATAATAAAAACTCTTAAAAAATAAAGGTTAATGTTTAGTTAAGAATTATTAATACCTAGTTTATGTCAATTGGGGCGAACAGGACGTATGATAGTTAATGTAATCTCAAATGGAAAGAAGGAATTTGTTATGAACATTAAAATGGCTTTAGTTTCAGGTGCATTAGCAACAACTTTTTTATTAGGCGCTTGTGGTAATGACAACGCGGATAAAGCGAAAGAGGATAATAAGGCTGAAACTTCAATGAAAGACAAAAAAATGGATGAGTCTAAGTCTGATAACGCAAAAGTAATGAAGATGGGAACATTCAAAGGTGAAAACAAAGAAATGGTGAAAGGTAAAGCTGAAATCAAAGATGGTAAGTTGATGTTAACAGACTACGAATCATCTAAAGGTCCAGATTTACACGTTTACTTAACAAAAGGTAATGACATTAAACAAGGTAAAAAGATCGCAGCCGTGAAATACGACGAAGCGACGCAAACATTTGACCTTAAAGATGTCAATGCAGCAGATTATGACACAGTGACAATCTACTGTGACAAAGCACACGTTATTTTCGGATCTGCAGCACTTAAATAATCATCAGGACAAACATCATAGAAGAAAGGAGTGAGAGATATGGCAATCGCTTACAAAATCTTAATTCTCCTTATTCGTTTAGGATCAGGTTTTTATTTACTAAGACAAGGATTTGAAAAGTTGACAGGTGGCTTTGCGATTGATGGACTCGTTTCAGTCATTCGCGACAACCAAGACTCCCCACAATGGTATAAGACATTTTTCGAGTTTGCAGTTGCAAATCATTTGGAAATTTTCAAATGGATGGTCCAACTCGGCGAAATTGCGATTGGATTAGGTCTTATCTTAGGTGTGATGTCATATGCTGCGAGTTTCTTTGGCGTGTTTATTATGTTAAATTATATTTTAGCTGATATGATTTTTACGTATCCACTGCAATTGTTATTCTTTGTCATTTTATTGATGAATAAGGAAACTTTAGCAGCAATAAGTTTAAATCATTTCATCAAACGTAAAAATATAAGGAATGATGAACATGGCGCACATACTCGTAGTTGATGACGAACAAGACATCAGAGAAATATGTAAAACCTATTTTGAATACGAAGGTTACCACGTGACTACCGCATCGAACGGCAAGGAAGCACTTGACATTTTAGATACACATATCGATGTCATGGTGATCGACATTATGATGCCAGAGATTAATGGTTATGAAGTGGTGCGTGAGATGAAAAACAGAAATCTCGATATCCCATATATTTACTTAACTGCAAAAACAAGCGAACAAGACACCATTTTCGGTTTAATGTTAGGGGCAGATGATTACGTCAAGAAGCCCTTCAGTCCCCGTGAATTAGTCATACGTGTCAAAAATCTACTTCATCGTGTCAACGTCACAAGTCCTTCCACACAAGACACGATACGTTGTGGACGACTCGTATTGAATAATTTAAACAAAACCGTAGAACTTGAAGGAGAAACGATTCCTTTTCGCATCAAAGAGTTCGAACTGTTGTGGCACTTTGCAAACAATGAAGCTGTCGCACTGTCCAAAACAGATTTGTTAGAACAAGTTTGGGGTTACGAGTATTACGAAGACATGAACACACTGAACGTTCATGTGCATCGTATACGTGAAAAATTAGAAAAATATGGCTATGACGACTATATCATTGCAACGGTATGGGGTCTTGGCTATAAATTTCAGAGGCAGTTTTAAATGACGATACGTAAGCAATTAATCTATTCGTTTATCGTTACAATTATCACAACGACATTTTTATTTTATACGCTATATAAATTGATGTGGTTTGACGGGCCACTCACAATACTTTTGACACTGTGCTCGTTTCTTTCCGGTATGATGACGTTGATTATCGGTATCTTTTTCACAGTCCCCATGATAAAAAAGATAGAAAGATTAAACGAGAAAACACAGAAAATCGCAAAAGGCCAATTTGAGACAGAAAAGACGAAAATCCATGCCCCCAAAGAGATTCAGCAACTCAGTGAGTCTTTTGATCAAATGGTCGATAAAATTCAAGAGCAGATGCGCTTGATTAAAGAAGAGCAAGAAGAAAAAATGAACATGGTTCAAAACCTTGCCCATGACTTAAAAACACCTTTAGCGAGTATTAAATCTTATTCAGAAGGATTGAAAGACGGCATTATTCATAGTGAACAGGACATGCAAAAAGCCTACAGTATTTTGATTAGTCAGTCTGATCGGTTGTCTAGAATGTTTGATGACTTGACAGATGTCATCACAGTGAACCATCAGGAAAACGAAGAAACACTGATTCACTTGGATCAATTGCTCGTGCCAATCTTTGAAACGTATTCACAAAAATTGCATCACGAACAAAGGCAACTTGATGTGAATATTGAACAAAATATCAAACCTTTCATTCAAGACCAGCGTGCGATAGAGCGAATTATCATGAACTTTATCGATAACGCGCTCAAATTTTCTGAACACGGTTCGCCCTTAGCCGTGAAGGTCTTTGAAGATCAAAATGAAATCGCCATCTCCATGATTGATCAAGGTATTGGTATTCCCGAATCCGATATTAAAAATATATTCGAACGAACTTTTCGTGTGGAAAGTTCTAGACATAAAGATACAGGTGGTTCAGGTCTTGGTCTTTATATTGCACAAACTTTGGCACATCAAATTGGTGGGCGTATTGAAGTGGACAGCATATATGGCCAAGGTACGACAATCACTTTACGCTTCCCTCCAAAAAGATAGATAATAATTCTCAAAAACAATACTTCTCAAACCTTTCATAAAATATTATAGATAAATGAGGCGTTAGGATAGTCGACAAATCCTAACGTCTTTTGTATTTTCACAAAAATTGATACATAAAGATGCCAAATCATCATTAATTGTATACCATATACCTTTCTATTGATGATGGTGCTATAATAAATCCGTCGCCTATTCCTCAGGCGTCAATTTAGGCGTAGAGAGGAGGTGCATATGAGATGGTCGAAGCTTTTGGCCATATTATGACCACTGTCATTAGTGGTTGTATTGTTGCGATGTATGCCCATTGGCTACATACACGCAATAATAAGAAAAAATAGGTGATATAAGCCAACACTAAAAATCCCCTCGCTATAGGCAGTAGCGAGGGGATTGGTGCATATGATGCACGAAGCTTTTGTTGATTTGATTATAGCACAGGATGTGTGGAAGTGCAAACAGCTTATACTTTTTATAGCATAACGTGCAAAGTGTGTGTAAACATTTAAGTGTTATTTAAGCAGAGATAAGTTCCTCAGTCAAAAGATGCTGAAAAGGCAATGTGTTTTTCTTATCTCATGACTTTTATTTCATATGAAATAGCGATTAAAAACAATCATTTGAAGTGATATTGAAAGGGGACTATACATGATTACGTATGAAAAATTTCGGATTAATAACTGAAAAACATTGCACATCTATCATTCTATGTTAGCGCTTACAATATAGATATAGGAGGTTACACGTTGCTAACGAATAGACAATATGAAATTTTAGATAAAGTGATTAAAGCAAAGGGCTTTGTTTCTATTGCTGAATTAGCGAAAGTATTTGAGCGGACAGAGAGAACCATTCAATATGATATTGAATATATCGAATGGATGGCACAGACGTTAAATTTGCATATTCAAAGAAGTAAAAGTAACGGGATTAAAATTGATTGTGAAGATATGAGTGCAATTCAAGAAATGAACAAAGCAACTTTTCCAGAAGTACATTTAACTAAAAGTGAACGCCATCTTCACCTATTGTTGCATTTGTTTGAAGCGAAACAGCCTGTGAATTCTAAAATGATGGCACGTTTGGTCAATGTTTCTCGTAGAACAATTGTGGATGATCTAAAGGAGATTGGCGAGTGGTTGAGCGCACAAGACTTGGCGTTAAAGTATGTGAAGAACAAAGGTTTTGTGATTCGAGGTACAGAGAATTGCTATCGAAAAGCGTATAGTTTAAAAATACATGAATATATAAAAACGACAAATACGCTTGTAAGAAAAACCTTATTTGTTGAGGAAGAGATGCCATTCGTTAGGCAACTCGTACTTCATGCATTAGAGGCGCATCAATATCCACTTTTTCAAATGGCGATTGATGGTCTAGTGATTCATATCTTAATCGCAATTCAACGGATAAAAAAACAATTCACGTTTAATGCACGTTTGGATGGTATTTCTGAAATTACTGATACAGCTGCTTACCCTGTTGCATTATTGATTCAGGAAAAAATTGAACAGCACTATCAATTTGAATTTCCCCCGTCAGAGACCCTTTTCATCGCACTACACTTATTAGGTGCGAAAAAATTAAAAATTGATCATGACGACGCTGGAACTAAAGAGCTGAAAATATTGATTCACCAATTTGTTGAGAAATTAAGTGCTAATTTTGGAATTGATTTAATTAAAGATACACAATTACTCAACAGTTTATTTTTACATCTCACACCCGCCTTAAATCGTTTAACATACCAATTCGTTCAACATAATCCTATTAAAAATGAAATTTATACAAATTATCCGGAATTGACGGAAGTGATTACACGTTATAGCTGGATTTTTGAAGAATTGTATCAGGTCACTTTCACAGAAGATGAGATTGCCTACTTAACTTTACATGTCGCTTCTTCTATTGAAAGGTTAGCACAACATAAAGAACGAAAGATAAAAATTGTTCTTCTATGCGGTTCAGGTATTGGCACGTCACAACTTTTAAAAGAAAGAATGCACAAAATTTATCCTGAATTTGATATTTTAGATGCTTATTCATTGTATCAAATTGATGAAGCGCAGTTAAAAGCACGTTACGTGGATTATGTTGTGACAACCGTACCTATTCAATTGAAAGCGATTGAGTGTATTGAAGTGACTCCGTTTTTGAATAAGCGTGATAGAGAAAAACTCAATGATGTGATTAATCAGCAGCGGGAGCAGTTTGTCGCGCATCTGACCCAACAAGGTCCGGCGTTAAAAGACGTGTTGAAGCCTGCACATATTATCAAAGTTAAGAGGAAAATGAATCGCAATGAAGCCATCGCGGCGAGCATCGAGCCACTCGAACAGAACAAGATTGTCACTGAAAAATATAAAGATGAAATTATAAATAAATTGGATGAATTTGGTCCTTACATGGCTATAAGTCCTCATATCGCACTGATTCATGGCGGGACACGACAAGTTTTAAATGGTGTTGGTATGACGTTGCTTTATTTTGAAGTCGGTGTGCCATTTCAGCATACCCATTTTGACCCTATTAAAGTCATCATTGGATTGGCGACAGATGGACCACAAAAACATTTAACGGCGATGAAAGTATTGAGCGATTTGTTGATGGACGATACGATACGAAATCAGCTTTTGAGTGGGGATTTAGACGCATTCATCCAGCAACTGAACAATAATGCATAAAGGAGGATTAGGATGGCGTTAGAAATGCTGACCAAAGACAAAATCAATGTGAGAGAAAAAGTGGATTCTTGGGAGACCGCAATTAAAGAAGCAGCGCAACCACTTTTGAACCAAGGATATTTTAATACAGCTTATGTGGAAGCAATGATTGAAAGTGTGTATAAATATGGGCCTTATATTGTAGTCGCACCGAATATCGCCATTGCACATGCGAGACCGAATGGAGAAGTACACAAAGTTGGGATCAGTTTATTGAAGTTGCGCGAACCTATTGATTTTGGGCAAGAAAGTCACTTCGCACGATTAATTTTTGTGCTGAGTGCGGTCGACAATCATTCGCACATAGAAGTTTTACAGGACCTCGCAAAAGTATTGAGTGATGCGCACGCGGTCCAACAATTATTACAAAGTCAGCATGTTGATGAAATGACAACAATTATAAAGGGAGTGGAATAAAGATGAAAATTTTAGTTGTATGTGGTCATGGTTTAGGGAGTAGTTTTATGGTTGAAATGAATGTTGAAGCCGTTTTGAAAAATCTGGATTTGAAGCAGTCGGTTGAAGTAGATCATAGTGATATTATGACAGCGAGTCCTGAAATGGCGGATTTATTCATTTGTGGCAGAGATTTGGAAGAGAATGCACAGCGTTTAGGCGAGGTACTTGTGTTGGATAATATATTGGATCAACAAGAATTGGAAATGAAGTTAACAGATAAATTTAAAGCATTGAAATGGATTTAATAATAAGGGGTGTCAGCTATGCAATCAATACTTGACTTTATCGTAGACATATTGAGCCAGCCGGCAATACTCGTTGCACTCATTGCTTTTATTGGTTTAGTTGTACAGAAAAAGCCTGCAAGTGTGACGACTACTGGAACCATCAAAACGGTTTTAGGATTTTTAGTGTTAAGTGCTGGTGCAGGGGTCGTCGTTCAATCCTTAGAGCCGTTTGGTAAGATTTTTCAACACGCATTTGGTGTACAAGGGGTTGTTCCAAACAATGAGGCGATCATTTCAATTGCACTCGAAAAATATGGGACAACGGCGGCGCTTATTATGGTCTTTGGGATGTTAGTGAATATACTCATTGCACGATTAAGCAATCTGAAATTTATCTTTTTAACGGGTCACCATACATTTTATATGGCAGCATTTTTAGCCATTATTTTAACAGTCGGTCACATTAATGGGACTTGGACTGTGGTGTTAGGTGCAGTGATTTTAGGTTTAATTATGGCCGTATTTCCAGCATTGGCACAGCCGACAATGCAAAAAATAACGGGTAATGACCAAGTAGCGCTCGGTCATTTCGGGACGGTCAGTTACTGGGCAGCTGGTGAAATAGGGAAGCTGTTTAAAGGTCATTCTAAGTCAACAGAAGAGATGAAGTTTCCAAAAGGACTGAGCTTTTTAAGAGAAAGTACAATCAGTATTTCACTGACTATGATTATCCTTTATCTCATCGCTAGTTTGTTTGCTGGCATTGGATATGTTCATGAAGAAATCAGTAAAGGTCAAAATTTCATTGTGTTTTCTATAATTCAAGGTGTGACATTTGCGGCAGGCGTTTTTATTATTTTGACAGGAGTACGCTTGATTTTAGCAGAAATTGTTCCGGCATTTAAGGGGATATCGGAAAAATTAGTCCCCCATGCAAAACCTGCTTTAGATTGTCCGATTGTTTTTCCATATGCACAAAATGCAGTGCTTATAGGTTTCTTCGTGAGTTTTATGACAGGCGTCATTGGAATGTTGATGATGTTTGTCATTGGTGGTGTGGTCATTTTGCCAGGCGTGGTACCGCACTTCTTCTTAGGTGCGACTTCTGGAGTTTTTGGTAATGCACGTGGAGGAATCAAAGGGGCAGTGGCAGGCTCTGTACTAAATGGGATACTGATTACATTCTTGCCATTGTTATTTTTACCGTTTTTAGGAGATTTAGGTCTGGCTTCGACAACATTCTCTGATACAGATTTTTTAGTCGTTGGGATTATATTTGGTAATATTGTGAAGTTTCTAGGTGCAATCGGTTTAGTTGTAGGTGTGGTCATTGTCGCGATTGTTGCCATCTTTTTACAGAAGCGCAGTACGCACAAAACGAATATGACACAATAAAGTGGATTGAAGCGATGCAATAAGAAATAGGCTGTCATTTATGGTACATTGATGTCATTGATGCACGACTAGCATATGACAGCGCCTCATCCCTCACACAAGTATAGACAGTGTGAGGGGTTTTTATGTTCAATGACCAACCGCTGTGTTATTAAAATGAAGAAAGTTGAGTCTATTATAAATGATGGTTTAAAAATGTGTTGCCTATGCCAGCGTGCAAATGCTTTGATACGATGTATTTTAAGTTAGAGTTTTCTGTGCTACAATGCTTTGTTCACATAATGTTAATAAAGAAATGACAAATCGGTTAAAAATGCAGATATCATTTGATAAACACAACATATAGTGTTTATTATTGAATTGAGACACTATATATAGAAAAGAGTGATATTTTGACACAACTGGAAAAGCAATTAACAGGTTTAATGACAAAAGATCCGACGATAGTGAATGAAAATGCGAATAAAGATAGTGAAACTTTCTCAACAATGCGTGATCTCACAGCGGGTGTTGTTTCAAAAACGTATGCGCTACAACACTTGTTGCCTCCGCACGTCGCTGAGGCACATCAAAAAGGGGAAATCCATTTCCACGATTTAGATTATCACCCATTTCAGCCTTTAACGAACTGTTGTCTTATTGACGCAAAAGGGATGTTAGCGAATGGATTTCAAATCGGCAATGCGCAAGTGACGTCACCCCACTCCATTCAAACGGCATCTGCACAATTAGTCCAAATTATTGCGAACGTTTCAAGTAGCCAGTATGGTGGGTGTACCATTGACCGTGTTGATGAATTATTAAGCCATTATGCGCGCTTTAATGAAGCGAAACACCGTGATGTCGCGCAAAAATTTGTCAAAGCCGATCAAGTAGAAGCGTATGTTGACGAACGTGTGACACAAGATATAGAAGATGCGATTGAAAGTTTAGAGTATGAAATCAATACACTGTATACTTCAAATGGGCAGACCCCTTTTGTCACGCTAGGTTTTGGACTTGGATTAGATACGCTCAGTCGCAAAGTACAAGCGGCAATTTTAAAAACGCGAATTAAAGGCCTCGGTAAAGACAGGATTACAGCCATTTTTCCAAAGTTGGTATTCTCGATTAAGAGAGGGACGAATCTTGCACCGACTGATCCAAACTATGATATTAAACAGTTAGCATTAGAATGCGCGATGAAGCGAATGTATCCAGATATCCTCAATTATGATAAGACAGTCGAATTACTTGGAGATTTTAAGGCGCCTATGGGATGTCGCTCTTTTTTACCTGCTTGGCAAAATACGAAAGGCGAATATGAAAATGATGGCCGTTGTAATTTAGGTGTCGTGACTTTGAACATTCCGCGTATTGCGATTGAATCTGCTGGAGATATGACCCGCTTTTGGTCCTTATTTGATGAACGGATGCAAGTCCTTCATGATGCGCTTGTTTATCGAATTGCACGAGTGAAAGAAGCGGTGCCGAACAATGCACCAATTTTATATAAGCGGGGTGCTTTTAAATATCGGATAAACGAAGAAGACCCTGTAGATACTTTTTTCAATCAGCAAAGGGCGACCATTTCTATGGGGTATATTGGTTTGTACGAAGCGGCCACAGTCTTTTTTGGACCGAATTGGGAGACGATTCCAGAAGCAAAGGCGTTTACGTTGGATATATTAAAACATATGCAGACGTATCAACATGAATGGACAGCGATGTATGATATTTGGTTCAGTATCTATAGTACACCGAGTGAATCATTGACTGATCGATTTTGTCGTCTAGACCGAGAAGCGTTTGGAGACATTGCAGATATTACGGACAAAGGTTATTATCAAAATTCATTTCATTATGATGTTCGTAAAGATGTAACGCCATTTGAAAAGTTAGATTTTGAGAAAGATTATCCGTACCTTGCGAGTGGGGGTTATATTCATTATTGTGAATATCCGAAGTTAGATCACAATGTCAAGGCCCTTGAGACGGTTTGGGATTATGCGTATGACCGTGTGAGTTACTTAGGAACGAATATTCCGATTGATCGTTGTTATGCTTGTGGTTACGAAGGTGATTTTGATACGACGCCGACCGGTTATCGTTGTCCCGAATGTGGCAATCAAGACCCTGAAACGGTAGATGTCGTTAAGCGGACATGTGGTTACCTCGGTAATCCTGTGCAACGTCCAACTATTGAAGGGCGTCATAAAGAAATGTGTGCACGTGTCAAACACATGAAGGTTCAATCCTCATGAATGCATTAAAGGTATCAGCAGGTGCGGGATACATTGCAAAGATAGAGTATCAAAGCTTTGTCGATGGAGAAGGTGTGCGGTGTAGTGTGTATGTATCAGGGTGCCCATTTCAGTGTCAAGGCTGCTATAACGTGGCAGCACAACATTTTCGTTATGGTGAAGAAGCGACAGAAGCGGTAATTTCGGAAGTGATTGCGGCATGTGAACCAGATTATATTGCAGGACTGAGTATTTTAGGGGCGAACCATTTTGTAACTTAAAAGTTGTCATGCCTCTCGTTCGAGCCTTCCGCGAACGGTATGGTGAACATAAGACGCTGTGGGTGTGGACAGGATTTTTATTTGAGTATTTATGGCATGCCAATGATGAACGTACTGCATTGTTACGCCAAGCGGATGTCATTGTAGACGGAATGTTTATTCAGTCATTGTATCGACCGAATTTGCCTTATAAAGGGTCACTCAATCAACGTGTCATCGATGTGAATGCATGGTTATCGACCGAGCAATTGAGTCATGCCATTTACATAGAATAAACGTCTAAATACTGGACAATAACCGTTAGCGAGACCACCTATTTGCACTGTCGTGGATATACGAAACGACATGAAGATAAAGTGAATCGTTCCATTATACGGAGCTAGGCCATCATGACCTAGCTCTAATTTTTTGGATTAAAAGCCACGGTAAATTTTTTAGGAGCGACACTTTAAAATAGACTATTTTAACATAAGACAATGAAGAAAGAAATAAAAAGTCTGTTGCACTTCTACAAAGATTGGCGTATAATTTTAAATCGTAATGATTACTATCGGACGAGGAGGAGAACCCATAATGAAAAAGGTATTGAAAGTATTGGGAACAATACTCTTATCGAGTATAATTCTTGCAGCATGTGGTAATGGAAATGAAAAAGAAAAAACATCATCAAAAGGGCAACTTAAAGTAACAACGACTGTATTTCCATTACAATCTTTTGTTAAACAAATTGGTGGCGAGCACGTAGAAGTAAATTCTATTTATCCAAAAGGGGCGGACTTACATGATTTTGAACCGTCACAAAAGGATATTGTCGAGGCAAGTAAAGCGGATTTATTCATATATACAGGTGATGATTTAGATCCAGTTGCAGAGAAAATTGCAGATGCGATTAAAAAAGATGATCATAAATTGTCGTTAGAAGATCATATCGATAAAGGTGTATTAATAAAGGATGAACACGAGCACGAACATGAACATGGTGAAGCGGGCAAAAAAGAAGACGACCACGATCATGACCACGCAGATCATGATGAACACGGACATCGCCATGGTACGTATGACCCGCATGTATGGTTAGATCCTCAATTGGACGAAAAATTTGTGACAGCGATTCGTGATGAGTTAATTAAACGCGACCCAGATCATAAAAAAGAATATCAAGAGAATGCGGATAAACTATTGAAAGATTTAGAGGGTATTGATAAAGACTTGAAGGCAGCGACGAAAGATCACCAAGGCGAGTCTGTATTCATTTCACATGAGTCATTAGGTTATCTTGCTAAACGTTATGGCTTTGAACAAAAAGGGGTTCAAAGTTTAAGTGCTGAAGATCCATCACAAAAACAATTAACTGAAATTGTAAAAGAAATTAATGATATCGATGCAAAATATATTCTTTATGAAGAAAATGTCGCGAATAAAGTGACAGATACGATTCGCAAAGAAACAAAAGCCGAGCCATTGAAGTTTAATAATATGGAAGCGGTGACAGATGACCAAGCGAAAGATGCCACATATCAATCGTTGATGAGAGAAAATGTGAAAAATATTGAAAAAGCATTAACGCATAAACATTAAAGTGGCTTGTGCCCCTACGATACCGTGATGAACGGTAGGATAGGGGCATTTTTAAATTGTAAATAGTAAAACTATGACATGAGCGCCATTCAAAAACCCCCTCACGTTTCGTGGAGGGGGTTTCGTGTATCACATTCATGTTTTGCATCTATAAATTAAGCTTTGTTGACGGATGCATCGTAAATCGCGTCAATCGTTTGACCTAACAGCTGATCAAATGCTTCGTCTGATTGATCGACACGCAAATCATTAATTAAAGCACGAGAGAAACTTGCGATTAATCCTTCGTTTGTTTTTAAAAATGCGTTGGCTTGTTCAAGACTGTAGCCGCCAGACAATGCGACAACACGAATCACATTAGGATGATTAATCAATGATTGATATTGATTTTTCTTGGTTGGGATTGTTAACTTGAGCATGACGTAGTCTTCAGAACCGAGTTGATTTAAATGTTGCGTGATGACTTCTGCCAAGTACGCTTCAATATCTGATTTTTGGGCTGCATGAATATTCACTTCTGGTTCGATAATCGGTACGAGCCCTTTTGCGATGATTTGTCGTGCAACGTCAAATTGCTGTGCAACGACGGCATCAATACCTGATTTGTTAAACTCTAAAATGTTTGAACGCATTTTGGTACCAAAGATGTTATGGCGATTTGCACGATCTAGCAGGAGATCTAGGTCAGGTATAGGTTTCATGAGTTGAACCCCTTCATCGACCTCTGCCAAGCCTTTGTCAACTTTCAAGAAAGGGACAATGCCTTTATCAGCTAAATATTCACCCGTGTTTTTTCCTTCTACTGTACGATCCATTGTTTGTTCAAATAAAATCGCACCAATAATTTTGTCTGAAGTAAATGACGGGGATGTCACAATTCGTGTACGCATATCATGGACCAATTTGAACATTTCATCATCGTTGTGGTATTGGTCTTCTGTCACACCATAACCGAGTAATGCTTTAGGGGTACTGCCACCACTTTGGTCAAGTGCTGCAATAAACCCTTTTCCATTTTTGATTTTCTCGAATTGTACTTGATTCATACTGACTTTCACTCCTTGAAACATTATGATAACAACTCCAGTATGACGAATGATAACACGAGTTTCAAATAAAATGACATGACAAAAAGTTGAGAAAAAGATATCGAAACAATCTAAACATAAGGGGAGTGCGGTATTCCATGCATTTGTGACATTTTTAGGTCGACCTAAATTCGTGTTATGAAAACGTTTTAATATAAGACTTCGATGTCATGTTGACTCGCAAATTCTGAGATGTTATCCGGTAGTGGCTGGTTCGTAATAATGGAACATACGCACTCAAGTGGTGCATAGGTCAATAATGTACTTTTGTTCATTTTACTAGAATCCACACAAATAAATTTTTGTTTGCTTTTTTTCATGACGATTTGTTTAATATCATTTTCTTCAAGTTCAGAATTACTAAGGCCATTGGTTACATTAATCCCTGTTGCGGCCATAAACGCTTTTTCTATGTTCATTTTATTTAGTAGAGAGTGTGCATCAATACCGATAAATGAGCGTGTTGTTTTTTTGAATTGCTCGCCGATAACAAATAAATCCATTTCATCAAATTGTGAGGCTTTATTAATGACATCCAAGCTATTTGTAATCACTGTAAGCGGCAAAGACTTATCAACATAGTCGAGAATATGCATGGTTGTCGTCCCTGTATCAATATAGACGACATCACCTGCAACTAATTTTTGTGCTGCCAACTTTCCTATATGCTTTTTTTCTTCTGAGTATTCGATATTACGTGCATTAAAATCAATGGCACTTGAATGAGACGTATTGACAGATTTAACGCCTCCATACACTTTCTTAACTTTATTTAAATGAACAAGTTGATTAATGTCTCTTCTTATGGTGTTAATCGAAACATTAAAGTGCTGACTCAGTTCATCGAGTGTGACTGCTGTTTTATCATTGATAAATCGTTCAATTTCAAAAATACGTTTCGCTTTCATAAATAATTCCTCCAATAATATGAATATACCCAAAAAATGGAGGAATAACAATCAAAAGTACAAAAGTTCATCAATGTGTTGACAGATAATGCCCCCTCATTTAGAATAAAAATCAATACATGACCAATATATTATCAATAGTTGCTCATGTATTCATTATTCTTTTCTTTTGAAAGCGCTTACTAAAGTGGGAGGTAGTTTTTATGGCTGAACTTTTGAAAAATTATATTGGTGGAAAATGGATTGAATCCAAGTCAGAAGAAAAAATTGAAGTTGTCAATCCAGCAACAAAAGAAGTGATCGCTTATGTCCCCGTTTCAACACGTGAAGAATTAGATGAAGCAGCTGAAATTGCACAAGAAGCATTTATGAAATGGAAAGATGTTCCAGTTCCAAAAAGAGCGCGTATTTTATTTAAATTTCAACAGTTATTGATTAAGAACAAAGCATTGCTTGCTGACATTATTACTAAAGAAAATGGTAAAAATACACAAGAAGCTTTAGGAGAAGTACAGCGTGGTATCGAAAACGTTGAATTTGCTTGTGCGGCACCAACATTAATGATGGGAGATGCGTTATCCAGCATCGCAACGAATATAGAAGGAACAAGCTATCGTTATCCTGTTGGGGTCGTTGGAGGGATTACGCCTTTTAATTTTCCAATGATGGTCCCATGTTGGATGTTTCCGATGGCGATTGCATTAGGAAACACATTTATCATTAAACCTTCTGAAAAGACGCCACTATTAGTCAATCAGATTGTTACGCTTTTGGAGGAAGCAGGATTACCTAAAGGTGTATTTAACGTTGTGCATGGCACAGTAGATGTTGTGAACGGAATTTGTGAAAATACGCATATTAAAGCCATCTCATTCGTGGGTTCTAAAACAGTTGGAGAAATTGTTTATAAAAAAGGGACAAGTCATTTAAAAAGGGTGCAATGTTTAACAGGGGCGAAAAACCATACGATTATTTTAAATGATGCGGATCTTGATCAGGCGGTTAAAGATGTCATCGGGGCTGCGTTTGGTTCAGCTGGAGAAAGGTGTATGGCAGCGGCAGTCGTTGCGGTACAAGAAGGTGTGTATGAATCATTTAAAGAAAAATTAGTACAGGCAGCACAAGATATTGTGATTGGTAATGGTATTGAAGATAATGTTTTTCTCGGTCCGGTCATTCGTGAAGAAAATAGAGAAAGAACTTTGAAATATGTCGATATCGGTGTAGAAGAAGGGGCAACACTTGTTTTAGATGGTCGTGACAACAATAAAACGGAAGGTTATTTTGTCAAACCAACGATTTTTGAAAATGTGACGACACAGATGACAATTTGGAAAGATGAAATTTTTGCGCCTGTCTTATCATTAGTGAAAGTGGCCTCTTTAGAAGAAGCAATCCAACTTGCGAATCAATCAGAATTTGCAAACGGTGCTTGTTTATTTACAGACAGTGCTTCGTCAATAAGATATTTTAGGGAGAACATTGATGCCGGCATGTTAGGTATTAATTTAGGTGTTCCAGCCCCTATGGCTATTTTTCCTTTCTCTGGATGGAAGTCATCTTTCTTCGGATCATTGCATTGTAATGGCAAAGACAGTGTCGAATTTTATACGCATAGAAAAGTCGTGACGGCGCGACAAGGTCAACCAAGATTTTAGGGGGGATATCTATGTCTCACTTATTAAGGAAAGCAACGCAAACCCAGCAAGATGTTTCATTTGTACATCGGCATCAGATGGACGATTTAGGTTTACAGTATATCGGATTTGAAGTGATGGATTTAACAAATGGTGCAGAATATACGTTTGAAACAAAAGAATATGAAGTCTGTTTAGTTGTTCATACAGGCAAAGTCAATGTGACGATTGATGGTCAGGTTTTTAACGATTTAGGGCGCAGAACATCTGCTTTCGACAAAATTCCGACAGACAGTCTTTACGCATCAAGAGACCGCGATATCACAATCAAAGCGGTCAATTCAGCAACGGTGATTGTGTGCTATTCAAAATGTCGTACACAACGCCCGACGTATTTCATACGCGCAGAAGAAAACACGACAGAACACCGAGGGAAATATGCGAATCAAAGATATGTTCAAAATATATTGCCTGACGATCACCATGCCAGTGAGCATTTATTAGTAGTCGAAGTGTATACCGATCAAGGAAACTGGTCGAGCTATCCGCCACATAAGCATGATGTGGATGACTTGCCAAATGAATCGCTATTAGAAGAAATTTACTACCATGAAATGAACCCTAGACAAGGATTCGTATTTCAACGTGTATATACGGATGATCAGTGTATCGATGAGACCATGACTGTGGAAAATCGGGACGTCGTGATCGTTCCGAAAGGCTACCATCCTGTTGGAGTCCCTGATGGCTATGATAGTTACTATTTAAATGTGATGGCGGGACCGAAAAAAGTGTGGAAGTTTAATAATGCAAAAGAACATGAATGGATTATCGATAGAGAATAGGAGGAAAATACGATGAGCGGAAAAAAGCATATCGTAGCGATAGGGCGTGCTGCGATTGATTTGAATGCTGTAGAAATCAATTGTCCTATGGAAGAAACGAAAACGTTCAGAAAATATGTCGGTGGCTCTCCTGCAAACATTGTCATTGGGGCATCCAAATTAGGATTAGATGTCGGGTTAATCGCAAACGTTTCTGATGATCAGCATGGGCGTTTTATCACGACATATTTAAATGATGTGGGTGTCGATACGTCACAGATTTCTATTGATAAGGATGGACGTCAATCAGGATTGGCATTTACAGAGATTTTAAGTCCAGAAGCGTCGAGTATCTTAATGTATAGAGAAAAAGTCGCTGATCTCAACTTAAAACCTGAAAATATAGATGAAGCCTATATTCGTAACAGTCATTACTTATTAATTTCCGGGGTGGCATTGTCTCAGTCACCTTCACGTGAAGCGGTGATTAAATCGTTGCTGATTGCAAAGAAGAATGGTGTGAAAGTCATTTTTGAACTGGATTATAGACCGTATTCATGGACAAATGATGAGGAAACGGCGCTCTACTATGAACTGTTTGTCAATCAAGCGAATATCGTCATTGGTACAAGAGAGGAATTTGAGAAAATCGATGCGTATCAAACGTTATCGGACAAAGAAGTGAGCGAGCTGATTTTTAAGCAGGGTCAAGCTGAACTGGTCGTCATTAAGCGCGGGGTTCAAGGTTCGAATGCGTATACAAGTCAAGGTGAACATTTTGTAGGTCAAGCCTATAAAGCGACAGTTATGAAAACTTTTGGTGCGGGTGATTCATATGCGGCAGCGTTTTTATATGGATTGATAACAACGCAAAATATACAAAAAGCATTACAATATGGTGCGGCTTCTGCAGCAATCGTTGTAAGTCGCCACAGTTCAAGTGAAGCAATGCCGACAATTGACAAAATAGAAGCGCTCATTCAAGCGCAAAGTTAGGAGTGTTACGATGTCAAAAACAATACGACTGACTACAGGAGAAGCAATTGTTAAATTTTTAACACAGCAATTCATTTCAATAGACGGTAAAGAATCACGTTTTGTTGAAGGGGTCATTAATATATTTGGTCACGGCAATGTTTTAGGAATCGGTGAAGCATTATTTCAATATCAAGATCAATTGAATATTCTACAAGGTAAAAATGAGCAAGGAATGGCACATGTCGCTACGGCATTTAGCAAACAAAAACTTAGAAAAAGTATTTATGCTGTCACAACATCAGTAGGGCCGGGTGCAGCCAATCTTGTGACTGCAGCAGGAACGGCATTAGCCAATCATATCCCTGTTTTGTTTTTACCGGGAGATACATTTGCGACACGACAACCCGATCCAGTGCTTCAACAAATAGAACAGCCCTATAGTATAGGCGTGACGACAAATGATGCATTGAAGCCTGTATCGAGATATTTTGATCGTATTACACGTCCTGAACAAATCATGAGTGCGCTGTTAAGGGCTTTTGAAGTGATGACCCATCCGGCAACAGCAGGACCCGCGACCATTGCATTGAGCCAGGATGTTCAGGGGGAAGCTTATGATTTTCCTGTGTCATTTTTTGAAAAACGAATCCATTATATGGATCGTCTACGCCCAAGTCAACGCGCAATAGAAAAAGCCATTGATCAAATCAATTGTGCTGAGAATCCATTGTTTATTGTGGGAGGCGGCGCAAAATATTCGGAAGCATATGACATCATCAAGCAATTGAGTGAAAAACATCAGATTGCGATTGTTGAAACGCAGGCGGGTAAATCAACAGTCGCTGCAAACTTTAAATATAATCTTGGTGGTGTCGGGGTAACCGGTAACTTAGCGGCGAATAGGTATGCTAAAAAAGCAGATGTCGTTATTGGCATTGGTACAAGATATTCAGATTTTACGACAGGATCCAAAACAGCATTTCACTTTGAAAAGGCATCATTTATCAATATTAATGTCAATCGTATGGACGCTTTAAAGTTGGAAGGGATTGATGTTTTAGGAGATGCCAAAGTGACATTAGAAGAAATTTCTCATGGTTTGACGAGAACGTCTCAAGCGAATGCCGATGAGATTGAACAGTTAAAGAACGAATGGCAAGCGGAACGTCGCCGTTTAGCGCATATTGATATCAACGCAAAAGCGTATCAACCTGAAATCAATGACGCATTTAAAGACGCGCAGTTTCAAAAATATGTTGCACAGTTAAATACAGCGTTGCCACAAACCAATGTTTTGATTGCGCTCAATAATCAAATCGAAAGCGATGCAGTGATTGTTGCGGCTGCGGGGTCGTTACCAGGAGATTTGGAACGTTTATGGGAAGCACATACTTTCAATACGTATCATATGGAGTATGGTTACTCCACTATGGGATACGAGATTGCAGGCGCTTTAGGTGTGAAATTAGCTGAACCAGAGAAAGAAGTGTATGCTTTTGTGGGGGACGGTAGCTTTTTAATGTTGCATTCAGAGTTGGTGACAGCACTACAATACCATCACAAAATTAATATTGTGTTATTTGATAATAGTGGATTTGGGTGCATCAACAACTTACAAATGGCAAACGGTAGCGATAGCTTTTGTACCGAATTTCTAACCGCTCAAGGAGATGTTTTGAATATTGATTATCAAAAAATCGCTGAAGGTTACGGTGCACAAGGCTATAAAGTGAATGATTTAAACTTGTTACAAGAAGCGATCCAAGCCGCACGTTTACAAGAGAAAAGCACGTTGTTTGATATAAAGACATTGCCTAAAACAATGACGAAAGGTTATGCGTCGTTCTGGAATGTCGGTGTTTCAGAGGCGAGTGGAAAATCAAAAATTCTTAAAGCATTTGAAGAAAAACAGGCACATATGATTAACGCTAAGAAATATTGATGGAGGAATCCGCATGACAAGAATTAAAATAGGGCAAGTTGGGCTTGGGAGATTAGGAAAGGTCCACGCTCAAAATATTGTTAACGCGATACCGAATGCTGAGTTGTGGGCAGTCGCTTCAATTGTTGAAGAGGAATTGGCGTATGCCAAAAATGAGTTAGGTGTACCTTATTGTTACCAATCGTATACAGAGATGATCAACCAAAACGATTTAGACGCGGTGGTCATTGCTTCGCCAAGTGGCTTTCATACGGTACAAATTTCTCAAGCTTTAGAAAAAGGACTCCACGTGTTTTCAGAAAAACCCATTGGATTAGAGATGAAAAGTATTGAAAATGTCGTTCAAAACATTGAAAGCAGTCCTGATTTAGTTTTTCAACTCGGTTTTATGAGAAGGTTTGATCATTCTTATCAATATGCCAAGTCGTTAATTGAAGCGGGCACGTTAGGTGAATTAACTTCAATCAGGTGTTACGGCATTGACCCTCATGTAGGTTTGAATGATTTTATCTCCTTTGCGAGGAATGCGACAAGTGGCGGTATATTTTTAGATATGTCGATTCACGATATTGATTTAGTTCGATGGTTCTCTGGCGCAGAGTTTAAATCCGTTTATGCGTTAGGAAATCATATCGCAGCGCCTCAATTATCAGAGTATTCAGAATTGGAAACAGGTGCCTGTCTTGCTCAGTTAAGCAATGACGTTGTTGTCTATTTACTGGCAGGCAGAAATGCCATGCACGGCTATCATGTTGAAACGGAATTGATTGGAACTCGAGGCATGATTAGGATTGGCAATGCACCAGAGAAAAATTTAGTGACGCTTTATGATGAAAATGGTGTTGTCCGTCCGACTTCTCATCATTTTCCCGAGAGATTTAGAGAGGCATTTATTAATGAAATCCAGTCGTTTGTGAATGCGATTATCAAACAAACGCCTTCCACAGTGACGGGTGTGGATGGAATGAAAAGTACTGAAGTGGCTATAGCGATGCAACAATCATTTGATGAAAAGAAAGTAATTTATTTATGAGGTGAAGAGAATGACGCGATTCATTAAATACGCATGTGCACCGATTGCTTGGACAAATGATGATTTACCAGAATTGGGAAAAGAGAACACATTTGAACAGTGTATTAGTGAAATGGCACTTGCCGGCTATGAAGGAACAGAAATCGGTAACAAATATCCTAAAGATGTCAGCGTGTTGAACAGCTACTTAAAACCAAGAAATTTAGAAGTCGCAAGTGCATGGTTAAGCTTATATTTGACGACAAAACCTTACGAAGAAACAGAGACCGCTTTTATCCAACATTTGAACTTTTTAAAAGCGTTAAATGCAAAAGTCATTGTTGTTTCAGAACAAGGTAAAAGTATTCAAGGAGATATCGCATGCCCGCTATTTCAGTCTAAACCAGTTTTCAATGAGATGGAATGGCAGCAATTAGCAGATGGCCTGAATCGCTTAGGTACGATAGCCAGACAACATCACATGAAAATTGTGTATCACCACCATATGGGGACCGGTGTACAGACAAAAGAAGAAATTCAGAAATTAATGGCGTTAACCGATGCAGAAAATGTATCTCTGTTATTTGATACGGGCCATTTACACTTTTCTGGTGAAGAGAGTTTGGACATTTTTAATTTATTTAAAGATAGAATTCATCATATTCATTTTAAAGATATTCGTGAATCAATCGTTAAACGTGTGAAAGAAGAAAATTTGTCGTTTTTAGAGGCAGTCAAGCAAGGGGCTTTTACTGTACCAGGGGATGGAGATATCGACTTTAAACCCATTTTAGAGAAAATATATGATTCAGATTATGCAGGGTGGATTGTAGTTGAGGCAGAGCAAGATCCTGCGATTGCCAATCCATTCCTCTATGCAAAGAAAGCAAGAGATTATATGAATACGATTTAAAAATTGAATACAAAGCACGATATGCTTTTAAGGGGTGAAGACTATGGGTTTGTTTGCAATTGTTTCTTTTCTAATCGTCATTTCTTTAGTTGGATTTTATGCATATGTCAGGAGTAGAAAAATTGATACAAGTCATTCAGAAGGTTTCTTTATGGGAGGGAGAAGCTTAACTGCATTTACAATTGCGTCAACAATCGTGATGACGAATTTATCTACCGAACAGATCGTAGGACAAAATGGTCAAAGTTTTGTCGCGGGAATGGAGGTCATGGCATGGGAGGTAACAGCAGCGATTGCGATTGTAATACTCGCATGGGTGTTCTTACCAAAATATTTCAGATATGGCATTGATACGATATCTGATTTTGTAGAATTACGCTATGATACCTTCACAAAAAAATTGGTATCTATGCTATTTATATTTACTTACGTTGTTTCATTTCTTCCGGTTGTCCTTTATTCTGGTGCGCTCGTTTTCAATAAAATATTCAATGTCAGTGGGATTTTGAACGTGAGCCAGACGACGGCAGTGATATTAATATCGACGATTATTGGTGTTGTCGGTGTCATCTATCTCTTTGTCGGCGGACTGTCGCTGAGTGCACATAGCGATTCGATTTATGGTATCGGTTTATTAATTGGCGGTCTTTCTATCCCTATATTAGGACTGACTATTTTCGGTGATGGTAGTTTTTTACAAGGGTTCGATAAAGTCATTCAAAAGACACCGGAAAAATTGAATGCGATTGGTGCGATAGACTCTCAAATTGTTCCTTGGCCCACTTTATTTTTCGGTATGTTTTTTAACAACTTGTTCTTTTGGTGTACGAATCAGATGATTGTTCAAAAAGCATTGGCTGGTAAAAACCTTAAAGAAGCCCAAAAAGGTGCAATGTTCGTTGGGATCTTTAAAATTTTTGGGGCATTATTCCTAGTATTTCCAGGTATCCTTGCTTTTAATATGCTAGGTGACCAAATTGATCATCCGGATAATGCATATCCAATGTTAGTGAATGCTGTATTGCCTGAATGGGCATATGGTTTATTTGGTGCAGTGATTTTTGGTGCGATTTTAAGTTCATTTGTAGGATCACTCAATAGTACGGCCACATTGTTCTCACTCGATTTATACAAATCAACAATGAATAAAACGGCTTCCAACAAACAAGTATCGAAGGTGGGGCACATTACGACAGTGGTTGTGGGAATCATCGTAGTGATTTTAGCGCCAATGATTTCGCTTTTCCCACAAGGCTTATACGCTGTGGTTCAAGAGTTTAATGGTGTTTACAATATGCCGTTGTTAGTGTTGATATTAGTTGGATTTTTTGCAAAACACACGTCTAGCCAAGGTGCGAAAGTGATGTTTATTTTTCACATAGTTATGTATGCGCTTTCAAAAGTGTTATTGACAAATATTCATTTCTTGTATGTCTTGAGTGTGCTCTTTTTTATCGATCTATTGATTTTACTTTTATTCAACAAAATCAAACCATCTAACGCATTTGATTTCAGTGCAAATTATTCAAAGGTTGATATTACACCTTGGAAATATAGATATATTGTCGGAATCGTGATTATTGTCATTGTCATTATCACATATACTATCTTTTCACCACTTGTTTTAGCGAGAATAGGAGGAATGTAAATGAAAATAACAGTAGGTGTGATTGGTGCAGGACGCATCGGTCAACTGCATATTGATTATCTTAGAAAGCACCCCAATGTTCGAATCAAGTGGGTCTCTGATTTGAACTGCGATAAGCTCAAGGATTGGATTGAGGAACAAGGTATCGAAAAACGTACAAAAAATCATCAAGATGTGATCAATGATCCTGAAGTGGATGCTATTATTATCTGTTCGCCAACGGATACCCATGTCGATATTATCAAATTGGCATGTGAAAAAGGAAAACATATTTTTTGCGAAAAACCGATCAGTTTAACTTTATCAGAATCAAAAGAAGCGGTGAAGTGTGTTGAAGCGTCAGGGGTTAAATTACAAATGGGGTTCAACAGACGTTTTGATAGAAACTTTGCTGCATTGCAAAATGTGTTAGCAAAGCGTGAACTTGGTGAAATTCAATCTTTGAGAATTACTTCCAGAGATCCTGAACCGCCTCCGATAGAATATGTGAAACATTCTGGTGGTTTGTTTATGGATATGTCGATTCATGACTTTGATATGGCAAGGTATTTAATGCAATCAGAAGTTGTCGAAGTTTACGCCAAAGGTCAAGCATTAGTGAATCCAGCGTTGAAAGAGATTGGCGATATTGATACAGCAATCGTGACACTGGTCTTTGAGAATCAAGCGTTATGTGTTATAGAAAACTGTCGAAGAAGCGTTTATGGTTATGATCAACGGATTGAAGTTTTAGGAGACAACGGTGCAATCAGTGTAGGAAATGAAAATTTAAATACTTTAACGTATGCGAAAGCAGATGGAATCAAACAAGATAATCCTCCATTTTTCTTTCTTGAACGGTACCAACAAGCTTATGCGGATGAAATGAATGCATTTATACAAGCGATGATTCATGACGAAGCGGTGGCGTGTTCAATTAGAGACGGGTTAAAAGCGCAAGAAATCGCTGAAAAATGTAAGGAATCTTTAGTAACAGGATTGCCAATCAAAATTCATTCATGAGAGGAGGAGCACTATGAAAGTGGCTATAGAGAAAGCATACCGAGCCCATTATGCCATTCCTCAAATCAATGTCAATGGTCTCATTTGGATTGAAGGCATTTTACGCGCTGCTGAGAAAAAGCGCTCACCGATTATACTTGGAACAACGGATAAGTTGATAGATGATCTAGGCGGCTATTCATTTATCAATCAACTGATTCGATTAAAAGCCGAAAGTTTAAAGATTACGATTCCTTATTATGTCCATTTAGATCATGGACGTTCCGTTGAATCTTGTTACAGCGCAATCGATGCGGGATATGATTCTGTTATGTATGATGGTTCTCAATTGGCATTAAAAGACAACATCCACCATACGCAACGAGTCGTTGATTATGCACATCAGCGCGGCGTATGTGTAGAAGGTGAGATTGGCGCAATTGGTGGGAATGAAGATGGTATGATCCACCAAGTGGCGTATGCCTCTGTGTCAGATTGTATCGCACTGGTAGAAGAGACACATTTAGATAGTCTCGCCCCTGCACTCGGGTCTGTTCATGGTCCGTATAAAGGTGAGCCAAAACTCGGATTTGATATGATGCAGCGGATTAATCAAAAATTAAAGATGCCGCTGGTATTGCATGGTGCGTCAGGCTTATCTAATGATGATTTAAGTCGTGCAATTCAATATGGCCATAGTAAGATTAATTTCAACACTGAAATCAACCTCGAATGGAGTCATGCATTAAGGGCCATACTTACCAATCAACCTGATTTATATCAGCCTAAAGCCATATTAAATCCTACAATACAGGTGATTCAGAAAACGGTAGAAAAAATCATTGATCAGTGTGGGTCTTCCTTTAAAGCATAAAGAAACAGCGATGGTTCTCCGAATGTTTTTGGATAGAATCATCGCTGTTGCACTATTTTTAAATATGGGTTCAAAAAAAGGGGCTACTGTATGAGGCATGAATGTCACATACAGTAGCATTTCTTTACTCGTATTCAATGGATTAATGACGTATTTAAGACAAGTCAACTTACTTTAGAAAATGCAATTGTTTAATTTTAGGTTGAATACTTTCACTGCAACGTTCTAAGCGAGGGAACTTGCTCTTAATTGACGTATGAATATACGCACAACATCTCTTTGTTTGGGCGTAATGGCGTAATGCAAGTTATTCAGGGAAATACTGAATAAACAAAGGGTCAACAGCTGGACAGATTACAGAGAATCCGTCAAAACTTTGGAGTGCGGCACGACCTTCTACCACATTAAAACTCAACACTTTTCCTACGATGTGATGATACTCTGAAACAAAATATGCACTAAACCCCGGTGGATGGATCCCGCTCATCTCATGGGGCGTGTAGAGTATCAACAACGTTCCTGTCATCTCTCTGACTGCCCGTTCAAGTTGTGTTAAGGGAAGCGATTGTCTACCATGTGACGACGGTTTACGATTTTCTTGTTTTGTGTAGATACTCAGATGCAACTCGTTAAAAAAACCTGTGATGATCGTTATGGAAAACAATTGATCGCTTTTGAATTTTTCTTTAATACGTTCGAATAGATAGGTGTGATGTGTGTCTATGATGTCAAAGGTCACCTGTGGACTATAATGAAAAACAGCGCCGTATGGTACTTTTTCGCGACCATTTAATCCGTGATGTTCATTGAATTGATTCATATGAACGGGCTGACCATCAATAATCACAAAATCCCCATTTGTATGATTGAGTGTACCGAAACCATAATTGCCATAACGTAATAGTTCTGCAATTGTGACTTCACTTTCTAGATGTCCTTCTAAAAGCGTTTTAATTGTGCCTACTTGATGAATATAATGGCGATATTCTTTCAATGGTTCAGCCTCCTCGCATATGACATCCAGAGAAAAAGAGAAGTTGAGAGGGTAGACGGATGGACCGTATGCCAAAGATAGCCAAGCAGTCGTTAACGAATTGAATAACAAAATATATTTTATTGCTTGCTATGGAAATGATTATAAACTGCGTGAGTTAAAAAATCAACATAATTTTCTGAAAAATGTTAAAAATTATACATCTATTCCGTACAAGGCGGAATAAAGGAAATATTTTATGGCATAAACATAACAAAATATATACTTTTTTATGGTGTTTTGCCAATTTGCTATTGCATGCCACTGTGATTAAGCAACCCTGTGAAGGGGGATACGCATCCATTGGGGATCAAATTTATATTGAAGAGATCTGTAAATGAAGGAGGCACAATAAAAAGGCAAGTACATTGACCGATAAGAACCGACACGTCCCCATTATCGGTGCGTATACTTGCCGCTGTGTTAATTTTGATAAACAGAATATGTTTAAGATTTGATATGTTTCATTTCTAATTGGTGAATTAAATGCGTCAACATTTCATTATTCGGTGTCGCGATACCGGCTTCACGACCATATTTTGTAATTTGTCCGTTTAAGTAGTCTACCTCTGTATAACGGCCTTTATATAAATCTTGGTGCATTGAAGGGTAATGTAAACCTTGTGCTTCTTTAGGATAAGATGACTCTATTTTTTTAATGAGTTGATCTGTATCAAGAGAGACCCCTCGTGAATCCGCTACAGCAACGATTTCTTCAACAATTGGATGAATCATTTCACGTGAATGTTCATAAGTCCCAAATTCATAAATCGTTTTGTCTAAAATCGTACAGAGTGGGTTCATGACACTATTCACGGTTGCTTTTGCCCAAATAGATTTAAACACATTGTCGCTGATTGTCGCATTTAATTTTGCATCATTTAAGATTTGTTCAATGCGTTGCGTACGTTCATCAGCGTGGCCATCTGAACGTTGGAAATCAATAGAACCTTGACCTTCTAACAACAATTGTCCAGGTCCGCGTAGGCCCGCTGTCCACATTGTTACGGCTAAAAAGATTTGAGATTTAGGTACAATTTTTGAAAGGCGTTCATCATGACCTAAGCCATTCATCATGGACAATAATGCCGTATCTTTATTAATCGTACCATTGTCATTTAAGATACGGAGCATGGCTTCAGAATGCATAGATTTTGTTAAAATAATCACAAGGTCGAACACGTCATTAACTTGATCAGGTAAAAACGCTGGAATGTCCAAAGTATAAGTCTCATCTTCAGTTTGGATTTCAAGCCCTTTTTCATTAATCGCATTCACGTGTGCTTCCCATGTGTCGATTAACGTTACATCATAGCCGGCTTGTTTAATTTGGCTTCCAATACGGCCGCCCATAGCGCCAGCGCCTGCAATCGCAATCTTTTTCATTTTAAAACTCCTCCTTTTAAAAAACCTATCTACAAATTAATTTTAATTTTGAGAATTATTTGTGTCAATCGCAATATATATCAAATAACGAAAATTATGTGAATTGTGAAAATAAAGTGTCATTTTTTAAATGGTTGAGTTCAATTTTTCGGATAAAATGATGATTTTTGGTATGTTAAGCGTTTACATCCGGTGCTATAGTGTAGCTAAATGATAACGAGAGGTGAGGGACATGAACTTTTTTGATATTCAAAAGGTACCGAATCAAGGGATACCATTATCAGTTCAACGGAAGTTATGGTTACGCTATTTTTTACGCGCATTTTTTGTGGTATTTTTTGCTTATATGGCCATGTATTTGATTCGAAACAATTTTAAAGCGGCGCAACCTTTGTTGAAAGAAGAAATTGGCTTGACCACAATCGAATTGGGTTATATCGGTTTAGCTTTTAGTATTACGTACGGCTTAGGAAAAACGATACTCGGCTATTTTGTGGACGGAAGAAATACGAAACGTATTATTTCTTTTCTACTTATTCTTTCAGCAGTGGTTGTACTCATCATGGGATTCGTACTGAGTTATTATGGCTCTGTGATGGGCTTACTCATTGTTTTGTGGGGATTAAATGGTATCTTTCAATCTGTTGGAGGGCCAGCGAGTTATTCGACCATTTCAAGATGGGCGCCTCGTACAAAGAGAGGGCGTTACCTAGGATTTTGGAATACCTCACATAATATCGGTGGCGCGATTGCAGGGGGACTGGCTTTATGGGGAGCGAATGTCTTTTTCAACGGCAGTGTGATAGGAATGTTTATCTTTCCATCTGTGATTGCACTCCTCATTGGGATTGCGACACTCTTTATCGGTAAAGATGACCCTGAAGAATTAGGATGGAACCGTGCTGAGGAGATATGGGAGGAACCCATTGAGCAAGAAAATGTCGATGCACAAGGGATGACGAAGTGGCAAATCTTTAAAAAATACATATTAAAAAATCCGGTGATTTGGATTTTATGTGTATCCAATGTTTTCGTCTACATCGTTCGTATCGGTATTGACAACTGGGCGCCACTTTATGTGTCTGAACATTTACACTTCGACAAAGCTGACGCGGTCAATACAATTTTTTACTTTGAAATTGGTGCGTTGGTTGCCAGCCTTCTATGGGGATATGTATCCGATTTGTTGAAAGGACGCCGTGCCGTTGTAGCGATTGGTTGTATGTTTTTGATTACTTTTGTCGTACTCTTCTACACGAATGCAACAAGTGTGATGATGGTGAACATCTCACTATTTACACTCGGCGCATTGATTTTTGGACCACAATTATTAATCGGTGTTGCGTTAACTGGATTTGTACCGAAAAATGCGATCAGCGTGGCCAATGGGATGACAGGCTCCTTTGCGTATTTGTTTGGTGACTCGATGGCTAAAGTCGGATTAGCAGCGATAGCAGATCCAGAGCGCAATGGGTTAACTGTGTTCGGATATACATTAAGTGGATGGACAGATGTGTTTATCGTCTTTTACATCGCACTTTTTGCAGGTATGATACTTCTCGGTATTGTTGCCATTTATGAAGAAAAGAAAATTCGAAGTTTAAAGATATAAAGTGTGATTTAAAATGCATCCTAAAAGTCGTTTTCAAAACTTGTAGGATGCATTTTTATAATGGGGAATGGCGCGCTTGATTCGTGTCTCAAAGTGCGCTATGCCTGGATTGCACGTACGTCCGTGGTGCCATTTTCAAATATTTTTTAAAATGATAACTAAAAGCTTTGTAATCTGAAAAACCTACTTTTTCAGCAATTTCGTAATGTTTATCCCCACTCTGAAGTAAAGATAGTGCCTGGTTGACGCGGTAGCGATTGAGATAATCGAGTATCGTGATGCCGACATGGGCTTTAAAGACACGAATTAAGTAGGATTCACTGACGGCGAGATGGGAGGCCAAATCGGTGACATACCACTTTCGATAATAATTTTGATGGATATGTTGAACGACGTAATTGACATAATAATCAGGGTATTCCAGCTTCATTAATGGCTGAAACACGCGGTGCGAATGGATAGGTTGTGCTTGAATACGCACAGGAACAAACTGTTCTAAACGCTGACAAAGCTGGAGGGTGTCAATCGGTTTTAATAAATAATCTAGCACATGATGATGAATCCCTGCTTGCATATATTCAAAATCATCGTAACTGGATAAAATCATTTTTTGACAGGGTATATCGCTTATTGCATCTAACAATTGTACCCCATCCATACGTGGCATTCGAATATCGGTAATGACAAGGTCGGGACGATGTTCACGGATGAGCGATAACGCTTCAACGCCATCTTTAGCCAACAAGACTTCATCAAAATGATATTGATCCCATGGAATCGCTTGTTTCAAGCCTTCTCTAATAATCCGTTCATCATCACAAATGACGACTTTATACATCGTGATTCTCCTCTCTAGGCAATTGATATGCGATCAAAGTTCCTTGTTGATCGGTCGAAAAAATACGCAACCGTGCTCGTGATCCGTATTGGATTTGAACTTTGTGGTTGAGATGATTAAGCCCTAAATGAGCGGTGTCAAACAGATCATCATTCACCGCATGGCGGACGCTTGCAAGCCGTTCAGGTGTCATGCCCCGTCCATTATCATGGACAAAAATACGTAAAGCACGTGGTGTAGCTGTGACCCGTATGGTTATCGTTAAGATTGAAGTTTGGCGCCCATGTTTAATGGCATTTTCAACTAATGGATGTATCATCATTTTACGGATTGGAGCATTCTCGAGCGCTGGATCCATCTCTAGTTTTAATGCGATGCTATCATCAAAGCGTACATTTTGAATCGAGACATACTGTTGAACGTAAGCGAGTTCTTCTTTCAAAGGAACGCGGTCCGTCTTGACCCGTAACGTATAGCGCAACATTTGACTTAGACGTTGAACCACCTGCTGTGCAAGTTGCGGGGACAGTGTGATAAGATACTGTATCGTTTGCATCGTATTGAATAAGAAATGGGGTTGAAATTGACGTTCGATTTCTTTTAATTGAATTTCTCTCAGTTGTTGCTCTGTTTGCTCGATTGAATGAATTAGCGTTTCATTGGATTCGAACAATTCGTATATATACGTGTTAATGGCTTCAAGTTCACTCGGTTGTCCGAGAGGTTGGTACACGCCAAGTTGACGGTGTTGCGCGTCGTTAATCCGGCGAATCATCAATTCGATATCTTTGGTTTGTTTACGTGCCATCGTATGGGCATTGATAAAACCGAAAATCAATAACAGTATAAAGGCAATGCCGATAATCGCCAAAAGTTTTATACCATCTTCTAATGTTTGATGGATATCTTTGAATTGAATCAGTTGATCTCCTTGATCGTTTAGTTTGACGCGTTCAGATAGAAACCCGAACTTGGGGTTTACGAATGTATCATCAACATGAAATTGTGCGGAATTCGAGTATAATATATGATCAAAACGGTCTAATATTAAAGTTGTATGTGCATATTTATCTTGTACTTCATCTAAATGCGGTGTTTGTGCAAAATAAAACGAAATTGTGACGTTTTCGTGCTGAAGTTGAATCTTTTGACGATTCAATAAATAGAATTGATGAACGTTATGACGTTCATAATTATTTGTAATCGGTGTGGTATTATTTTCAACTTCAAAGTAAACCGTGCCAGGTTGTTGATGAACAAGTGTCAGTAGTAACCGTTTGAGTGCGGTGACATCTTGTGGGCGATTCAAATCAAGGTGGCGCAGTGACGATGATTCCTGTTGAAGCGTATGATCAATTTGTATGTTGGTTTGACTAAAATGTTGTTGCGCTTCATTAACATGTTGCTGTATATGGCGATGCTCAATCCAAATATACAAAGTATAGAAACTGACAAAACCAAGCAAAATGACTAAAAAGACGGGTAATATCGTTGAAATGAACAGGGAACGACGTAACTGATGGCGATAAGGTTGATCCGTTTTCATTGTATACGCTCCAAAAATTTTTGATGGTTTTCATGTGGCAATTGCGTTTCAGGTATCAATGGAATATCTTGTAATGGTAAAATACCAGGTTCTTGAATTTCTGTGACATCACGACGAATAGGTTTTACACCGAATTGCTGTGCCAAACGTTGTTGTACGGAATAACTTGTTAAATAATCGACGAGTGCGCGACGCTTGGGATGGGGGTTCTCATTGTTAACAAGCGCAATCCCGTCTACATTAAGTACCGTGCCCTCAACAGGATAGATGACTTTGAGAGGATAGCCTTTTTGCAACCAAGTTCGTGCATCTTGCTCATAGCTCAGGCCTGCGTAATAACGTCCTTTCGCAACTTGAGCAATGACATCTGATGATTTTGATAATTGTACCGCTTGTTTTTGAAATTGATGAACATCCTCTACACGATGATGAAGATGATATAAGCCACGCATATGTTGGTAACCCGTTGTCGTTGTTTTAGGATTAGAGTAGGCGACTTTATGATAAAGCGAAGGTTGCATTAAGTCATGATACCCTTCAATCGGAATCGTGCCTTGTAAATCGGTGTTCACCACAATAACGGTAGGCATCAAAATAAACGGTGTTACATACGGTTGTTTTGATAGGGAAAGACGAAATTGTGTATGTTCGGGTGGCGAATAGGCGACAAAATCTTCAGGATACTCAATCGTCTCACTTAAAACACCCCCTACAAACACATCACCACGTTCTGCTTTCGGTGTCTGATGAATGTTAGACAACAAGACTTGCGTGGAGTCTTCAATGACAGTGACTTTCACATTTTTTTGCTGTTCAAAATCTCTTAAGATGGGTTGAATTAAATGTTGTGGATATGGCGAATATAAAGTTAAACTGTTTTCAGAAGATGCGGTCTCTTGTTGACAGCCACAAAGCAATAAAATCATAAAACACCCAAACCATTTTTTCATTATATTCACCCTCATCTATCCACAGTATTGTACTTATATTACCAATTTTCAATATAATTGTAGAGTGATAAATTTGAAAAAGGATGATTTAAATATTTGATTGTTGATGGAAAGCGTGATGTAATGAGTAGAGATGAATACATTCTTGAATAAGAAAGGAGTAAACACTATGGCTGAAGAACAAAAAGGTAGTATTTCAGGTCGTGTGACAGAAAAAGCAACAGGTCAAATTAAAGGCACTGTCAAAGATACAACACAGAAAAAAGAAAAATAAATTTGTGCAAATGGACAGTGGATAGATAAACCTCTATTCGTAAAAAATTTAAACAAAATCTCAGCAAAAGCTAGTAGATGCGATTTGAACGTATCTACTGGCTTTTTTAATGTTTTGGTGAGAGATTACTCCCAATCTTTTTCCTTAAAAGTGAACGTCAATGAAAGAATTTAGAAGATAAGCTTATTTTATCCTAGACTTTAACTTTGAGTTTAGTATAATCATACATGATTGCACAAAACAAAATTTATAAAAATAGTTACTATTGAAGTATGAGCGCTTATATTTTTTGAAGGGGTAATACATATGAAAAAGATTAACTTTAAGAAAAAAGTCACTAATTTTCGGAACAATGAAGGTAAATTTGCTTACGTGAACCATCGTCGTACACAACCAGTCGATCCAAATATCATTGTATTAGAGGCTGTACATGGAGAGTCATTAGGGGGACATATTTTTTATCTTGTTGATAGTCTTTTGAAACAAAGTCCATTATTAAAAATATATGTTGTAATCAAAGACGGTATGGAAACGCCTGAATTCTTTATCAATCAGTATGGTCATAGAGTGAATTATGTTAAACATTTATCGAAGCATTATTATGAATTATTAGCTATTGCAGGGACTTTAATTAATGACACGACATTTTACCCATTTTTTAATAAAAGACCACAGCAAAAATATTTTATTATTTGGCACGGGACGCCTCTTAAACATATGGGAAAAGACATGCCGAATATGATTGATGTGGCCAATGTACAACGAAACTATTATATGGCAAACCGAATTTATGTAAACAATACGTATACGAAAGATATTTTAGCAAAAACATCACATCTTGAAGGGGTGTATCAAGGTGAAATGGTTGTGGGACCTTCACCACGTAATGATGTATTTTTTCAATCACATCGTAGAGAAGAAGTTCGAAGTTTTTATAAGATAGAGGATAAAAAAGTTTTAGTTTACATGCCTACGTGGAGAGGCAAGGTGGGGCAAGTTAAAAATTCAACACATCTCAAAGAAATGTTTGATTATTTAGAATCACAATTAGATGACGATACGATTATTTATGTAAAACTACATCCATTTGAAAATGTTGAAATTGAGAATAATTATAAAAAAATCAGACCATTTCCGCAGCATTTTGAAAGTTATACTTTTTTAGCAGGTACAGATGGATTGATTACAGATTATTCATCAGTGATGTACGACTATGCGAATTTAAATAAACCCATTATTTTATACACTTACGATTTTGAAGAATATCAAGAAGAACGTGGTATTTATGAGGATATTCAAAGTTATCCGTTCGCCCAAGTGAATACATTACCCGGATTATTGAAAGAAATAACAGTATTGCCTGATTCTGTAAATTATACGGAAATCAATCAACGTTTTAATGCAGTTGATCAAGTGAATGGCGCAGATATTGTAGCTGAACATATGATAAATAATCAACCGAGTGAATGGATTTCAACTGAGCGCTTATACAATGGTAAGGAAACAGTGGCAATCGTTAGTGGCGGATTTTGGAATAACGGTGTCACAACTGCGCTCATTAATACCTTAGAAAATATCGATACGACAAAACGAAATTATATTTGCTTTTTTGAAAAGCATCAAACCAAGCCAGAATACTTTGAAAGACTTAAAAATTTACCGGAAAATGTCCATTTTTATCCTATTGATGGCGAAATCAATGGTAATTTTAAAGATCGACTAATATTAAAACAATTCATGAAAAATGAATATATGAATTTAAAGCAATTTGATAAGCAGTTGAAACGAATATTTCAAGAAGAGTTTAGCCGGATATTTGGAGATGTAAAAATAGATTGGTTTGTCCATTATACAGGATTTGAAAGAAAGTATGCAGGCATGCTCCAATACATTGGACAAAAGACAGCGATATGGGTTCACACAGATATGTTTGCAGAATATAAAGCTAAGAAAAATTATAGTAGAAAAATTATTTTCAAAGCGTATCAAAAGGCAGATAAAGTCGTATTAGTCCATGAAAATCTTCGTGAAAAGCTAGTGAAAAATATAAAAGGTATTGCGAATAAGGTTACGGTGGTCAACAATTTTTTAGGTGAAGCACGTGTTAAACGTTTAGCACAACAAAACTTGTTTGAAACACTAAAGGATGTAAATGTTGAATATTCATATAATGAAAATGTTGAAATTTATACAGCAAACCATCAATTTAAAACTGACGAAGATAAGCTAGCAGATGTGAGTCAACATTATCCAGAGGCGCAGATGTTATATCATCAATATCAAGAGACAAATCTACCGAAAAGTCTTTCTGAAATTGAAAAAGAGCGTGGTAAATTTGTATTAAAACAAGCACGTCATCAAATCATCAAAACCTATGAAGCGTTAATTCTAGAAAAGAAATTAAAAGCACGATTCAATTTCCTTTATGATATGCAAGGAGCGGCGATTGAAAAATTTTACCAAGACCATTTAGATATCGGAGTGGCATCTGTTGAGTTTTACAAACAATTTAGAGTATCCAAAATAAAAATGATGAATGCTTTATTTAATCCTGATGTAAAAGTGTTTATTAATATAGGACGGTATGATTATCAAAAAGGACATGATAAACTAATAGCGGCGTTTGAAAAAGTATATATAGAGAATCCAAATGTTTTTCTAATTATGATCTGTCCGCACGGTCCGCTTCGTGAACAAACGATTAAGTGGGTAAAAAACTCTAGGGCACATGAGAATATAGTCATTTTAGGAGGATTAACGAATCCATATGCATTGCTTAGACACTGTGATGCATTTGTTCTTTCATCTAATTATGAGGGATTAGGTTTAGTGGTCTATGAAGCACTTGCTATAGGAACAGATGCAATTACAGTCAATCTAAAAGAAACGATTGCATATTTGGATGATGATCAGGCAATTATTGTAGATAACAGTGTTGAGGGTCTTGTACAAGGCATGCAACGAAAGTTAGTCGGAGATACGTCCTTGAAGCCATTCGATTTTAAAAAGTTTGATGACCAATCGAATCAAGAATTTGAATCAGTATTGAATTAAATTAAGAGAAGGTGAGATGGAAATGAAAAAAATAAAGAAGGCAGTCATTCCAGCAGCAGGGCTAGGGACACGTTTTTTACCTGCGACAAAGGCGATGCCGAAAGAAATGTTACCGATTTTAGATAAACCGACGATTCAATATATTGTGGAAGAAGCGGTGCGTGCAGGGATTGAAGATATTATTATCGTGACGGGGAAACATAAACGTGCGATTGAAGACCATTTTGATCATCAAATTGAACTTGAAATGAACTTGGCAGAAAAAGGGAAAGAAGTATTGCTAAAGAAAGTGCAACATGCCACGGGTTTGGCGAATATGTTTTACGTGCGTCAAAAGGAGCAAAAAGGGTTAGGTCATGCGATATGGACAGCCAAACAGTTCATTGGCAACGAACCTTTTGCGGTATTACTTGGGGATGACATTGTGGAATCAGAAACACCTGCCATTCAACAATTAATGGCAGAGTATGAACAAACAGGAAAATCAGTCATCGGTGTGCAAGAAGTCCCAGAAGAAGCAGCATCGCGTTATGGGATTGTAGATCCAAAAAGTCAACAAGGTCGTCGTTATGAAGTGACGCAATTTGTTGAGAAACCGGAGCCCGGAACAGCACCTTCTAATTTGGCCATTATGGGACGCTATGTCCTTACACCTGAAATTTTTGATTATCTCGAAAATCAAGAAGAAGGCACAGGTGGGGAAATTCAATTAACAGATGCGATAGAACGATTAAATCATGATCAAAAAGTTTATGCATATCGCTTCGAAGGTGAACGTTTTGATGTTGGAGAAAAAATAGGGTTTGTGAAAACAACGATTCAATATGCTTTACGTGACGAAGAAATGGCTGATGAGATTCGCGCATTTTTAAAAACGTTGATCTAACGCTGACGATGAAAATCAGTCATCTATCATGAAATCACCTTTTTTCTAATTAATATGATGCAATTGTTCCATTTTGGTCAAGAATGGTGACAAGATGCGCTTAAAGTGAGTAGATAATTATGTTAAAATATTCACATAAAAATTAGAAAAGAGGAAGAGAGAAAATGCTTCTTTTTATGATAGAAATTATAATCATGATTCTCGCAATTGTGTTGGGCCTTCGTACTGCGGGGGCGCTCGGTTGCGGGATTTTTGCGCTCGTCGCGCAGTTGGTCATGGTTTTTGGTTTCGGTTTACCCCCAGGTTCGGCCCCTGTAACAGCGGTGTTGATTATATTATCTATTGGTATCGCTGGAGGGACATTACAAGCCACAGGGGGGATTGATTATTTAGTCCATCTGGCTTCAAAAATGATTGAACGCTTTCCGAAGTCGATTATCTTTATTGCCCCTATGATTGTATTTGTGTTTGTCTTTGGGATCGGGACGACAAATATCGCGTTATCTTTAGAGCCTATTATTGCGAAAACGGCTTTAAAAGCGCGCATTTACCCTAAGAAGGCTTTGACAGCATCTGTATTAACTGCAAATATCGCCTTATTATGTAGTCCAGCTGCTTCAGCGACAGCGTATATCATTTCGGAGTTTGCTGGATTCGGGATTACGATGGGACAATACCTTTCTATCGTGTTACCGACGGCGCTGTTGAGCATGTTGATGTTGAGCTGTTTCAATACGTTTATTGGGCGGACAAAAATGGATGCGCAACATGCACAAACCTTATTGCAACAAATGGCGCACCAAACGGATAATGGCGAGAAAGCCTATGGAAAACGTGTCAAGTTGGGCGTTTTGATGTTTGTCGTTGCGGTAGGCTGTATTTTGATGTTTGGCATTTTTCCTTCAATAGGGCCGACATTTCATATCGATGGAAAAACGGTTCAATTACAAATGACAGATCTCGTTCAACTTTTGATGTACATGAGTGCGATGATCAATATACTGCTCACGAAAGTCCAACCGAACCAAATTTTAACGACGCACATTACACAAGCAGCGATAGGCGCTATCTTTGCGGTACTTGGACCGGGATGGTTAGGTGCTACGATTTTCAGTGCACCTGCGAACCGAGCAATGTTGGAATCGGGCACGGGGCAATTGGTTGCACAAGCGCCTTGGCTCATGATGATATTGATTGGTTGCTTGGCGATGATTGTCATTTCCCAATCTGCGACGGCATCGATTGTCGTTCCGATTGTTTTAAGTTTAGGGATTTCACCGATATATTTTATCGCAATCGTGCAAACGTTGAACGTGAACTTTGTGATACCAGCACAACCAACGATTTTATTTGCGGTTGATGTGGATGAAACGCATTCGACACGGATAACGAGCTTTTTACTTCCGGGGTTTTTCTTGATCGCAACGACTGTGGTCATCGGTTTGTTGATGAAGTCGATTTTAGGCGTGTAGTCTATCCGATGCGCGCGCAAAGTTGATGAAAAGAAAACGTGTTTTACAATGTGCAAGGCCGTGTAGTAAAAAGGTCTCAGCCATTTTTAAGATAAGAAAAGCACCTTGATTGTTAGGATTTTTAAATCCAGCGGTCAAGGTGCTTTTTTCGGAATTCAAACCATGTTAGTCTGCTTGTCAGTTTTATGCCTCCTGTATCATTGTTAAATGTTCGAGATTTGGCATAGCGACCGGGAAAAATTAATGTTTGATATCCTCAAGTTTTTACACAAGTTGGAAGATGGTCATCAATCAAGGTTTGTTTGACGTCAAAATGATGTGAATTCAATGAAACGAGTTCATTTATAACGTCATTTTTGTGATGTTAAAACGTGTCTAAATCAATGAAAAGCGTTGTATTAAAGTGTTGATAGATGAGGTTTTAATCATATTTATTGGATGTGTATCGGTTGGGCGTGACGTTTGGCATAAAAACTGCTGAAAATCCCAATCAATAAAATCGTTGCTGCTAAAAACAGCGCTGTGTCGTAGCTACGTGTGTGTTCGATTAACATACCGGAGAAAAAGGGAGCAATCATTTGACCTAAACTATAAATAAAGGTCATCATTGAAACTAAATTTGCACCTTTTGTTTCGAAAGTAATCTGGTGTGACTTAGACATAAAAAGTGTCGTCATTCCTAAAAAGGTCGCGCCAAATATCATTGAACTGAGCGCAATGGCAATGGCATTTGAGGTGAGTACAGGCATCAGTACGGCAATAATTTGTAATGAAAACGAGATAACTACGGAAAGAAATATACCGATACGCTGTGAAACGAACAACCATAATACTGTTGCGGGCATAGCACCGAGTCCGACAAACATCCAACTGAGTGCTGCATATTCAGAAAGTGGTGGTATCATTTTTATGATGGCGACGAGGAAAGTTCCGGTAATAATATAGCCGGCACCTTCACAAAAATAAGATAGTGCAAAAGCGATGTAAAACTTTTTGGTGTAACGTATTTTAGGCTTGGAGACGGGGCATGTGCTTGTCTCGTCAGTCGTGGGCACTGGGTTTTCACGCATTCTAACTGTGACAATCAGCGCTAAAACGAAAGCAAAACTTCCGAGAATCAGCCACGTTTGTCGCCAATGTTCAACATCGGTGTAAAAGAAAATGAATAAACTACTAATAAATAATCCAAGGCCAATCGCGCTATACAATAAACCGGCAATACTTTCTCGACATGCTAAGTGTAAGGCTTCTAGCACGATTGTCGACGCAAGTACAAAGACGACACCGCCAGAGATACCGTTTAATAATCGCAGTAGCGACCAAATGGCGAAATGATGGGTTAAACCAAATAATATGATAGTGGCTACGTTGAGCAGTAAGGAACATTTCATATCGAAAACTTTATTTTTAAGTGTATATAAATTCGGCAGTATTGCACCGATTAAGTAACCTAAATAATTGAATGTTGCTAGCAAACCTACATTTTCATTATCTAATCCCGTATCCAGTTGCATGAATGGTAATATAGGGGTATATGCAAAGCGTCCGAGCGCCAATACAATTAATAAAGCGATCATTCCTAATCCAAGCTGTCGGTAACCATGTGCTTTGAGGTGATGAATATCTCTCAAAGTGATCCCTCCTCAATTGTGAAGATGTTTTTTATTATACGAAATTTTTTTGATTATGAATATATAATTTGTATTTTAAAGTGATTAATTAATAAAATGTTAAGATTTATAACTTTTATTGAATATCATTTACATTCTTATTTATCCCGCGCTTAAGCCCCATACATTGAAATCATTGCCTTTCGATGGCGTTCTATTTAGACGAAAGCAACATAGATTTTGTGCTTTTAGACAACGTAAGCCACGAATACATCACCTGATTGGTGCAGGTATTTCATGCAAGAATGACTGACTGATTTTGTCTCAATGCGCACGTGCATCTTCATAAAATGTAGCTCTATGTTTCCGGAATTTATAAAATCAGGAAACATAATTCCATTAAATATCATCATTCCGCAATTTTCGATGTGAAATAAACGTGATATCGTTATCTTTGTGAAAGCGCTTTTAATTAAATAGTAGAAACGCGTGTTTAATGCCAGAAAAACATAAAAATAAAGCGGCATCGTTACTTTTAAGCGTTTAGAAATGTGCATAACGATGATGCAGCACAGCAATGATTCAATCGCATGATGAAACAATGAAACAATAAGGAGGTCGTCTTATGGAACTGACATTTCATACAGATGTTCATACGCAACATGTCAACTTGCTACCACGTACAGCTTATCACTTGCCTTTTACGAGTTTGGAGGAATATCAGTCGGGGACACAACGCCATGAGATGCAACGTGTGACTTCGTTAAATGGCGCATGGCAATTTCAATATTTTTCGTCGTTGGCACAATTTCAACAACGTGCGGCATTAGGAGGACAGGATACGATTGCGGTGCCTAGTGTATGGAATTTACAAGGCTACGATCAACTACAATACTGCAATGTGCAATTTCCAATTCCGTTTGATCCACCGCATGTTCCGAATGAGAGTGCGTGTGGTTATTATGAAAAGACGTTTACGATTAAAAATTATCAGGCAGATTTAGATTATCATCTGACTTTTGAAGGGGTGAGTGGCGCGCACTACATTTGGGTGAACGATCAATTTGTAGGTTATGCACAAATCTCTCATGCACGCTCACAATTTGATATCACTGCACTTTTAACAGAAGGGGAAAACCGGATTGCTGTACTCGTATTGAAATACTCAGATGCGACTTATTTCGAAGACCAAGATATGTTTCGTCATTCAGGAATTTATCGAGATGTCTACATTTTGGGTCGTGAACGTGAACGCATCAATGATTATCAAATTCATACAAGTCTCCACGCGCACGAAGCTTATATCGATGTTGATATTCAAGATGCGACAGATGCGCTTACGATGACGTTTCAATTGTTTGATCCCGAACAAAATCAAGTGACAGAAGGGACGCTAAGTAAGGAAAAGACACGGATTGCGGTCTCCCAACCGCAATTGTGGAGTGCTGAACACCCTGTACTCTATACACTTGTCATTAAAGCAGGGCGTGAGTATTTGATACAGCGCATCGGAATTCGTGAAGTGACGATTGCGCAACAACAATTATGGATTAATGGTCAGTCGGTCAAATTACGTGGTGTGAATTATCATGATAGTGATCCTAAAACAGGCTACACCGTGTCAGAAGCACGATTAATAGAAGATTTAACATTAATGAAAAAAGCGAATTTTAATGCGATTCGTACCGCACATTATCCGAAAAGTCCGCGCTTTTATGAGTTGACCGATCAATATGGCTTTTACGTGATGAGTGAAGCGGATCTAGAAACACATGGCGTGGTCCTGTTATACGGTGATGAAAACTTAGATGACTTCAATTTGATCATGGATGATCCCCGTTATGAACAAGCTGTCGTTGATCGTATTGATGCATCGATTGTGCCGTTTAAAAATTTCAGTTCGATTATTTCGTGGTCAATGGGGAATGAATCCGGTTATGGTTGTAATATGGAACGAGGTCTCGCACATGCGAAGGCGTTGGATGCATCACGTCCACTCCATTATGAAGGGGCTCATTATGCCGCACCACATCATGATCGTTCAAATTTAGATATGATTTCACGCATGTATCCGTCACCAGAAGAAATTGAAGCGCGTTATTTAACGAAACCGAACTTAGATAAGCCTTTCGTTTTATGTGAATATGCCCATGCGATGGGGAATTCGCCAGGTGGGTTACAGGCGTATCATGACTTGATGGAACGTTATGATAGTTTTATCGGCGGTTTTGTATGGGAATGGTGCGACCATGCTGTACAAGTAGGAATGAAAGACGGACATCCAATGTATCGTTACGGCGGCGATTTTGGTGAGAAAGTACACGATGGTCATTTCTGTGTGGATGGTATTGTCAGTCCACATCGTACGCCACATGCAGGTTATTACGAGTTTCAACAAGTGCATCGTCCACTCGTTTGTGTAGCACATGAAGGCACGCGTTTAACGTTTAAAAACAAATTAGACTTTACGAATATTCATGACTATGTGACGCTCAAAATAACGGTGACAACGAAAATAGGTGAGACAGCCACATTGACAGTGGATGCGCCTCATATTGAACCACATGTGCAATGTGAGTTGGATATTGCGCCATATCTTCATCACGATATGAACGACTTGAGCACATGTACAATTCAATATATTTTAAAGGCAGATCATCCTTTATTGACGCCAGGTGAAGTGTTAGGTCATGACCAAATCATCTTTCAACGTCTCACGAGTACGCATTTTGTACTGGAAACCAATGTCGATGCTTTAAATGTACAAGAGACTGAAAAGACGGTTCAAGTGGTGCGTGGACCTTGGTGTTATATATTCGATAAACGGACAGGTGGCTTACAACAAGTGTCTCATCAACAGACAACATTACTGTCAGAAGGGAGCCAGTTGAACATTTGGCGTGCGCCGACGGACAATGATATTCAAATTCAACAAGGTTGGCGTACAGCGAAATATGATACAGCTTATTCGAAAGTGTATCAAACGAATGTGCAACAACAGGAAGGGCAAGTGACTATCGCATTTGATATGAGTATGGTGGAAGCCTCACGTCCGCGTTTAGTTGAGGGGACAGTGACATGGACGGTTTACGAAGACGGTACAATCCATGTGGCACATCAATTAAAGAAAGACGTGCGCATGCCGAGCTTACCAAGGTTAGGTGTAACGTTCAGCTTGCCAGACCGCTTCCAAGCATTGACGTATTATGGACAAGGCCCATTTGAAAGCTATCAAGATAAGCAAGAAGCGAGTTATTTAGCTGCTTTTCATACGACAGTGCGTGATCAATACGAACATCCCGTCTTCCCTCAAGAGGTCGGTGCGCATATCGACACCACTTATGTAGGGTTAAGTGACGCAAACTATACATGTGCGGTTTGGTCAGACACGCCATTTAGTATGAACGCCAAGCCGTATTCCGATGCGATGTTGACCGAAGCAAATCATGATGACGAATTAGAAGAAACAGGCGTAAGTTACCTGCATATTGATACAGCACAAAGCGGTATCGGCACGAATAGTTGTGGACCGGAATTACCCGAGCAGTACCGTTTATTGCAAGAACATTATCACTTTGACTTTAAACTCAAATTTTACGAACAAACTTCAATAACTGAATAAAAAAGAAGAGGCTTGGACATTTTCAAAACATCCATAGCCTCTTTTTTATTAAATGTGACTTATAAATCCTTACCAACTTTTTTTGCTAAATTCGTAATATATTGGAAAAAGGCATCACGTTCGACATGATTGATCACTTGAATTTCACGTCCATGTGCTTCATCAAGGTATGTGCGACCTTGACTCGGTCCTTTCGTATAAACAGACGCCTTCACTTTTTCCTTTTTAACGAGCTCAGGTTTACCAATATAAGCTGTCGTCAATACATCCCATAAAAAGTAAGTGGAGTTCGTTTGGAAATGAGTCAGTGGTGGAACGGCGGCATAACTTACACCTAAAAAGTCCACACCTGGATAATGGCGTTCATCTGCCCACATTTGACGGACATCTAATGTTAATGGGACTTGGTTCGTACTTTCCAATGCGACCATATCAATCGCGATGTCACTGTTGAACACAGTTTCTACAGCTTCAGGATCCCAAAAGGCATTCCACTCCGCTGTGCCATCATGTTCAGGTTCTTCGACATTACCACGCTCTAAAAATGTACCGCCCATCCACACGAGACGTTCAATCTTTTGCGTAATGTGTGGTGCCACTTCTAACGCTTTCGCTAAGTCCGTTAAAGGTCCTGTAAATAATAACGTTACTGGTTCGTTCGCATTTTCGATACGTTCAATGATATCTTCATAAGCATGAATGTCTCTCAAACGAGATTGTACCGACACACGTTCATTTAAAATCGGTAATGCATCCATGAAAAAGGCATGCATACGCCACTCTTTCGGAAATGGATTCTTTCCACGTTCTTCAGAAGCTGCCACATCTAGTGGATATTTTGAGAAGCGATTAATGATTTTTCGTGATGCACTTTCTGCAGGTTCTACATAACTGTCTGCCCCAATAGCGCTTACGCCGATAAGTTGCACATCATCCATATGTAAAAGTAAAAATAACGAAATTAAATCATCTACACCACCATCATGGTTGAAATAAACTGGTTTCATGTTGTTCTCCTTAAAAATGTATTGAGTATGGGATATGGCGTCAGACACCTTGTCCCTTTTCATCAAATGTACAATGACATGTTTGGATGTGCAAGTGGGAAAGTATCGGAATATAAATAGACTTTATAGCCTGTCTTTAAAAATTGATCTCTATTTTTGATTTTTTATTATGGTAAAATTAATTGAAAAGATGAAGGGCAAGAGGATGGTGTTTGAATTGGAAAGACAATATTTAACAAAAGAGGAAGTACATAACAGAGCAATTGAAGCAAAAGGGATGACACTAGAAGAATTAAGTGTTAAAGGTTATGTTAAAAGTAAGAAAAGTTCGTTTGGAGATGCGTTTGAAAATTGGTTCGGTAAATCACCAGATAATGAAAGTAAGCCAGATATGGAGGAAGCAGGAGTGGAGTTGAAGGCGACTCCATTTAAAAAGGTGAAAAATAATAAATACAGTGCAAAAGAGAGATTAGTATTAAATATGATAAATTATCATGATTTAATAGACGAGAGATTTGATACAAGTCATTTCTTGATGAAAAATGGTACCCTAGAGATTGCATTTTATGAAAACGAACCCAATTTAGATAAAAAGTTTTGGTCGATTAAAGAAGTAATACTTTATCAAATGAGAAATAATAAAAAAGATTTTGAGGTTATAAAAAAAGACTGGGAAAAGATAAAACAATTTGTTGAAGAGGGACGAGCTCATGAATTGAGTGAAAGACATTTTCAGTACTTATCACCTTGTACAAAAGGAAAAAATGGAAAAACGTTACGAACTCAACCTAAATCGGATATTAAAGCCAAGAGTAGGGCGTTTTCACTAAAGGCAGGATTTGTAACAGCGTTATTACGTGATTATGTATTTGGGGATAAAAAAAGTGACTCTATTATTAAAAATCCAATAGAGTTAGAAAAGAAAAATATATACGAATTAATTGAAGAAAAATTTGAGCCATATATCGGTTGGTCACTACAAAAATTGTGTGATTATTTTGAAATCCCTCCCGAAAAACGTGAAAAAAATAAAAGAATTAATAATACAGTTGCGATGGCAATGTTGAATTTGAACGGTAATAATACAATTTCTTCGTCATTTGGTGATATTGAGGAATTTGAAAAGGCATCAATAGCGGTTAAAACAGTACAATTTAATCAAAATAATAAGAATAAAGAAAGTATGTCATTCCCTGCTTTTAAATTTAAAGAGCTTGCTAATGAGGAGTGGGAAAATGAATTGGGTGAAGCTACTGCTACGTGGCATTCATTTTTGTTAGATACTCACTTTTTATTTGTAGTGTTTAAAGAAGAAGAGGATAATGTGATGTTTAAAGGAGTAAAATTCCACTCCATTCCTGAAGAATTAATTGAAACTACTATAAAAAGTATGTGGGAAGATACTAAAAAGAAAATTAGGGATGGCGTTCAATTAACAGCGGTACGACAGAATAACACAAAGGATGGTTGGAAAATAAAAAACAATTTCATCACATTAAAAGATGATAAAATATGTCATGTGAGGCCACATACAAATATGAGAGATTATACAGTAAATGGGAAGTATTCAGATGAATTACCTACAGCCATTCAATGGACAAATAGGCCTAAAGGAGAAAGTTACTCTGATAATTGGATGACTAAGCAATGTTTTTGGTTAAATAATTCGTATATTAATGAGCAAGTAAAAGACTTATTGAAGTAGCTATTATTATGAAACGATCTCTGGAAACAAAATTGATATAAATTGACTACAGAACGATCGTTCGGTATAATGTATGCATTCATTATTAATAAGGAGCTTTAAAATGAGTAAAATGAAAGTAGCAGAGTTATTTGCTGGTGTTGGTGGTTTTCGACTAGGGTTAGAGAATACTAACTCAAAAAAATTTGAGGTTATATGGGCTAATCAATGGGAACCATCTAGAAAAGTTCAGCATGCATTTGACTGCTATGTAACTAGATTTAAGGATGGTGTGCATTCTAATGTTGATATAGCAGAAGTTTCAGATAAAGAAATGGCTGATACTAAAGCAGATATGGTAGTTGGTGGATTTCCTTGTCAAGATTACTCGGTGGCTAGAAGCTTAAGTGGAGAATTGGGGATTCAAGGGAAAAAAGGTGTACTGTTCTGGCAAATTGTTAGATTTATACAAAATACAATTCCCAAGTATATATTACTAGAAAACGTCGACAGATTATTAAAATCGCCTTCTAAGCAAAGAGGAAGAGATTTTGGTGTTATGCTATCTACTTTAAATGAGCTCGGATACGATGTGGAATGGCGTATTATCAATGCAGCAGATTATGGTAATGCCCAAAGAAGGAGAAGAGTGTTTATATTTGGGTATAGACGTACATTGAATTACGCCAATGAAATGTCTAAATATGCGTTAGAAGAAATTGTATTTAAGAGAGGACTGTTTGCGAGTGCATTTCCAGTTGAAAATAAAGCGAGCAAAAGTCGTGTTTCTAACGTTTACCTTAACAGGGATATAGTAGAGACATCTGATAATTTTAGTTTTCAATTTTTCAACTCTGGAATTATGAAAAATGGAGAAGTATTAACTATTGATACAATTCCGATATATGAAAAATTTATTCCTTTAAAGGATATCTTGGAGGAGAAAGTTTCTCCTGATTATGAAATGTCAAAAGAGAAAATTGAAAAGTTTAAATATTTACGTGGACCGAAAAAGATATTAAGAACTTCAAAAACTGGACACGAGTATTATTTTTCAGAAGGTGGTATGTCTGAAACGGATTCACTAGATTTGCCAGCGCGTACAATGTTAACTAGTGAAGGTTCTATTAATAGAAGTACTCATTTTATCAAAGATAAAGAGAAGTATAGGATATTAACACCAGTAGAAGCTGAGCGTCTCAATGGATTTCCTGATAATTGGACTAATGACATGCCAGACCGTATGAGATATTTTGTTATGGGTAACGCTTTAGTAGTCCCTATTGTGACTAGAATTGCAAACGAATTAGAAAAAATTGATGAACTTAATAATAGTGATGATTATTCACAACTAGAGCTGTTTTAATTATAAGCATAGGCAGTGAGAGCATAGCACCAGTTAGAGCACTCACTGCCTTTTGTTCATATACATATAAATATTTAAAATTGATTTTTACGTGCGGTCACTTCTGTAATCCAGCTTGCGACATCTTCAAAAATGACGTTATTGTAATGAGATTCATTGAAAAGTTCATGTTCTAAACCGTCGTATAGGCGTAATGATTTATGTTCTGATGCGATTTCACTATAAAATTGTAAGGCATCTTGGGGATTGACGAGGCCATCTGCTGTGCCGTGCATAATGAGCACATCATCTACAAAGTCATTGGGTTTAGATTTTAATTCAATGACGCCATCAATAATCGCGTAGGTTAAGCCCATCGATACTTCTTTTAATACGAGGTCGTCACGCTGATAATTTTCTACGACATGTGGATCTGAACATAGGCCGTCGCTCATGTCATTTGGAAAGTATGTATCGGCTGGAATTTTACGTTCTCCATACGCTTCTTCAAATAATTGGTTGTTATCACGTGTCACTGCACCTGATGTAATGATACCGTCGACACGACCAGGGAAACGTGTCGCAAACATAGAGACAGCAAAACCGCCCATACTATGACCGATTAAGAATATTTTACCTTCAAAATGGGCTTTCACATAGTCTGTTACGGCTGTTAAATCTTCAATAATTTGGTCTTTATTGTCATAATAAGCTCTCGGTCCTTCAGAACGCCCATGACCGCGTTGATCGTAACGAATGACATTGTAATCATAGTTGACCAAATAATCAGTCAATTCATCGTAACGATCAAGATGTTCAGCTAAACCGTGCACAATAATGACATTGATTGTTTCATCACCAAAAGGGAATAATTCATCGGCGGTATTGATTTTCGTATAAAGCTGCGTGCCGTCTTGCGAAGAAATATATTTGGTATAATTCATTGAAAAACCTCCTTATTTATTTACTTCAGTGTATACTAAAATAATAAAAACGTGAAAGAATATGAAGATAAATTCAAAAGTGATATATTGATGAATGTGATTGATAAAATATATGATTGAAATCAGTGTAAAGGAGGTTTTCGCAATGCAACTCATATTTGATCCTGCCGTGAATACGATTTATCGCATCTTTTTAGGCGCCGTTTTTCTTGTGAATATTGTGCTCGCGTTCGTAATTATTTTTATGGAAAGAGATCGTCGGGATGCCACATCAACATGGGCATGGTTGCTGTTGCTATTTATTATGCCGACATTTGGCTTCTTGTTATATCTCTTCTTTGGTCGGGCGGTCAAATTGAAACAAACACGCTATGATGAAAGTAAAGAGGTGGAAGATGCGCGAACTCGTGTTAAAAATCAAAAAGACGACTTTAAAAATAAACAATTTAGTACAGATGATCCTGTAGTAGAGAAGCAGTCTGATTTGGTTGAAATGATGTTAACACGAGAAGCGAGCTTTTTAAGTGAAAACAATCATGTCTCCATTTTTACAGATGGTCATGAATTATTTAATCAAATGAAACAAGACTTGAAAGAAGCGCAAAAATATATTCATATGGAGTTTTATATTTTAAATATGGATGGGTTAGGCACTGAGATACTACAAATTTTGAAAGATAAAGCTCGGGAAGGCCTCGAAGTGAAGTTGTTGTATGATGCAGTCGGTTCTAAACAATTGAGAAAGTCAAAATTAAAAGGTTTGGTGGATGCAGGTGTTGAAGTGGAAGCCTTTTTCCATGCGAAAATCATTCCATTTATCAATTTCCGTGTGAACAATCGGAACCACCGTAAAAATGTCGTGATTGATGGCGATATTGGATATGTCGGAGGCTTTAATGTAGGCGATGAATATCTCGGTTTAGATCAAAAATTGGGCTACTGGCGTGATACCCACTTGCGCATTCAAGGTGATGGTGTAGATGCTTTACAATTAAGCTTTATTCACGATTGGAATTCACAAGTCGATGAAGACCAACAGTTGAAATACATTTCGCGTTATTTCCCGAAAAATGCACGAAAAGACGGCAATGTTGCATTACAGCTCGGATTAAGTGGACCGGATCGTGAATGGCCACAACTGGAATTTGCTTATTTGAAAATGATTATGAATGCGAAGTCTTCCATTTACATGCATACCCCTTATTTCGTACCAGATATTGGGTTTGTCAATGCGTTACGTATTGCTGCCAAATCAGGTGTAGAGGTTCACTTGATTGTACCGAACAAGCCAGACCAACCGTTCGTGCATTGGGCAACCTTAACGACAGTCGCATTATTGATGAAAGATGGTGTCAATGTCTATACGTATGAAAATGGTTTTATTCATTCGAAAATGATGGTCATTGATGGTGAGGTGGCTTCGGTCGGTTCAGCAAATATGGACGAACGGAGCTTTAAACTGAACTTTGAAGTCAATGCGATTATGTATAACGAAGAGATTGCGCAACAGTTAATCGATGCGTTTAATGAAGATTTGAAAGTGTCTAAAAAGCTGACACCTGAACGCTATGCGCAACGCTCAAATTGGGTGAAGTTTAAGCAGTCGATTGCGAAACTACTCTCACCTATTTTATAAACCCAAGTGAAAAGTAAGGGGATGGAGATAAAAAGAATTTTAGCCCTAATCCATTCATAAATTGATGATTCATTCATGATTTTAAAGCAGTCAGAAAATGAGGGTGAATGGGATATAAAAAGTGATGCTATTGTTTTCTTGATTTCATCAACCCTCAGTTTCGCTGTATTTGTATAAGATTGCCCAGAAGGCTGAGACTCCTGAGGGATAAAATAAAAATCTAAATATGATTTCTACTCTTTAATAGTGGTTCCTGTTTATCGCAGTAGCTGTCTGACTTCTCAATGCGCTCGCTTTTGAGAAGTCTAGTCAGCCTTGCGGGGGCAGTACGACGAAATCTTTGTTGCACATGAGATTTCTGTACTGCTCCCAAAATCCAATTCGGCATCGTTCAAGTGTACATCTCAATCAAGCCGAATTGAGTTGAAGGGCCAGCCCCTTGGAAAGCGAAGCCATGAAGGCAATCAAAAACACAATTCTTGGGAGAGGGCAAGTTTAACAAAAACGCTGTATCAATAGCATCAAATAATTTTTATACCCCATCCTCTCTTTTGTTTGTTTAGTAAAGTTCAATCTCTAAATGAATCAAATGACAAAAATAAAACAATTAAATCAATTTTATGATAGTAATTGTCATTTTACATTTTTAGTGATACGATACTGTTGAAAAACTTAATTATGGAACTTGCTAGGGGTGCCATTGATGCGCTGAAAGAGGTATACGCCTCAACCCTTTGAACCTGATCTAGATCATACTAGCGTAGGGAAGCAAACGAAACGTTAATCAAAATATCGTTTATCTGAATGTGACGGGGGTTGCACGATGTGTGACATGTCGACTGTTTCAGATTCAGATGGACTTTACATCATATTCGTTCGTTTTCGTACGCACTTTAGAATTATTCTGAGTGCGTTTTTATTTTGCCTATTATTTTCAGTGTTGTTAATGCCTCTTAGTGAAGTCAGAGGGGGTTAATGGAATGAAACAAGAACAAATTGAATTAAAGAAAAACTTTCCAGCAAGTCAACGTATTTTTAAGCAAGGTGAGGATGCGGATATTCAAGTCCCATTTCGCCAAATCGCCTTGTCTGAAACGGTAACTGAACAAGGGACAACGGAAAATGAACCTTTCGTCGTCTATGATACAGCGGGACCTTATCATGATGACACGTATGAAGTCGATGTCACGAAAGGCATTCCGGCACTGCGCACAGATTGGATTGAAGCCCGTCAAGATGTCGAACATTATGAAGGCCGTCGTGTGCAATCGATCGACAACGGTTACCATTCAGAAACACATAAAAATATTGTTGAACATCCATTCAAATATCAACCGAGACGTGCACAAGAGGGTAAACGCGTGACACAAATGTATTATGCGAAACAAGGTATCATCACTAAAGAAATGAAGTTCGTTGCAGCGCGTGAAAATGTCAGTCCAGAATTTGTCAGAGATGAGATTGCGAGAGGGCGCGCGATTATTCCGAACAACATCAATCATCCTGAATCAGAACCCATGATTATCGGTAAAAAATTTCAAGTGAAGATTAACGCGAATATCGGTAACTCTGCCGTGTCCTCATCTATTGAAGCAGAAATTGAAAAGTTAGTCTGGGCGATTCATTGGGGTGCGGATACGATGATGGACTTATCGACAGGTAAAAACATTCATGCGACACGGGAGTATTTAATTCGTAACTCGCCAGTCCCAGTGGGTACGGTGCCGATTTATCAAGCGTTGGAAAAAGTGAACGGTATCGCGGAAGACTTAACCTGGGAAATATATCGAGATACTTTAATTGAACAAGCTGAGCAAGGGGTGGATTATTTTACCATTCATGCGGGCGTATTATTACGTTATGTCCCATTAACGGTTGATCGTCTGACAGGTATTGTATCGCGTGGAGGCTCTATCATGGCGCAGTGGTGTTTGGCACATCATGAAGAAAGCTTTTTATATACACATTTTGAAGAAATATGCCAAATCTTGAATCGTTATGATATCGCTGTTTCCCTTGGTGATGGATTGCGTCCAGGTTCGATTTACGATGCCAACGATGAAAGTCAGATTGCAGAATTGAAAACATTAGGTGAGTTGACAGATATTGCATGGAAATATGATGTCCAAGTGATGATTGAAGGACCTGGGCACGTGCCAATGCATAAGATTAAAGAAAATCAAGACTTGGCTGATTTTTATTGTAAAGAAGCCCCGTTTTATACGCTAGGACCTTTAACGACAGACATTGCACCTGCCTATGATCATATTACTTCTGCCATTGGTGCGGCACAAATTGCAAGCCATGGCACAGCAATGTTGTGTTATGTGACGCCTAAAGAACACTTAGGTTTACCCAATAAAGACGATGTGCGTGACGGTGTGGTCACATATAAAATAGCAGCACATGCCGCAGATATTTCGAAGGGCTTACCAGGGGCAACAGACCGGGATGACGCGATTAGTAAAGCCCGTTTTGAATTCAGATGGGTGGATCAGTTTAATTTGTCACTCGATCCAGAGCGTGCGCGCGCGTATCATGATGAAACGCTGCCAGCAGAATCAGCAAAAGTTGCCCATTTTTGTAGTATGTGTGGACCGAAGTTTTGCTCTATGCGCATTTCTCATAATATTCGAGAAGCGCATAAAGACAAAATAGCAGGTATGCAAGAAATGGCTGAGACATTTAAAGCACAAGGGAGTAAGATTTATCATTAATGATTGAAGTGTGTGGTCTTGGGCATGTCCTATTAGTTGAAAGATAAAAACGGCACTCTACAAGTAGGGGTTGAAACCCTTACTTGTAGGGTGTCATTTTATGTGTAAATCTTTTTATGGATAGGAGTATTTTGAAGCGCTGATTTAAAGCACAGGTGTGAGGAAAAACTGAATAGGTCGTTTCAATAGTAATGAGATTGGAAAGGGTTATAAGGCTGTATTGCTTTGATACAATATGAAATTGTCATTCTTTATGCCATTGGTTTGCTACAAAATACTTGAAATGTTTGAAAATAGGTGTATGATTTTATTATTACAAAATAGAAAAAAGGTGATGAGTCAATGAATCATACAAAAGGAATTAAACACGCTTTTCCTTATATTGGGGTTGTGATTGTATTACATATTTTAGGTGTTGTCTTTTTGCTTGTCGGTGGTGCGCAACATCCACTGATTGTTGGAATGGGGATTGTTGCATATACATTAGGTTTGCGTCATGCTTTCGATGCCGACCATATTGCGGCAATTGATAACACTGTACGGAAATTACTCGAACAGCATAAAAATCCGATGGGTGTCGGTTTTTACTTTTCATTAGGACATTCGTCGGTGGTCTTTTTAATGGCTGTCGTATTAGGACTTGCAGTGCACTGGGCACAAAATCATTTAGAACGTTTTCAAGAGACAGGTGGATTGATTGGCACAATCGTGTCGGGGGTGTTTCTGTTATTAATCGGTGTGTTGAATCTTGTGATCCTCATTCAATTGGTCCGACTCTTTCGTCAATTACGTCATAGCAAAGTCACTGATGCACAAATGAATGATTTAATTGAATCGAGAGGATTAATTATGCGACTTGTCCGTCCGTTGTTTCGCTTTATCCAAAAAAGTTGGCATATTTTCCCTCTAGGATTCTTATTTGGACTCGGTTTTGATACAGCGAGTGAAGTGTCATTATTGGCATTATCGGCTGGGGCAGCACAACATACGGTTCCTTTTTTAGGCATCATTGCATTGCCTATTTTATTCGCAGCCGGGATGAGTCTATTAGACACGTTAGATGGTGTATTGATGACGAATGCCTATCATTGGGCATTTGATAAGCCAGCGCGCAAAATCTTTTATAATATTACGATGACAGCGATTTCAGTTGTGGCCGCCATTGTGATTGGTGGCGTTGAGATTATCCAATTGCTTGGTGAGACATGGCATTGGGATAGTGGTATTCTCGGATGGATTACACAATTAGATTTTAGTTGGCTCGGTTATGCGCTTGTTTTCGTGTTGATTTTATCTTGGGTGATTGCACTCATTGTGTGGAAAGCCGGTCGATTTGAAGAGAAAATGAGTTAGTCCATCAATATAAGTCGTATAGTGTATTTGTTATCGGTGAAACGCTGGGGATGCGCGATTTTACAATAGGTTGAATCCCTGACAAATAGATGAATTGCATTGAAAATAGGACTGAAAAAGATTGAGATGAAGGCAATCTTTTTCAGTCCTATTGTCGTTTGACTCGGAGTTATTTTCAATCGCAGTCGTAACCAAGTATCGAAGGATCCGTGTAGGTGTGGTGTATCACTGACCTTACGAATTCATATCAAAATCAATATGAATGCACTTCACAATGGCGTGTTATGATTAGCGACGTAGTGTGGCTTCAATGGTTGTATTGCGTCCTGATCGTGCACCGATGATCATCACCGCGATTGCTGTAAGGAGTAGGACGAGCAAGGATACTGTCCATTGACCTGTCCAGTCGTGAAGAATACCGAAAAATAACGGGCCAATACAAGCGAATAAATAGCCTACAGCTTGTGACATCCCTGCCAGTTTTGCAGCAGTGAGACCACTCTCTGTACGCAAGCTGAACAATGTATTAACTAAACCAAAAGCAATACCGAGCGCAATACCGATGATAATCAGAGACACGAGTGCCATACGAGGTGCAGTCATTAGGATTAAAATGCCTATTGTAAACAGCATGCCTGTGATGGCTATCGGTAAGACTTGTGATTTTAAGCGTGCAGCGCATAAAGGTGTCACGAATGTCAATGGGATAATCGCGATTTGTAAAATGGACAAATATAAACCTGCACGTGAGACAGGAATTTGATAGGATAATAAAAATTCGGGCAACCAATTAATTAAAGAATAAAAAATGAGTGATTGTCCGCCCATCAGTAATGTGATTTGCCAAGCGAGCGGTGAGCGCCATACATTGACAGCTTCGGCAAGGTTCATTTGTTTCTGCGTGGCATGATGACGCAATTGAAATACCCATACGATAAGTGCCAATAAGGCGAAGATACCGATGCTTCCTAATGCGATGGGATAGTGATACGCTTTGAGCAACGGAGCGGCGCTATATGAAGAGAGCGCTCCAAAAATATTCATGACAACGGTATAATAAGCAGTCATAATGCCAATGCGATAAGGAAATTTTGATTTAATCATGCCAGGAGCTAAAACATTACCAAAAGCGATACCGACACCAATCAGTATCGTACCAATGAACAGCAAATTGACATTGATTATACTTCTTAAGACAATGCCTACAAAAATGAATACCAGTGCTACGAAAAGTGATCGTTCCATGCCGAAACGATGACTGACTTTTGCAACAACAGATGAAATGAAGGCAAAAGCGAATAACGGAATGATAGAAATAAAACTCACAGCAGTATTACTTAAATTCAATGTATCTTTAATTGCTGGCAAAACGACACCTACTGAAGTGATAGGGGCTCTTAAGTTTGCCGCAATGAGCATGATGCCAATAAAAAGTAACCAATTGATACGTGTGGATTGTTGTTCCAAGATGTAAACTCCTTTCGTTATTTGGTATAATTAACAAAACGTTCTATATAAAGAACACACTATAGCGTACATGATGTTCATTATATTGTAAATAGAAGGGGCTTAAAAAATGGAAAAAATTCATTCAGTTGTTGCAGAAAACTTACAATATTACCGTCAATCACATCGTCTCAGTTTAGATAAAATCGCACAGTTGACCGGCATTAGTAAAACAATGATTAGTCAGATTGAAAAAGGGGTAGCGAATCCAAGTATCAATACATTGTGGAAAATCGCGAATGGGTTACGTATTCCATTGACTTCCTTGATTAGTGAAGAAAATGAAGCCATTCAAAAGATAGACCGTGCTGACATTCAGCCGATTTATAATGATGATCGCTCGGTCGTCGTTTATCCGTATTTTCCTTATGAATCAGCGCATGCTTTTGAAATGTTTTGTATGCGTTTGGAAGTGGGCGGTGTGCTAGAATCTGACGCACATCAAGAAGGTTCGAAAGAATACATTATAGTGAACGAGGGGACACTGACATTGTATGTCGGAGAAAAGTGTTATGAAATTGAAGCGGGAGAGGCCATCAGTTTTAATGCCAACACACCACACACATATCGTAATCGTACGACGCAGCGTATTCGCGTGACTGCAACAATTCAGTATTAGAATGACGGGGGAGTCTGCGGGGAGTGTTCGGTAAGACTGACATGCAAGTGGCAAGGTGGTAGAACTACTGATACACACCGCTGTTTCATGTGGAACATTGCGGTTGACTCATAGTGGAATGAACAAAAAAGGACAGCATCAAACATCGTTGAATCATTGTAGATGTTTGATGCTGTCCTTCAATGCTTTTCAACGCATAGCGCTGTAGGATGAATCAATATGCAATTTGAGGAATGTTTTCAATCGCTGTGATGCGGTTGTCTGAAGTATAAACTTTAATGGTGTAGCGATTATTTTTATTTTTGTCATAATACCAAATCTCACCATCAATGGTATTTGGTGCTTGATGAACAGCAATGAATTGGGAGAGGGTCACGTTATTCGGTGTCACATAGACGTGATTTATTTTTTCTTGGGCATCATATGTGACGGCGATGTTACCGTATGACGCAGCTTGTTGACCCGCGTACTGAGTCATTCGTTCAGGGGGGCCATGTGTCATTTCAGTCTGTTGACGTGTTGCGCCAAGTTGAAATCCTTGATAGCCACTGATACGGTCGGTATTCATGAAATTTTGGCTGAAGTCGTCAGATTGAACATCAATATGAACAATTTGTGTTTGCGAAGTATCGGAAACTTTTTGATCTGTTTTTAATTTTAAACGGATATCCAATTGTGAGACCCGATAGCCACCATAAATTAATCCAGCTAAAGCAATCATAATCAAACAGATAATCAAAATGATGAGCCACTTTGGGTTTTTGTTCGGTGGTTGACCTTGTGTATTGGATTGTGATGTGAGGGAACCTTTCATTTTAGTAGCCTCCTTCATGATACGCTTATTACTGTTATTATAATTGTGAGTTAGAATAAACGACAACTCAAAAATATAAAATGTCGTTTAGTCAATCATTTTAATACATCATAAAGAAATACAAACTTTTTTCAATACAATAATCAGATGAATTTGGTGATTAACCGTTTATAGGATTTGAAATACGGCCACATGCTGCAATAATAGGGATTTACAAATTTTTAATCATAGCCTCATTGAATATTCAAAATGGTTATTTACAATGACATTGTATTGAATATTCTGTAGAGGAGTTAACACATTATGCAATTGAAACGTCAATTTGTTAAATTAACAATCACCAGTATCGTTCTTGCATCAACATTTGGAAACGTCAGTCCACTTGCTTTGGCTTCTGGACAAGGAGATAGTCCAAAACAATCCGCACACATGTATGGCAATACAGAGAACCCTAAAAATGTCATCTTTCTTGTAGGAGATGGTATGGGGCCAGTGTATAATACGGCATACCGTTATTTTGCAGATCTTCCCACCACGAAAGCGATTGAAAAAACGGAATTTGATGATTATCTAGTCGGTACACAGCAAACATATCCAAATGATGATAAAGAAAATATTACTGACTCTGCTGCAGCGGGGACAGCATTCAGTTCCGGTCATAAAACTTACAATGGCGCTATCGGTGTTGATAGAAATAAACATGACTTAGAAACCGTGTTGGAGCGTGCCAAAGCGCTAGGCAAATCAACAGGTCTTGTGTCCACAGCGGAGATTACAGATGCGACGCCTGCTGTGTATGCCGCAAATGTAGATGACCGTGATAAAAAGGATGAGATTGCACATCAGTATTACGATCAGCGTATACAAAAGCAACATAAAGTTGACGTGCTTTTAGGTGGCGGTGCGAAAAATTTTGGTAAACAGAATGGTAATATTACGGAGCAGTTCAAAAAGGATGGCTATGGCATTGTTAAGACGCGTGAACAACTTTTGAATGCACCTCAAGATCAACTCCTCGGTCTTTTTGCAGATAAGAATATGTCGTTAGCGATAGATGCGCCTAAAAGCCAGCCACAATTGATAGATATGCAACAAGCCGCGTTGGAACGCCTCTCAAAAAATGATAAAGGGTTCTTTTTAATGGTGGAAGGGGCCTCTATCGATAAGCAAGGGCATGAAAATGACATCACAGGGGTGCTATCAGAAATGCAAGGATTTGAAAAAGCGTTTAAAGGTGCAATCAATTTTGCTAAGACTCACCCAGACACACTTGTCGTTGCGACAGCAGATCACTCTACTGGGGGACTTAGTATGGGTAGAGAAAAGCCGTACATTTGGGACCCAGCGCCTATTAAAAAAATGGGGCATTCTGGAAAGTGGATGACTGATCAAATCGTCAAAGGTCAGAACGTAGAAGAAACGATTCGTGAAGGTTACGGTTTTAAAGTACCAGACAAAGATATCAAAGCGATTCAAAATGAAGCAAATCAATTGAAAAAGTTAGATAAAGACAGTGATGCATTCAAAACGCAACAACAGCATTTACAGGATGCCATCCAAGCACCTATCAATCGTCAATCACACACTGGATGGACAACATATGGTCATACGGGTGAAGATGTCAACACGTACGCATTTGGCCCAGGTGCCGATCGCTTCCAAGGTCATATTGACAATACGGACAATGCAAAAATGATCTTTGATTTTTTGGTAAATCGGTCGAGTAAAAAGGATTGAAATATCATAAAAAGAGGGCGAGCTCATCGTTTGAGTTCGTCTTTTTTGATGAGATGTTTGTGAAACTTAAAAAATTATGCATACACAGATGCACAGTTTATTAATTTGTGAGATCATTTATAATAAATAAAAAGAAAATTGAGGAAGCAGGTGTCTAAAGATGAAAAAAACAATTCATGTTGTAGGTGCGATTATAATGGATCAAGATAAAGTACTTTGTGCACAAAGAAGTGAAAGCATGAGTTTACCTTTATTATGGGAATTTCCTGGAGGTAAAATAGAACCTGGAGAAAGTAAAATTGAAGCATTAAAAAGAGAAATTCGTGAAGAAATGGCGTGTGACTTGGAGATAGGTGCTGAAGTGACAACAACTGAACATGAGTATGATTTTGCGATAATCGTACTGACAACATTCCGATGTAAATTAAAAGACACACGTCCTACACTAAAGGAACATCGCGCGATTGAATGGTGTGATAAAGCAGAATTACATCGATTAGAGTGGGCACCAGCGGATATTCCAGCAGTAGATATCATTGTTAGTGAGGCATAGTGAAATGGAACGGTTATTGGATGATTTTAAAAATTCGTTACATAAAGGCTTTATTGATCGTTCCATTGAAAAACAGGGGCATTTTTTACCCAAGTTATTAATTAACAACGCACAAGAAAATGTTTTAGCTACGATTATTGACGAATTGCATAGGTGTCGTGCCTTTAGCATCTCGGTTGCTTTTATAACTGAAAGTGGATTGGCCAGCTTAAAATCACACCTTTATGAATTGAAGCGTAAAGGTGTTAAAGGTCGTATTTTAACCTCTAACTATTTATCATTTAATTCACCTAAAATGTATCAAGAATTGCTTAAATTGGAGAATGTGACTGTTCGTGTCACACAAGTGAGCGGTTTTCATGCGAAGGGATACATCTTTGACCATTCTTATTACACTTCAATGATTGTGGGGAGTTCTAATTTGACTTCTCATGCTTTGAAAGTGAATTATGAACATAATATTTTATTTTCATCACATCGCAATGGTGACATTGTTTATAAAGTGAAAAACCAATTTGAAGCATTGTGGGCTGAAAGTGAACCTTTAACCCAAGATTGGATAAATCAGTATCAGAAATTTTATCAACCACAAGCTAAGCGCATGCTATTTCAAGTTGAACAGTCACAACTTGAAAAACAACGTCAAATTCAGCATGCTCAAGCGATTATACCGAATGTCATGCAACAGGAAGCGTTAAAGGAGCTACAAGCCATTCGTGCACGTGGTGAAAAGAGAGGATTAATTGTTTCAGCAACAGGAACTGGGAAGACAATTATGTCAGCATTAGATGTCAGGTATTTTCAGCCTAGACGCTTTTTATTTATTGTTCACAATGAAGGTATTTTGAGGCGCGCGATGGCAGATTATCAACGTGTGTTAGCAGATGAACCTGAATCAGCATTTGGTTTGTTGACGGGTCGCAGTAAAAATATGGATAGAAAATATGTATTTGCAACGATTCAGACGATTTCAAAATCTGAAATATATGAACAGTTTTCAGCACAACATTTTGATTATATCGTTTTTGACGAAGCCCATCATGTTGCGGCAACTTCATATCTTCGCGTATTTAATTATTTTGAGCCTGAGTTTATTTTAGGAATGACAGCGACTCCAGAACGTAATGATACATTAAACGTGTTTGAACTGTTTCATTATAACATCGCATATGAAATTCGTTTGAAAGCGGCATTAGAAAATGACATACTTTGCCCATTTCACTACTTTGGGGTTACGGATTACGAAGTGGATGGATTTATTGATGATGATACGACATCATTACAAAAATTAACGTCGGAAGCACGTGTACATCATATTATTGAACGTACAAATTATTATGGCTATTCAGGTGATGACTTAAAAGGGCTTATCTTTGTTAGCCGAAAAGATGAAGCTAGCGTGCTTGCTGAAAAGCTTTCGAAGCGGGGTTATCCGTCTGTCGCACTTACTGGGGAAGACCCTCAATGGAGACGTTTAGAAGTCATTGAAGCATTACAGACAGGAAAACTTGACTATATTATTACAGTGGATTTATTTAATGAAGGAATAGACATTCCTGAGGTTAATCAAATCGTGATGTTGAGAGCAACAGAATCGAGTATTATTTTCGTTCAACAGTTAGGTAGAGGATTAAGAAAAAGCAAAAACAAAGACTATGTGACAATTATTGATTTTATCGGGAACTATAAAAATAATTACTTAATTCCAATCGCATTGTCCGGTGATGAAACGTATCATAAAGATAATTATCGAGCATTTTTGACAAATACTGCCGGATTAAGCGGTGTATCAACAATTAATTTTGAAGAAATTGCGAAAAAGAAAATCTTTGATGCATTAAATCACGTTTCGTTAAATGGGGTTAAGATCTTGGAAGAAGCATACCGAAGTGTCGAATATCGTATTGGAAGACAGCCATTGTTAATGGACTTTATTGAACAAAATGCGATTGACCCTTTAATCATTTTTGAAAAATATAAAAACTACCATGATTTTCTCATCAAACGACATTTGACTTCAGTAGAAATTGAGGATACAGCGTTTAAAACTTTAACATTTTTGTCCCGAGAAATCGCACCTGGGTTGAAGAATACAGATCATTATATATTAAACCGATTGATTGAAGGTGATGGTAGGAAAGAAGAATTGCTTGCCTACATGCAGGAGATTGATTCGAACGTCACAACAGCTGATCTTGAAACGACACTGCGTATTTTAAATTTGAGCTATTTCAAAACAGATATAGAGAAAATATACGGAGAATCCCTTATTCATGTTAAAGACGAAGTTGTCGAGTTGAGTGATACTTTTCAAAAAATGTTAAAAAATGAAACGTTTTATGATTACGTGATGGATATGATTCGATTGGCACAATATAACAATGAGATAAAATATGGTGGTCAGAATCAACTATTACTATATAAAAAATATTTTAGAAAAGATTTTTTGAAAATAATGAACTGGGAAAAGGATATTTCGAGCACCCTGTATGGTTATCAAGTGAGACATCAAATGGTACCTATTTTTGTAACGTACCACAAACAGGCACATATTAATGCGTCAACGCAGTATGGTGAAAAGTTTATCAGTCAAAGTGAGTTTAAGTGGTATACACGTTCAAACCGAACATTACAATCAAAAGAGGTGGATGCGATAGTAAACCATCAAAAACATAACACGGCATTGTATCTGTTTGTAAAAAAGGAGGATGCAGAAGGAAAAAATTTTTATTTTTTAGGACGTGTGCATGTGATTGAAGGAACAGCGACTGAAACAACTATGAAATCTGGAGAGCCGGTTGTCACCATGCATTTTAAACTTGAAACGCCTGTTCGTGATGATATTTATCGTTATATCGTCGATCAGTAAGGCTGATTTTTTAGGACAAAACTATTTTCTTATAACAAATGTGTGCTCAGATGCTTTTCATTTCATCTCAATTTAGATATAATATCATTATTAATTTAGGCGCTCCTAACCAAAATTTTTGAGTAACTTACATTATTATAGAGATAGAATGAGAAAAGGTTGAGATATATGCAGAAAAGTTTAGAAGAAATCAATGCAACGATTGAGTATCAACATCATGCACCGGCTTGGAAAAAAGTAATGTTGTTTTCGGGTCCGGGTGCATTGGTCGCAGTGGGATACATGGATCCAGGGAACTGGATTACTTCAATGGCAGGGGGAGCGCAGTATGGTTATATCCTCTTGTCAGTCATTTTAATTTCTAGTTTAGCTGCAATGTTGCTTCAAAGTATGTGTGCGAGATTAGGGATTGCAAGTGGCATGGACTTAGCCCAAGTGACGCGACATATGACCTCGAAGAAGACGGCGATCATCTTGTGGATTTTTACAGAATTGGCCATTATGGCAACGGATATTGCGGAAGTAATTGGTAGTGCCATTGCACTGAATTTACTTTTCCATATTCCCTTATGGCTAGGGGTGACGGTGACGGTATTAGATGTATTCTTATTGCTCGTCATCATTAAATTAGGATTCCGCAAAATTGAAGCGATTGTCGTTGCGTTAGTCATGACAGTGTTCCTTATTTTCGTGTTTGAGGTGTATTTATCACATCCGGTTTGGGGAGATGTATTTAGCGGATTTTTACCACAAAGTGAAGTTGTTACACAACCAGGGGCGCTATACATTGCATTAGGTATTATTGGTGCGACAATTATGCCACACAATCTCTACCTCCATTCTTCCATTGTTCAGTCACGCGCGTACGGTCGTCAATCTGATGAAGAAAAACGTGAAGCCATTAAATATGCAGTGATAGACTCTAACTTGCAATTATCATTGGCATTTGTCGTTAACTGCTTACTGTTAATTCTTGGGGCAGCGTTATTTTTTGGAAGCGGAGAGGCGCTCGGTGGTTTTTATGACTTGTACGACGCTCTATCGCATTCAAATGTTTCTGTAGCAATTGGCGGTGCGGTAATGAGTACATTGTTTGCGGTTGCTTTATTAGCATCAGGACAAAACTCTACGATTACGGGTACTCTATCTGGACAAATTATTATGGAAGGCTTTATACATTTGAAGATGCCACAATGGATGAGAAGACTTGTCACACGTGTGATTGCGGTGATGCCGGTCTTTCTATGCCTATGGTTATATGGTTCAAGTACAGAAAAAATAGAGAATCTGTTGATTTTTACACAAGTCTTTTTAAGTCTGGCTTTGCCGTTGAGTATCGTTCCGTTAATATTGGCGACAAACAACCCTAAAATTATGGGGGCGTCATTTACAAACCCACGATGGGTGAGTGTCATCTCATGGACATTGGCCATCATCTTAACTTTACTCAATTTATATTTAATTTTTGAGACATTTGGAGAACTCGGCTAGTTACATTTTCTAAAAAGCAGCATTTTCGATCATTGGATTGAAAGTGCTGCTTTTTTAGTTGGTTTAAACGCCATTCATCATACTTTGAATGGCGAATGAAAAAATAAATATTTATTCGTTAAACTTGCATAAAAACACATTATTAGGAAAGTTAAATATATTTTTAACATTCTTAATGTACTTTATAAAGGCGTTTTTTTCGATATTTTCGATCTTAAAAAGTTATATATATTCAAAGTAGGTCAACGAATTTGATGTATGAAATTTGCATTAAAAATTATTTTTAGATAACCTATTGCTTGTATAAAAGCGATTTACAACAAGAGGGAGCAGAGAAAGTGTCATAACGAAATAAGGGGTGCTAAAATTGCATAAAAAAAATAAATTGATGGATTGGGTCGTTTTTATCGGGTCGGCCATCGTATTATTGATGGCTGTCATACCGATGATGGTCTTTCCAGAACAGAGTCGTACAGTCGTTGTAGTGATGAATGATTTCGTGACGTCTAAAATGGGAGCCATTTACCTTGTATTAGGACTTGCGATTTTTTGTTTTGTGTTATACATCGCGTTTGGAAAATATGGTTCGGTCACTTTAGGACGTGCGAGCGATAGACCAGAATTTAGCGATTTTGCTTGGGCGTCGATGCTCTTTTGTGCGGGCATCGGCTCAGATATTTTATACTGGGGCGTGATTGAATGGGCATATTATTTTCAAGGTCCTCCACTAGGCGCCAAACCATTTTCGGATGAAGCATTAAACTATGCAACGATGTATGGAATGTTTCATTGGGGGCCGATTGCGTGGGCCATTTATGTTCTTCCAGCATTACCGATTGGTTATTTAGTGTTTGTGAAAAAGCAACCGGTATTCAAAATCAGTCAAGCGTGCCGACCCATTTTAAAAGGGCAAACGGATAAATTTTTAGGGAAATTAGTAGACATTTTATTTATATTTGGTCTGATTGGTGGGACAGCAACCTCTCTTGCGTTAGGGGTGCCTATGATTTCAGCAGGATTGGAAAAACTGTTTGGATTCGATGGTTCAAGTATGGTTGTGAAAAGTATTGTGTTGCTGTGTATTACAGTGGTATTTGCATATAGTTCATATCAAGGCTTGAAAAAAGGAATTCAATTGCTGAGTGATTTAAACGTTTGGTTATCTTTTGTTTTATTAGGTTTTATCTTTGTTGTCGGTCCGACGATTTTTATCATGGAAACAACTGTGACAGGTTTCGGGAACATGTTGAAAAACTTTTTCCAAATGGCGACATGGCTTGAACCGTTCGGAGGAATTGGCGGACGTAAGGAGACACACTTTCCACAAACATGGACCATATTCTATTGGTCATGGTGGATTGTTTATGCGCCGTTTATAGGTCTTTTTATTGCACGAATCTCAAAAGGGCGTACATTGAAAGAAGTGATTTTAGGAACAATTGTTTACGGGACATTTGGATGCGTGCTTTTCTTTGGTATTTTTGGAAACTTCGCAGTGTATTTACAAATTTCAGGACAATTTGACGTCATTCAATTTTTAAATACACATGGGACTGAGGCGACAATCATTGAGATTATAAGTCAGTTGCCATTCCCTAAAGTTGTCATTGGATTGTTTATTTTATCTGCGTTCTTATTTCTTGTGACGACGTTTGATTCAGCATCTTACATTGTAGCGGCTGCGACACAAACACGCGTTAAAGGTGAGCCGATCAAAATCAATCGCCTTTTCTGGGCATTTGCTTTGTGCTTATTGCCATTTTCATTGATGTTAGTCGGTGGCGAAAAAGCACTTGAGATTTTACAAACGGCATCTATCGTTGCGGGTGTGCCACTAATTGTCATTTTTATCATCATCATGATTTCATTCATCATCATCTTATCCGGTGACCGGATTGCATTGCAAATTCGGGCTGATCGATTTAAACGCATCGAACGGCGCTCACTTCGTATTTTGCGCGTGAGCGAGGAAGATGAGGATGATAACTTATAATATTTTCTAGAGGCGTGGGACAACGAAATCTTTCATTCGATGGAGGTTTCTGTCTCACGCTTTTTGAATGTGTGGTATCAAGCAATCCGTTGACCATCAAAATGGATGCCGCCCATTTGACATGTCACAGGAGTAGAATCTTAAAGTCAGTGGATGTCAAATTTAACAGTTGATTTTAATCCGGTACGCAATGCGTCAAGACCGCTTTCGGTGACACTTCGATGGGTGTGCATAAAGAAACGCTCTGGAAAGCGCGCATGTGATGAAAATGTGCTGATTGCTTCATAAAAATATGAAAATAAAAAGCTTTATGCGTGTCGAAAATCACACGACATAAAGCGAATAGACTATTTTTTTACGTTTGTATGCTCGGGGATAGGAAAATACTCAAAAATTTTACCATTTTTTAATGCCTCGCTAATCGACTCTAACCAATAATAGTAGACACGAGACGCTTCCAAATGTGCTTTAATCTCTCTAGCCTCTTCTTTTAGTGCTGCTGTGGCATCATCAGCAGCAATAATGTCATTGATTATCATCTCGGATTCTTTCAAGGCCGCCAAATTAATCGAAATTTCACGATTCCATTTTTGAGTAAAGAAGTTACAGAAAAACTCAAAGAAATCTTTTTCAGCTTCGAAGTGTTGCTTACGACTGCCACGAGTGAGTCGTTGCTTTACAATATCAAATTCTTGTAATTTTTTTACACTCGCACTCATACTCGGTTTGCTCATCTGCAACTCTTGGCGCATTTCATCAAGCGTCATACTTTCTTTAAATAGCATGATGCCATATAAATTCCCCACACTCCGATTAACGCCATAGAGGTCCATTGTCTCGGCAATAGAGTTAATCACGACATCTTTCGCTTCTTCTAATTTAGCTTCGTATGTTGTTGCACGTGCCATTTTTGCGACACCTCCTATCATCAATAAACAGTTTAACATTAAATACGATAAATACGGGTAATGAATTAAAAAAGAATCAAATGTTCCTTATTAATTTAACGCTTTTTGTAGGACTGTGCAATGGTCGTGATATGAGTTGACAGTAGGAAATTTCATATGATAAAGTTAAATTTGTGAAATTCGTTAAATAAAAACTTAACAAACTTAACGGAGGGATATGGATGGAAGTGCTCAAACAATTATCACGTCGCCAATTCATTGATGGTGCATGGGTTGAAGGGGGTCGTCAAGAGACACGCCAAATCATTAACCCATACAATCAAGATGTGCTTTTAGAAGTGGCTGAAGGAACAAAAGAAGACGTCGAACGTGCAATTCTAGCAGCAAGACGTGCTTTTGATGAAGGGACATACGCGCAAGAAACCGGAGATGTGAAAGGGAAAAAAGTGCGTGCGATTGCGGATAAAATTAAGGAACACCGTGAAGAACTTGCAAAGTTAGAAACATTAGATACAGGTAAAACGTTAGAAGAATCATTGGCGGATATGGATGATATTCATAACGTTTTTATGTATTTTGCTGGTTTAGCTGATAAAGAAAGTGGCGAACTGATTCATTCGCCGATAAAAAACACGGAAAGTAAAGTTGTGACAGAGCCTATCGGGGTTGTGACTCAGATCACACCTTGGAACTATCCATTACTTCAAGCTTCTTGGAAAATCGCACCTGCTTTAGCAACAGGTTGTTCTCTTGTGATGAAACCGAGTGAAATCACACCATTAACAACCATTCGTGTATTTGAATTAATGGAAGAGGTTGGCTTTCCAAATGGTGTCATTAACTTAGTATTAGGTGCTGGATCAGAAATTGGTGATGTCTTGTCATCGCATCCTGAAGTCGACTTAGTTTCATTTACAGGAGGCATTAAAACTGGGAAGCATATTATGAAGCAAGCGGCCGACCATGTCACGAATGTTGCGCTAGAATTAGGTGGTAAAAATCCTAATATTATTTTTGATGATGCAGACTTCGAACTTGCGGTTGATCAGGCGTTAAATGGTGCTTTCTTTCATGCAGGACAAGTCTGTTCAGCAGGTTCACGTTTGATCGTTCATAATGACATTAAAGAACAATTTGAAGCGGCATTGATTGCACGCGTGAAAAAGATTAGACTCGGTAATGGTTTTGATTCAGAGACGGAAATGGGTCCGCTGATTTCTGCAGAACATCGCGACAAAGTGGAAAAATATATGGATGTGGCTAAGGAAGATGGTGCGACGATTGCGATAGGAGGCCAACGTCCTGAACGCGAAGATTTAAAAGAAGGCTTCTTCTTTGAGCCGACTGTGATTACAAATTGCGACACGTCAATGCGAATCGTTCAAGAAGAAGTGTTTGGACCTGTAGTAACAATTGAAGGTTTTGATACTGAAGAAGAAGCGATTCGTTTAGCCAATGACTCCATTTATGGTTTGGCGGGTGGCGTATTTACGAAAGATATCAGTAAAGCGCAACGTGTGGCAAATCGGATGAGAATGGGAACGGTTTGGATTAATGATTTCCATCCTTATTTTGCACAAGCACCGTGGGGTGGCTACAAGCAATCTGGTATCGGTCGCGAACTCGGTCATCATGGTCTCGAAGAATATTTAGAAACGAAACATATTTTAATCAATACCCAGCCTGAACCCGTCAACTGGTTCGGTAAAGCATAAATCGGATGATAATGAGATATGCGAGGCAATAGAACAAATCCGTTTTGATAAATGTGATGCGCACTTTTGGATAGGTTGGCATGCATTCGCTACACACTGAGCAATAATGGATAAGCCAGTAAAACGTATCAGCGTTAAATGTGATGCATCACTTGATGGGAGTAAACAAAGTTGAGGAGGAATTGTAGTAATGAGTAAAGCGTACGACAAAATGTATGATTATATCATTATCGGTGGGGGGAGTGCCGGTTCAGTTCTTGGTGCTCGCTTGAGTGAAGATAAAGACAAAAAGGTTTTAGTCCTTGAAGCAGGGCGCAGTGACTACCCGTGGGATTTACTGATTCAAATGCCAGCTGCTTTAATGTATCCTTCTGGGAATCGCTTTTATGATTGGAAATATGAAACAGACGGTGAACCGCATATGGGTGGCCGTAAGGTTTTCCACACGCGCGGTAAAGTCCTCGGTGGTTCAAGCTCGATTAACGGGATGATTTATCAACGCGGGAATCCACTCGATTATGAAAAGTGGGGTCAACCGGAAGGAATGGAGACATGGGATTATGCGCACTGTCTACCTTATTTTAAGCGCTTAGAAACAACATTTGGTGCGGATGCAGATGATCCGATTCGTGGTTTGAACGGGCCCATTAAATTGCGTCGCGGTCCAGCAAACAATCCCCTCTTTCATGCGTTTTTTGATGCTGCAGTAGAAGCGGGGTATAAAAAAACAAAAGATGTGAATGGGTTCCGTCAAGAAGGTTTTGGACCATTTGATAGTCAAATTCATAACGGACGTCGTGTTTCTGCATCACGTGCCTATTTGCGCCCAGCAATGAAACGTCGCAATTTAACCGTTAAAACGCGTGCATTTGTTGAAAAACTTCATTTTGATGGCAATACGGTGACAGGTGTGACATACAAACGTAACGGTCGTTTGCATAAAGTGTTAGCCAAAGAAGTCATTTTATCTGGTGGTGCGTTTAATACACCACAATTGCTTCAACTTTCTGGTATTGGTGATTCTGAACATTTACGTTCACTCGGTATCGAACCTCGCATTCATTTACCAGGTGTGGGTGAAAACTTTGAAGACCATTTAGAAGTATATATCCAACATACTTGTAAAGAACCAGTCTCAATGCAACCGAGCTTAAATAAATTCAAAATGCCATTCATCGGTTTAGAGTGGCTCACACGTCGTACAGGACCGGCGGCAAGTAACCATTTTGAAGGTGGCGGTTTTGTTCGTTCTAATGATGACGTGAAGTACCCGAACTTAATGTTCCACTTCTTGCCACTAGCTGTTCGTTATGATGGTCAACGCGCGGATACAGCGCATGGCTATCAAGTTCATGTTGGTCCAATGTATTCAAATTCTCGTGGTAGTTTAAAAATTACATCAACAAATCCGTATGTCAAACCCAAATTTGTCTTTAACTATTTATCGACGGAAGAAGACAAACGTGAATGGGTAGAGGCCATTCGTGTCGCACGTCACATTTTAAATCAGCCGGCAATGGATGCATTTAATGGGGGAGAAATTTCACCAGGACCTGCTGTACAAACGGATGAAGAAATTTTAGACTGGGTTCGCCGTGATGCGGAAACAGCATTACATCCTTCTTGTAGTGCGAAAATGGGACCTGCCAGCGACCCAATGGCAGTCGTAGATCCATTGACGATGAAGGTTCACGGCATGGAAAATTTACGTGTTGTCGATGCTTCTGTAATGCCTACAACGACGAACGGCAATATTCATTCACCGGTGTTGATGTTAGCCGAAAAAGCGGCGGATATTATTCGAGGTGTAAAACCATTAGAACCAGAATATGTCGATTATTATGTGCATGGGAAACATGACCCTAACGCAGGAGCAATCGATTAAAAATCATAAAACAAATAAAGAATCGGCTCAGTAAACAGTTGCTTACTGAGTCGATTCTTTTTAATGTATAGAACCCAAAAATATTGTTCACACAAACAATCGGACCCTCTTAGCGTTAAATCAAAAACTACGATTTCACCTTTTCGTCTTTAACTAAAAATTTGTAGCAAATCAGCCCGACTATCGCGGCCACTATACCGCCAATTAATCTGGCAATCCAAACATTTGGTAACGTATTTTCAAGTGTATCACAAACAAATGAGCCGCATGCGCTTGAGACAAGGATCATAATTAAAAATTTCATTGTATCCATATTTAACTCTCCTTAAAAATATTCTACACAGGTATATAGTTTGAAATCAACATGCAAATCAAATAGCGGTTTAAGCGTTTAAAAGTAAATCATGCAGATTACCGTTTTATATTCGATTTTGTCTACTTCACAGGGGGCTGTTTATTGAAAGCGTTGGCAATCATTTCCTTTGAGGCGTTGACAGTATGAATGTATATATGTATAATAATACAAAATAAAGAATAAATAATCGAATAAAAAGTGAAGGACTGATGGAATTGGGACGTATACAACAACGCTAAAACAATTGAAAACATTTAAAGGGAAAAGTTTTTTAAAGACAACAGATTTTGATGCGACGGATTTGATGACGCTGATTGATTTTTCAATGGAACTCAAACATAAGAAGCAGCATCATTTACCACATCCTTACCTTAAAGGGAAAAATATTGCATTAATTTTTGAGAAGCCCTCCACACGGACAAGAGCTGCGTTCAGTGTGGCGGCCCATGACTTAGGAGCGCATGTGGACTGTTATGAAAAGGGGGCCATTCATTTAGGGAGTAAAGAATCTATTGAAGATACTTCGCGTGTTTTCGGTCGGATGTATGATGGGATTGGGTTTCGTGGATATCATCAAGTGGATATTGAACAGTTGAGTCAGTATGCAGGTGTCCCCGTATGGAACGGTTTAACAAACGAATGGCACCCCACACAGATGATTGCTGACTTCATGACGATCAAGGAACATTTCGGATCATTACCTGGACGGACTTTGACTTATGTGGGTGATGCATCAAACAATGTGGCCCATGATTTACTCGTGACAGGGGCGAAGTTAGGTGTGAATATGCACATCGCAGCACCGAAACGTTTGCAACCTCATATTGATATTCAACATATTGCTCAAAGTGAGGCTGAAAAATCAGGCGCGAAGATTTTGATTACTGAGGATGTCAAATCAGCGGTATATCAAACGGATGTGGTATACACGGATGTATGGTTATCGATGGGGACAGATGAAAGTGAGTGGGCATCAAGAATCAAACAAATGTTGCCATATCAGATTAATGATCAGATGATGGCACACGTAGGGCATGACAAGCTGATTGTAATGCATTGTTTACCTGCATTTCATGATTTGAAAACAACGACAAGTCAAAAAATATATCAACAATATGGTTTACGTGCAATGGAAATCACTGATGACGTCTTTCATAGCGACTATTCCGTCATATTTGAACAAGCCGAAAATCGATTGCATTCAATCAAAGCGGTGATGGCGGCAACGCTTGGAGATATTTTTTAACGCGGATGAAGAGATGAGGGTTTAGGATTTGAGCGATCGTCTAGCCGTGCGTCATGTCTCCTTTCTCCATAAAATATCTCAGTTCATCAAGTAATATGCCCTCCAAATTTGGATGTAAAAATTCCAATGTTGGAGGGCATTTTTATTGATATCGATGATCAAACGATGGCGCGTCATGCGCAAGTGGAACGCCATTCTATGCTTTACCACACTTCAATATCTTGTCTCTCGCCTTTGAAGTTACCACGTACGTGATGACGATCTGCTAAGATGTGCTCTACTTCCTCGAATGATGTGTTTTGATTGTGGAGTAATACAAACAAGTGATACAACAAATCAGCACTTTCAGCGATTAACTCATGTCGGTCTTCTTTCATCGCTGCAATGACAACTTCAAAAGCCTCTTCCCCTAATTTTTTAGAGATTTTCTCCTTTCCTTCGCGCAACAGATATTGCGTATAAGAATTCTTTGCTTCTGTTTGAGCGCGTTGTTGAATCATTGACTCAAGGTGTTGTACCGCAAAAGAAGGGGACGTTCCGAAACAACTTTGCTTTCCAGTATGACACGTCGGCCCCATTGGTGTGACAAATAATAACAGCGTGTCTTGATCGCAATCTAAATACATGTCTTCAACTTTTTGAATATGTCCCGAGGTTTCTCCTTTTTTCCAAAGGCGCTGTTTTGATCGAGAGTAAAACCATGCGACTTTTTCGTCAACCGTTTTTTGAAAGGCTTCTTCGTTCATATAGCCGAGCATGAGCACTTGTTTCGTCGTTGCATCTTGTAATATAACAGGTAATAATCCTTTTGAAAAATCTGGTTTTAAGACCATCTAACGGGGACACCTCCTTTTTCAATCACGTGCTTAATTTCATTTACAGTCGTTTCTTTATCGTGTAAAATGCTGGCGGCCAGTCCTGCTGAGACAGGTGTTTCTTTAAATAATTCTGTGAAGTGATTGGCATGTCCGCCACCGCCTGAAGCGATAATTGGCAGATTGACAAGTCGGGCAATCTCTTTTAAATGTTGAAGATCAAATCCTTGCTTCATCCCGTCAAAATCCATACTGGTCACAAGCAACTCGCCAGCACCCAGCCTTTCCACTTCCTGTACCCAGTCATAGACACGTTTGTTCGTGCGTTTTTTTCCACCATGTGTATAACAAAAATAGTCATTTTGTTGAGGATCATATTGACTATCGATTGCAATACAGATACATTGGCTACCGAATTTTTCACTTGCTTGACGGATTAATTCAGGATTTTGAAGCGCAGCCGAGTTGAGCGATACTTTATCCGCACCATGCTTTAATAGTTGGGAAATGTCTTCGAGTGTCGTGATTCCTCCGCCAACAGTTAAAGGGATAAAGAGTTGTTCAGCGGTTTTTTGAATCATATCTAATGTTAAAGCGTGCCCATTTTCAGTTTTAGAAATATCTAAAAAGACAAGTTCGTCCGCACCTGTATCGTTATAATATAAGGCGAATTCGACAGGGTCACCGATGTCTCTTAGACCTTTGAACTGTATGCCTTTAACGACACGACCATCTTGTACATCGAGACATGGAATAATTCTTTTCTTGATCAAGATAATCCCTCCCAAAATTCAGCTTGATTTGCGGCTTTCCCGACGATGGCTGCAGATACGCCTAACGCTTCTAATCGTAAAAGATCTTGTTGATGGCGAATCCCACCTGATGCAATGACAGGTAAAGGGGTGGCTTCGACGAGCTGAGCGGTGATGTCAAAATTAGGGCCTTCCAACTTACCATCTTTAGAAATATCTGTATAAATCACGCCGCCTAGTGGCAAATGTTCGATTTGTGAGACATATTCAAATAAATTTAACGCTGCATCTTCTTGCCACCCGTTGATTTTGATGGCGGTATGGTAAGCATCAACCGAAACGTAAATTTTCCCAGGAAATAAGTGGCTCATGTCAGTTAACCAGTCCACATTTGTGAGTGCTTGTGTGCCGACAATACAATAATCTACGCCATGAGAAAAGTAATGGCGAAGCGTGCGTTCATCACGAATCCCGCCGCCAACTTCAATAGGTTTACGGCTTGCTTGAACCAATTGACGAATATAGTCCATTTCAACTGACTGTTGGGCTTTCGCACCGATGAGGTCAATAATATGAATACGATCAACACAGTCAAATTGATTGTAAAATTGAATACTATCTTCTGCGCTACGTGGCATCGCTTCCGACGTACGATAATCTCCTTCAGTTAAGCGGACACTTCTTCCTTCAATTAAATCGATTGCGGGCCAAATTTTAATCATGTTGCCATCCTCCTTTTAGGGCTTGTGCGAGTATGTTCAAGCCATACGTACCACTTTTTTCTGGATGGAATTGTATTCCGATATATGGACCGTGTTGGACAATACCAGGGATAGGTGTCCCATAGTCCGTATAGGCGACGACATCGTCATTCATAGGGGCTTGATAACTGTGCACATAATAGACGTCTTTATCTAATCCAGGCCATTCACTTGTTAATTGATTCCAACCGAGATGCGGTATCGTATAAGGCGTTTGTATTTTACGTATTTCTCCCTCGAGAAATCCCAATCCTGGAACATGGCCTTCTTCACTAAAGGTGTAGAGCAATTGCATCCCTAGACAAATCCCAATGATTGGCTTTTGTTGTCTTTGAAAAATCGGTTGAAGTTGCAGACGGTCAATGGCTTGCATGGCGTCTTTAAAATGGCCTACACCTGGTAAAATTAATTGTTCAGCACGATCGATGTCTTTTTCATCATGTGAGACCATCACGTCATAGCCAAGATGTTGTAGGGCACGTTGAACATTTAAAATATTACCCAAACCATAATCTACAATGACAATCATGATTCAATCACTCCTTTAGATGAAGGGATACGTTGTTCTTGAGTTGGGCGTAACGCTTGTTTCAATGCACGTGCAAATGCTTTGAAAATGGCTTCGATCTCGTGATGCGTGTTACCTTGGTGCAATAAATCAATGTGGACCGTGAGGCGTGCATTTATCACAAGTGCGCGGAAAAACTCTTCAACTAATTCTGTATCGAATGCCCCAACCTTTTCTTTACTGAACGTTGCGTTGAAATTCAAATACGGACGCCCACTGATATCGACGACCGCACGTGCTAACGTTTCATCCATAGGTAAGTATTGTTGGCCATAGCGTTCGAAATGCTGCTTATCTCGAATCAGTTGAAGGAGTAACTGACCCAATACGATGCCAATATCTTCGGTTGTATGATGATCGTCTATCCATGTATCACCTTGCGCATCAATCTCAAGCTGTAATCCGCTATGAAAACTAAATAAAGTCAACATGTGATTTAAAAATCCAACCCCTGTTTGAATATGACTTTGGTCTAACGTTTCTGATAGTTTCACTGTGATTTGTGTTTCTTTCGTTGTTCGAGTTGTTTCAAATCTCATCCTGTTCACTCCATTCTTTGACCGCTTGTTCGAATTGGTTTAATGCTGCATCCGTTGCAATTGAATAGCGGACGAATCCTGCCATTCTTGTTTCGGTTTGTTCGTGATAAAAGCGGGGGAAAAAGCCTTTTTCTTGAACATAGTGTCCGAGTGACATCGCTTGAGATCCCGCCGTTAAAACAAAATTCGTTTCGCTAGGGTAGATCGTAAGTTTGTCACTGACATATTTTTGAAAAATAGCTTTCAGTCGGTTGCTCAGTTGACGTTGATGTTTGACAAAAGCCTTTGTCGATTCAATGTTTTCAAATAAGTATGTTCCAATCGCCATCGTCAAAGCACTCAATGGATAAGGATGTTCAATCTGTCGAACCTTTTGAATCGTTTTTTCTGTTCCGATTAATATGCCCAGACGTAATCCAGCCATCGCAAACGCTTTCGATAATGTGCGCATAATCAGTATATGATCTTCTAATGGTATTGCGGCAGGTGTTGAGAAATCAGCATAGGCTTCATCAATAATGAAATAGCCACCACACGCTTTCATTGCATCAGCAATGGCAACTAACGCACTTTCGTCGAAGCGGTGTCCAGTAGGGTTGTGAGGGTTACTCATAATAAAAAAACTAGGTTGAACGGCTTCAATGCGTGCCAATATAGTGTCGAGGGGAAAGGTTAAATCCTCCGTTCCTTCAACAAAAACAATATCGCGCTGAACTTGTTGTGCATAATTTTGATACATAAAAAAATCTGGATTCAATGTCAAACAGGGACCTTCGGGCATGATGAGCATCAATTTTTGAATGAGCTCATCAGACCCATTGCCACAGCAAATCTGGTTCATATGCCAAGTGTCGCCATAATAGTGTGTATAAGCACGTCGAAAACGGTCATATGCAATATCTGGATAAAGGTGATAATCACAGTTTGAAATAATGTGTGTCAGTGTGTCGGTATCAATCGGTTTGATTGGGCTTTCGTTTTTATTCATGCGAATCATGTTTGATCACCTCGCTGCCTGATTTCTAATGATTTTTGATGATTGTAAAGTTGCTCGTCGCATGCGATACATGCCGCGTCTTGGTATGTTTGTTGGTAAGTCGCCTGCGATAAGTGAATAACGGTATGTTTGGTTAAGAAGTCATTCACTGATAGCCCATGTTGAAAGCGCGCTGTCCGCTGTGTCGGTAATACATGGCTTGGACCTGCGATATAGTCACCGATAGCCTCTGGCGCATAGCCACCGAGGAATAAACTGCCTACATAATGAATATGCGGCAAATAGGCCTCTGGTTGGGCCGTTTGAATAGAGGCATGTTCAGGTGCAATCGCATTCATCACGCGACAACTATCATCAAAATGCGTCGTGTGAATTAAGTAATGATAGTGTTCTAAGCTCGCAGATAAGATGTCTCGGCGTGCTGCATGAGGCAGCGCTTGTTGAATCCGTTGTTCGAGTTGTTGAAGCAATGCAAGATCTGTCGAAATGACAAAAGTCCGTGCCAGTTCATCATGTTCTGCTTGAGCGAAAACATCATATACAATAGCATCTAAATCGCACGTTTCATCAATGATTAAGGCGATTTCACTTGGTCCGGCAATTTGATCAATACCGACCTCACCGTAGAGACATTTTTTAGCATAAGCCACATATTGATTGCCTGGTCCCACAATCTTATCCACTTTTGGAATGGTCTCAGTTCCATAAGCTAATGCGGCAATACTTTGTGCGCCTCCCACTTGATAGACGTGATCGACACCGGTAATGTGGCAAGCGGCTAACACACTCGGTGCGATGCCATCAGCTTGTGGCGGTGTAACAACACTGATGTGTCGGACACCCGCAACTTTAGCGAGCGTCGCTGTCATAAGAACCGTTGAAGGATAGCTCGCTTTCCCTCCAGGGACGTAAATGCCGACACGTTCAAGTGGATGATACACTTCGTAAAGTTCAGATGACACGTATTGATTCTTATATTTGATTTGTGTTTGGTAATCTCGAATTCTTTGAAAACTATGTTCTAAAGCCGTTCTTAACGTATCATCTATGGCATCGTAAGCGGCTTTAATATCTGCTTTTGGTACTTCTAATGTGTTGACTTTAACGCCATCAAATTTTTCATTATAGTCATATAGGGCAGCATCTCCCATACGCTTGACGTGATGACAGATGGCTGTGACTTGATCATGAATTTCAGGTTGAAAGGCTTCCGTCGTTTGAAATGTGTTTAAAAAGGTTTGGCTGTTAATAATCAATGAGCGACACTCCTAACATTTGAATCAATGTATCGATTTCTGATGATTTTGTGAAAAAACTTTGGCGATTTGTAATGAGTTGCGCTTGTATATCAGCAATATGCTCTTTTTCTACTAAGCCATTCGAGCGTAATGTTGTCCCGGTTTGAACAATATCGACAATGCCATCGACCATGCCAATGACACAAGCAAGCTCGATAGAACCTGATAACTCAAGTAATTCCACATCACGCCCAGTCGATTTAAAGTAGCGTGCGGCTGTTTGAGGAAAAGACGTCGCGACTTTATTGTAGGTTTGCGTTTCTTCAAACGCAGCAACGGAGAAATGACATTGCCCAAATGGTAATGCAAGTAATTGATTCACATCATATCGCGCTTCATTGAGAATATCGCTACCCGTAATCCCTACATCAGCAATGCCTTGCTCGACATAAATCGGCACATCATTGCCTTTGACGAATAAAAAATGAAATTGAGGCGTTTTGATTTGTAATTGTCGCGCTCTAGATTTGAGCTGATTTGCCCAATCCGTTTGCCCTTGTTCCTCCAAATAGTGAATAAAGCTTTTTAATAAGCGCCCTTTTGCTAATGCGATTGTAAGCACAGTAGCGTCCCTCCTTACTGTAGTGTTAAGCCTAATCCAAAGCCTTCTAAAGGCCCATTATAATAACCCCCTGTTAATACCAGTGAACGCTTTTTCAAATGACCATGAATAAAGGTTCCTTTGTAATAAGATCTCGGTGGTTGTGGTGTAATATCGAGATGTATCGTTGGGATGTTGATCGATTTAAAATACGTATGCCAGCGATTTAAGCTTTGGATCATCGTATTGTCATGTGGATAAAGGGTATTGAGCAAAGCCAACTGTTGATGTGTCGGTGTGAGTAACAATTTCACTACAGGATGACTTAATCCTAATGCCTTTTTCAAAGCTGAAATATTACGTTGGGAGATCCAAGTCATCAATTGAGGTGATGGCGCTTCTTGACCGAGCAATAATTCAATCAGTTCATAATGTCCAATCACGATATACGCTATGTGGTCTTGCAAGACGTCTTCAATGAATTGTTGAAACGTTTCAAAAGCACGATACATATCTTGAACATGGGGTTGATAACATTCAAGACCAAGCTGTGTCACTACTTGTTGATGGCGTACAATCGGTCCAGTATAGGCGACAGCACGATGGTCTAACGTGTAATGTTGTGAGTAACGTACGAGTTGATCTGTGAAATCATTGCGCAATGCAAACAACGTATGATCAGCCTGCCAAATACTACGTTCTTTCATTTGTGATAAATCATCTGAAGAAAGCTCATCCCATACTAATGTTTCGATAAAAGCCGTATCAATGGGTTGAAAATGATTTGATGCAGCCAACTCTAAAAATTGAATTTCATAACGCTTGTTTTGTATAAAGTCTTGAACCATAATATCCCTCACTTTCACTCTCTACCGAGTTAAAGTATTTAAGTAGAATATGAACATGTTAGCACAGCATGCAGCACATTTCAACCAATTGTTCAGAATATTTTAAGATTATTTCATAGACGTCGGTCAATTTCATAAAAGAATTTAATTTGGTACAAACTTTGAATAAAATCGCCTTCATTTTCATTAAATGTCAGGATATAAAAATAAAAAAATCGTATTTTTAAGCGTCTAATTGTATAATTGGACTGGTCATAAAAAATTTAAACAAGGAGCGTTTGATATGAATTTCGAAAAATATATTGATCACACGTTATTGAAACCTGAGGCAACACGGGCACAAATTGACAAAATCATTGACGAGGCAAAAACGTATCACTTTAAGTCAATTTGTATTAACCCGACACACATTGCTTATGCCGCTGAAAAATTAGCGGATTCGGATGTGCTCGTTTGTACAGTTGTCGGTTTCCCATTAGGTGCATCAACACTGGAAACGAAAGTATTTGAAACAGAAGATGCGGTTCGTAAAGGTGCAGATGAAATTGATATGGTGATCAACATCGGTGCTTTAAAGGACCAACGTTATGATGAAGTTCAAGACGAAATTGCGGCAATTGTGAAAGCAGCGCAAGGTAAGACAGTGAAAGTCATTATTGAAACTGCCCTATTGACAGATGCAGAAAAAGTCAAAGCGTCTGAATTAACGAAAGCGGCAGGCGCACATTTTGTCAAAACGTCAACAGGTTTTGCTTCAGGCGGCGCAACACCAACAGATGTGAAATTAATGAAAGATACAGTCGGTGATGACGTTGAAGTTAAAGCCGCTGGAGGTGTCCGCAATTTGGATGACTTCAAAGCAATGATCGATGCAGGTGCAACACGCATTGGCGCGAGTGCAGGCGTGCAAATTATGCAAGGCTTAGAAGCAGATAGCGATTATTAAAACGATTTTATTCTTAAATAAGTGAGAGTGATTCAAATGACAGTACCATTCAAACGTGTACATTTAATTGTCATGGATTCAGTGGGCATTGGAGAAGCCCCAGATGCGAAAGCGTTTAACGACGAGGGCGCACATACTTTAAAACATACGCTCGAAGGTTTTGATCAGTCATTGCCAAACCTTGAAAAATTAGGTCTCGGCAATATTGCACCATTACCTGTCATTGAAGCGGTGGCACATCCGGCAGCATACTATACAAAATTGAGCGAAGCCTCTGTCGGCAAGGATACGATGACTGGACACTGGGAAATCATGGGACTTAACATCATGCAACCGTTTAAAGTATATCCAAACGGTTTCCCTGACGCGTTAATTCAGGAAATTGAACAATTATCAGGTCGCAAAGTTGTTGCCAATCGCCCGGCATCAGGGACTCAAATTATTGATGAGTGGGGCGAGCATCAAATGAAGACAGGGGATTTAATTGTCTATACCTCTGCAGATCCAGTACTACAAATCGCTGCACATGAAGATGTCATTCCGTTAGAAGAGCTTTACGATATTTGTGAAAAAGTCCGTGAATTGACTAAAGACCCGAAATATTTAATTGGACGAATTATTGCGCGTCCATATGTCGGCAAACCTGGAAACTTTACGCGTACAAGCAACCGTCATGATTATGCACTGAAACCCTTTGGTAAAACAGTGATGAACACGTTAAAAGAAAATGATTATGACGTGATTGCGATTGGAAAAATTAATGACATTTACGATGGCGAAGGCGTGACAGAAGCGATTCGCACGAAAAGTAATATGGACGGTATGGACCAATTAATGCAAGTTGTGAAAAAAGATTTTACAGGGCTTAGCTTTTTAAATTTGGTTGATTTTGATGCATTGTATGGACACCGTCGAGATAAGCCAGGATATGCACAAGCCATTAAAGATTTTGACGAGCGTTTACCTGAATTAATGGCAACGATGCGCGAAGATGATTTGTTAATCATTACAGCGGATCATGGGAACGATCCAACGGCAGACGGTACAGATCATACACGCGAATATATTCCAGTATTAATGTACAGTCCGAAGTTTAAAGAAGGACATGCGCTAGAAGGAGATACCACATTTAGCTCGATTGGTGCGACGATAGCGGATAACTTTGGCGTGACATTACCTGAGTACGGTCGCAGTTATTTAAGTGAATTGAAATAGTTAAAAGAAGTGGCTGATTCCAATGATAGGAGTCGGCTGCTTTTTTATTTGAGCATTTTCAAAGATTGATACGACGTAAGGGCAGCTGGCATCAGTGCCCTTTTTCAATTTTATCTTTTTACATATGAAAGAGGTATTTAAAATTTAAAAGCAAGCACAGTTAAACCCGCATTCCTTTTCATAAATAGATAAAAGGCGATGCTTACATTCATGTAGAAACATATAGAAATTTTTCCTCGTAATAGACTAAAAAAATCGTGAGAAATGAACAGTTGCCAGTGAATCTAGTGAAAATTATAAAAATGAAACAACCATTTACAAATAATAATAAAAATGTACAACTTTATAAAAATGAATATTAATTTTAGTTATCAGCATATAATGATTAATTATAAAAATCATTTTCAAAATCATTATATACGATATTAAAGCCTATCAAAGTCTGTTGTCTTAAGAAAAATCAATTTCATTTAATTTATTGTAAATAGTATAACAAACATGAAACTAATACATTTCTTAAAATCAAAAATAAAATATCAACAAATAATTAATTATAGAGCGTTATACATTTTAAAATTATTTTAACTATAGTTGTACGACGTAATAAATTGGTATATTCTTTATATCGTAAGAAGAAATTTAATCATAATAAGGGGACGATATTTTTATGGATAAACCAAGAAAAAGACGTTTAGACTTTTTGCCTAATCGTCAAAATCGATACGCTATTCGGCGTTTTTCAGTGGGTACCGCATCGATCCTTGTAGGTGCAACACTCATTTTTGGTGTTCATTCAAATGAGGCATCTGCAGCAACTGAAGATACGGCAACTCAGGAATCAAACACGTCTAAAAGTGATGTTTTGGGAGAGGGAACATCACTAGCAGAAACAACGAGCGAGGCACCTGCTGTTGAAGCAGCGCCAACGGTAGAAACAACGGATGCAACACTTGCAACCGAAGCAACACCATCAGTTGAAAAATCAGCCGTCACATCGGCAGAAGAAGTGGCACCACAGCCAGAAATTACAGAACACGAGCTAACGGCAGAAGAATACTATTCACGTTATTGGAATTCCGCTTATTCATCAAATAGTGAAAACCAAGTGTTGAATGAGGCATTACCGGTACAGCCCGCAGATCAAACACCAACAAATAAAGACGATATCGCCCAACAGACACCGCCTCAAAATGAAAATACTCAAGCCAACAATTCCCCAGCGACACAATCTCAAGACCCATCGAGTCAATCACTTTCTCAAGCAGATAAATTAAATGAAGTGCACAACTACCTCACTCAAAACACAACACTTTCCGAAGAAAAAATTAATGAAAAGTTAGCACATTTGAACATCGATGTTGAACATATGTCCGCTGAAGACATTTATTTGGCGTTACTCAAAGATTTAGCAAATCAACAAAATGAATTAACACCACCAGCGACAACCATTTCAGCAAGAAACACAGCTTACACTAATGATGAATCCTTGACACGCTCAGCAAATGAAACGACTTTCTTTGCGGTAGTCGATACAACAGCTAACAATGATGTTGTTGCAGAAAAGAATCGTGTGATTGTTGCAGATGCATTAGCGAATAGCTATATCCGTTCGCAGACCGATGCGACGAATGCTGCACATACGTTATCGGGTAGAGCTTGGGTCGTCGATCACGGAACACCTGCAACATTTGCCAATGGATTGACACCTGTACCAGAAGGAACAAAAGTTTACATGCAATGGATTGATAAAGATGGTGCGGTCTCTCCCGTTTATCAAGCGAATACAACAAACCGATTAAGTTCTGCAGATGGTAGTCAAGTTGGACCAGGAGCATATGCTTTTGATTTGCGTGAAGCATGGATAGACGCGAAGGGAACATCACACCGCTACAATGCGACAGGAGGTCAATATTATCGCTTATGGATTGATGATTTTAAAACAGCAGATGGCAATACCGTAACGATGTTGCGTCAATCAGGAGGCTTTTTCCCAGGGTCTTATGTCAATTCAGTCACAAATAGCAATCTCGGTCAATTCCCACTCATAGGAACGAACATGCAACGTACAGGTATTTTTATGAGTGTCATTCCAACAAATGGTTATACGACAAAAGACAATGCACAGTGGCTTAACGATGCACAAGGCTCGCTAAGTAATCCAGCTGTAACAGCAAGTGTGGATGATTTTGTGAGTGGTAAAGTATGGTCTGAAACAGGTGCTGGAGATTATGCGAACTCCGCGACAGGACCAAACTTTAACAATGGAGATATCGCACGAGAAGGTTACCAAGTTGTGATGTCTTCGCTTACACAAGAAGGTGCGACAGCCTATAAAGCTCAAGTTTCAAAATTGCCTCAAGCTGAACAAGTAGCCGCTGCACACCAATTATTAACTGAACACCCTGAATATATCTCAGCAACAGTAACAGGTAGAACAGATACAAATGGTAATTATACTTTACGTTTTCCTAAGGGTGATTTGAATAAAGATTATTTGTATGGTTATGTTTTAGACAATCAAGGAAACTTAGTTAAAGGCTATTCGTCATTTACATCACCATTATTCCAAACACCAAATAATAATCTATCATTTACACCTCAAACGGCACCTTATTATAGACCAGCAAGAAACGCGTGGGTTAACGTTAACTTCGCATTGGTTGAAACCATTGAAACAACACTGGAAATTACTGATTTCGACATTACAACGAATCCAGCAAAACGTGGAGACGTAGCACATATTGATGTCACATCAACCGCAATCTCTCCGCTACCAACATTTGTTGAATGGAGAGATTCAAAAGGGAATGTCGTGCAAAAAAGTCAACAAGTGACTACGGTCGAAGCAGCGGAAGCAGCAGGAACATTTACCATTCCTAGTGATGCAAAATCAGGTGAAATTTACACTGCTTACATTGTTTCAGGTGGGAATGATATTGCGGCAGATTCATTATTAGTTCAAGTCAATGAAAATGCAATCACATATCAACCGCATTATATACCAGTAAATGTAGAACCAGGTAAAACAGCGACAGCACCTGTACCTTTAGATAATAGCGGTCAGACATTGCCATCAGGGACAACTTTTGAACGAGGAAATAACGTACCTGATTGGGCAACGGTGAATCCAGACGGTACAATTTCAGTGACACCAGGTGCAGATGTGCCTGTAGGTCAATATAATGTACCTGTTGTCGTGACATATCCAGATAGCTCAAAAGAGACGGTGTTTGCGACTGTTAATGTTGAAGCCCCTGCAAAATTAGCTGAACAGTACGAACCAACGAGTGCGACAGTCAATAAAGCGTTCGGCACACCAACAACGGAACAAGACGTTACAGGCGCGGTGACAATTCCATACTATCCAACAGATGAAGAACAACCGAGGATCACAGTAGATGATTCATCAACATTACCTGATGGTCGTACAGAAGGAACGGTAGATGTGCCAGTCACAGTGACATATCCAGATGGCACAGTAGATCACATGACAGTGCCAGTCACAACAGGCAAACAAGCGGATAATGATAAGTACACACCAGAAGCAAGCCGTTTAAATCCTCCATATCTTACACCAACAACGGAACAAGACGTTATAGGAGCCGTGACAATTCCGAATTATCCAACAGATGGAGAACAACCGAGAATCACAGTAGATGACCCATCAACATTACCGGATGGTCATACAAAAGGAACAGTAGATGTGCCGGTCACAGTAACATACCCAGATGGAACAGTGGATCATATTACAGTGCCAGTGAAAACAGGAAAATTAGCAGACATATATCAGCCGCATTATCCAGGAGTATTTGTAGAAGCAGGTAAAACAGCGACAGCACCTGTACCTTTAGAGAATAGTAGTCAGCCACTGCCAGCAGGGACAATTTTTGAACGAGGAGATAATGTGCCTGATTGGGTAACAGTGAATCCAGACGGTACGATTTTCGTAGCACCGGGTGCGGATATCCCTGTAGATGCATATGAAGTCCTAGTTAATGTCACATATTCAGATGGCTCAAAAGAGACAGTCCTCGGATATGCTTTTGTTGGAGAACCAGTGCAGTTGGCTGATCAGTATGAACCGACGAGTACGGTAGTAAATAAAGAGTATGGCACACCAACAACGGAACAAGACGTTACAGGCGCGGTGACAATTCCATACTATCCAACAGATGAAGAACAACCACAAATTACAGTGAAGGATTCTAATCAATTACCAGATGGTACAACTTTAGGGACGCACAATGTACCTGTTGTTGTGACATATCCAGATGGAACAACAGATGAGTTGACGGTACCTGTGACAGTTGCTGATACAATAGCACCTGAAATTCCACACGTTGTGGATCCGGTATTTCTTAAGGATATGTTCGGTACAGCAAATCCAAATGTTTCAGGAACTGCAGAACCGAATTCTACAGTGACAATTAATTTTCGCACTGGTGAATCTTATACTGGAACAGCAGATGAAAATGGCAGATTTAGTATTCCAGTGCCATTTGAAGTGAGAGATCAATGGAAAATACAAGATGGATTAAATTATGTCATTTCTACGGATGAAGCTGGGAATTCAACTAGAAACTATTTTGTAGTTACCGATACAATTAAACCTGTCGTGGGAACGTTAAACCCTATTACAGATAAAGATTTAGTAATAACAGGTGGAAATGCAGAGCCACTTACAAATGTCGTTATCGTAAATAAAGATGGTGATGTTTTATTTCAAACAGAAACGGATGCGAATGGAAATTACTCTATTACGCTCACAACCCCAATTAATGTAGGTACAGAATTATTCGCCGTATTTTTAGATAACACTGAAAACTTTGCGAACGGTTCATACGATGCGGAGAATAACAAAATTATTTTGGATCAAGCCAATTTAGTCCGACAAATCGTTAGTGATACAACGGCTTCATCTGCACCGTTGGTAAATCCAGTGACAAGTGAAGATACGACGGTAACGGGTACAAGTACGCCAGGTGAAACAATCACAGTGACGTTCCCGAATGGTGAAACTGGGACAACAACAGTGAATCCAGATGGAACATGGACGGTAGATATTCCTACGGGAGTCGATCTTAATGGTGGCGAAGTGATTACAGCGACATCTACAGATGAATCAGGCAACACATCGGAACCTACAAATGTAACCGTAACGGCGGTACAGAGACCTGATAATGTTGTTTACACACCGGAAACAAGTGGCGTAAATCATCCGTATGGCACGGCGACAACGGCAGAAGATGTGGTAGGAACAGTAACAGTGCCAAATTATCCAACAACTGGAGATCAACCAAAAGTAACAGTGGATGACCCATCAACATTACCGAACGGTAATACAGAAGGAACAGTGGATGTGCCAGTCACAGTGACGTATCCAGATGGCACGGTAGATCATATTACAGTACCAGTGACAACAGGTAAACAAGCAGATAATGATAAGTACACACCAGAAACGAGTGGCGTAAATCATCCGTATGGCACAGAGACAACCGTAGATGACATCACAAATACAGTAACAGTGCCAAATTATCCAACAACTGGAGAGCAACCAAAAGTAACAGTGGATGATCCGACACAATTACCGAACGGTAATACAGAAGGTACGGTAGATGTGCCAGTCACAGTGACGTATCCAGATGGCACAGTAGACCATATTACAGTACCGGTGACAACAGGTAAACAAGCGGATAATGATAAGTACACGCCAGAAACAAGTGGTGTAGAAAAAGATTATGGTACAGCGACAACGGCAGAAGATGTGGTAGGAACAGTAACAGTGCCAAACTATCCAACAACTGGAGAACAACCAAAAGTAACAGTGGATGACCCATCAACATTACCGAATGGTAATACAGAGGGAACAGTGGATGTGCCAGTCACAGTGACATATCCAGATGGCACGGTAGATCACATTACAGTACCAGTGACAACAGGAAAGCAGGCGGATAATGATAAATACACACCAGAAACGAGTGGCGTAAATCATCCGTATGGCACGGCGACAACGGCAGAAGATGTGGTAGGAACAGTAACAGTGCCAAATTATCCAACAACTGGAGACCAACCAAAAGTAACAGTGGATGATCCGACACAATTACCGAACGGTAATACAGAAGGTACGGTAGATGTGCCAGTCACAGTGACGTATCCAGATGGCACAGTAGACCATATTACAGTACCGGTGACAACAGGTAAACAAGCGGATAATGATAAGTACACGCCAGAAACAAGTGGTGTAAATCATCCGTATGGCACGGCGACAACGGCAGAAGATGTGGTAGGAACAGTAACAGTACCAAACTATCCAACAACTGGAGAGCAACCGAAAGTGACAGTGGATGACCCATCAACATTACCGAATGGTAATACAGAGGGAACAGTGGATGTGCCAGTCACAGTGACGTATCCAGATGGCACGGTAGATCATATTACAGTACCGGTGACAACAGGAAAGCAGGCGGATAATGATAAATATACACCAGAAACGAGTGGCGTAAATCATCCGTATGGCACAGAGACAACCGTAGATGACATCACAAATACAGTAACAGTGCCAAATTATCCAACAACTGGAGAGCAACCGAAAGTAACAGTGGATGACCCATCAACATTACCGAATGGTAATACAGAGGGTACGGTAGATGTGCCAGTAACGGTGACATATCCAGATGGCACGGTAGATCACATTACAGTACCGGTGACAACAGGTAAACAAGCAGATAATGATAAATACACACCGGAAACAAATGGTGTAAATCATCCGTATGGCACGGCGACAACGGCAGAAGATGTGATAGGAACAGTAACAGTATCAAACTATCCAACAACTGGAGACCAACCAAAAGTAACAGTGGATGATCCGACACAATTACCGAACGGTAATACAGAAGGTACGGTAGATGTGCCAGTCACAGTGACGTATCCAGATGGCACAGTAGACCATATTACAGTACCGGTGACAACAGGTAAACAAGCGGATAATGATAAGTACACGCCAGAAACAAGTGGTGTAGAAAAAGATTATGGTACAGCGACAACGGCAGAAGATGTGGTAGGAACAGTAACAGTGCCAAACTATCCAACAACTGGAGAACAACCAAAAGTAACAGTGGATGATTCATCAACATTACCGAACGGTAATACAGAGGGAACAGTGGATGTGCCAGTCACAGTGACATATCCAGATGGCACAGTAGATCACATTACAGTACCAGTGACAACAGGCAAACAAGCGGATAATGATAAGTACACGCCAGAAACAAATGGTGTAAATCATCCGTATGGCACGGCGACAACGGCAGACGAGATTACAAATACAGTAACAGTACCAAACTACCCAACAACTGGAGAACAGCCAAAAGTAACAGTGGATGATCCATCAACATTACCGAACGGTAATACAGAAGGTACGGTGGATGTGTCAGTCACAGTGACATATCCAGATGGCACGGTAGATCACATTACAGTACCGGTGACAACAGGCAAACAAGCGGATAATGATAAGTACACGCCAGAAACAAATGGTGTAAATCATCCGTATGGTACAGCAACGACGGCAGAAGATGTGGTAGGAACAGTAACAGTACCGAACTATCCAACAACTGGAGAACAGCCAAAAGTAACAGTGGATGATCCATCAACATTACCGAACGGTAATACAGAAGGTACGGTAGATGTGTCAGTCACAGTGACATATCCAGATGGCACGGTAGATCACATTACAGTACCGGTGACAACAGGTAAACAAGCGGATAATGATAAGTACACGCCAGAAACAAATGGTGTAAATCATCCGTATGGTACAGCAACGACGGCAGACGAGATTACAAATACAGTAACAGTACCAAACTATCCAACAACTGGAGAACAACCAAAAGTAACAGTGGATGATCCATCAACATTACCGAATGGTAATACAGAGGGTACAGTGGATATGCCAGTCACAGTGACGTATCCAGATGGCACAGTAGATCACATTACAGTACCGGTAACAACAGGTAAACAAGCGGATAATGATAAGTACACACCAGAAACAAGTGGTGTAGAAAAAGAGCATGGTACACCGATAACAGTAGAAGATATCGTAGGAACAGTAACAGTACCAAATTATCCAACAACTGGAGAACAACCGAGTGTCACAGTGGATGATCCATCAACATTACCGAACGGTAATACAGAAGGTACGGTAGATGTGTCAGTCACAGTGACATATCCAGATGGCACGGTAGATCACATTACAGTACCGGTGACAACAGGCAAACAAGCGGATAATGATAAGTACACGCCAGAAACAAATGGTGTAAATCATCCGTATGGTACAGCAACGACGGCAGAAGATGTGGTAGGAACAGTAACAGTACCGAACTATCCAACAACTGGAGAACAGCCAAAAGTAACAGTGGATGATCCATCAACATTACCGAACGGTAATACAGAAGGTACGGTAGATGTGTCAGTCACAGTGACATATCCAGATGGCACGGTAGATCACATTACAGTACCGGTGACAACAGGTAAACAAGCGGATAATGATAAGTACACGCCAGAAACAAATGGTGTAAATCATCCGTATGGTACAGCAACGACGGCAGACGAGATTACAAATACAGTAACAGTACCAAACTATCCAACAACTGGAGAACAACCAAAAGTAACAGTGGATGATCCATCAACATTACCGAATGGTAATACAGAGGGTACAGTGGATGTGCCAGTCACAGTGACGTATCCAGATGGCACAGTAGATCACATTACAGTACCGGTAACAACAGGTAAACAAGCGGATAATGATAAGTACACACCAGAAACAAGTGGTGTAGAAAAAGAGCATGGTACACCGATAACAGTAGAAGATATCGTAGGAACAGTAACAGTACCAAATTATCCAACAACTGGAGAACAACCGAGTGTCACAGTGGATGACCCAACACAGTTACCGGATGGTAATACAGAGGGAACAGTGGATGTGCCAGTAACGGTGACATATCCAGATGGCACGGTAGATCACATTACAGTACCAGTGACAACAAGCAAACAAGCGGATAATGATAAGTACACGCCAGAAACAAATGGTGTAGAAAAAGAGCATGGTACACCGATAACAGTAGAAGATGTGGTAGGAACAGTAACAGTGCCAAATTATCCAACAACTGGAGACCAACCAAAAGTAACAGTGGATGACCCATCAACATTACCGAATGGTAATACAGAGGGAACAGTGGATGTGCCAGTAACGGTGACATATCCAGATGGCACAGTAGACCATATTACAGTACCGGTGACAACAGGCAAACAAGCGGATAATGATAAGTACACACCAGAAACAAGTGGTATAGAAAAAGAGCATGGTACACCGATAACAGTAGAAGATGTGGTAGGAACAGTAACAGTGCCAAATTATCCAACAACTGGAGACCAACCAAAAGTAACAGTGGATGACCCATCAACATTACCGAATGGTAATACAGAGGGAACAGTGGATGTGCCAGTAACGGTGACGTATCCAGATGGCACAGTAGACCATATTACAGTACCGGTGACAACAGGTAAACAAGCGGATAATGATAAGTACACGCCAGAAACAAATGGTGTAAATCATCCGTATGGTACAGCAACGACGGCAGACGAGATTACAAATACAGTAACAGTACCAAACTATCCAACAACTGGAGAACAACCAAAAGTAACAGTGGATGATCCATCAACATTACCGAATGGTAATACAGAGGGTACAGTGGATGTGCCAGTCATAGTGACGTATCCAGATGGCACGGTAGATCACATTACAGTACCAGTGACAACAAGCAAACAAGCGGATAATGATAAGTACACGCCAGAAACAAATGGTGTAGAAAAAGAGCATGGTACACCGATAACAGTAGAAGATGTGGTAGGAACAGTAACAGTGCCAAATTATCCAACAACTGGAGACCAACCAAAAGTAACAGTGGATGATCCATCAACATTACCGAACGGTAATACAGAGGGTACGGTAGATGTGCCAGTAACGGTGACATATCCAGATGGCACGGTAGATCACATTACAGTACCAGTGACAACAAGCAAACAAGCGGATAATGATAAGTACACGCCAGAAACAAATGGTGTAGAAAAAGAGCATGGTACACCAATAACAGTAGAAGATGTGTTAGGAACAGTAACAGTACCAAACTATCCAACAACTGGAGAACAACCAAAAGTAACAGTGGATGACCCATCAACATTACCGAACGGTAATACAGAGGGAACAGTGGATGTGCCAGTAACGGTGACATATCCAGATGGCACGGTAGATCACATTACAGTACCAGTGACAACAAGCAAACAAGCGGATAATGATAAGTACACGCCAGAAACAAATGGTGTAGAAAAAGAGCATGGTACACCGATAACAGTAGAAGATGTGGTAGGAACAGTAACAGTGCCAAATTATCCAACAACTGGAGACCAACCAAAAGTAACAGTGGATGACCCATCAACATTACCGAATGGTAATACAGAGGGAACAGTGGATGTGCCAGTAACGGTGACATATCCAGATGGCACAGTAGACCATATTACAGTACCGGTGACAACAGGCAAACAAGCGGATAATGATAAGTACACACCAGAAACAAGTGGTATAGAAAAAGAGCATGGTACACCGATAACAGTAGAAGATGTGGTAGGAACAGTAACAGTGCCAAATTATCCAACAACTGGAGACCAACCAAAAGTAACAGTGGATGACCCATCAACATTACCGAATGGTAATACAGAGGGAACAGTGGATGTGTCAGTAACGGTGACATATCCAGATGGCACGGTAGATCACATTACAGTACCAGTGACAACAAGCAAACAAGCGGATAATGATAAGTACACGCCAGAAACAAATGGTGTAGAAAAAGAGCATGGTACACCGATAACAGTAGAAGATATCGTAGGAACAGTAACAGTGCCAAATTATCCAACAACTGGAGAACAACCAAAAGTAACAGTGGAAGACCCATCAACATTACCGAACGGTAATACAGAAGGTACGGTAGATGTGCCAGTAACGGTGACATATCCAGATGGCACAGTAGACCATATTACAGTACCGGTGACAACAGGCAAACAAGCGGATAATGATAAGTACACGCCAGAAACAAATGGTGTAGAAAAAGAGCATGGTACACCGATAACAGTAGAAGATATCGTAGGAACAGTGACAGTGCCAAATTATCCAACAACTGGAGACCAACCAAAAGTAACAGTGGATGACCCATCAACATTACCGAACGGTAATACAGAGGGAACAGTAGATGTGCCAGTCACAGTGACATATCCAGATGGTACAGTAGACCATATTACAGTGCCGGTAACAACAGTGGGTGATACATCTTCTCAAGCTGATAAAAATTATCCAAGTTATGAAGAGACACATGTATCTCCAGGCACGACGGTTCATGTGAATCAAACTGGAGACAATACAATGCCAGATGGTACACATTATGAAATAGGTAAAGACATACCTAAAGGTTGGACAGTGTCAGTAGATCCAAATAGTGGCATGGTTTCAATCACACCGCCTCAAAATGCAAAAGTTGGGGAAATAGTTCGCATTCCAATTGTAGTGGTTTATCCAGATGGTTCTATGGAAATGCTTTCTGTGACGGTTATTGTTGATGGCAAAGATAATGGTACTTCAAAGCCAATCGTTAAAACACCAATTAAAGATAATGTAATGCCATCGGGTGACAGTCACACTGCTGTTGGAAGCAACGGTACGAAGTCAACAATGATGAGTGATATGAAACCGACATTGAAATCAGAAATGGTTTCAATGCACAATAATCAAGATGCAATGAATCAACCAATGCCTCATTCAACTGAAACTTTACCAGATACTGGTGAGACAGATTACTCAAACGGTGCGTTATTGGGTGGATTGTTTGCAACATTAGGTGGATTATTCTTAATCGGTAGACGTCGTAAGGATAATGAAGAAAAATAAAAAGGATTTTAGAAGGTTACCAAATCACTAGAAGTATAGAAATGACAAGTGGTGACGAGAGACAATAGCCAATTCATGTGCTTTTTATAAAGTGCATGGATTGGCTTTTTTAGATGTGCTTGTTTAAGTGGAATGTATGCGTGTGAGAAAAGTTGTAGTGAAGATGACAATGATATGAGTATCAATGAGATGGTATTTGAGTCGGCTAACATAATAAAAAGTATAAGGATACAGATTTTAGAAAGGAAAAGTTACAATAAATGTATTGTTAATTACTATTTAGAGATTAATACTAAAAAAATAAACATTGATTGATTTTAGATTTTTAATATAAAAATGATTTTATGGAATTTTATTATTTGTAATAGAGATATGTAGAAATATCAGTTAATCGATCTCATTAATGATATTTAAAAAAATTGATAACATAGTTATGTTTTAATATGCAATATTATTAATTATTATAAATAAAAGGACTTTGGATTTTTTTAAGTCTATTCAAGTGTCGATAAATAACAATAGCAATAAAGGTGAAATGAAATATCAAATAATATATGTATATTTGATATTAATCACATAATAAACATTTAATCAAGTCGTGTGTTTTTTTATCTTTAAAATATCTTGTTTTGGATTATATAACAAATAAAATGTTAAATGTAAGGAATAAACTATATATAATAATGTAAAAATAGTAAGAATAAAACTATAAATGCAATGAAATTTTAGTTGTAATTCTTAATAGTTGTGATTATTATTTAAAAAGTAAGTTAGATTAAAACTATTAAGGAGATGCTAATTTTATGAATAAATTTAAAAAGAGACGTATTGACTTTTTATCGAATCATCAAAACCGATATGCGATTCGACGTTTTTCGTTAGGGACAGCTTCAATTTTTTTGGGTGCTATGTTTATTGGGGGAATACATTCAAATGATGCTTCAGCAGCAACAATGACTATGCAAGATGCAAGTCAAGCGAATGTAGACATCATTGATAAACAAATTGAAGAGAATGGAACATATACATCTGAAAAAACGCCAACGAATCAATCATCTATGGAAGTTTCAAAACAAGAAGAGACAGTGACAAAGGATAATGTAACTCAAGAAACAACACAATCGAAAGTATCGTCAACAGATTTTTCAAAAACAACTTCTGTGAACAATACTGAAACACTTCAGCAACAAAGTGCCCCGATACCTCAAGCTGATTTATCTTCAGGAAATAATGGTATCAGTAAAGATAGTTTCCCCTTAGCAGAACCTAAGCAAATACCACATTCAACAGATTCAGTTCAAGTAGAGGCACGTACAGTTTCAAATAATGATGTCTTAGAAAAAGAAAAGCACATTATTGTGGCGGATGCCTTGGCGAACAAGTATATTCAATATCAAAATGATGCGACGAGTGCTGCGCATACACTATCTGGTAGAGCTTGGATCGTGGACAGAGGAACACCTGCGACATTTTCTAATGGTTTGACACCTGTACCAGAAGGAACTAAAGTCTATATGCAATGGATTGATAAAGATGGTGCCGTATCTCCAATCTACCAAGCTCAAACAACCAATCAACTGAGTCAAGCAGATGGGAACCAAGTAGGGCCAGGGGCGTATGCTTTTGATTTAAGAGTACCTTGGATAGATGCAAATGGTAGATCACATATTTATCGTGCAGTAGCAGGTCAATATTATCGCTTGTGGATTGATGATTTTAAAACACCAGAAGGGAATACAGCAACGATGCTACGTCAGACGGGCGGGTTCTTCCCGGGTTCATACGTTAATTCAGTCACATATTTTAACTTAGGTCAATTTCCATTTATTGGTGTCAATATGCAAAGAACTGGAATTTTTATGGAAGTTTTGCCAACAAATCATTATATGACGACATCTCATTGGATAGACGATAAAAAAGGGACATTGTCTTATCCAGCAGTGGTGATTAGTCCAAATGATTTTATCAGTGGAAAGGTTTGGTTGGAGACAGGGGCGGGGGATTATGCGAACTCTGGGACAGGCCCCAATCATAATTACAAAGATATCGTAAAAGCAGGTTATCAAGTGGTGCTGTCCACACTTACACGTGAAGGGGCATCAGCATATGATAAAAGCGTTTCGTATTTATCTAAAAAAGATCAACCTGCTGCTGTGCGCCGTTTATTGACTGAACATCCAGAATATATTGCTGCTACTGTTAAAGGCGTAACGGATTCGAATGGTAAGTATACTGTACGCTTTCCTAAAGGGACTTTAAATAGAAATTATATTTATGGCTTTGTATTAGATCGTCAAGGAAATGTCATCAAGAGTTATTCTTCTTTTACATCACCGTTATATCAAAAGCCGAATAGTAATTTATTATTTACACCTCAAACAGCACCCTATCACAGACCTATTAGAAACGCTTGGGTCAACTTGAACTTTGCGCTTGTCGCAACTGTTAAAACGACAGTCAACATTACGAACTTTGATGTGGTAGCGAATCCGGCAAAACGAGGGGATACGGCGTATATTGACATCTTGGCATCGGATATTTCTCCATTGCCTACATTCATTGAGTGGAGAGATTCAAGCGGTAGGGTGGTCCAAAAAAGTAAGCAAGTGTATACAGTGCAGGAAGCGAAGGCAGCAGGAACTTTTAAAATTCCGAACAATGCGAAGTCAGGTGAAATCTACACGGTTTATGTTGTTTCGGGTGGCAATGACATCGCTGCAGATTCACTTTTAGTTCAAGTCAATGAAAAAGCGATGCACTATCAACCCACTTATCTATTGTCAACAGTAGCGCAAGGTCAAACGATAACGATACCGGCACCTGTAAATGAAAATGGTTCGGCATTGCCAACTGGGACGACTTTTAGCGTTGGGAATCATGGGCAGTCATGGGCAAAAGTAAATCACAACGGTTCCATTATTGTTTCGCCAGATGCACATGTTGCAGCAGGAATATATGATATTCCCGTAGTTGTCACGTATTCGGATGGATCCAAAGAAACGGTCTTTGCACCGGTTCAAGTAAAAATTGTTGAGCCACTCGCGAAGCAATATGATCCTGTACATGAAAATGTAAATAAAGCCTTTGGTATTCCTACAACAGTTAGTGATGTGACGGGAAGTGTGAGTATTCCCAACTATCCTGAAAATATGGCACCTCCTATAGTATCCGTGAATGATCCGGCACAACTTCCAGATGGTCAGACGGCTGGAACAGTGGAGATAGGCGTGACAGTGACTTATCCAGATGGTTCAACTGATATAATCACTGTACCAGTGACGACAAATGAAAAGATAAATCTCGAGTCTCCTGAACCTAGCGGGGATATAACACCTAAAATCATGCCGAATCATCCAAACAAAACCATCTCAAAACCAAGAATCACGTCTTCTGTTTTGGATAAGGATAGATATGAACCGGAATCAAAAGGATTAAAGAAAGCTTATGGGACGCCTACAACAATTAAAGATGTAACAGAAAGTGTAAGCATTCCACATTACCCTAAAAACATGGCGTCGCCAAAAGTCACAGTAGATGATTCGTCACAATTACCGGATGGGAAGACAGAAGGTACGGTGGATGTGTCAGTCACAGTGACTTATCCAGATGGTTCTCAAGATCATATCAAAGTACCGATTACGGTGAGTGAGGGGCCTTCACAAGCTGTGCAACATCACCCGGGTTATAAAAAACACTTTGTTCATCCAGGGGAGCATCTCCATGTGAATCAAACGGGTGATTGGTGGATGCCTGAGGGAACACGTTATAAAATTGGAGGTCTCATACCTAGAGGATGGACGGTTTCTGTGCAAGCTCATAATGGTCGTGTTACGGTAATAGCACCGAAAAATGGGGTATCGACACCTATGATTCACATCCCGATTGTCGTGACCTACCCAGATGGTTCATATGAGAGCATTGAATTGATAGTGATGATTCAGCATTCGAGTCAAGTTGAACATAATAAATCGGTCATAAAACCTGTGGCGAATCGACCAGAGGGACATTTGAACCAGGAAAGCGACCTTCATCATAAGCCAACCTTTGGACAGTCTATGGAAAAGAAAGAAAATCGTGAAACAAATATGGTGCGTAGTCCATACACCACTTTACACGATGAAGATGTGGCTGAGAAACAAACGATGCATCAATTACCGGAAACGGGAACTGAAGACATGAAAAATGAGCGCATCATCGGCATTTTATTTGCAATCATCGGGGGAGGATTCTTATTCTGTCGACGTCGTAAATCGAATAAAGCAAAGTAAATCTTATAAAGTCAGTATTTTTAATATGCCTCCAAAAGTTGTCATAATAACAGCTTTTTGGAGTAGCAAAAAACGGTTCATTTCCAGATGAGAGTGAGCCGTTTTTGCTTTACATGATGATATCCATGATTTCTCGGACAATCTCGACTGAAGTGTACACATTTAAACGGTTTTTTGTATCGTATCCAAAGTCGTTTTTGATAATCAGACGATTCGATACCCACTAACTGATTTTCCCAAATATAAATAAATTTCTGGCTTCCTCGTTTTTCTACAGTTTTGTCCAAAGCTATTCGTAATACATCAAATTTGCTGGAGGAATACAGAGTAAAGAGAGCATAGTGATCACGAGGATGAATTGCAGTTAACTCACGGCTGATGATTGTCTCCAGCATCTCAGCCAGAACGATCTCCAAGTTATACGCTCAGATCTCAATAGTCTAGGTTGTGATAGTAGATGATGGTGATGATAGTGCCCTGTCATGGAGAGCAAACAGATTGGTGATGAACGTCCGAAACCTCACCTTAAAGGATGTACTTGTCGAATAAAAGACAGTCCAATAAGCGTCGAATCCTAAATCGTAAAACGTCCGATACTCGTACGTCTTGTTGGTGGTGTGTCGGATAATGGGGCATGAAAAGTCGAAATCAATTTTATGCTTTCACAGTATTGACATTAAGGCAACTTATTCGGGTATGTTAAACTAGAAGAAAGATGCGAGATACAGAAGGAGCATAACGGATGTTTAATTTGACAATATTATTACTAGAACGGGTGGGGCTGATTATTATATTGGCCTATATTTTGATGAATTCACATTATTTTAAACATACGATGCAACATCGGGAAGTATGGTCGTCTAAATGGCAACTTTGTATTATTTTTAGCCTTTTCGCACTCATGTCAAATTTTACTGGGATTGTCATTAAAAATGGCGACATCTTAGCCGGAAGTATTTACTTTCAACTCAGTGATTACGTGTCATTAGCAAATACACGTGTGCTTACAATTGGGGTGGCTGGCCTCGTTGGCGGACCGTTTGTAGGAGGATGCGTCGGTGTGGTGTCAGGATTATTTCGACTTTATATGGGTGGGGCTGAAGCCTATACGTATTTGATTTCTTCCATATTTATCGGACTGATTTCAGGGTACTTTGGACGTCGTACGCGTCAAAACAATCAATATCCTTCCATAGTTAGAAGCGCATGCATTGGTGTGATGATGGAAATTGTCCAGATGTTGTGTATTTTTGCGTTTGCGCAGGACAAACAATATGCGATTGATTTGATTTCATTGATTGCCTTGCCTATGATTATCGTTAATAGCATAGGTACAGCGATTTTCATGTCGATTATTCGTTCAACATTGAAGCAAGAAGAGCAGATGCGTGCCGTACAAACACATGATGTGTTGCAACTGACGAATCAAACGTTACCTTATTTCAAAGAAGGCTTGAATGAAGATTCTGCTAAGCATGTGGCGATGATCATTAAAAAATTAATGAAAGTGTCTGCCGTTGCCATTACAAATCGTCATGATATTTTAGCGCATGTCGGTGCGGGGAGTGATCATCATATCCCTAAAAAAGAAATTATTACGCATCTCTCCAAAGAAGTTTTACAAACGGGTGAATTAAAAGAAGTACACACGAAAGAAGAGATTGGCTGTACGCATCCGCATTGTCCCCTTCATGCGGCCATTGTCATTCCATTAAAGATGCATGGCGAAATTACAGGAACTTTAAAGATGTATTTTACGAATCCTAATAGCTTAACATTTGTGGAACGCCAGTTGGCAGAAGGGCTAGCTGAAATATTTAGTAGTCAGATTGAACTCGGCGAAGCGGAAATGCAAAGTAAATTGTTGAAGGATGCTGAAATTAAGTCGCTTCAAGCACAGGTTAATCCACATTTTTTCTTTAATGCGATGAATACGATTTCTGCGCTAGTACGTATTGATAGTGAAAAGGCGAGAGAATTACTACTTGAGTTAAGTCATTTTTTTCGATCGAATTTACAAGGATCCCGTCAAAATAAAATTACATTAGAGAAAGAATTGAGCCAGGTGACTGCGTATTTATCATTAGAACAAGCACGTTTTCCAGGGCGATTTGATGTGACCTTTGATGTGCCAGAACACGTGAAGCAGGCTTGTGTACCGCCATTTTTAATACAAATATTAGTTGAGAACGCTGTGAAACATGCCTTTCCGAAACGTAAAAAGGATAATCGGATAAAAGTCACCGCACGTGTTATAGCGTCCAATGCCCTTTGTATTTCAGTCTGTGATAATGGACAAGGAATTCCCTCTGAAAAGTTGGCACATTTGGGGCAGACGGCTGTAGAATCAGAATCAGGCACAGGGAGTGCTTTAGAAAATCTAAACTTACGCTTACAAGGGTTGTTTAGTGATCAAGCGAAGTTACATTTTGCAACTGATGAGACGGGGACACGCGTGTGGTGTACTTTGCCTTATCAACAAAAGGAGGATTAAGCAATGCGTGCGTTAATTGTCGACGATGAACCACTAGCGCGTAATGAGTTAGTATTTTTATTAAATCGGATTGGTGGTTTTGAAGTTTTAGATGAAGCGGAAAATGTCTCGGAGACAATGGAAGCCTTGTTAGTCAATGAGTATGACTTAGTGTTTTTAGATATTAATTTAATGGATGAGAATGGCATAGAGCTCGGTAAGAAAATCCAAAAAATGAAGACCCCACCTGCGATTGTATTTGCAACGGCACATGACCAATACGCTGTTCAAGCATTTGAACTGAATGCGACGGACTATATTATGAAGCCCTTTGAACAAGCACGAGTGGCACAAGCCGTTGAAAAGGTGCATGGTCAACGGGAGAAGCGTGAAGAAAGACAGGGGGGCCATTCTGATACACGTGTGACGCATCCGTTACCGATTGAAGTTGGAGATCGCATTCAAATGTTGAGTCCTGCTGATGTGATTGGTATTTCAGTGAATCAAGGGGTGACGACAATTTACACGATTCAAGGACCATTTGAAACATCTGAACCGTTGAGTGCTTATGAGAAACGATTGGATCGCACAGATTTTATTCGAATTCATCGTGCGAACTTGATCAATCGACAGCATATCGAGGCGATTGAACATTGGTTTAATTCAACATATATGGTCACGTTGACTGACGGTGTAAAGCTGCAAGTCAGCCGCTCATATATGAAGCGATTTAAACAGGTGATGGGCTTGAGATCATGAATGACGCACTGATGAATGGTGGGCTGCTCGTGGTTAAGCGATGCATCGCTATTGGAAACACTGCAATAAAAAATGAGTAAAAAATCAAATTAAATACAAATCAAAAACGAGTGTGTGAAAAAGTAAACATATTGCATTTCACCCCTCGTTTTTTGCATTTCGGGATGAAAACAAAGTCCGGTAGCCTTTTCATAATATAATGTAGGCAAGTAGAACAGCACAGGAGGTTGTAAAAAATGAAGCAAAAAGAAGAGAAAACGTACAGTTTCTTACATCAAGTGCTCGTCATCGCAGCTGTATTGTTTGTTTCAAGCATTATAGAATCGTTCATGCCAATACCTATGCCGGCATCTGTTATCGGACTCGTGCTACTGTTTGTTTTGTTATGTACAGGCGTGATTAAACTCGGGCAGGTTGAAAGAGTCGGTACGGCATTAACCAATAATATCGGTTTTCTATTCGTACCGGCGGGGATATCGGTCGTGAATTCGTTAGATATTATTAGCGCCAGTCCTATCTTCATCATTGGGCTCATTATTATTTCGACGATTCTTTTATTAGTATGTACCGGCTTTGCATCACAGATTATTATGCGTGTGACGACAAAAGATGATGTGACAGCTGCTGCGCCGCGTGCAAAATCTAAAGTGAAGGGAGCGCATCTACATGGCTAACCATCTTGCAATTGATACGCCATATTTCGGTATTTTATTATCGGTCATACCGTTTTTAATCGCGACGGTGTTGTTTAAAAAGACAAATGGTTTTTTCTTATTTGCGCCATTATTTGTAGCCATGGTGTTTGGGGTGGCATTCCTACACTTTACAGGTATTCCTTATGAAAAGTATAAAATTGGAGGAAGCATTATTAACTTCTTCCTTGGACCTGCGACGATTTCATTTGCGATTCCGTTATACAAAAAACGGGATGTACTCGCGAAGCATTGGCACCGTATTATTGGTGGGATTGGAATAGGTACGGTGCTCGCCTTAGTTGGTATTTTCTTCGTTGCCAAAGCCCTTCAATTTGGTCATGATATTATCGCATCGATGCTTCCGCAAGCAGCAACGACAGCGATTGCTTTACCGGTATCAGAAGGGATTGGTGGGATTAAGGAATTAACGTCATTGGCAGTGATATTGAATGCGGTGATTATTTACGCATTGGGTAATAAGTTGTTGAAGTTGTTCCACATTGAAAACCCTATTGCACGCGGACTATCGTTAGGAACGAGCGGCCATACATTAGGCGTTGCCGCAGCGAAAGAACTTGGGCAAGTGGAAGAGTCAATGGCGAGTATCGCGATTGTACTCGTTGGGGTTGTCGTTGTCGCAGTTGTACCTATTTTGACACTGATTTTCTTCTAAACTTAAATTGGGAAAACGTGAACGTAAAAAGACATTTAATTGAATAAGACTTTTGTTGCGTTAAAGTCTGATCAAACATCCATTGAACCAGTCCGTTCACTGAGGCATTGTTTGCTCGGTTAACTTGGCAATGCCTCAGTAACATTGTTCTTCTCTCCAAATAGTGCACTCGTTAAAGTTGAGCATCTGAAGTTCAACTTTGACGGGTGTTTCTTATTCTTTCATTTTTAAGTAGGAAGATGTAATGATTCGCATCTAAAAAACAGAGGGCCATTTATTGAGGGGGCGTTTTCGCGTTGCTAAAGCCTGTGATGCCAACGTGCCCTAGTCGTTTAAGTCAATGAACAAAACTGAGGAATGGCCGTATAGAAGACATCAAATAAGTCAGCATCACAAATGTTTTTACGTGAAGGATTTTCGAATAGAATTTATAATGGAGAAAATAAGGATAGAAGGTGAGCATATGAAAAAGTTGATTCAAGAGAAAACGGACTTTCTGCAAGATATGTTGGACGGTTTGACGATAACAAATCCCAATGTTGAAGTCATTGCAGAAACAGTCGTCGTGCGGAAACAGAAGAAATCATCCGGTGTGGCACTTGTTTCAGGAGGCGGGAGTGGCCATGAACCGGCACATGCAGGCTATGTTGCTGAAGGGATGCTCGATGCTGCTGTATGTGGGGAAGTGTTTACGTCACCGACGCCTGATAAAGTGTTAGCAGCGATTAAAGCCGTCGACAATGGTGAGGGTGTATTGCTCATTGTAAAAAACTATGCGGGCGACGTGATGAATTTTGAGATGGCCAAAGAAATGGCGGCTATGGAAGACATTCAAGTCGAGATGGTCATTGTTCGTGATGATATCGCGATTGATGATGTTGAAAAACGTCGCGGCGTTGCAGGAACCGTATTTGTGCATAAATATGCTGGGTACTTGGCTGAACTCGGTAAACCTTTAGCTGAATTAAAGGATGACGTGCAAGGGCTCATTGATCAGATTCGAACAATTGGGATGGCATTGACACCACCAGCTGTTCCAACAACAGGGAAATACGGATTTGATATTGAAGACGATGAAATGGAAATTGGAATTGGGATTCACGGTGAGCGTGGATTGGCGCGTGTCCCAGTTGAACCTGTATCACAAATTGTCGAACGTTTAATTCAACAGTTGCGCACGGAAGTGAAGGATGATCAATTGATTGTAATGATTAATGGTATGGGAGGCACGCCGCTCTCTGAATTACAAATTGTCACAAAATATGTTGGCGCACATTTAGAAAAAGAAGGTAAAACAGTAAAAAGCTGGTTTGTCGGCGATTATATGACAGCATTAGATATGCAAGGGTTCTCACTTACTTTTGTGCCATATGATGAACGTGTACTCGCAGCATTACATGCGCCTACAACAAGTCGATTTTTTAATTAACGAGGAGGTTTCACAAGATGGACGTAACAACATTAAAAGAACGTTTATTGGCATTGAAAACAACTTTTGAAGCCCAAGAAGATGTGTTAACTGAATTAGATCGAGCGATTGGTGATGGCGATCATGGTGTGAACATGCGTCGTGGTTTTGAAGCGTTACCCGAACAACTAGACGATCGTTCGATGGCAGCGTTGTTTAAATCAACAGGTATGACATTGATGTCTAAAGTGGGCGGTGCTTCTGGTCCACTATACGGATTTAGTTTTGTTAAAATGTCTCAAGTGGTTCATGATGAAATCGATCATCAAAATTTAATCGAATTATTACGCGCATTTGAAGCGGCAGTTGCGGAACGGGGGAAAGTGACATTAAATGAAAAAACAATGTACGATGTCATCTCACGTGCGAGAGCTGCTGTCGAACAAGGTGAGACAGTTGATATAGCAAAGTTACAGTCTTTTGCAGATGCGACACGTGACTTAGAAGCCACTAAAGGACGGGCATCGTATTTTAAAAAAGATTCGATTGGTCATATGGATCCTGGTGCTCAAAGCAGTGTCTATCTTTTAAATGCATTGATAGGAGCGGATCGTGTATGACACAAATCGTTTTAGTCAGTCACAGTGAGAAAATTGCAGAAGGTGTTCAAGATTTACTGGCTCAAATGGCAGGAGCGGTTAAAGTTGTCGCTATTGGTGGCATCGATGGTGAAATTGGGACATCCTTTGATGACGTTTTCGCTGTCCTCAATGAATTAGAAGAGGATGCCATTTGTTTTTACGACATTGGTTCGTCCGAAATGAATTTAGACATGGCCATTGAAATGTATGTAGGTGGATACCGGATTGAAAAGGTGGATGCGCCGATTGTTGAGGGAAGCTTTATTGCGAGTGTTGCCTTGTCAACGGGACAGACAATCGATGAAGCGATTGCCTCAGTAGACGAAGCTTTTTAATAAGGAACAAATGAAAAAACAGGACCGTACGGCAATGTGATGCGCGTATGGTCCTGTTTTTGGCTTACTTTATTTTTTTCACAACTTCTGATTTTAAGCCGATTTGTCCGAAACCAGGAATTTTACAGTCGATGTCATGACCATCTTCTGGATCGACAAGTTTAATATTTTTCACTTTTGTGCCTTGTTTAATCATTTGTGAACTGCCTTTCACTTTCAAATCGCGAATGACTGATACAGTATCGCCATCTTGAAGCGGATTGCCATTCGCATCACGAATGACAGTTGCTTCTGTCTCTGTTTGAAGTGTTTCTGGTGTCCATTCGTATGCACACATCGGACAGATGTAGAGTCCTCCATCTTCGTATGTATATTCAGAATCACATTGTGGACAGTTCGGTATTGCGGTTGTCATTATAAAATCAACTACTTTCATTGAGGTATATGTATAATCTAGCATATTATGACTCAAAAGTATGTAGGAAATTGGTGAGAAGGATGAAGGGATAAGGTTATGGTTGGTAATGATAATCGTTATCAATTATAATAGGAATAACAATCCAATGAAGGTGCGCACACATGGTGCATGAGAGAGATTGATTTGGAATGAGAATCAAAAGAAAAAGGTACGTGATTCCAATTTAACAACAGAGAAGGAGATGGTTGACATGTTTATGGCAGAAAATAAACTGACCTTAAAAAAAGGTGCCGCTGAAGCAACGATGGAACGATTTCACCGTCGTCAAGGTATTGAAACGATTGAAGGTTTTATTGAAATGTATGTGACTCAAACAAATGGGTTAGAGGATTACGACGAAGTGAAAATTCTAACCATATGGCAATCTGAACATGCATTTCGCACGTGGCTCAGTTCAGACGTGTTTAAAGCATCACACAAAAACGTGAGACAACAACATGAATCTGCAGATAGCCCAATATTGAACAATCAAGTGTCTACGTATCAAATCGGTTATTATTACGAAAAGAAAAACGCATAGTATTAAGTGAGAAGGTCTCGGTGGATTACCGGGACTTTTTTTGATGCGCTTTGTCAGAAGAGAAGGGAGGCGCAGATATAAAATGCGTTGATACGTGGCGCGCTTATCTCGTAAAAGGAAGGCGAAATAGATTATAATAAGAGGGAAAATAACGAGGTGTTGAAATGAAAACTTATATTGAACGAGATGGGCGTCATGTGATGAAGCGGTATCTCATATTAAACAATCATAAACAGGGCATGATTATCGAGTCACGAGATAGAGCAAAGCCGATATTGCTCGTTGTGCATGGAGGGCCAGGGTTCCCGCTCTATTCATTCTTTAGAGCGCATCATATTGATTTGACAAATGATTATACCGTTGTTTTTTGGGATCAACGAGGGACAGGGATGTCTTATACACGTAAAAAGATTGAAATGGCACAATTAATTGATGACCTCCATCAATTAATTCAATTTTTAAAACGCTATTTTCATCAAGAGCAAGTCTATTTAATGTGTCATTCATTTGGCACAATTATTGGGAGCCATGTGGCACATCGCTATCCCGAAGACATCGCTGCATACATTGGCATGGGACAATTGGGCGATGTTTTTCATAACGAGCAGCGAATTCTCCAACATTTATTATTTTTAGCACATGAAGAAAAAAATCAGCATGCGATTAAACAGTTGCAAAAGATTCATTTAACGCGAGATTTCAATCAAGATTGCGCATATGAAAAAGTGAGACAACGCTATACGACGCGCTACCGTGTTGGTTTTTCAAGCCGAGGTTATTCTGTATGGCGAATGTTTTTAGTGATGATGCAAACACCGTACTATCGTTTTATTGAGCGTGTGAATATCATTCGGGGGAGTTTGTCTACATTTGAGCATTTGACGTCTGAAATGGCACATACGAATTTAAATCATATTGCCCAGGAAATAACAGTGCCGGTTTATATTTTACAAGGGGTTCATGATATGCAAACGACCTATGAAGACAGCAAAGCGTTTTTTGATCATGTGGGGGCGAAAGAGAAACGTTTTTATGCGTTTCAAGATACTGCACATGCGCCTTTTGTCGATGAACCTGAAAAAATGATGAAAATTATGCATGAGATTGTTGACTGTCACGCAACGTCATGATGTATAGATAAGATAAGGAGGTGATATTCAATGTCTCAATATTCAACAGGAAAGCTTGCATCGATGTTTGATATTTCGAAACGTACGTTACAATATTATGATGAAAAAGGGATTTTGAAACCCGCATGGATTGAAGACAATCAATATCGCATTTATACCGAACATGAAGTTGAACAATTGAATCTTATTTTAATCATGAAATCGTTAGGACTTAATTTAAAAGAAATACGAAAATTGATGTCCTCTCAAGGGACATTAAAAACAGTTCGTTTAATATTAGAACAAAAAGCACAAGCCACCGCGCAAGAGATTCAAACCCAACAAGCGCAATTAAAACAAATTAAAGCGATGCAAAATATGATACTCGACGTATCATCTGCACCTGTTAAAAATCTTTCAGACATTGAGCGTATGATGAAAAAACAACCACAATTATCTCATTTAACACGTCACATGGTATTTTGGGGTGCGACAACAACAATCGCTCATATTTTTGGGATTCGTTCAAGTTTAAAATATCGGACGATTTGGCCAACAATCGCTGCCTTTTCTTACAGTGGTATGATGTCTTATCGATTGGTTAAATATTATTATGAACATGTGGCCTATATGTGTCCAAACTGCCAAACGATCTTTAAACCAGACATCCAACAATGGATCTTTGCCAGTCATACACCGAAAACACGTCAGCTGCAATGTCCAAATTGTGATTTTAAAGGTTATTGTGCAGAAGTATATGATGAACCTAAAGCCACCGTGGATCCAGGCATTATAAACGGTGCATGATATGCCGTGACCCATAAGCGTTACCTGTTTTAAAGGGATTGCGGGCCTTTGTATGGGGCATAATGGGCTGTTTACGCTGTTTACAGGCATCTGATTATCAAATCCGTTTATAGGCAGAAAATCATTCTTTAACTTGTATAGAGAAGGGTTTTCTGCTTTTTAGATTGTCGTTTAATGAGGATGACTGAATATGAAAAAGTTTGAAAGCGCTTAAATTTATCATTGAATTGCGTAGTCTAAGGGGATAAGATGGGGATGTATTGGAATTTTTGAAGAGAGGAAGCGTGTGTTGTGAAAATACTTGCAGTGACATCTTGTCCGAATGGTATTGCGCATACTTATATGGCACAAGAAAAGTTAGAACAAGCAGCTCAGAAATTAGGCATTAAGATTAAAGTTGAAACGCAAGGAGGGATCGGGGTCGAAAATCTTTTAACTGATGAAGAAATAGCCGCAGCAGATGGGATTATTATTGCTGCAGATCGACAAGTGGACTTATCACGATTTCATGGGAAACATCTGATTAAAGAAAGTGTACGCGCAGGAATTCATCAACCTGAGGCGTTAATTCAGCGCATCATCAATGGTGAAGCGCCGATTTATCATTCGAACGAGGAAACAGTTAAAAGTACGTCTCATGCAGGACAACCCAAACCAAACGGAATGCAACAGATTTATCAACACTTGATGAATGGTGTATCGTTTATGGTCCCTTTCATTGTTGTCGGAGGGCTATTAATTGCATTAGCACTGTCATTAGGGGGCGAGAAGACGGCAACGCAAGGGTTGGTTATTCCGGATGATTCTTTTTGGAAACCGTTTGAAAAAATAGGGGCACTTGCTTTTAGTTTTATGGTTCCCATTTTAGCCGGTTATATTGCGATGAGTATTGCAGATAAACCAGGTCTTGTACCGGGTATGATTGGAGGCGCTATTGCAGCCGATGGTAGTTTTTATGGCAGTGATGCAGGTGCCGGCTTTTTAGGGGGGATTGTGGCCGGTTTTCTAGCGGGTTATATTGCAAAGTGGATTAAAAATATTAAAGTGCCCAAAGCGATGGCACCGATTATGCCAATTATTATTATTCCTATCGTAGCATCTGTCCTCGTAGGAATCATCTTCATTTTCGTTATTGGTGCCCCAATTGCGGGTATTTTTGAAGCATTGACAGCATGGTTAAAAGGCATGCAAGGCGCGAATGTGATCATTTTAGCAATGATTATTGGTGCCATGATTGCTTTTGACATGGGTGGTCCTGTAAATAAGGTTGCTTTTCTTTTTGGATCGGCGTTGATTGCTGAAGGGAATTACAGTGTCATGGGGATGGTTGCAGTCGCAGTGTGTACGCCGCCTATTGGTTTAGGTTTAGCAACTTTTATACAACAGCGTAAGTTTAACCGCAATGAAATTGAAATGGGTAAAGCCTCATTTACAATGGGTCTCTTCGGTATTACTGAAGGTGCCATTCCTTTTGCGGCCCAAGACCCGTTACGCATCATTCCAGCGAATATGATTGGTGCCATGGTCGCTTCAGTCATTGCTGCATTAGGACATGTTGGTGATAGAGTCGCACATGGTGGACCGATTGTTGCAGTACTCGGTGGGATTGATGGTGTGTTAATCTTTGTGGTCGCTGTACTGGCAGGGAGCTTCGTCACAATGACACTCGTCTTATTGTTTAAAAAGCATCCTACTGTTGTACAAACAGTAGGATCCACGGAAAACCCAATGAACGGTAACTCGATGATCACACTAAGTCATGAGAAGGAACGAGATGAGATGCCTACGACGATATCTGATCAAGAAACACAAGAAATGCATACATTATTTGATCCTAAGGTGACCATTCAAACAGATCAACCGATGGATAGAGATGCAGCGATTGATACGTTAATTCGTCAACTTGTGCGTGAAAATTATGTGACAGATGAGGCAAAATTAAAAGCCGCTGTTTTAGCTAGAGAAGCACAATCGAGCACAGCATTAGGAATGCACATTGCCATGCCTCACGCAAAAACGAGCGCTGTTCGTCAACCGATCGTTGCGGTTTTGAAGCATGATAAAGGTGTGCAATGGGAAAGTTTAGATGGGACGTTACCACAGCTGATCTTTTTGATTGCCGTTCCAGAAGAAAGTCATGATACGCATTTAAAAGTGCTACAACAACTTTCAAAAAATTTAATGCAAGATGAACGACGTGAACAGTTGTTGACGGCATCAAACAATGCGTTACTCTTTGAACGGTTACAACGTATGATGCAATGATTGTCGCGGAAGACATGCAATAGTCTTATGACGGTCGTCTAGGAAGATCACATCTGATCGTTCCTAGACGATTGCTCATACAAACGATTTCTTCTAATTGATTTAAAAAAGAAGAAATAAACGTTATAATTTAAAATATATCGCGTAAAAAGAAAGGAAGGATGACATGGTTCAGTTGAAGTCGACCGCATCTTACAATCAACGTCATCATTTATTAAAAATAGGTGTTTCCGTCCTATTGATAGGAAGTTCAATGCAGTGGTCATACGCCCCGTTATTTCAATCGACTGCAAATGCAGTGACTCAAACCCATCAATCTTTGAAGACGTTCAATGCAGATGCAGTGCAAAAAGTGAAATCACTGAAATTTTTAAATACTGAATATAAGCAGTCGTTTATCGAATTATTAAGTCAGTTGGATTATTCACAAGCTGATATGAAGACAGTTTTAAAAGCGGCAAACGAAGCGAATCGTCTTGCAAGTGCAGCGACAACAAAGGACAACCCACAGCCTCAAGTGGCACAGATTGATGAAAAACTTGCACGTCTGAAAGCGAAAGTTGATGAAGGTCAACAGAAGGGTGTCGATGGACGCGGTGTGTTAGACGAACCAAGTCTCACAGGGTCACAAAACAGTAAAGCATCACCTATTCTTGGACAGCAACAAACAGAAGATTTAAAGCAAATGTCATCAGAAAATGAGAATACTTTGGATGTGTTCGATTCAACTGGAAGTGATCCATTACAGACAAATGCAATCAGCGAGATATTAAAAACAGTACATGAACGCCTATCGTCTGAGACGCGGGCGCAGTCGTCAAACTTGTTGGAAACATGGGCTGAAACCGTTGCACAGGGAAGCACATCACCAGTCGAACCATTGAGAGAAGCGAGCGATACAGTCAATCAAATCGATCAATGGGTTTCTAAACAAATATCACAAGACGATGCGAATCATTATTTAGCGACAAAGCATCATCTTTTAAATACGTTCGATCGACAAATTAAAGGACTTAAAGATACTCCTAAAGATGAAAAACAACAATTATTACGTGATTCACAGACTGTGACACGACAGTTGAATCAACAAAATGATACGATTTTGTCACAGTTGAAAGAAAATGGAGACAAACAAGCAGTAGTCAAGAATATACTTGGAACAGTATTCAATCAGAAAGAAGCTGAACAACGTGCTCAAAAGATAACGATTGAAGGCAAAACAAATCAACAGTTGGCCGACCAAATTCAACGAGAGATTGATCAACTGAAATCGACAACGAGCGATGATTTATTGCGTGGTATGTTCGATAACACTTCAAATCGTCAAGGTTTACTAGAGCGTATATTAGCGTCACGCTTTGATAGGCAAAAAGCACAGCAACTGGCACAACAAATCATGCAAGGAAATCCAAACAATGAGGTGCTTCTTCAGCGATTGAAAACACAATTTAAATCGGATGGTACTGCAACAAGTGATGATATTTTAAACACAATATTGAACAATACAGATGCCAATCCAAAAGTCATCGAAAGTATTTTAGGGGGACGTTTAAATTCAGAAAATGCGGCGTTGATTGCTAAGCGCATAAGTCAGAACGAGTCGGAGAATCACGATATTTTGAAACAGCTGGACGATGAATTGCGTGCACAAGCAAATCGATTGCTGACTTTGCGGGAACAACTAAGTCAACTTCAACAAAATGCGAAAATAGATATTCAACATTTGTTCTCTCCTATAAACCAATTGTCAGACATCATCGGAAACGGGTTATTCGGTCGTGATATGAACAAATCAGGACCTACGAATGACAAATTACGTGAATTGTTGAATCAACAAAAGCACGGTACACGCCAGCAATCTGGGGGATTGTTCAAACATGACTTTGCACCGAAGCCCAATATTGATCCATATCAAGCGATAAAGTCACAAAGCGGAAGTGACCATTTTCTTGACGGGTTATTTGATCAGAATGGACAGTTTGTGCTTCCAAGTGCAGGAGAAATATTGAAACATGATAGACTTCCAATCATCAGTGGTGTCATCCTATTGGGGATAGGTCTTATCCTTATATACATGAAACGTCGGAAGATGCATTTGACGGCGAAAAAATGATAGGTGCGGCGTGTTAACAGTGAGGCATTACCGCATCAGATTAAGAGATGTATTCAGCATAACGCGTGAGTCAGCCCCCAAAGCACCCCTTTTCTGGCAGAACAGAAAAGGGGTTTAGTGTCGCGCGGTTAAAAATGTTTGAAAAATATTTTGACAAAATTTTTCATTATTACTATGATTCTGAAAAATGGGAGGGATTATACAAAAGAAGAAATCACACATGTCATCATTTCTACAGAGCTTAAAAGTCATGCAATGTATATTGATTTCTGCTTAGAGCATCACATAAAAGAAATTATAAAAAGTTAGAAGAGGATAATAATGAAAAACAAAATATTAGATAAATTCTACGAAAATGTAGCGAAAAACCCTAAACAAGTTATTTTGACTAACGGAAATAAAGCCTATACAAATATGGAAATTGACCATTTATCTAATGAAATCAGTAAATATTGTTTAAAATCTAATCGTAAATACATACCCTATCTCTTAAGTAATGATTTATATGTTTTACCTACAATAATAGGGATATGGAAAGCAGGGAAAGTGCCTATTCCACTTGCTAAAGATATTAATTTGGAAGAACACTTATTATTACACAAGGACTTGGAGATTGATGATGTAATCTCAGACAAAAATCTTGATATCAATCATTTAGATATCAACACTTTGGATGTGAATGATCATCGACAACATAATTTCTCTGAGTCTGCTATAGAGAATGAATATTTAGCACTTACATCAGGATCCACAGGCTACCCTAAAAAGATAAGATTATCCGAGAATGGAATATATCATATTTTATCAGAATATTATAGGCTAATTGGAGCTGACAAAAATTCTAAATTTTTATTTTCTACATCATATACATTTGATGTTTCATTGAGTGAAATATTTGCGCCTATTTTATTAGGATGCCAGTTGGTTTGTTATGATGAAAACATTAATACCGTAGAAAAGCGAATTAAAAATACTTTAAAGTATATAGAAAGGTATGAAATTACGCACTTAGCATTCTCACCTAGTTATTTAGAGTTTTTATTATCTAATGGTAATAAGTGTTCGTGGAGAAGTGTAGAAACAATTTCTGTAGCAGGGGAAGTATTCAATGTAGCATTGAAAGATAAATTAAAAGATATCATCCCTTTGACAACTCATGTTTTTAATTTATATGGCCCAGCAAAGGCAACGATATTTGCCACTTATTATCAATTGAAATTTAATGAAAAAAATACGATCCCCATAGGTGTTCCTATAAATGGTGTAGAGATTAAACTAGAAGGAAATGATGATATTTGTCTGCATTAAAAGGGAAGGGAACTTTAATTACATTACAAGAATATGAAAAAAAGAATCATAAAAATCTATATAATATGACTTTCTATATAGAAGAGAATTCGATGGAAAGATGGTTAGGTGAGGCCATAAAAATAAATGAGTTGGATAATGTTGACTTTGTTTATACGCTTGAAGACGATTTACAGGAAGTAGCTTTAAGAATTTGCGAAACGTTAGGCGTTAATTATACTTACTCTAAAGGATCAATAGAATTATCATCGAATAAGTATAAAATGAGAAAGCATTTAAGCAAGGAAGGATTTGATAGCCTGAATTTTTCTGATAATTTAAATGCAGAAAAAATAATAAAGTTTGTATCAAACTATGGAACAAGCATATTAAAACCTAAAAAAGGTTCAGCAAGCAAAGATATCTACAAAATATCGAAGTGTAGTTTAAAAGAAATAGCAGATTTAATAAATAACCTAAAAATAGAAGAATTTATTATAGAACAATTTATAGAAGGTAAAGAATTTAGCGTTGAAAGTTACTCTGAAGGTGGTATTCACAAGATTTATTGTATAACAGAAAAAATAAAAGGCGAAAATTTTATAGAATTAGGACATATTGTCCCAGCAAGTTTATCTCACGATGAAATAAGTATGATACAAAGTGATGTGATGAAATTTTTAGATATTATGAATGTCATTAATGGTCCTTGCCATACAGAAATTATTGTTACAAATGAAGGACTAAAGATAGTAGAAAGTCAAGCAAGATTTGGTGGAGATCAGATTAATGATTTATACGATTTAGCTTTTGACAAAAATATAATTGAAACGATATTTAGAGGAATGGTTACAAAAGATCAAATAGACGATATAGATTCTTTTCACATCAATGTACCGCGTTATGCGGCTATTTCATACTTACCTCCAAAGGCTGGTTTGGTAGAGAAAATCGAAATAAATGAAAAGTATATTAAAGAATTTAACATAAAAGAATATAGGGTATGGTGCAAAGAAAAAGATATATTAAGTATGAATGTTTCAAGTAGTGGGAGAATTGCTCAAGCGATAAGTGTAGGAAAAAGTAGAAATGAATCCATTAGTAACGCGAATCATTTTTTGAAAAGAGGTATAAATATTAAATTTAGCTAAAAAAGATTAGGAAATGTATAAAAAATATAAAAATAAGTATGTTCCAAGCGTTTATGTTAATGGAAAATTCATTAAAGATCCATATTCGATTAAAGAAGTTGAAAAATATTTGAATTTATAAATTAAGGAGAAAAAACAATGGCGATACTCTATATCATTTTAACCGGTTTAGTATTTTCATTGGCTTCTACTGGAAGTAAATGGATTGATGAAAAAATCATCAAAAAACGCACAGGCAAATCTAATGAATTATTAAAAAATGACAAAAAAAACATTTTTATTGCATTTATACTGTACTTCTTATTAGGTATTATAGCAGGATATTTTATATTTGAGTAACAATGTTAAATATATTGAAAAACAACCGATTTTGACTAGGATAAGGCAATAGAAAATAGCACATTTTAATAAGCAAAATATAAATGTCAAGATAAGTATGTACAAATTTGCTTAAATAAGCATGTACAGTTATATTCTTTTTCTGAAGGAAAAAGGGGCTGAAACCCTATGTCCCAGCCCCTTTTAGAGTGACTATAGTCGCCTATTTGTCATTGCGATTACGTAGCCAATGCGTAAATAACAACCACTGATGGCTGTGGTCGTGATGTGAACAAGAATCTCTAGCATGAATAGATTCCCTCTCTGCGTCTGCATTGACGCCTGAGAGATAGGCAATTTCATTATTATACCGTCTGCATCTTTTGAATCATATCCACTTACGATAGGCCTACATATGTGTTAATGATATTACTTTTATATGCCGTTAGTAACGGTGTTAAAATCCCCAATAATAGCGTTTCAAAAATATTTTATTAATTGAGCGTTGATAAATCGCCACTGATATAATCTAATTTTTGAGCTTGGTTTGCGTTGATGGTACGGTATGAGATGACACCGAGTCCTTTGACATTAGATTCAGAAACAACAATTGAACCATCATGAAGGACTTTTTCAACAAAGGCAACGTGACCATAGTAGCGATCGGCACCGAGTTGATTCGGTTTGAAAACGACAGCATGATGGACTTTAGGTTGACGAGATACACTATAGCCTTTAATGAGTGCAGAGTAAGTCCAATCGCTAGCGTTCCCCATATCGCCCGGAATGTTGATACCGAATTGTGCCATCCGATGATACACATACCATGTACACTGACCATGTGGATAAGGGGATGGACCAGATACTGAGAACGGCTTGAATGTACCAATATCGTCTTGAGAAGGAGATGGCATCGGATTGTCATCAAGCGATGTCGGCATATCTTTTTCATCAAAACGTGTTAAATCATAAGCTTCAATAATGGCTTGTAGCTTTTTATCATATTGTGGATCAGTGGCATAAGTTCCAACTAATGCTGTTGTAGCTGAGCGGTAGTCAGAACTCTCGCTTTTCCATACCTCTTTATAGATTGTAGGATTTCCATCAATCCCATTTTTAATTAAATCGGCATAGTCTGACAATGATGCTTTTTGATTGGGATACGTTCTGAAGTCTGCTTGGATTTGATACAGCTGATTTCCATCTGATTCTAACGTTTGGAAATTGACAGACTGCCCCTGATAGCCCCCTTTAATGCCAAATAAATTATAGTAAGGGGCGCGTGCTAATTCGCTTTTTCCAGAATCTGATTCTAAAATGGCTTGGGCAATCATAACGGAAGCATAGATGTCCTCTTGCTGACCGATATCATGTGCCGCCTTAGCGATATCACGAATAAACGCACGTGTCGAATTTTGTGGAATAGCGCGCATTTGTTGCGTCTCGCTAAAATCAGAGTCGGATTTTGGTATGACTTCAAAGAGTGAGGTTTGACGGGTATTTGCGTCTTGAGACGATGATGTAAAAGATTGACTCGGCGCTTGTTCACGTGTCTGTTTGAATGAGTCCGGATTAGTAATTTGCGACTCATGTGTGTTTGTATGATGTTGACTTATTGCCGCTTTTTGTTTTCGATAGGCATCATTCGTTTGACGTGCTTTTTCGCTGTATTGATCTAACAATGAATCAATCACGGCTTCATTTTGTTCCGGCGCACTGTCGTTGCGATGAGAGGCTGTCGAATCCGTATTTTTTGAAGATGTTGACGATTCAGAGTCAATCGCATCAGAATTTGGTTTTTGTGTATGTGTTGCATGCGAAGCTTCATTTTTCGTTGCGTCAGCATGTGCATCTGAAGGCTTGGATGCCAGTGCTTCAGTTTGAGATGATGATTCAGAAGCTGCCGTTTTTTTAGATTGGGGTGCAGGCTGTGGTTCATGTTGCTCAGAGCCTTGACCCGTTAACAACGTTTGGAGTTGCTCGAGAAAGTCTCGGTTTTCTGGTGCCACTGTTGTTTGCGTATTTGGATTGGACGTTTCTTGTTTTGAGAAAAAATATGCAGGATTGAGCACATCAGTAACGTCATTTAACACAGAATGAAAGAGGGGATCCAGGCCATTTTTTTGAGTTGAAAAAGGCGTATTGAAGGATGAATTCTTGTTCTGTGAGAAAAGGTGCGTAAGTATTTGAGATTCGGGTGTCGCGTCTTTGTCATCAATGGTTGCTTTCTTTTTTGATGTATCGGTTTCTTCCGAACGATAAGCGACTTTGTCATCCGATTTAGAATTGTCGTCATGATGGGTGGACGTTTCTTCTTTGGTCGTGTTCTCAGCTTGTTGTGTCGCTGAAACAGTCCAATGTGGTGTCACTGAGGGCAATAGTACTGCTGTACCGAGCAGTCCTGAAAAAATAAATGTTTTGTTCAAGTCGATACTCCTTTCCGAAAAGTAATGCGTACAGTGCATGGTTTAATTTTTACGTCTATGCGTCATTATTCAAAGTGTAAGACAGCATGCCAATCATGCGTGGTCCTAAGTGTTTGATAGAGGCGCACAAGGATATTAAAACAGGGTGTACAAACCGATGATGGAATTGTTATACTGTAATATGCCTGATGTTTGTTGATGTATGTTAACTTAAATATATAAAGGATTTTTTACAATTCATGCACATGTTTATACTACATGAAGGGACGTAAATAATAAAGCGTTTCATTCAATATTGAGGTGAGAAAATGAAAAATGCCATCAAACTTTTTCTGATGGATATCAAAAAAATTGCTAAAACACCAGGCGCCATGGTGCTCATTATCGGGTTAGCCATATTACCTTCTTTTTATGCATGGTTTAACCTTGAAGCAACTTGGGATCCTTATTCAAATACGAATAAAATAAAAATTGCGGTTGTCAATGAAGATAAAGGAGATACTGTACGTCAAAAGAAAGTGAACGTAGGAAACCAAATTGAAGAAACTTTGCATAAAGATCATCACTTCGATTGGCAATTTGTAAGTCGAGAAAAAGCGGACCAAGATTTACGAATGGGAAAATATTACGCAGCTATTTATATTCCAGAAAAATTTACACATCAAGTCACAGGGATTGTCCGTAAAGATCCTCAGCAAGCGGAAGTTGAATATAAAGTCAATCAAAAACTTAATGCGATCGCACCTAAAATGACAGACGCGGGGTCGAGTGAGATTGTCAAAAAGGCAAATGATCGATTCAATGAAACGGTGACGAAAGCCCTATTGGATGAAGCGAATCGTGTCGGTATTAAACTTGAAGATCAGCTGCCAACATACAATAAAGTGAAAGAGGGCGTATATGCAGCGAATGCCGCTTTGCCTAAAATCGAGCAATTCCGCAAAACATTGATTTACTTAGATGAACATCAAGCGGATATCGATGCTTATGCCGATCGCTTTAGAGCATTGGATCAATATAAAGCAGATGCAGTGAATGCGACAGAACGATTAAATCAACTGAATGCGAGTATTCCAGCGATCAATGAACGTGCAAAATTAATCGTCTCATTGAATCAGGCGATGCCAGAAATTGAACGTGTGTTGCAAATTGGGAGTAAAGTGCCTAATCAGTTTCCTACTATAAATAATGGGATCGACCGTGCGATAGAGGGAACGGATAAAGCGCGTGTGCAATTGAATGACATTCAACAACGTTTGACTGACATTGAACAGCGCATCAATGTGTTACAAAACGGTGCCAATCGTACGAATGGCCTACAAAGCGCACCGAATCAAAATGCACCAAGCCACCAGGTGTCGGGGTTGCAACCACAAAGTACAGTTGGTACTGTTTATACGGTACAGCCACTGAGTACAGCGACACAAGGAAATGCTTCTCCGTTACCGGAAGGACACGTCATTTCAAGTGACGAGGCATCGACGTTGACGACAGCTTATCAAGAAACATTACAAAATATGAATCAAGCGATGAATCAACAGCTCGAGGCAACAGGAACAGACATGGATGTCGTGAAAACTTTGAGTTCAGGTATTTTAAGCACCGATCAGCCAAAGCAATTTGAAGTCCCTTTAAGTCATGTGATTGCTCGAATGAACAACGTGAATAAAATGGTTCGAGATTATCGTGATTTCTTATCTCAACTTGAAAAGACCGATCATGTGGACTTGTCTCAACCTCAGTCACAATTGAAAACAGCGCAAGATGATATTCAACAATTGACACAACAATTAAATGCATTAAATGATGCCATCAAGGCGGGGAATTCTGGTGATGCAGAAGCGATGAAGGTATTAAGCAGTATCGACAAAATACAAAGTCACTTTAAAACGTTACCGAACGAGATTCAAAATCAGCTTGCCCAAGCGACAGAGACTTTGGCGCAGAACTTAGGACAAGCGTTAAATCAAGGCGCAACAACAGTAGAAACGGTACAACAACAACTCCAAAATGTGAACCGTGCGATTCGTCAGGGACAGCAAATTTTAACTGAAGGGCAGCAGCGTTTGCATCAATTGAGTGATACATTGCCGCATATAGAAGCTCAGTACATTCAAGCCATCGATGCAGCGCAAGCGTATTTCCCTAAGTTTCGAGAAAAAGTTGCGAAAGCATCGCAATTTGTTGAAAATGATCTCCCTGGTGTAGAATCCCGTATTAGTGACGTGACATCAAACGTCAATAATAAATTACCAAAAGTTTTTGCAGAATATGATCGTTTACGTGAGATTTTAGATACCAATCAACCTCAAGCAAAAGAAACATTGCACCGAGTGGCTGAATTTGCACGAAATGATTTACCGGGTGTAGAGCAAGATTTACAAAAGGCAGATCGTATTTTCAAAGAGCTTGATAAAGCACATACGATTGAAGATCTGATTGATTTATTGCGCAATGATTTGAAAAAGCAAGCAGGGATCATTGCAAATCCAATCGACTTGCATAAAGAAGATATTTTCCCTGTGAAGAATTATGGTTCGGCGAGTACACCATTTTATACAGCGTTATCCATTTGGGTAGGGGCATTATTATTAGTTAGTTTATTAACAACACACAATAAACATGCGACTTTGAAACCGTATTTAACGATACGAGAAATCTATCTCGGTAAGATGGGACTCTTTTTATTAATGAATATCATCCAAGCAACGATTGTTTCGATTGGAGACATTGTTATTCTTAAAGCATCTGTAGAGTCCGTTCCTTTATTCATTGCGATTTCAATTTATTCAGCAATTGTCTTTACAACGATTGTATATACATTAGTTTCTGTTTTGGGGAACCCAGGAAAGGCATTGGCGATCGTTTTACTCGTATTACAAATTGCCGGTGGTGGAGGGACATTCCCAATTGAAGTGACACCACAGTTTTTCCAAAATATTCATCCGTTTTTACCATTCTCGTATAGTATCGATGCATTAAGAGAAGCGGTTGGAGGCCCTGTACCACAGATTTTAACATTTAAATTGACGATGTTAGGTCTGTTTGGCATAGGATTCTTCTTGATCGGTTTGATTGGTAAGCCTTATTTACATCCGTTGGCACAAGGATTAGCTGAAAAAGCTGAAAAAAGTGACGTATTGGAGTAAATAAAGCGATGTACACCTTCAGAAGTTGGATGTTTGATTTTCAACTTTTGAAGGTGCATTTTTAATTCTAAAACAATTGAAATTCAACATGACGTATGCGTTATTGTAAGTTGAATAAAGTCTCATGGATTGTTTTAAAATGCGTTCTCACGTCATTCGTTCTGTTTATTGTCGATAGACGAGGCATTTAAAATTGACAAAATTCAGCGCTTTATTATATGATTCATATCAGAATACTAGGGATTAGGAGGCGGGATTGTGGAATTCATGGATATCTTTGAAAAATGGGCAAAACGTTATGATGAAACAGTTTGGAATACAGGGGATGACAATGAATATAAAGATGTATTTGCCGGTTATTCGGACATGTTAGCAAGTGTCGTTAAACGTGCAACAGGTCAAGTGCTTGAAATCGGTGCTGGGACAGGTAATTTAACAGAACGTCTCATTCGTGCTGGAAAAGATGTCATCGCAATTGATCCCTCTCAAGATATGAGAAAAATAGCGAATCAAAAAGGGATACCGGTGATGGCAGGTCATTTTTTAGATATTCCGATGAAGCACAAATTTGATACGATTGTGTCGACTTTTGCTTTTCATCATTTGAACGATGTAGACAAACAGCGTGCGTTATCCTATATGAAGTCATTTTTGAATGATGCGGGACAAATCATTTTGATTGATACGCTATTTGAAACGGAAGACGCGCGAGAACAGACAATCCAAACATATAAAAATAAAGGAGATATCAATTTAGTTGAAGATTTGCGTACAGAATATTATCCATTAAAAGCAGTATTGACAGAGATGGTCATGAAAATTGGCGGACAAATTCAATTTGAACGTTTGAATCATTTCGCTTGGCAAATGCAGGTGACGTTTGCAAGTTCACAATCATGATGAAATGCGGTGGGGGATTCCCCACTTTTTTAATGCCATTTTTAATTATGACAAATGAAGAGGAAAACTTAATATTGTGTCGGCGATAGCCTTTCCTTTTATGTTATATTGGATTTACTAAAAATATCATACGTTGAAGTGGGGAATTTTATGATTCAAGCGGAACAGATTTTAAATAAGATGAAAAACCAAAAAATTAACTATGACAAAGTATTAAGAAAAATGATTATGAGTTGGCAACGTGAAAACGAGCGGCCTTCATTGTTATTACATAGCTGTTGTGCACCGTGTAGTACATATACATTAGAGTTTCTATCGGAGTATGCGGATATCGCTATTTATTTTGCGAATCCAAATATTCACCCTAAAAACGAATATTTACGCCGTGCACGCGTTCAGGAAAAGTTTGTACATGACTTTAATGAAAGAACGGGCAATCAAGTTCGTTATATTGAAGCGCCATACAAACCACACGAGTTTATGAAAATGGCCAAGTCGCGTGGGCTTACTGAGGAACCAGAGGGGGGCGCACGTTGCTCTGCATGCTTTGGAATGCGTTTAGAAATGGTTGCAGAAGCCGCAGTAGAGATGGGATTTGATTATTTTGGTAGTGCGATTACTTTATCTCCTAAAAAGAATGCACAGTTAATTAATGAAATCGGCTTAGATGTGCAACAATTGTACGATGTGAAATATTTACCGAGTGATTTCAAGAAAAATAAAGGTTACGAACGGTCGATTACGATGTGTCAAGACTATGACATTTTCCGTCAATGCTATTGTGGCTGCGTGTTTGCTGCACAACAACAAGGGATTGATTTCAAAACAATTAATCAACAAGCAAAAATCTTTTTGGATCAACTTGAAAAGCAAAAATAAAGATAACGAAAATAAATAGTTTTAATAAGCAAATACTTTTCTGATATAATATTAATGTTGAGTGTTTAGAAAGATAATAAAAAGAAAGAAGGCGCTTTTAAATGAAATTGAAGCATTCACTCGCCATTTTAACGACAACATCATTATTGTTAGCAAGCTGTGGAACAGGAGAGCGTAGCGAAAATGCTAAAAATAAAGTATTGGATGTGGAAATTCCGCTGAAGACAACATCTATTGCTCCTTATGAAACAGATGTTGCAGTACGTGTTGGTGCAGCGGAGTCGTTATTCAAAGTGTCCAAAGATGGAGAAGTACAGCCTTGGCTCGTAAAAAACTATCAACAAATCTCTCCAGAAAAGTTAGAAATGACATTGAGAGACGATATTAAATTTCAAAATGGGACGCCGTTAACGGGTGAAAAAGTCAAAAAAAGTTTGGAAAAGGCATTGAAAGACAGCCCATTCGTGAAATCGACTTTACCTATTAAAATGATTGAAGCGGACGGTCAGAAAGTGACGATAACGACAACGTCTGCTTATCCTGAGCTTGCATCAGAACTCGCAAACCCGTTTGTGGCTATTTTTGATGCAGATGCAAAGACGGACATCGATGCAAAACCAGTGGGCACAGGGCCTTATCAAGTGAAATCATATCAACGTGCTCAAAAAATCACGTTGGATCGCAATGCGCAATATTGGCGTGGCAAACCGAAATTAGATGGTGTGACCGTTACTTATCAAGAAGATGGAAATACACGCGTCAGCCATCTTGAATCAGGGAAAGCGGATTTAATTACTGATGTCCCTGTGAATCGCGTGCGACAAATTGAAAAAGATGTGCAAACAAAAGTGTCTCATGTCTCAGGTTATCGCACTCAAATGATGATATATAACCAAGAAAGTAAAAAGATGACACGTGAAGTGCGAGAAGCTTTAGATAAAGTCATCGATAGAAAAGGGATTGCAAAAAATGTGTCTCAAGGTTATGCAAAACCAGCAACCGGACCTTTCAACGATCAATTGGATTTTATTCAAAAGCGTCAAGTCGAAAATCAAGATATTGAAGGTGCGAAAAAGTTAATGGAAGATGCGGGCTATAATGAGGCGCATCCATTGAAAATTCAGTTAGTCACATATGAAGGACGCCCAGAGTTACCTAAAATGGCACAAGTCATTCAATCAGATGCTAAAAAAGCGCACATTGATATCGAAATTCGCAATGTAGATGATATTGAAGGTTACTTGGAAAATCGTTCACAATGGGATGCAACGATGTATAGTTTTGGTACAATTCCACGTGGGGATACGGGATACTTCTTTAACCAAGCATTCCATCAAGATGGTTCGACGAATAAAGGGGCTTACCGCAACGCAGAAGTCTCTCGTATGATTGATACGTTGAATCATACTGTTGATAAAAAAGAACGAGAAAAATTAGCGAATGCGATTATCGATAAAGCGGCACAAGATATCCCGGCAAGTTTTATTACGTATAATGATACCATTGACGGTCTGAATAAAGATGTAACTCACTTTAAAGCAACACCTGAAGGCATTTATTTGGTGGACGATAAGGTTGATATTAAAGATGACCATTAAGCGACTATTAACATCTTTGGTGAAAATGGTCATTGTATTGTGGGTCTTGGCAACGATTACGTTCATTTTGATGAAAAGTACGCCAGGGGATCCCGTGAACCAAATTTTACATGTGGGCGATGCCAATGTTTCTAAATCGGCAATTGAAGCCACTCGTGTGCACTACGGGTTGAATGATTCGTGGTGGGTTCAATATGGTCGTTGGCTTGGCAATATTTTGCAATTGGATTTCGGTACGAGTTATCAAACAGGGCGACCCGTCATACAGGAAATCGGCTTCTATACACCGCCCACGTTGACCATTGCGATTTTAACAATCATTGTGGTCATGGCTGTCGCATTGCCGTTAGGGGTCTTAGCAGCACGATACCCGAATGGCCATCTTGATCGAACGATTCGAATCCTGACATCGGTGACTGTGAGTTTGCCATCATTCTTTTTAGGCATGTTATTGCTTCATGTTTTTGCGTTACGCCTTAAAATCTTACCGGTTTCTGGCTATGGTTCTATCAGTCAACTCGTGCTGCCGGTCATCGCCATGAGCGTCGGAATGAGTGCGTACTACGTGCGTCTTATGCGTGCGCATGTCATCGATTTGTATCGCAGTCGTGAAGTGGCTGCATCCAGATTGAGAGGGTTGTCAGAACGATACATTTTTTTTACGGATGTACTAAAACCTGCATTAGTCCCTATTGTGACTATTTTAGGGTTATCTATCGGTAGTTTAATAGGAGGGACTGTCGTGATTGAAAATGTCTTCGGCATCCCAGGACTGGGTCAATTTTTGGTTGATAGTATTCGCGCGCGAGATTACCCTGTGATTCAAGGGATAGTATTGATGCTCGGATTGATGGTTGTACTTGCGAATTTAGCGAGTGATGCGATCGTCTTACTATTAGATCCTAAACAACGTTATATGCGCCAAAGTCGTAATGTAGAAGCGGCAGAAAAGGCAACGTTAGAGGTGTCTTCATGATGCAACGACGACAACTACTTCAATTACCTAAAATGGTTTGGATTTGTGTAGGATATGTTTTTATTTTAATCATTGCACAATTTTTTGTATCATCGAATGCCGCGCTTGAAGTAAAGTTGGATGCACAATTTTTACCGATGAGTCTGGCGCATTGGCTTGGAACAGATGATTATGGACGAGATCTATTTGCGCGATTGATCATTGGGGCACGCTATACGTTATTAGTGAGCTTGGTGACGATCTTGCTCACAGTTGTCATCGGTGTACCAATCGGAATGATTGCTGGCTATTTTAGAGGGAGAATGGAACGCTTAACAATGCGGATTGTTGATATTGGATTAAGCATTCCTGAATTTGTTTTAATTATCGCAATGGCGAGTTTATTGAAACCAAGTATTTGGAACATTGTATGGGCGATGGTGCTACTCAGATGGATGACCTATACGCGACTGACGCGCACAATCGTTGCCAGTTTACGTGAAATGGATTACATTCGGATGGCCAAGTTATATCGCGTATCCACATGGCAAATCATGTTTCGTCATTTTTTACCACACGTGCTGCCATCTATACTCGTAGTAGCGACGGTTGATTTTGGGAAAAATATACTTTATATTTCTTCATTATCATTTTTAGGATTGGGTGCACAACCGCCATCTCCAGAATGGGGCGAGATGTTAAATGCGGGACGTGATTTTATGACCTCGACACCAATCTTATTGTTTGCGCCAGCAGTCATGATTGCGATAACGATTCTCATTTTTCAACTAACTGGGGATGCTTTACGTGATTATTTTACTCAAGAGGAGCATCGAGAACATGAATAAGTTGTTAAACATAAACAATCTAACTGTGAGACAAGGTGTGCATACAAAACTTGAAGCCTTAGATTTGGTGTTGTACGAGTCGCAAGTCAATGTTTTAATCGGGGAAAGTGGTGTAGGTAAAAGTTTGTTGATTCGTGCATTGTTAGGTGCGTTACCCCCTCATTTTGAGATGACTTATGATACGTGGCAATATTGTGGACAAACAATCGAGACATTGAAACCTTATTTAGGGCGACAAGTGGGCTATATATCACAAGATTACACGCATAGTTTTAACGACCATACGACAATAGGCAAACAGTTGATTGGCATTTATCGACAACATTATCAAGTCTCGCGTCAAGTCGCAGCGCAGCAAGTTCAAAAAGCTTTGGCATGGGTAGGTTTAGACCACATCGATTTGTCTAAACGCTATCGTTTTATGCTATCGGGTGGACAACTCGAACGCGTGTTGATTGCAAGTGTCATGATGCTAGAGCCGAAGTTGATTATCGCAGACGAACCGACAGCGGCATTAGATGCTGTGACAGGTCATCAAATCATGACATTACTACATCATTTGGCAAAACAGCATGATGTGACTTTGTTGGTCGTGACGCATAATTTAACACATGTTTATCGTTTTAGTGATTATATCTATGTGATGAAAGACGGACACATCGTGGATGATGGAGATATGAATCATTTTCAATCGACGCATATTCATCCATACAGTGCGTATCTTTTTCGCCATCGAAGTCTACTGAAACAAGGTGAAGTGAAATGATTAAATTAGAACATGTAACGGTCCAATATAAAGAGACACTTGCATTAAACGATGTCTCCTTAACCATTGGCGCCCATGAAGTTGTGGGCATTGTCGGTGAAAGTGGTTCTGGAAAATCAACATTAGCACATGTGATGTTAGGTGAACGTACAGGACAATCTGGAACGGTAACAACGACATTTCAAAGTGCATTGCCCATTTTACAGCACGCAAGCCATGCCTTTAACCCGAAAATGACGCTTGCGAGTGCTTTGAATGAAGCGTTGTCGCATCATCAAGCACATCAGCAACAAATAGTGGATTATCGTGATGATTTAATGGCAACAATGGGATTGTCGCATGCATTGCTACAGCGTTATCCGTCTGCATTAAGCGGCGGACAGTTACAACGTTTTAATGTGATTCGTACATTAATGCTACAACCTGAGTTGTTGATTTGTGACGAAATAACCGCACACTTAGATGTCATAGCAGCAGATCGGTTGGCGGAGCAATTGAAGCGACACGCAGAGAGAACGCAATGTGCCATGGTCGTGATCTCCCATGACATCACATTTCTACAAAAATGGGTATCACGTATGGTGGTCTTACACCAAGGCCAAATTGTAGACGAATTTCCGATTGAAGCGTTATTTGATTCGGCTCGTGTGCCGTACACAAAATCATTGTTATCGCTTTATGAATCAAATGAGACATAAGGGTTGTGCTATTTTAGGCATGCAGAAGAACATATCATAAAAGAGAAGCGCATTTCTGTTTGGAAACGGACAGAAATGCGCGTTTTTAATGATTAGAAACGATTATTTTTTGTTTTTTTTCATACGAGATGACTTTTGAATTTCATCGTAAATGAAATCACCAATATATTGGGCGGCATGTCCTTTTTCTGTTGCACAAAAACGCTGATGAAATGCTTCAATTTGTGGTTGGTAGGTGTGTGCAATGTGATCGATATTTTTTAATCCTTCAATCAGTGACTCAGAATCCGTATATATAGGGCCTGGCAAATCGGTATGATAGTCGATATAAAACCCACGTAAATCCTTAGCATATTTCTCTATGTCATAAGCAAAGAACAACTGTGGTCGTTTTAAAATGCCATAATCAAACATGACAGAAGAATAATCTGTAATCAAGCAATCACTGATTAAATATAATTTTGAAATATCACTATAGCTTGACACATCAATTGCAAAATCTTCGTGATCATGTAAATCAAGTGCATTTGCGATGAGGTAGTGCATTCGCAATAATATCACATAATCATCACCGACAGCTTGTTGTAAACGTGATAAATCAATTTTGAGGTCAAAAGTGTATTGCCCGATTTCTCCATATTCATCATCTCTCCATGTCGGCGCATATAGAATGACTTTTTTATCTTGAGGAATGTTGAGCGCCTGCTTGATATGATGTTGCAGTGAGATATCATTTTGATGCGTGACTAAAATATCGTTCCTCGGGTATCCGATTTCTAAAATTTTATCTGGTGTCATCCAAAAAGCAGATTGGAAAATCTTGGATGAATAGGGATTGGGTGAAATTAAATAATCCCAACGTCGCGTAGCAAGATAGAAATTCTTTTTGTAAAGCGCTGTTGTTGTATTCGGTAAACGTACGGTCTTCATATCGTTTGCTAAGCGTTTCAACGGCGTCCCATGCCAAGTCTGAATGTAGAGTTGATTCGGTTTCTTTTTAATCGATAAAGGGAGTCGTGCATTACTGACCCAAATACGTGCTTTACTAAAAATACGATAATAATCTGCGCTGCCCTTTTGTATTTTTTGAACATGGTTTGGAATCGATGGGTCATCCATATCTCTAAAAATCCAGTAATAATTTAAATGGGGGTATGCGGTTTTCATATACTCATAAATATATTGAGGACTATCACTATAATTTTTTCCACCAAAAGACTCGAAAACGACCACATCATTCTTAACCATCCGTGTTGTATTGAAAAGTTGATACTTTGAGTATGCTTGATTTGGTTTTAACAAGATGATATTTTTAAGCAATCTCAAATCATTTCTTGTACGATTGACTGCAAATGCTAAAGCGTATTGTTGGATTTTGATAAGCCATAATTCGAATCTAAATAATAATTTCTTTTCTTTTTTTAGGACAGGTTTAAGCTTTGGAATCACGTCACTAAGTAATACATGTAAAGATTGATATCTTTCTTGAACATCACTTAAAGAAGGCTCGAATGAACGGCGTATATTTTCTAACATTTGAATAAGTAGTAAGTGACGAACTTGAGGGTTGTCAGCGCATTCAAGTGCATCCATCAAACTGAAAACATAGTCAGTAAAAACATGTTCGAATGCTTGAGATGTTAATTTCGTAGTTGTAAATGGATCATACACTTCTCCAACATAATAAAACGGCGCATTTTCAATATTGATAAATGCTTTGATATGTTTCATATATGCAATTAAAAAAGAAATATCAGAGTATCGTCGTGATTCATGATGGAATCGAATGTGATTTTTATGGACAATTGCAGTATCAAAAATAATATTACACACAGAATATCGATCGATGAACAGACCTTCATTCCCACGAATTGAACAACGTGCTGTTTTGACTTGTTCATTGTCTAATTGAACAGTAGGTAGCTCTGTGAAAGGGTGAATGGGTGCAACAATAGTAAGCGGTTGATTCAAAAGATTTAAATATGTATCTATTGCACAAGGTGTCAATACATCATCTGCATCAAGAAACATAAAAAAGGGCGTTTCTACATTTGAAATACCGTCATTTCTTGCGTGCCCATGGCCAAAATTTTGGTCATGTTTAATGTATTTAATGGGTTTATCATAATGATTCAATTGATTGAAGAGTAATGTTTCGCTTTGATCCGTGGAACCATCATTAATGAGGATTAATTCAAAATTTTGATTCGTTTGAGCAATTAATGATTGAATAGATGCCTCAATGTGAGATTCATTATTGTAAAATGGGACAACAACTGTCAGTAAATGATTCATAATACCCTCCGCATAAATTGTGTCGAAATAAGACTTGAATAAAGTGAGTCAAACAGCATGTTATAAAATTACACTTCGCTTAAAAAGTTTTATATAGTGACATAGCTTGAAAGAAAAATGATGTATGCCTTAGACTTTTTTCTGTTACAGTTATTTTTAGTTATCTTAAGGTATTCCATAGAAAGTGATAATTATTACTGTCAATGTATTTATTTTTAATTTAAAAACAAAATTAATGATAATCATGACACTTTTATGAAGTATAGATTAATTAAAAACGCTTCATTTCTACATTGATAAGGCTTATATTTAAAAATGAGTCTAATGAAGTTTTCGAATGACATCCTTTGTCATTTGTTTCTAAATTTGAAACAGAATAAGTCCTTATGATTAAAGGTAGTGCGCACCTTATGAACATCATCATTATTTAAAAAATATTCTAAGTTTTACACTTCTTTATTTAATTATAAATGCACATTTGTCATCTTCATTTAAACTAATCTTTTCATAATTTACAATTCCAATCAATCATTTTACAATAGATTAATAAAATTTAAAATGTTATAGTTAATTGAGTAAGAATTGACTGCTAGTGGCGATGATTTATTTTTGACCCATACAAGGAAGTGATTAATAATGAAGATTTTAATTACAGGCGGAGCCGGGTTTATCGGCTCGCATGTGGCTGAGTATTTTTTTAAAAAGAATAGTGAAGTGTTTATTGTTGATAACTTAAGTTCAGGGTATAGAGAAAATGTACCGTTTATCGATCATCATCATTTTTTTGATATGGATATACGCGCCTATTCCGAAATGGAACAATTAATTAAGGTGTATCAATTTGATGTCATCATTCATCTTGCTGCAGTGGTTAGTGTTGTTGAGACTGTAGAGAAGCCTGAAGAATCTAATGACGTAAATGTTTCAGCATTGGTTCATTTACTTGAAATTTGTAGAAAATTTAATAAAAATTTGAAAAAATTCGTTTTTGCTTCTTCAGCAGCTGTTTACGGAAATGAAAAGACATTACCTAAAAGCATTGAGAGTTCTATTCAACCAGAGTCACCTTATGCAATTCAAAAGTACAGTGGAGAGCAATATGTAAAGATATATAACAGCTTATATCATTTACCAACTACAGCTTTGCGCTTCTTTAATGTTTTTGGTCCTAGACAAGATCCTAAATCACAATATTCAGGTGTTCTTTCTATTATGAAAAATAGTTTTGATGAAAATAAAAAATTCACATTTTTTGGGGACGGCAAACAAACTAGAGACTTCGTTTACGTCAAAGATATAGTTCAAGCTGTTGATATCGTGATAGAAAATAATGTGACGAATGGGCAAGTATACAATGTAGCTACATCTAATCAGATTTCCCTTTTAGATATTTACGATATTTTTGTGAAATTATATCAGAAAGAAATTGAAACGACACACGCAGCACCGCGTGACGGAGATGTCAAACACTCATATGCTGATATAGAGCCACTCAGAAACATAGGATATCGTTGTAACTATTCGTTAATGGAGGGCTTAAAAGCGTATCTTGAATACGAAAGCAACCTATAGTAATGAAGGTGTAGTTGAGTTTTGTAAAGTATGCTGACAAATTTAAAAGAAGTTTGTCAAAGGTATGCAAACAGTCCTAACTAGAAGTTAAGACTGTTTTTTACTGATATCAAATTGACTACTCATATGTATAGATTTATTAAATGATAGGTTTTTATGGTTCAAATGAATGAGATATGAGAGTTGAAGAAAAAATTCATTTTGAGTTTTATAAGAAGTGATTGAGAAGGAGAAAGTAGATAATGAAAGAAAATATAAAAAAGGTTCTGTCTAATCAACTAAATAGAAAATTCAATTTTTTAACGTCACCTATTATGAAAATGATTAAATCACAATATCAAAAAAAAGTTATTAAATATGCCTCTTTATACGAAACAACAAAGATTAATCCACATCAAATTATTTATCAAGTGAGAGATGGTAAAAGTATAACGGATAGCCCTTATGCAATTTTTTTGAAGTTAAATGGCGATAAAAAATTTAAAAAGTATAAACATGTATGGGTTGTAGATCATCATCGTACGCTTAAATTTTATCAGAAGAAATTAAGCAAATATAAAAATGTCTCTTTTGTCATTAAGGAGAGTGATGATTATCTAAAAGTTTTAACAGAAAGCAAATATATCATTAACAATGCAACGTTCCCAGCATATTTTACTAAAAAACCAGAACAGGTGTATATCAATACATGGCATGGGACACCATTAAAACATATGGGGCTAGATGTAGAAAACAATTTACATGGTTCGCAAAATACAATTAAAAACTTTTTAGCATCGAATTATATTATTAGTCCAAATGCGCACACAACAGAGATTTTCCAGCGTGCGTTTAAGCTAGAGGGTGTTTATAATGGCCAAATACTAGAAATGGGTTATCCTCGAGTTGATTTAACTATTAATACAACAAAGAAAATGGCAAAAAAACAATTATCGCAATATCTAAAAGTGAGCAAGCGACCTATTATTTTATACTGTCCAACATGGCGTGGTGAAGATGTTAATAACCCAGAAGATAGCTTGTTAAATATATTTGAGGAAATAAAACAGCTAGAGAATGCACTGCCTTATCAGGTTGTTGTAAAAGTACATCCATTTGTTTACCATAAGGCTAGACTTTTACCTGAACTCAAGCCCTATTTAGTATCAGATTATATTGATACGAATGAGCTAATGCCTGCGATTGATTTGATGATTACTGATTACTCAAGTATTTTCTTCGATTTTCTAGTTACAGACAAACCAATTGTGTTCTATTCACCAGATTTTGAAGAATACAAAAATAATCGTGGTTTATACATTGATACAACAGAATTACCTGGACCGTTCGCACAAAATATTGACGAAGTGATAGAAGCTATCAGTGAAGAAAAATATGAGAACAATGATATTCATAAAAATTATCAGCGATTTAAAGAACAATTTGTTAATTATGAAGACGGTAATGTTAGAGATAGATTAATTGAAAAGGTATTTTTATCAAATAACCCATCAAATATAAAAGTAGCAAGTCAAGTCGTGAAAGAAAAAATCCTGATATATCCAGGCGGAATGAAAAATAATGGTATTACCACATCGGCAATAAATTTACTGGAAAATATAGATTATGAAAAATACGATGTGACTATATTTCTGGACGATTCAAAAAATAAGGATATGGTTAACAACTTAAAAATGGTCAATGACAATGTGAGAATCATTTTAAGAAAACGGCCTTTACTTGCTTCCTTAAAAGAGAATTATAGAGTTGATTTCACTAGACAGAGGGGGATATACACAGCCTTAGAACAAAAAATCTATCCTACAAAAGTATATGAACGTGAATTCAGGAAAATATTTGGGGATACGGAATTTGACTATGCCATTGACTACAGTGGCTATGCCATGTTTTGGTCGAATCTTGTGTTAGCAAGTGGTGCTAAAAAGAAAATTATTTTATTGCACAGCGATATAAAATCAGATATGGAAAGAACCGTAAATGGGAAGCGCCCACATTATCAAAACTTGAAAGGTGTCATTTCGTTATATCCATATTTTGATAAACTTGTAAGCGTTTCTGATGCAACTAAAAAATTAAACCAATCAAATTTCAATGGTCGCCAGTTGGCTGATAAGCATATTGCATCCCGTAACACGATTAATATTACTAAAATTAACCAACTTATTAACGATGATAATGATCTTTTTGAAAAAGATGGTAAGTCTGTGATAGCAACTGTAGGAGATAATGGAATAGACTCAGTTGAGTTCTCTGAAAGCGACTTTAAGATAGTGACTGTTGGACGCTTATCTCCAGAAAAAGGGTTTGATTTATTAATTAAGGCAGTTGCAGAACTAGTTCCTTCTTATCCAAATTTAAAATTATACATTTTGGGAGAGGGGCCAATCAAAGAATTATTAAAGCGTTTGGTCAAGCAATTAAAAGTAGAACAAAATGTCTATTTTCTTGGACAAAGACGAAATCCTTTCTTTATTATGAAATCTTCTGACTTATTTGCTTTAACTTCACATTATGAAGGACAATCAATGGTAATATTAGAAGCATTGACTGTTGGAATGAATGTATTAGCATCTGATATCGTAGCCAACAGATATGTTTTAGAAGATGGGAAATATGGTGCACTTGTTGAAAATAATGAAAAAGAGATTGCAAAAGGAATTGAGCGTTTTATTAAAGGTGAGGAAAAACAGTTTGTTAAGTTTGATGCTGAACATTACAATAAAGGAACGATTCAAGAATTTTATTCTTTATTAAATGATTAAAGATAAAGATGACTCGTGAAAGTGCCTATACATTTTCACGAGTCATCTTTGAATTAATCAAAATTAGAAACTTTGATTTTCATCTTAAATCCAAGTCACAACGTCTTCTTGACTACGACGTGTTTTTGGACGTTTTGGATCTGCTTCACGATAACCAAATGCCACCATGACTGAAGGTGCAAAATGTGCATCGTCTAGATGTCCTTTTTCAGCTAAAAGCTGAGCAACTTCATCATATTGAAAACCTTCAATCGGGCAAGAGTCGATGCCTAAGAAAGCAGCAGCAGTCATCATATTACCTAGTACGATATAGGTTTGTTTACTTGCCCAGTCCCATAATGAACGCTCACTTTCATATAAGTTAAGGTTTTCATTTTGGAATTTCGTTGTTTTAGCACTCATTTGTTGTGCCATATCTTCGTCCATCTGTTTGACGTCACGTAATAAATTTTGAACGTAGTCATTTTCAGGACGGACATTTTTACGTGCTAAGATGATGACGAAGTGGCTGGCTGTATCGAGTTGTCCTTGTGCCCCCCAACTCATTGGCTTCAGCAATTGACGCAATGCTTCATCTTGGACTACTAAAAATTTCCACGGCTCAAAGCCAAGTGAACTCGGTGAGAGGCGACCCGTTTCTAAAATTGTATTGAAATCAGCTTCATCAATTTTTCGTGTTGAATCGAAACGTTTTGTCGCAAATCTGTAATTAAAAGTATCTAATAGTATTTGACGTTTATCCTCCATGTGTTGCAACTCCTTTGTGTTGTTTCATATAATTACAGTATAGTAAATTTTAAAAATACATAAAAATATTTTGTTTGACAGTTTTAATAGCATTGGAGGTCATATCGATAGGATGTTGATTATGAGCTGACCTTCAAAGGCTCGCCTCAGATTAAAGGGTGACATTTTTATTTTTCTTATCATTAAGGTAATGGTATCGTCGGCATGATTGTTTGTGCATTTTCAGTCAGTAATCAGGCGTGTCTTTGTCTAGACCTATTTATATTTAAAAATATATTTTAATTTTTGTACTTAATTTCTAAAATACCCCTAAAGCTTATGACATATTTTAGAATTTTTATCTATAATACAGAAAATCGTATAGTATTATGATAATATTAAGTTAATCATTTTGAGGAGGCAAAAAAGTTGGTCAAGACAAATCTACCTCTATTCCAACATTTTGACAGGTTACGTAAACAGCCAACATGGAAATTAAAAACGATCATGATGATTGTCATTATGCTCATCCATACATTTTTATTAAAATTTGACACGGATAATACCAAGTTATTAGAAGGATTTGGATACTCGAAAAATGACATTGAAGAGATTCATCAAATCCATTGGTTTGCAGACACATTAAGTGGGCTGATGGGGATTTTGATTAGTTTTTTATTTACTTTTGTGGTATTTATGATGTTTTCAAAAATGCTGAACTCTGATGTGTCAACCCAAGCGATTTTATCAGCATCAGTCAGTCATTCTATTATTGTGACGCTCGTTGCTTTAGTGTTTGTATGTATTCAAATTATATTTCAATTGCCTTTTCCCGCATACAATATTACAAGTTTGAATATTTTTCAACCTGATAATATGTACTTAGCCGCATTTGACCTACAAACCGTATTCAAAGGTTACATTACTTTCATTGTATATTTCGCAACGAGTCGTTTATCATTTCGTGCGGCCTTGTTTCTAGGTGTGCTGACAATCGTGTTAACCATTCTTTTAGCGCTTGGATCAGCAGCATTAGAAGACACAATATTAAGTTTAACAGGAGAGTTATAGTGTCAATCATTGGTGAACTGTGTTTTCAGTTATGTTCAATAATTAACTAGATAATCCAGAATTAAAATAAGCCACCCTTTAACATTATTAGTTAGAGGGTTTTTTATTGGTGCGCCCGGCATGGGTAACACCTTGACGGTGAAAGTCCAATAGTTGGAACTGTTAGCGAAAGACAAGGGTATCCATTGCGAAGTGGAATCTGAAGAAAGTCGGACGCAAACACTCATCTTAACGAACAGAAACATCATACAAGAAGCAATTAAACATGTGATTGAACCTGGCATTGATTGAACATTTTCAAATCATAGCCCTAGTTTCAGACTGACTATGGCAGCAAGAAGAAATTTAATAATTGCCTTAAAACAGATAAAGAAACGAAATAGCGCAGGTACTTTTAAAGAAATGATCACATAAATTAATCAATTGACACGAGGCTAGATTAATTATTTTGTTAGAGGTTTTATCAGAGGATTCATTGAAGTTGTGCAATCACGGAAAAGATATTGGCGATGATCAAAAACACACGAGGTTCATCGTGCGCATACAACAAAAAAAAGACACCTCGATTATTTGCTTTCCGCCATTATAAGATATGATTGTAAACGTCAATTTTCTGTACAAATGAATGGGGCCTCGTCAACCTTAGAAAAATTTTGTTTGACTGTATATAAATGAAAGGCTATATCAGTGAATAGGAGTTTGAAAATGTAAAATTAGGCCTTATAAACTACCATTTTACTTGTATTATTATAGTTAACTTTTTATAAGGAGTATCACTATGTGTTTCAAAAAAACTTTTAGAGGCTATCATGGTACGGATAAAAAACATTATGATTCTTTGGAAAAAGATGGCAAAGAATTCCCATTTAAAAAATTACCTCCTGATTTAGGGAATGGACTTTACTTTTTCATAGATAGGGTAAATGAATTAGGAGAGGCGATTGAAAATGCAGAGAAATACTTATTTAGGTGGAAACCGAATTACAGAGAAAAGATTATTGTTGAAATGGAATTAGAGCTTGATTCAGATAAAGTTTTAGACTTAGATGATCGAGATAATCAAAATGCTTTCAACTTATTTATTGATGGCTTAGTACTTGAACTAATGATAAGAGCGTATAGTATAGATGTAAAAGCTATCTTGAAAGAAACGTACACGCAGTTTGATATGAGTAAACAAAGAAAAAGGTCTAATATTCCAAACGGCAAAGAGTTGTGTTTGAGAGAATATAATGCGATAAAGAAAAAAAGTGTGTGCAAAGAATTGTGATAATATTATTTGCAATGGAGTGATGTAGTATGGGTTTGAAACTAAATAACTATATTAATGACAAGAACAGAAAAATGGATAAAGAAAATATAAGAAAACATTTGATAAGCATACTTCCATCTGAGTTGTTAAAAGTTAACTTTTAACAACAAATTCAAAGTAGTGAAAAACTGTATTCAAATCAAACTAAATATTTCTCTTTTATTTCTTTAACAATTAACCATAAAATCAAGATAAATGATATTACTAGCGGTTTAGGGTATAAAAAGGATATCAAAGATTCTAGGAAATTTGATATTGATAAAGGGTTAGGAGTCGCATCATAATGGCTAGTATAGGCTTTAAAAATTACAATTTCAAAAATTTTAGGGCTCTTTGTCAACGTCGGTTGGTGAAGAAATATCGTACTAAGTGGCAATTTTTTGTTGCTTAGTACGTTTTTTATATTCACTTACGTATAACCTTGAAATAATTAAAATCCTATTTCTAAAGTTATAAAAATTTCTATAACCATAAGAGACACGCTTAATAAGCTTTATTTTATTGTTAATACCTTCAATTGGACCATTGGTCAAATGAGGATTTTGAATCGTATTTGAAATATAAGGTATATATTTTATGAGTGTGTTAATAACACGTTTGAGTCCATTTGAAATATTTAAACTCTTCGAACGTTGTAATGCTTCCTCTAATTGTTCAATGTTATTTGATCTTAGGGTTTCTAGAATATGATGTCCTGCTTCATACGTTAATTGGAATTCTTCATCAAAAGTTAACAAGAATTGTACTAAACTATACTGACTATGCCATGTATTAAAAAGTCTGAACGAGTGATAATGGACTCTGTCTAATTCAATTGGAGATTTTAATAAAAGCTTCCAATACCGTTTTAATTTATTGTACTTGGGTTTTTCTTTAGTCTTAAAACTATTCATTGTTTTAACGCGACTGTGATTGATTTCACGGTTAACCGCTTGAACAATATGAAAACGGTCTAAGATAATATCTGCATTGGGAAATAATGATTGAATTAGCGACATGTATGGTGGATACATATCAATAGAAACACTTTTAACTCCTTCACGCTGCTTTCTTGAGAATCTTAAAAAGTATTCTTCCAACTTGAACTTACGTCGATCTGGCAAGATATCAATAATATCATGCGTGATACTATCACAGTATATAAAGCTCATAGAGCTGTCGACATCATTAGTTGACTTAAATTCATCAAAGGATAAATGTTGGGGCAATATATCACTAGGTTGTGTTTTTACTGCTTCCCCTAGGTCTTTCAAATACCGATGAACAGTTGAAGGTGAAACTAAAACACTATTCGCTATATCTTTTTCAGATATGACAGTGGCGAGCTTTCTCGTCACCATTAGTTTTACGTCATTAGAAATTGTACAACGCGGTTCTATATATGGTGTTTTAGCCGTAAAAGTTTGACCACAAGCTTTACAATAGAAGTGTTGCTTTTTTAACACAAGATAACTAGGCCTTTCAAGAATAAGCCCCATATACACTCTTGTACTGCGAAAGCCATTTTTAATAACTGTGTGTTGCTCATTCTTGATACCACAACACTCACAACCTTTAGGTTGATAAGTTAAAACCCCTTTATAAAACAATGATTGAACGTTCTTGAAGGTTTGAATACCTAAACATTCAGTGATTTTTAAATTTGATACTTTTATTCCAATCATTTCTGATATATCATTATACATAGGCACGAATATCTCTCCTTAATTTGTTGGTTTTGTCACTTACAATTATAGAGATATTTGTGCTATTTTTGTATTTAAAACAAAAATAACGGCCAGTGAAAAACTCACCAACCGTTAAAAGTATAGAACCAATTTTAGTTATAAAACGAATGAAAATTTAGATTTGGAAAACACTGACAGATTTGAAGTTGAAAGTGACTTTTCTGCAAAAGTTGCTTTTGGAGAAGAGCAGGCATATATTATAATGAATTGTCAAATAGGTAACGATGATAGTCAGTGTCCGTTTATTATAAATATAGAGTTAACTGGTATATTTGATATTGAATTTGAAAAAGAAGATGAGCGGGACATGGAGCAACTAAAGCAACTACTTTCTCAAAATGCTGTTGCAATATTGTATCCTTATATACGTAGCTTAGTATCTGATATTACTTCAAAAGCTAATGCATTTGACACTTTCATTATGCCTGTAGCTAATATAGCTAAAGCTATGAAAGAGAATAATAAAATTGAAATTTTAGAGTTAGAATAGGTACGAATTTACGTGAGTCATCACTCCCAAATGGTGGCTCATTTTTTGAATAATTTAAGTTTTTTATGAGGTAATGTAAATTGATAGGAAACATATAGCCATCAAAGTATTGATGTAGGTATAGTACATTAATAGATTTTTTTATGATGGATAGACAATGTTGACTTGCGCGGATGGATGGTTCGAGTCAGATTGTCAATCAAGTAGAGACGTTTAAAACCCGAGTGTCGACTTAAGTTGAAATGTATCGACGGGACTCACGTCTCTCTTGATCGCAATCATCTCGTCCAATTTATTGAAAAAGTGTTGTAAAGTCTTATTAGCACTTTAACTATTGTTTGATTTTTGATATTTCAGTACATGCTTTGTAAACGATTTAGGTTGAAATTGGACGATATCGTCGTGTGACGTTTTAAAATTTAAAAATTACTCTAAGTACTTTGAAAAACGACATTAACAATTCCAATGGTGTACCGCTCATAAATATCGCCTCCTTTTACGCTGTTAGATCTTCAGATTTCACTATATCTTCAGCAAGATTGTGCCAGAAGTCTTTTAATTCTCCTTGTGTTCGCTTCAAGTCAGAAGCATCTTGTCCAACGAAATCGACATGATCCCAATCGTGTTTGACTGGTGTGACTTGCCATACGCCTTTTTGAATCGTATCAGTTGCTTCTACCCAAGCTTGATTGTACGGATGTTGTGATGAAGTGACAGAGACGAGACCGTCATTTTCACGCCATTCTTTTTCGGCGGCTTTACCAATCACATTTCCAGTGAGTATGAATGGGAAGAACATATTGTAGTCTGCTTTTTGTTTGCCGCCAATTGCTGAATGTGTAGCTTCTCCAGTGTATGTTTTGTAAACGATATTCGGATTGAGACTCGTATGTTTATTGAGTTCAGTGGCACCTTCACGTGTTAAGTCATAGAAGCCATTGTCTTTTGTACGCCATAATTGGTCATTGTTTTTGATACGTTCAAAATAGGCATCAAGTGATTCGTTCGGTTGACGTTGAAGCCCCCATTGATTTAATCCGAAATCAACGCGTGCATTGTTTTTAGCCAGTAATTTTGCAACATCAAACACGACTTGACGAATGAATGGCTCATTACCGAGTTGATCGGCTGCATGTGTCCCGTTATGTGGTGTGCCTAAAGTCGTAATAGAAGCGACCATGCCATCTTGTCCACCAGCAAAGAGAGGTGAGATATCACCACCGTGTGCTTGTTGGTAGGCCCGTTCTTCAGCACTCCCGTGACGTAATAGTTCTTCTAATTGTCGAATGGTTTGACCTCCCATACTATGTCCAATGAGGTGAACCTTTTGTCCAGGCTTCCAATCTTTGTAAATGCCTTCATACGTTTTACCGTAACGTGAATGACCGTATTTTTCAGCATGTGCGGCACCGTAATCAACAGTTCCCCCTTTAATGTAATAATAAAGTTCTACTGCGCGATCATAGTTACTACCGAATGCACTCACGCTTGCTTCATAAGTGTTGTATCCATTTTCATCTAAATCTTGACGAATATTGAGTTTATCGCCACCCCAATAATGTGACAGAACGGAAGGGTTAATATCATCTGTAAATCCACTGAATCCATGGACTAAAACGATAGGGAATTTGTTTTTATAAAACCCTTGCTTGGCTTTTTTATCTGCTTCTGTTTGAATTTTTTCAGCTTGGCGCTGTTGGTTTTGAGGTTGTGTTGTTGCAACAGCTTGTGTCTGAATGGATTTCAAATCATCAGATGTCGGTGGATTTGAATCTGTTTTTGCACTTGGATTTTTGTCGACCTGACGTGCGGTCAAACCTTTGACTGCGTCCTGTGTTGAGAGCGTGTTGCGCTCATTTTCACTATTGTCGATTTTAACGACAGGTTGAGAAACGGGTGCTGAATGGTCTTTAGCAACACGTGTTTCGTCCTGTTGAACGTTTTTTGTCTCTGCTGATTCGTTACGATTGAGGTCGGATGCTGTCGCTTCAGCAACTTTTGCTGATGCGTTCGTTGTAGACTTTTGTGCACCATCTGTTCCTTTTTCAGTAACGGCTTTCGCTTGAGGTTGCTCTAGCGTTAATGAATCTGAAGACGGTTGTTCTTGATCCTTAGAAACTGCAGTGGCTGGTTGTGGGCGTTCAACTGACTGGTTTGACTCTGTGGATGTATGTAATGTTTTTGCAGTTGAAGATGGCGTCTCCTGTTTTTGTGTAGCACTAGATAATGTGCGTGCTACTTCGTGATTCTGTGGAGTTTGCGGCGTCTCTTCTGCCGTTTGTGCTGCATCAGCGAATGCAGGTGTATGTGATAAACCTATGAAAAATAAAGACGCGATAACGACTGATGATGCCCCATTTTTAAATTTACGAATACTAAAAAGTTGTTTCTTATCTTTCATTTTTCCACCCCTTTTTTATCTCTATCTTTGGCTGGGTTACACAAAAATATTGACGATGAGTCGTGGTATGAATTCAAACAATTTGCTGATGAATGCTGCCATTGATACCCCCCTTTTTTGGTCTTGAAAGCGAATGAACTGTAAAGGCTTTCAATAAGATTAGTGAAAGGATACAATAAATTTAAAAAATTGTCAAAACTATTAATTCAAAAAATAATCTTATTTGAAAATTCTTTTAAAAAGTCAGAAATTACGTTTGAGAGAAATGTTGAGTCGGGTATGTTAAAATAAAAAAGAACTTGGAGGCTTCTTTCAGATGAAACCATTTTACAAAGTTTCAGCATACATCTTTGGTGGGATAGCAATCGTAGCCCTATCTCGTTTGATGTATCTCACATATCATCAATATCAAGTCGATAAAAGTTTAGTTAACGATGAATTTATGGCATAATATTTAATATCAAAAGAGGTGAATGCGACGCGTGTCGTATTCACCTCGCATCGTTTAAAGGGATTGAGAAAAATTATCAAGGGAGGCGAGACAATGGCAAGTAGACGTTATTTTCATCATGTCGAACATCGCAAAACACAGTCACATTCAAAAACGACGCTGTGGTTGTCGTTAGTGATTACACTCTTTTTTACAATTGTGGAATTTGTAGGGGGGCTATTATCTAATTCTTTAGCGTTGTTGTCAGACTCATTTCACATGTTGAGTGATGTGATTGCATTAGGTTTATCAATGGTGGCTATTTATTTTGCAAGTCGTCCACCGACAGCACGGTATACATTTGGTTTCTTAAGATTTGAAATTATCGCGGCATTTTTAAATGGTTTGGCACTGGCGTTGATTTCTGTGTGGATTTTTTATGAAGCGATTATACGTATTATATTTCCTAAACCTGTAGAAAGTGGTCTGATGCTTTTTATTGCGACGATTGGGTTGATTGTGAATATTGTGTTGACCATTATTTTGATGCGATCGTTAAAAAGTGAAAACAATATTAATATTCAAAGCGCGCTATGGCATTTCATTGGGGATTTACTGAATTCTGTAGGGGTGATTGTCGCAGTCGTATTGATTTATTTTACAGGTATTCAGTTAATTGACCCTATTTTAAGTATTGTGATTGCAGCGGTCATTTTACGTGGGGGTTATAAAATTATGCGCAACGCGTGTTTAATTTTAATGGAATCCGTACCTGAGCATTTGGAAACAGATGACATTATTGAAACGATGAAATCCGTAGAACAAGTGTTGGATGTGCACGAATTTCATTTGTGGTCTGTTACGACAGAACATTATTCGTTAAGTGCGCATGTAGTTTTGAATAGTCGGAGTAGTGAGGATGCGTATCGCACGATTAATCAATTGGAACGATTGTTGAAGGAAAAGTATGGTTTAGCCCATACAACTTTGCAAATTGAACATCTCGATATAAATCATTTGGATGAGACGTATTTTGACACAGTAAAGCCATAAGAAAATAAAGAACAGATGGAGTCAATAGGGTAGCTCTGTCTGTTCTTTATTTATGGTTTTATGGATATGCATGTATGATGAATATCGAAAAATGATGTCCCTTGTGGGCATTGGTTTAATGACTTGAACGCGTGTGTGCTTGTCCTGCTAACAAGAGTGTCCACGTCGTTAAAATGAATGGAAATGTTAATGCAGGAATACCAATTGGTTCTAAAAATGTAACGGTTGCCGCATACATCATAGGTGTCATCACCACAGTTAAAAAGAATGCCAGTACAGGATGGAGATGATTTGATGCACGGAATGTTACACCAACGGCAATGACTGATAGCATTAAGTTGAATCCAAAGAGCCCTTCATTTAACGTTGTGATATCTGCGCCAAAGAAAAATTCGAGCACTAATCCGAGTAAATTGGCAAGAAGTATATAGATTCCGGCACGTTTTGACGCAATCCAACATGCAATGACAATGAGGATGCCACTTAATGTATGTTCGATTAAAAAGATTTGACTGACATTACTAAAAAAAGCATGAAATGGGTGAAAGGCCGTGTTTAAGTTCACATGTACATCTGCCGTCAACGGTAATAGGTTGACGTTCGTTTTAATAAACTTGAATTGTTCGGACATCAATAAAACAACCCATGTAATCAAGACGAAAGGTGTTGTCAATTCGGCGAGACGAAACGGTTTTAAAAAACTTTTGAGTGCTTGTGCAATCGGCATAGCGAGTATGATGCTCACGATAATGACGAGTAAACTTTGCCACGACCAGAATAAGAACAATGTTAAATCAATCGCAATTAAGACAGGATTGAAACCAGCGAGCCCACTTTGAATTTCTTCCTCGGTATAATTGAAAAAGTGAGCAGTTAAAAGACTGATGAGACTTCCTATCATTGCTGCAAGTCCGATTTTCCAATTACCAATCCATAACGCAATTAAAATCAACAAACCGGTCAAACTATTTTCTAACAAAACGACTTGAGAGATGTTTTTGAAAAAGGGATGTATCCATTTTGACATTTTGTTCACTTCTTTCTTTATGCTAGAGACTCGATATGATGTGTTCGAGTACGAGAGTGATGGTGCGTGTTACTGAGACAAGCAGCGAGCGGGCCAATGTGATGGCTCAAAATAAATTTGTTACACCACTTTATCATTTTAACACTTTGTTTTTCAAAATAACAACTATATTAACATAATATTTATTTAGTGAATCGTTGGTTTTTTCCATGTATAATAAGTCGTTTTGGAACGCTTTATTATTGCCGTATAGTATTTAAATTTGAAAGAATGCGATTTGAGGATTATAATTATTAGTGGATCCATTTTTAGTACTAAGGAATAAGATGAAGGAGTGAAGCTTATGCACTTTACACAACGTGAGCAAGATAAGTTGATGATCGTTGTTGCAGCCGATTTAGCGAGACGACGAAAAGAACGCGGTTTGAAGTTGAACCACCCAGAAGCAGTGGCTTTAATTAGTTATGAAATGTTAGAAGGCGCTCGAGATGGCAAAACCGTTGCAGAGTTAATGAGCTATGGACGAGAGATTTTAACAAAAGATGATGTGATGGAGGGTGTTGAAGCGATGGTGACTGATATTGAAATCGAGGCAACATTCCCAGATGGAACAAAATTGATTACGATTCATCACCCAATCGTATAGGAGGGCTATTATGAAACCTGGTGAAATTATTGTGAATTCAACTGAAATGATGATTAATGAAGGTCGTGAAAATACAAAAATTCGCGTTAAAAATACAGGGGATCGACCTGTTCAGGTAGGATCTCATTATCACTTTTTTGAAGCCAATCCAGCGTTATCTTTCGAGCGTGAAATGGCTTATGGAAAACATTTAGATATTCCAGCTGGTGCGGCGGTACGCTTTGAACCTGGGGATGAGAGAGAAGTCCGTCTCGTTCGTTATGCAGGGAAACAACATGTGTACGGATTCCACGGTTTAGTTGACGGACCGCTTGATGAATCGCGCGTGACGCCACCGAATATGGAAGAGGGAAGTGAAGTCAAATGAGTTTTAAAATGACAGAGTCACAGTATACCAGTTTGTACGGACCCACAGTAGGGGATTCTATACGATTGGCTGATACGAATTTATTTGCGAAAGTTGAAAAAGATTATGCAAGATACGGGGATGAGGTCACATTTGGAGGAGGAAAATCCATTCGTGACGGTATGGGGCAAAACCCAAATGCGACACGTGACCATAAAGATGTCGCGGATTTAGTCATTTCAAACGCCGTGGTGATTGATCATGATAAAGTGATTAAATGCGATATCGGTGTCAAAAACGGTTATATTATGAAGTTAGGTAAAGCCGGAAACCCTGATATTATGGATGGTGTAGACATCATTATTGGTGCATCAACAGATGTGATTGCAGCAGAAGGGATGATTGTCACTGCTGGCGGTATTGATACGCACGTGCATTTTATCAATCCTGAACAGGCTGAAGTGGCGTTAGAAAGTGGTATAACAACACACATTGGGGGTGGCACTGGAACATCAGAAGGTTCGAAGGCAACCACAGTGACACCGGGTTCTTGGTATATTCACCGTATGCTTCAAGCAGCAGAACAATTACCACTGAATATTGGTTTTACGGGTAAAGGGCAAGCCGTTAACCCTACAGCATTAGTGGAACAAATTCATGCTGGGGTCATCGGTTTGAAAGTTCATGAAGACTGGGGTGCAACACCTTCAGCATTACGTCATGCACTTGAGGTTGCGGACGAATACGATATTCAAATTGCATTACACGCAGATACGTTGAATGAAGCAGGTTTTATGGAAGATACAATGAAAGCAATCGGTGATAGAGTATTGCATATGTATCATACAGAAGGTGCGGGTGGTGGACATGCACCTGACTTGATTAAAGCAGCGGGGTATCCTAATATTTTACCTTCATCAACGAATCCAACGTTACCTTATACACACAATACGATTGATGAACATTTAGATATGGTTATGATTACACACCATTTAAATGCGTCAATTCCGGAAGACGTGGCTTTTGCTGATTCTCGAATCCGTAAAGAAACCATTGCGGCAGAAGACGTCTTGCAAGATATGGGTGTATTCAGTATGATCAGTTCGGACTCTCAAGCAATGGGACGTGTAGGTGAAGTCATTACGCGTGCATGGCAAGTGGCACACCGCATGAAAGAACAACGTGGACCGCTTGAAGGCGATAGTGAGTACAACGATAATAATCGTATCCGTCGCTACATTGCGAAATACACAATTAACCCAGCGATTACGCACGGAATTTCAGAATATGTCGGTTCTGTAGATGAAGGCAAATTGGCTGATCTTGTACTTTGGGATCCACGCTTTTTCGGGGTTAAACCGGATATGGTTATTAAAGGCGGTATGGTCAATGTTGCAGCGAACGGTGATGCAAATGGCTCTATTCCAACATCTGAGCCTATTAAATATCGTCACATGTACGGGCAATATGGCGGTAACATACAAAGTACTGCAATCACATTTGTATCACAAGCTGCGTATATGAATGGTATTCGTCGTACATTGGACTTAAAACGTGATGTAAGACCTGTGCGCAACATTCGTCAATTGACTAAAAATGATATGAAAAACAATAATGCGTTGCCAAAACTTGACGTCGATCCACAAACATACGAGGTATTCGTAGACGGTGAGAAAGTGACAAGTGAAGCAGCGACAGAACTCCCAATGACACAACGTTATTTCTTATTTTAAAAAGTTAGCGTCAGTGTTTCTTATTACACATTTAATCTTATAGCCATATGGGCATGATACGTTTGAGACGCGCCATTCTTTCGTGATAGAAAAGAATGGCGCGTCTCATTTTTTATAGTGCATCGCGTCGCCTATACGGTTTTATAAAGATGAATCAATGATTTGGAACAATTTGATATTGTGCAATGAGAAGTTTGATGCTAATATGTTATTGATAATGAAAATCATTATCAATAACATGTGTTTAAAGGGGACAGAATCATGCGTGATTTTATGAATACTTACGTTTTAATGACCGTCCTCTGTGTCCTCATTCTCTGTTCTTTATTTATTGGTGTCAGTAGCGTGCCAATCAGTGCAATATTTCGGTTCAATGAATATCAGTTGCATATTTTATGGTCAAGCCGAATCCCAAGAACGGTGAGCATTTTGATTGCAGGAAGTGCTTTGGCGATTGCGGGCTTGATTATGCAACAAATGATGCAAAATAAATTCGTCAGCCCAACGACTGCAGGGACGATGGAATGGGCAAAGTTAGGTATTTTAATTGCACTTATTTTCTTTCCATCACAACATATTTTATTAAAGCTATTGTTTGCTGTACTTTGTAGTTTATTTGGAACGTTTTTATTCGTGCAAATTGTGCAACGTATCCGATTTAAAGATGTGATTTTCGTGCCGCTTATGGGAATCATGGTGGGCGGTATCGTTTCTAGTTTAGCCACGTTCATTGCTTTACAGACGAATGCAGTTCAAAGTATCGGGAATTGGCTCAATGGAAACTTTGCGATTATTACAAATGGCCGGTACGAAATACTTTATCTCAGTATTCCATTATTAATCCTTACATATGTCTTTGCGAATCAGTTTACCATCGCAGGGATGGGAAAGGACTTTAGTCAAAACTTAGGTTTGAACTATGAAGTCATCATCAATTTAGGATTATTGATTACTGCAACGATGACGGCTTTGGTGGTCGTCACGGTGGGTACGTTACCTTTTCTAGGGTTAATCGTCCCTAATATCGTTTCTATTTTTCGGGGAGATCATTTGAAACATGCTTTACCGCACACAGCTTTGTTAGGTGCCATTTTCGTTATGATTGCTGATATTTTAGGTCGGTTGATAGTTGCCCCATATGAAATCAATATTGGACTGACGATGGGTGTTTTTGGTACGGCAATATTTATGGTGATGTTGATAAGGGGGCGACGATATGATGCACAATAAGCCGACGCGTTCACTGTCATTGTTAGTGGGTTTTACGGTTATCACCGCTCTGATGTATCTGTTATTAGGGATAGATTTTGACATCTTTCAGTACCAAATGACGAGTCGCCTAAGAAAGGTTTTCCTTATATTCATCGTCGGAGGTGCTATCGCAACGTCTACTGTGGTGTTTCAGGCCATTACGGTGAACCGCCTTTTAACACCATCCATTATTGGATTAGATGCCGTTTATTTATTTAGTAAAGTGTTAATTCTGTTTCTTTTCGGTGCACAGTCTGTTTTTGTTCAACATGTTTATTTGAATTTCGGCGTTTCACTTTTGATGATGATTGCTTTTGCTTGGATACTTTTTGAAGGCATATTCAAAGTAGGGCAATTTTCCGTATACTTTATTTTACTCGTGGGTGTGATATTAGGCACATTTTTTAAAAGCTTAACAGGATTTTTAGAGTTATTAATCAACCCAGAAGATTTTTTAGTCGTTCAAAGTGCAATGTTTGCAAACTTTGAGGCCTCCAATCCGTCATTAGTGCTCATTTGCGCTGTCGCTTTAATCATTTTGTTTGGGATTACGGTTGTGCGACTCCCGTATCTGGATGTTCTCTCACTGGGACGGGTACAAGCGATCAATTTAGGTGTAGATTATTTGTTGATGACCCGATGTTTATTTATCATCGTCGCACTTATGGTTGCCATTGCCACGTCATTGGTTGGTCCCATTACTTTTTTAGGGTTATTGAGTGTCAATTTAGCGCATGAATGGATGAAAACATATGAACACCGAAGGATTTTACCGGCAACGCTCTGTATTAGTTGGAGCAGTTTGTTTATTGGGCAATGGCTCGTGGAACATCTCTTTGATGCAATCACGCAAACTAGTTTGTTGATTAACTTAATCGGTGGCGTGTACTTTATTTATTTACTCTTGAAAAGGAGACAGACAACATGATTCGAATTCAAGGATTAAACGTATCCATTCATCAAAAACCTATTTTGACAAATATTAATGTCAATATTGAAAAAGGGAAGTTGACTTCGATTATCGGGCCGAATGGGGCAGGGAAGAGTACCTTACTATCTGCTGTTAGCCGTATACAAGCGATTGATTCAGGTGTAATAGAAATCGATCAGCGGCATTTGGACCAATATCCGAGACATGAATTGGCACAACGATTATCAATTTTAAAACAAACCAATCATACCGAACTCAATATAACAGTCGAGCAATTAGTCAATTTTGGCCGTTTCCCATATTCCAAAGGTCATTTAAAATCGGAAGATTTCCAACAAGTCAATCAGGCATTGACTTTGATGAAGCTTGATGACATGAGACATCGCTACTTAAAAACATTGTCTGGGGGTCAACGGCAACGTGCATATATCGCGATGACGATTGCACAAAACACGGATTATATTTTATTAGACGAACCGTTAAATAATTTAGATATGACGCATGCTGTACAAATGATGAAAACGCTACGGGAATTAGCAGAAAAACATGATAAAACGATTGTCATTGTGCTGCATGATATCAACTTCGCGTCGGTTTATTCTGATAACATTATTGCATTAAAAGAAGGCCGACTTGTTAAATCGGCACCCAAAGCTGAAGTGATTGACGGTACGGTACTGAAAGAACTATACGATATGGAAATAAAGATTGAGACATTTCAAGGACAACAACTTTGTATCTATTTTGATGCATCCCCTTCAATTTCGAGTCATAACACGATTTCAATTTAAATTAAGTGAGGAAAAGATATGAAACAATTAAGTGTATTAATGATGATTGCGCTGATGTTTGTATTGGCAGCGTGTGGCAATCAACAAGGTAAAAAAGAGGAAACAAAGACTGCAAGTGAAGAAGAAGTGGTGGAAATTAAAAATAATTTCACTTTAAGAGGTAAGGCACAAGACGGTAGTGAAGATAAAGCATATCAAGATACAGTCAAAGTGACTAAAAATCCGAAAAAAGCGATTGTGTTTGATTATGGTACGGTGGATACGCTGAAAGCTTTAGGTGTTGAAGATCAAATAGCAGCATTACCTAAAGGTGAAGGAAATGCCTCATTGCCTGATTTTCTATCGGAGTTTAAAGATGCACGTTATACGAATTTAGGAAGTTTAAAAGATATTAATTTTGATGCAGTTGCCAAAGTGAAACCAGATATTATTTATCTTTCACCGCGTACGGCAACACAAAAGAATATTGACGAATTGAAAAAAGCAGCACCAGATGCCAGCATCGTTTATATGAGTGCGAATGATAAAGATTTCATTGCTTCAATGAAGTTGAACACACAAAAATTAGGGGAAATTTACAACAAAACGAGCGAAGCGGAAGCGTTAGTGAAAACACTAGATGAAAAAATCGCCAAAATGAAAGCACACACAAAAAATATTCATGACAAAGCGATGTATTTATTAGTGAATGAAGGTGAATTGTCAACGTTCGGTGCAGGCGATCGATTTGGTAATTTAGTTTATAACACGTTAGGTTTTACGCCCGCAGATGATCAGATTAAAGGGAGTCGTCATGGTCAGAATGTCACAAATGAATACGTGAGTGAGAAAAACCCAGGTATTATTTTTGCGATGGATCGGGGTCAAGCCATTGGTAAACGTTCTACTGCGAAACAAGTGCTTGGTAATGATGTATTGAAAAATGTCAGCGCCATTAAAAAGGGCCAAGTCGTTGAATTAGATCCTAAATTATGGTATTTTTCATCAGGTTCTACAACGACAACAATCAAACAAATTGATGAGTTAGAAAAAGGACTCGAGTTAAAATAAATTAAAAAAATGTGTATCTTGTCTGTATGGATGATCATTCCGGCAATGATACACATTTTTCATGAGCGGCGTCGCGATATAGGAGATGAGGGGTGACATTTTTATCATCGTGTGGTGCAATATAAAGAGGGGTCAACGTTGCTTGAGGTTATAAAAAAATAAAATGAAGAATATTTCAAAAAAATCTTGTCTGAATCTTCTGGACATGATAAATTATTGAGACGTTCCCTTCGTAAATATTACGATTTATATTGAAGAAATAGAGGTGCATCATATGATTTTGTCAGATAGTGATATTAAGGCGTATTTAAAACGTCATCAACTTAACATCGAACCATTAATAGAAGCCCATATTGAACCTGCATCGGTGGATCTGACTTTAGGATCTCACTTTTTGAAACCTTTACTGCCCGAGACAGGTATTCAGCGTTTAAGTGAACCCATTCAATATGAAACGATAGAACAAGCACGTGTGGTGATTCCAGCACATGCTTTTATATTGGCAACAACGGAAGAATACGTGACGTTGCCTCATCAACTGACTGGGTTTATTGAGGGGCGAAGTTCTGTTGGACGTGCAGGTTTGTTCATCCAAAATGCAGGATGGGTGGATCCAGGGTTTGAAGGTAAGATTACATTAGAGCTGTACAATGCAAATGATTTTCCTCTCGAAATAGAACAAGGACAACGCATCTGTCAAATTGTATTGGCAGAGACGAAGAGTGTTCCAGATACGATATATCAAGGTAAATATCAAGGTCAGCATACGACAACGGGGAGTCGTGCGTTTCGTGATTGGATGAAAGATGGAGGGGATTAGATGGATATTGTCATATTATCGGGGTTTTTAGGTGGTGGCAAAACATCTACACTTAATTTTTTAATCCAAGATGCGATGGATCAACAGTTGAAACCTGCTGTTGTCATGAATGATTTTGGAGCAAAGAGTGTAGATGAACATCTCGTAACCGAAGATATTGAAATGAAAGTTCTGACAAATGGCTGTATTTGTTGTGAATTAAAAGCGGATGTGTCTCAACAGTTGCATGACATTTATCTATCGCATCAACCTGACATCGTATTGATCGAGTGCAGCGGGGTGGCACATCCGATTGAAGTGTTTGATGCCTGCATGACACCTGTTCTCGCACCATTTATCGAGGATGTCAGTATGTTGGGGATTATCGATGGGGCTGCCTATCAACAGTACCATGAATTGCCCGATACGATACAACATTTGATGCATGAACAGCTGTGTTATAGCAGCCATTTAATTATTAATAAAATTGATTTGTTAGAAACAGATGCGCTTTTGAAAGTAGTCGATACGGTGCAAGCGACTTTTCCAGAAATTCCGTATATTCTTACGCGCGATGGCGAATTGACCTTAAATGAAGTCCAACGTATGTCGAAGTGTCGGGTAAGTGAACGATCATCTGTACACCATCATGGCCATTTATCACATTTGATGTATGAATTTGAATCCCCTATTCAACAGCAAGCATTGGTTGAAGGATTGAAAGAATTACAAGGTGTGTTTCGAGTGAAAGGCTTTGTATATTTTAAAGATTTTGAAACACCGTATATCGTGCAATATACGCAGGGACACCTCGAACTCCGACCTTGTCCTATTGCGATGGCGCCTTACCTTATTGTCGTCGGTCAAGATTTGAATAGTGCAGATATTACTGAAGCGTTTGATGTGATTGCGTTGACTTCATAGCGTGAATGTATACATTTCAGCAATTTAATTGCTGTAACCATTCAGGGAATGAAGTTAAAATGCGTCTCTCATACTGTGGGTTGTGACAGACCCATATTTTTTGAAAATAAGTTGTGAGAATTTTTAAAATGCACTGACATCCATTTGAGAAAGCGCTGTCATAGTGCTACAATAAAATTGAAAGTGAAGGATAGCGTTTATACGATGTTGTACATAAAATTCATGAGGAGGGTTTAGCGATGTATCATCATATTCTCGTTCCATATGATTTTGGTAATAGTTTTAAAAATGTGCCGACACAATTGAAAAAGCTCACAGGTGATCAAGGACCTTATGACATTACTGTGTTCAATGTCATTTCAGAAACGGAACTTGCAAATTATGTACGCTATCAAGGAAAACATTTTGATGCGGTGGTTGAAGAAAAGAAAGAGGCGATGCAGCCATTCTTGAAATCAATTGAAGCTGAAGGACTGACTTATCAAGTGAAGTTTACAACGGGTGCGCCTACGAAAGAAATCGTCCATGAAGTTGAAAATGGAGAATACGATGTGATTGTAATGAGTAATAAGCGTTCAGAGGTAGACATTAAGCATGTCCTAGGTCACGTGACGCATAAGATTGCCAAGCGTGTGAATATTCCTGTTCTCATCGTGAAGTAATGCTGCATGCCGGAATGAAACAAAAGTTTAAAGGTGGCAGGTTCGCCCGGAAGAGGAAGAGGTACGACGAAACGATTTCGCTCTATTAAAGAGTGGGATCGTTTTTTTTGTCGCTAAAACGATGGAAAGCGGCAGCGGTTCAATGTCGCAATGATTCCGAATTCCAAATCTGTTTTTAATCACATGGAAGGGTCTCAGGATGATTAAGAAATGTGTGAAATGTGAAAGAATCAAGCCAAAGGTGACACCTCTGTTTATGTCCAAAAAGTGAAAAATGAAAATTACATTGTATTTTGTGAGGTAATTTATTATAATAAAAATGTATTATTTAAAGTTTATAAATATTATATATGACTCTTATTAATTTTTTAGGTAACTATTTTTGGTCGTAAATAGATAAGGAGGGATCATATGGATTGTTATGCGTGTGTCGATAGGGAGATGTGCATTTCATGTGCGGCATGTGGTGCGACGGCGCCACATTTATTTAAATATGATGCGGATGATGTCGCATACATGTGTTTGGATCAGAACAGTGGTACATGTCCCATTCCCGAAGCTGAAATAGATCACTTAAATGATGCAGTTGAGAATTGTCCAACAGCAGCAGTCATGGTATCGCAGACACCTTTTTTTAATGCCCAGCATACAATATAAAGGAAGGGATTATAATGAAAAAAAGTGGCTTTAACCAATTGCGAACAGAGGTACGAGACAAAGTGAAACAAATGAAAGACCCGAAGCGTATCATTGAGACAATCATCACAGTGGATGGCAAAGTTGATATCGAGATAGCGCTTCAAAGTTTGAATTTTGAGCAACAGGCCATTTATCAACATTTAGATTATGCCAAATGCGTTTTTGGTGACGCCTCTCCAATTGAAGAAAAAGCAATGCTGTGTTTTGGGATGACCGAATATGGACGTCTGCTTTTAGGAGAAAAGTATTTTTTTGATGCCTATACTCAAATTTGGGGGTATTTTATCATTCCACATGAGACGATGACAGTCATTGAACAAGACATCGCACGCCTTCATGCACAAGAAAAATGGCTATACCAAACAGAAGTCGTACCGTTTTTTCGTCAGTTGAGTCAACAAGATGTAGTAAAAGTCCTTGATGCAATTAAAAATAAGATTGATTTTATGGCGCCGATTCTGTTGTATTATTATGATCAGACATTTACGACTTTTTACCATTATAATAACTTACTCAGAAGTCTTGAAGGTGAGACGACTCGATTTTTGTTAGATGATTTAGCCACTCAGGACGTGTCGACGTGGACGACGCATGAACGGACATTTATATTTAATATGTACGCGATTCTTCAGTCAGGTCCTCCGGCTAGAGGAGAGGAAGTGAATGGCGTCCACTTTTCGCTCACCTATTTGTCACGCTATTTTAAACAAAAACGAGAGGACTACCAACAAGTGGTGAACAGTCCACAAACAATAGGAGCAGTCTCGTTATTAACACAGGCGCAAATGTTAGCGCAATTGAGAGACGAAGTAACCGAACATGCCATGATTTATAGACAGATTAATGGATTGAATCTGCACAAGAAAGAACGATTAATCGAGAAAGAAGCGTTAACAGCGTACACGGATCAAAGGTTGGAAGCGGTCTTATTACAAATGCTAGAAGTTCATACGATAGAGGTGTATTATGCGGCATTTTACCACTTTATTGATCAACATCGTCGTAGCGATAGATTACAACAATTGTTGGAAACGATTGTCTCCTATGCGATTGAAGCGACACATTCTGATATCGGGATGACGAGAAGTTTTAGACAGCCTTACGCCTATTATTGCGCACTTAAAAATAATGATATCGCAACGATTTGTGACTGGAATCAAAAAATGTATTTTTGTTGTGTGATTCCGAGTGGGACGTTGATTGAGTCATTTCAAGGTCAACCTCAAATGTTGACAGGTATTTTAGTGGCAATCAGTAAAAGGATGGAATACAACAGTTGGCATTATACCCCTGGAAACTTTCTAAATAGGGTAAAAAATATGGAACGGCATTACTATTTTCCCCCTGTGATGAGTGATATAACGACATGGAGTAATCAGCATCATAAAGGACATGTTTTTGCAGATGTTAAGTATGCGATGCGTTGTCCAGGAACGATTCAATGTCCACCGTATGATTTAGCAGCATTTTATGATTTAAGATTGATGAGATCAACGGGTAATACCTACACAGAAGACGATTTAATGAAAGCGCTTTATTATCAACGTATCCTTGGTGAACTTTACCAAGCCTGGTTTGATTTTGGAATGCAGACCGCTTGCACCATTGATATAACGGCATATGACCGCGCATGGTATCAACAGCAATATCAACAGATATAAAAGAGGAAGGCGATCAAGATGAAAACATTATTATTTATCAATTTAAGAAGTCATAAAGTAGAGCGAATAGCACCGATTCAAGAAGCCAAACGATTAGGTTATCGCGTCGTATTAATGACGGATAGTGATCCGCAATTGATTGATAGCGGATTGGATGAAGTGATCGAAATCGACACATACGATGAATCTACAATGGTAAAAGCAGTCAAACAATATCATGAAAAACAGCCATTGAGTGGCATATTGACTTGGTCTGATAAAGATGTTGAACTCGTCGCTTTATTGAATAATCAGTTGCAACTTCCAGGCGTCCCATGCACGCATGTTAAAAATGCACGGAATAAGTACCAAATGCGATTGGCTTTTGACCAAGTTGAGAGGATTTCACCGCCTTTTGAACATGTTTTTCATGCAGAGGATTTGCATCGTGCTGTTGAGCGAATCGGGACACCCGGTATACTGAAGCCAGTGGGGGCTTCCGGAAGTAAAGGGATTTTTAAGATAACAAGTGAGTCAGAGATGGCGCAAGTGTATGAAACGCTTGTTGAAGCGACTTCGCCTGAACGTGATCACGTATACCGTTATTATCCGCATGATTATATTTACGAAGGGTATTTGGATGGAGAGGAAGTGTCGGTAGAGGGGGTTGTACAAAATAAGCAAGTGTTGATAGCGGGCATTACAGATAAAGCTGTGACCCCTGATTACGCATTAGAGTATATTGCCATTTTTCCATCTGAAAAGTCAGCCGCAGTTCAACGAGAAATCAAAGAGACTGTCACGCAAGCCATTCAAAGTTTAGGGATTGATCATTGTGCATTTCATTTAGAAGGGCGAATGACGAAAGACGGATTTAAAGTCATCGAAGCGGCTGCCAGACCAGGGGGTGCTTTTATTACTTCTCATCTCGTTCCCGGTGCGTCGGGTCAGTCTTTTTTTGAGAAGGTGATAGACGTTTCAGTTGGTAACGATATCACACAAAGTTGGTTACCTTTTGATGTTACAACGAAAAAGATGTGTTTTTACAGTGTGATGGCAGAACGGAGTGGTGTTTTTAAAGGGATTAAGGGGGTAGATCGCCTACTAGAAATTCCAGGAGTGCATTTTGCAGTTCCTTTGAAGTCATATGGAGATTCAGTATTGATGCCGCCTGAACACTTTTCGAGTTGTTTTGTGCTAGATATCGTGCTGGAAGGAGCGAATACAGCAGAGATACAGCAAAGAATTGAAAGGATTCATGAAGTGATTGAGGTGATTGTAACGTGACCATTTTAATATTGTCGATTACTGGGCGAGAGAAAACGCCTTATGATGAGTGGTTCGAGGATACATCTGAACGTGTCATTTTGTTTTGTCCGACCGAACAAAAAGAGAGTTATTCAGAATCACAGTATTTACGGATTGAGTCATTTGATCATTATAAAGACAATCCTAATATAGAAATGCGTGCGCTTGCGTTAAGTCAGCAATATCCCATTACACATGTCCTCTCTATTTCTGAGTTTGATGTGTTAAGAGCAGCCCGATTAAGGGAACTTTTGCAGTTAGAGGGACAATCATTCATCAGTGCGACAGCATATCGTGACAAGATTTTGATGAAGCAACTTCTGCAAGCATCATCAGTCAAAATACCACAATTTGATAAAGCCATTGATGCGGAACATGTCCGCCACTTCGTTGAAAGTCAAGGGTTACCGGTTGTATTGAAACCGATTGATGGGTCAGGATCTTCAAATGTGGTCATAGCAAGAGAACAGTCTGACATTGACACGTTTTTGCTAGCGCATGATGATTTACATCAATACGAAATTGAACAGTATATTGAAGGGGAAATGTATCATGTCGATGGTTTAATCCATCAAGCATCCGTGGTGTGTGCGTATGTGTCGCATTATTATAATGGTTGTTTGTCATTTCAAGATCATCAACCGTTATCGAGTTATTTGTTACAGAAGGATAACCCGCTCAACATGTTACTGCAACAAGAAGTTAAGAAAGTGATTGCCACTTTACCTTCCTTACCGAATGGTTCGTTTCATGCTGAATTTTTTGTAACATCAAATGGGGACATTTATTTTTGTGAAATAGGGAGTCGAACAGGCGGTGGTGAGATAGGAAGAACTCTTGCGTTTGCGGCAGGATTTGAATTAAATCAAATGAGCCTGAAATTACAGTTAGGTTACGACGATGTGCTGAAAAAGGTGAAACCACTTGAGCGCTATGCGGGATTTGTGTTGCTACCTCCACAGAATGCAACATATGGGGGGATACGCCAAAGTTTGGATGAATCTTGGGTTGTTTCTCAAACGAACAAAGCGACACCCGGACAGAAATTTAAAGCAGCACAACATAGTGTTGATGTGATCATTTCAGTCGTCGTTGAAGGAGAAAATGAAGCGGTATTAATTGAGCGAATCGAACAGGTGATCGCCTGGTATCATGACCATGTGATTTGGTACTAAAGTCCAGTCAAAAATTGAGCGTCACGTTGAAGTCAACGGCGAGGACGCTCGCTTTTTTATTTCAAAAGTTGCGTCAACACATTGATGGTGCCATACATCAAATGACACGAGTGACGGGTGTCATTCACGTTTGGTAACGTCTTACGGTTGATAGCAATAGAATGAATCCGCCTGTAATGGTCATGCATACAAGTCCTGACATCAGGAATGGGGTTAAAACGGTACCAATAATTAAAAAGATACGTGATAAGAGTTCAGCCCCAATGAGAACCCAACTATCCAAGGCCGAATGAGCACCACGTGTTTCAGGTGGAATAAAGCGAATCTTTTCAGCCTCAACGGTAGGTGTGAATAATATCTCACCAATTGTTGCGATAAACATAAAAGGAACGAGCACGAAAAGATGATTACTGCTCATAACAATCGTATAGCCGGTTGCAAAGAAGAAAAACCCAATATTTAAAATCGTAAATACTTTGAAATGACGAAATAGATGTAAAATGACAAAGCTCAAACAGATAATCGTAACGGTATTGATTAATAAAAGCATTGAGAACATGCGTACGCCATCAATTGGGAAATGGAATAAAGTCACTTGTTGAAATTGATGTTGTAATCGCACTGCCACATAAGATGATAATGAAAACTCGGCGCTTAAAATGAGTACGCCACTGATTAATAAAAGGACAAAAGGGCGGTTGCGGTATGCTGACTGATAACGCTGTAAAATGCGCGTCAAATGTGGGACACCTTGTTGTGTTGTATAACGAGGTGTTTCTTTCACTAAAAAGATTAAAATGAATACATTCAAACTTAAACAGATAAAAATGAGCACAAATAAGTGGACTTTATAAGTACTATAAAATAATCCCCCAATTAACATACCTAACGCAGTGGACGTATTTGAAACCCAATATTTAGCACGTGCATATTGTTGGCGATGGGGTTCGTGAATATGATCTAAAGCGAGGGCATTGTACATCGGTTTGGCCAAAGCAGTGACAAGTTCATTGAATAAGTAAAAGACAATAAAAAACATTAAAATGAGCGTGGATGCATGCACTTGCTCTAAATGATAGACCATGCGGCCCATACTTAAAAATAAAAGGGCGCTAAATCCAGTTAAGATCGCAATGGTATATTTTTTGACGGCTAAATTATCGCTGAAATAGCCACCAAAAAGTGAGGCGATAAATTTGACTATGATACCGATGATTAGAATGATTCCCGCACGCGCGCCCCCTATGTAATGCGTTAGGAGAAGTGCCATAAATGGGAAAACCGAATTCACAGTGGCATTTTGTACGAATAACATGAGTAAACGAAGCTTCACATTTAGAGGTAAGGTCATCATTGTATCTCCATTTTATAAGATAAAATATATAGTGAATTTTAGTGTTATATTACCACTAAAATAAAAGCGTGTCAAAATAGATTTGTCCTCGGTAGGCACGAATAGAAATCAGTCCTGATAGACGATATGATCGTTTCAAAAAGGTGTGTCAACGTCTTGTGACATGTGAAACGAAAGCGCTGAATCTCTCGTAGTTTGTATTTTTTTATGCGTCATTGTATGATAATATAAAGTTATTCATGTATTCATACGGGAGGTGCTTGAGGTGTATGCAGTATTAATCATTTTAACAATTTTAACAGTCATTGTTTGGATTATGGCCATCCGAGCTTTTCGTCGGACAGAACAACACGGTAAGATGAATCCTCATACATGGGTAACAATGGGGGCAGTTTTGACCACATTGACAATAATGATGATGTTTATTTTTAGCCAAAATTAATGATCATCGACGAGCCAACCGCTTCACGTGTTATGGCTTAGAAATGGATGCAATGTTAAAATGGATTTAACCTATAGACAGGTGGATGAAGGCGGTTGTATGCTGTTCATTGATCTGTTTTTTTGTATCGTCAAAGTGGAATTTCTAGTACCTTTTGTAAGTGATATGGAAGATTAACCTGTCTCGTTTGAAAATAAATAGAATGCAATTCATACAATCTTTGAATAAATGATATAATACAAGAAATCAAATAGATAAGTGAGTGAAATGTATGGTGAATACTTTGGTCATCACAGATGGACATCCCTATACCCACAACTATGTGGAACAGTTGCGTAGCGAAGGGCATCAAGTGTACGTGCAAGCTTCTCCGACAGTGAGACAAACGACATCAGCACCGACGAGAGAAATTGATTTATATGACCTGTCTCATGTTGTCACAGCATTAAAAGATATTGCGCTCGTGGTCATTATTGGAACGCCTCAATTTTCTAATACTCGTTTGACACAAAGCCATCCGCAGCAGCTGCAACAAGTCATGTATGATAATTTAGGATTTGGGATGAAACAAGCGAATATTCAAAAATGTATGGTCCTTCAGGCAACGCTACAGCCCGTGCTAAAGCAAACAATGGATGCCTATCAAATCAAAATTGTGCATCAATCGTTAAAAAAGGCATCAGGTTATATCGGACGATGTGCTTGTTATCAGTGGAGTCGTGAAAGGCATTCTGTACGTTCAATACAAGCGTTTAATGTGCCTAAAAACATCTCTATGGATGCAGTGACTGCCATGTATGGGCGATTTTTAAAGACGCTAAACGGACGGCTGATCAATGGGGTTTATGATGGTCGACGATTCACTATTGTTTTGATGCCGTTTAAAATCCCGCTCATTCAGATGCACGATCATCCAGATAGCGATCCGATGCGACATGTCATCTTGAATATTACTGGAGGGTGGCTCGTACAGCAAAGCGGACGGACAGCACGCTTTGAGTTGAGACGTTTAGCAGGTGATACGACGCAATGTTTAATTGCATTACATGACTTCGTGCCTCGTTTACCGTGGGGCATTTACCGCGTGACGCAAGCCCCTTTACATCGTGCCGTATCGATATTATTTCGACGCTATTGGCAACATTTTAACAACAAAGCTATGGATGATTGAGAAACAACAAATATGATGAAGCGATGTTCAACGCTTTGACATCAAAAAACGACCTGCTAAAAGTGATTCATTCAACTTTTAACAGATCGTTTTTATAGCAGTGCTAAAACAAACATATAGATCGAGTGTTGTGTTGTTAGACCACTGTATTAATCATAGCAATCAAGTGTCAATGATAGATTTGTTAAAGTACGAGCGGTATCGTACAGTCGTGTCCCCGAAACCTATCATTTAAATTATTGTGTGACGGTATGACAAGGAAAATTGTTTTCCAAGAAACGTTGTAAAATGCCAAGCAGGTCCATCATATCTTTTTCTTCCATCGTTAACGAAGCATGGACTTCTTCGTTGAGATGTTTTAATTGTTGTTTTAATGCACGCCCCTTATCTGTGAGAGAAATGTTCAAATTGCGCTCGTCTTCAGGCTTCCTGACTTTTTCGATTAATCCTTGCGCAACTAACTTTTTGGTTAGTGGTGTTAATGTGCCTGAGTTGAGATAAATTCGGTCACCGAGGCGCTTGATATTGACCACTTCATCATCAGCGATTGAAATAAGCGTGATGTATCCAGTGTATGTGAGTTCGTATTCTTTCAAATAAGCACTAAACTTTTTGATGACTTCCTTTGACGCGACATAGAATAAAAAACATAATTCTTGCTGTAGTGCTTTTGGCTGTGTTGTCATGTTGAGACCCCCAATACTTTTTTACAATAATTTATATCCATTATAACACTTTTTTCTTGATTCAAAAGCAGGTATAAAATATAATTAAATCTCATTTTAGTGCGCACTGTATCAACAGTGAAAAAAGAAAGGTGACTATGAATGACACATACACAAAATTTTGGAGAGATACTAACAGGACGTCGCTCTGTTAAATTATTTGATACATCCGTAAAGATTCCTCGAGAAGAAATGAATGAAATGATTAGAAAGGCGACATTAGCGCCATCATCTGTTAATATGCAACCATGGCGTTTCGTCGTCGTTGATACGGAAGAAGGTAAGGATACTTTACGTCCATTGGTGCAATTTAATAGTCAACAAAATGATACATCCGCAGCAATGGTCGTTATTTTTGGGGATATGTTGAACTATGAGTATGCAGAAGAAATCTACGGTGCTGCAGTAGAAAAAGGCTATATGCCGATTGAAGTTAAAGAGGAGTTAGTATCACGCTTTGTAGGAATGTATGAAGGCTTGGATCAACAATCAATGAATGACATCGTCAAAGTAGACAGTAGCCTTGCTGCAATGCAATTCATGCTTGTTGCACGTGAACATGGTTACGAAACAAATCCTATTGGTGGTTTTAACCGTGCAGAAATTGCTGAGCGTCTAGGCTTGGATTCACAACGTTATGTGCCCGTGATGATTATTGCAATTGGGAAAGCAGCTAAAGAAGGACGTCCAACATCACGTTTAAACGTCGAAAAAATTGTCCAATATCGTTAATATGAATCGTTAAAATCAATCGCTAAGTGCGCATCACTTAGCGATTGATTTTGGTATCAGGACGCATTGAGGTATGGATTCCACTGTACATTTGCCTATTTTCGTTCATATTGTTTGTCAGGATGGATATTGACCAGAACGATGATTTTGACTTTAGTGGGCATGAGTTGGTTTTAATAGACGGCGTTTGGAGAACCGAACGCGTCAGTTTAAAGTAGTCAATGTGGAATGAAACTGATATGATAAGCGAAAGATGACTTTTGCTGTGAAGCAACGTTTTCAAATCATATCAAGTTGGAGTGAACGTCATGTTTGTAGAAAAAAATGCCGCTTATAATTTGGAAAACTTAAAACAAGAAGTCGCAAAATATACGAATCGTGATTTAAATGGCACAGAAGAATTAGACAGAGTCATCGAGTTTGTGGAATTAGGTTATCTTTATCGTGCAGCTTTGGAGGAGATCAGTACGAAGCTACGCATTCTCGATGAAGATTTTCAAATCAAAAATGCCCATAATCCCATTCATCATATTGAGCGACGTGTTAAAGAAATTCCAAGTTTGCTGCAAAAATTAAAAAGAAAAGACCTTGAACTGACGGCTGAAGCGGCCAAAACGCATATTATGGATATCGCTGGTATTCGTGTCGTCTGTAATTATATTGAAGATATTTATACAGTGGAGCGCTTGTTACTACAACAGACGGATATTCAATTGTTAAAGCGTAAAGATTATATTGACTCACCGAAAGAAAATGGGTATCGAAGTTTACATATTGTCATTTCTGTACCTATCTTTTTATCGGACGGGGTTGTCGAAGCGCCGGTTGAAGTGCAGTTACGAACGATTGGTATGGACATGTGGGCAAGTTTAGAACATCAACTGCATTACAAGAACACGTCAGGAGATACAGCGGCATATCGAGAAACTTTGAAAATATGTGCGCAATCGATTGGTGAAGTTGAACAAAAAATGCAACATATTCATTTGAACATTCAACATGATGAAGGCCACCGCCATTACGACCACTAGACGTTAAAGCTGATGAGCAGGGATAGAGAGATGAAGCAAACGTTATTACTCTATCTCTGTTCTTTTTGTGATGTTTTCCGCATGTCGATTTGATGCGGTCAATGGAGACATACTAGGGTTTAAAAGTGATAAAATTCCCCTTTTTTGGTCAAATGCACAATAGTTTATGGGGGAATGATCATGTCGCATACTTGATTTTAGCCCTATCTTACAGATATTGAATTCAAGGATTTATCATCAATTCATAAGCGATACGATTTTCATATCAAAGTAGTCAAGTATCTTTGAACCTGATATGATGATGGGTAGAAAATTGAGCCGAAAAGGATGAGCTTTTGAAATATTGATATAGAGGTGAAAGAGATGTATACAGATAAAAGTACACCTTTTAATGTGGAAAGTTTAAAACAACAAATGGCCAAATATACGAATAAAGCATTGCAAGAAATAGGAAGCTTAGAACAACTTATCGCATTTATTAAATTAGAACATTTATATCAAGCTGCTTTAGAAGAAGTTAATACAAAGCTCTGTATTCTCGATGAAGATTTTCAAATGAAACATGATCATAACCCGATTCATCATATGGAGCGTCGCGTTAAAGAAATCCCAAGCTTGCTTCAAAAACTGAAAAGAAAAGGGTTTGACATTACGGTGACGTCAGCAATGGAACATATTATGGATATTGCGGGGATTCGCGTCGTCTGTAACTATATTGACGATATTTATTTAGTCGAAAAATTATTGTTAAAACAGGAAAATATACAGTTGTTGAAAAGGAAAGATTATATTAAAACCCCAAAATCCAACGGGTATCGTAGTTTGCATATCGTTATTTCAGTTCCTATTTTTCTGTCAGATGGGATAGTGAAAATGCCTGTTGAAATTCAGCTGCGTACGATTGGCATGGATATGTGGGCGAGTTTAGAGCACAAGTTGCATTACAAAAATTCAAAAGCGGGGACGGAAATGTATTGTGATGCTTTGAAAGCCTGTGCATTAGAAATTTGTGGCGTAGAAGAAAAGATGCAACAGATTCATATGAATGTGCATAAAAAGAATATTTGGCTGCGCAGTGAAGAACGGTGCATGTATAAGTATTAGGCTCAAAGGAGACGAGGGTGTACATCGTGTCGGGGTTTATCGTTTGAATTATCATATTATTTCGAATTTTAAACTTTATGAATCAAGTTGAGGGGGCATCATATCATCTGAGGGCAAGAAACATACATGGACTGATCCGTATAGGGGGAACGAAAGACAAGCGGAAGGGGTGTATGTTCAAATGTGCTGAGGATGACGACGATGATTTAAAGTTTAACTTGCTTTATCGATTAATGGAGGGGATTTTAAAAATAAAAAAGCCGTAGACGGTGACGGATGTGAAAGACATCATGTCGTTTACGGCTTTTTTGTTGCGGACAAATGAAGGTTAAGCCAGTTGATAAAGGCTGCGTTGTTGCTTTGGAAGTTGCTCTACAAATGGATCGGGGTCTTCGGCAAAGCGGTTGCCCACGCCCCCATTCATCCGTTGAAAATGCAAATGGGGTCCGGTGGTTTGTTGACCTGTATTTCCTGATAAGGCGATGACATCTCCAGGTTTAACGGTGTCACCTACCTTGACTTTGAAGGCATTTAAATGCATAAACCATTGGAAATATTGGCCGTTATCTTCACGAATTTCTAAAACATGCCCCCCTAAATCATTATCAAATGTACGTGTGACTGTTCCGTGGGTGGGAGCGAGGATCGGGGTATTTTCTGGCAAGCGATAATCGTTACCGTAATGACGCGCGTCTCCATTAAAAGAGAGATTATGATTGTACGTACCGAAGCCATGCGTTTTGCGATCTTGAGGTTCAAAAAATGCTGATGTATGTGGTTCCCAAGTAGCGATTTTTTGATGAATCACATCATAATGTGTGACAAGCGTAAAAACAAGCGCGACCAAACATATTAAGAAAAGTCCTTTGCGTATTAATGGTTTCATCTGTTCACCTAATGTGTTAGTTTATTCCTATTGTATAAAGCGTGTTCTAGCAAAGCAATTGTTTTGTTTGGGGTATACCGGCTGAGGCCGAAGTGAAGCTGCGCAATAGTGAGCCATCAAACAACAGAAGACGAATTTTTACGTTAACCAAAAAAACAGGAAAGTGAAACAGACGACGATCTGTGATTTTCCGATGATGCCTTGATTATAGAAAAAAAGAGAGATGAAATCAGTCCCCCTCATTTCATCTCTCTTAAACAATCATATAGGTGATTAGAAGCCCCAAGCACTTAAACCTTGTGCTCTATATGCTCTTTCTGCAGCTTGGATTTGTTGCTCATATGTGTTAGTTGGACCCCAACCTGGCATTGTTTGTAATAAACCTGAAGCACCTGAAGCGTTTCTTGCATTCAATTGTCCACCAGATTCGCGTGCAATAATTCTAGCCCATACATCAGCAGATACGCCAGTGCGTTGTGCTAAATCTTGCGCTGCTCTGTTACCGTAATAACCAGGTGTATTACCGTTCGCTAATGTAATTGAATTAGCAGAAGTTGATGATGTGTTATATGTTGGTGCAGATTGTGGTGCTGGTGAATAGCTTGGCCCTTGTTGTACGCTTGATGCACCATTTTGTTCCGTTTGTGTAGATGCAAAATAACTCATATCTGAAAATTGAGTTGGCGCCGCGATAGATGATCCGTTTGCAGTATCGGCTTGACCATTTGCATTATATGACCAACCAAATACAGAACCATTTGACCAGAAATGGAAGTTCACACCATTTAATGAAAACTCATAATCATATGCGCCTGGCTCAATTGCGTGTTCATTTAAAGATGAATCGTTGTTAAGTGCTAATTGTGCTAATTCTACTTTATTTATAGGTTCGTCAACCGCATTTGCTTGTTGTGTGCCTACAGCAGCACCTGTAGCTCCGATTGATAAAGCAAGTGCAGCAGTTAAAAATGTCTTTTTCATAGTAATTAAGTCCTCCAATAAAAAGTGTTTTTAATTTATATTTTCATTCTCAAAAGTTTGCTTAGTAAAAAATTCAACAACCACACTCTACCAACGAATCATCCTTTTGTAAATTACGCGTAAATAACAAAACATTACAATTACTTTTCAAATCATCGTTTTGTAATCTGTTTGTTATTTTTAAATATTTGAAATGGCGATTAAAAAGGTGCAAAAACACTAGACCGCTTTATGACTGAAATGTTTTCGTAGGTGCACTTAAAAATGGACACATATTACAAATGTTACAGCGAAAATATAAAATGTAATGAAAAATCAGTGCTGAGATGAAGAAAATAATGAATGAAGATGAAATTTTGAAGGATCATCAAATTCAATTTCCCATCTAAAAAAGAGTCTTATATAATAAAGAAGATGAGGTGAGGAAAATGAAAAAATGGGAAAAGCTACGAATAGAAATTGCTGAATTAACACGTCAAACACATATGTTAGGCATACCCGTCATGATTGTTTTTGAAGGCGTGCCCGCTTCAGGCAAGACACGTTTAACGAACGAACTATTGCTTAATTTAGATGCAAAGTATACCAATTTTATAGCGACAAAGACACCTTCTGAATATGACTTGAGATTTCCATTTCTCCAACACTTTTGGGAAACTTTACCGGAGAAAGGGCATATTCATATTTATTTCAGAAGTTGGTATTCCCACTATGTCGATTATCAAGTTCATGGTATCCAGTATCCTTTGCTAAAAGATGGACAAGTTTTAATAGATGAAATGCATGATTTTGAGTCGATGTTACAGGCGGATCATCATGAAATCATCAAATTCTTCATTAATATTAATGAAGAAAAACGGCAAGAACATATCGCACAAATGCAATCGAATCCGTTAACCCGCTGGAAAGCACAAGAGTACGAACACATTGTTTCGCCGGATGTATATTTAACGTATTTCAAACCATTGTTAGATGATACATGGAAAGAGATTGATTACAGTGACCGTGAAGCAGCAATGACTCAAATGTATGAACATCTTCATGCCCGTTTGACACGTGCAATTCAACAACATCAAAAGAAAAAACAAGTTGTGGATGGTCAATTCACACCTGCGTTCCAAACAGCGCTATTTCCAAAACCCGATGAGAAAATATCTAAAACTGATTATCATGCACAAATCGAAGCCTTACAGCTCCGATTACGTGAGCTGCAATTTGCTTTATATGAACGTAAAATTCCTTGTGTACTTGTATTTGAAGGGATGGACGCGGCAGGGAAAGGTGGCAATATTAAACGCATACGGACGTTTTTAGATCCTACAGGTTACGCAGTCAATGCCATTAGTGCGCCGACAGATGTTGAATTGAACCACCATTATCTTTGGCGATTTGCGCATGTGATGCCTAAAAGCGGCCATATTGGTATTTTTGACCGGAGTTGGTATGGGCGTGTTCTCGTTGAACGTGTAGAAGGTTTTGCGACAAAAGCGGAGTGGTCGCGTGCCTATGATGAGATTAATGCATTTGAAAAAATGTGGGTCAATGAAGGCGCATTAATATTAAAATTCTTCTTATCTTTAGATAAAGACGAACAATTAAAGCGATTCAAAGCACGTGAAAAAGATGAAACCAAGCAGTGGAAAATTACGGATGAAGATTGGCGTAATCGTGAGAAGTGGGATGCCTACATTGAGGCGAGCCATGATATGATCACACGAACAGATACTGAAGGTGCGCCATGGTTTGTTGTACCAGCAGATCACAAAAAAACGGCACGGATCAAAGTATTGAAAAGTATCATTCGCAAGTGTGAAGAAAGGCTATGGGGAGTCAAAAATTATTAAAATACAACTTTAGCCCTGTTCATTTAATGGGAAATCATACTATAATCAATATGAATGACGGCTTCATTAAAACGAAGCATAATGAAACGATAGAACTGAGATAGAGAGGAATGTATGTCATTAAAAACATGCAAACATATATTAAGACATTAAGACATGCTGAAGCAGCACAACTTGAAATCGTGACAATGGGCGACCCGCATGCTGATAAAGCAATTGTGTTGCTTCACGGTGCCATCATGAATTATAAAATTATGACGATATTTGCGAAATATTTTGATGAAGCGCAATTGATTTTTATTAACGCACCTGGCCGTGGCGAGAGCAGTAGCATTGAACGAAATGACTACGATTTATCTGAGTATGCATTACGTATGAATGAAGTATTAGTCGAATGGGTTGAAACGTCACAGATTCAGGAGATGTCCATGATCGGCTATTCAATGGGAGGGCTGATTGCAACGAAACTTGCCAGTTATAATCAGCTCCCTATTAAGAAACTCATCTATTTAAATAGTGCAGCTAAAATCGACTATAAAGAATTGAGATTTTCAAAATTATTATATGAATTGATGAAAGATGTAAAACCTGGAGATCAAGGGACGATGGGTCAAAGTATCCCAAATTTTATTTTAGGCCAAGGGGTGTCTAAAAAACATCATGACACGTTTAATTTCACGCAATATTTAGCCCCTTTAGAAACGATGGTGACAGATTTAATGTATACGTTACGTGCGGATTATTTAGCAGACATTCAACGCATCGAACATCTGCCGGATGTCCTGTTTTTGTTAGGTGAAGACGATGTCATCTTTCCAAATAAAGACTCTCAGTTAACTTATGAAACGTACGAAGCATTAGGTGCAAAAGTCAAAGCAATCGTTTATCCAGAGGTGGGACATTTAGATTTTTTACGTGTATTAGATCAAACGAACGACCCACATCAAGGCAGTATCGTATATCATATTCATCGTTGGTTATCGTAAGCAGTATAAAAACAAGAGAGGGTCACTGTCTTCCTAACCCCTTGAAAATACAATAAAACAGCGCACGTGTCGAATAAAGAGACATGTGCGCTGTTTCGTGTACGATTTTATTAAAAGAAATCAGAAGGTAAGATATCATCAATATGAGTATTTTGAAGCTTTTGTACAGGTTGACTGTGAAGTACTTTTTGAACGGCTTCTGTTTGAATGAATTGGTTCTTATAGTTTTCGATGGTAGCGATATTTTCTTCATTGTCTAAAAACCGTGCGATGAATATGATGGCCACCACTGCAATGCCAGCTCTTATAATCGTACGCATGCTTATCCCCTCCCTTGTTGTAAGATTACTTTTATCATATATGAACATACAAAGCATGACATGCGTCTAGGGAAAGGAAAAAGTATCCGACTTTAGTACGAGGATTTCTGTGATAGGTTTAGCGTTTTAACTGTTCAATCTATATTTCTTCTGATATTATATAATTATAAATATTATGTTTTGAACAATTATAAAGGTGTGGAAGAATATTGACTAACAAAGATGAAGTAAAATTAAATCTACAAAGACAGCAGAAATTTGGAATACGCAAGTTTAAAGTCGGTGTGGCTTCGGTCATGTTTGCTTCTTTTTTCTATATGAATATGGCGCATGTAGCACAAGCGGCTGAATCACAAAAGTTAGAAATATCTACAGTAGAAAGAAAGACGGAGACGAAACAACCATCAAACCTGAAATCATTAGAGGAAGTGAAACGCAGAAAAGAATACGACAAAGACATGACAATGAATCAAACTGTTGGATCACCAGACAGTACGAATGTGCAAACAAATGATACAACTTTTGGAATAAAGGTGACGAACCCTTTATCACAAGAGAATAAGGGTGCAATAAAAGTCCAATCAAATGTGGCCGTTGCACCTGAAGCGCACCGAGAAGAGCGCACTGCATTTCGAGTGGCAGGTACAGATTCAGCATCAACTGGTACTAACGAAATACAAATGCCAAGTCAAGAACCTGCAAGTCAAGCACATACACAAGTGATCACGGTAAAAGGTGTTCGTGAAAAAGTTTATCGTAAATCAATCCCCGTTATGAATCACCCTAAAAAAGCACAAACACTAGGAATGGGACGTGGTACAGGTCAGGGTCGTGAAAGTTTAGGTTTGGTTATTCCCGCAAACATGAAGTTATATATTCGCCAGTCAGCTAGACATAATGAAGGTGATATTCGTGTGAGTCTTGTGACAGACGATAGCCGTCAAAATAGAGCCGTCGTTGTCCCGAAAAACGGGAATTGGGTGAATATCCATACGTCGATTGACAGTGGTGCATTTGTTTATTTGCCAAGAGGTTTTCGAACACAACCCCAAGTTGATTTTTATGTAGAAAACAATCAGGGGATGATGTTACCAACTTATCATAAAGGCGGAGACCAAGCATTATTTGAACAACAATGGCGTGATACGCAAGCGAGTTATGCATTCGTTGAAGGGAAATATAATGCGTTTTTACTTCCTAAAATCGATCGTAAACGAATTGAAGATATGAAAAAAAGTAAAGATGCGAATGCGTTTAAAACATTAGATCAGATGTTGAATTTTTATGATGATGTGATTCAAAAGTACAATCAATGGTCGGGATTGACAGACGATCCAAACGCTATTCACTACAACGTTGAACAAAAGTATTTCACAATGGCTGACAAACATGGGGCAGGAATTGCTTACTGGTCAAGGGATCATATGGGTTCGAATCAGCCATCATTACGGGGCTATTTACAACCGGGGTGGTTAGCACTGCATGAAGTAGGCCACGGCTTTGATGGCTGGATGATTGGCGATGGACATATGGAACTTGTAGAAATATGGAATAATATATTTGCAAATGAATATCAGACGAAAGTTATGGGTGTGAAAAAAGATTGGTTATATCAAGGAAAACAAACCCAGTACCAAAAAGCACTTCAAGATAAAATATTAAAAGACCCAAGTCATTTTACACTAGGTCGCACAAACGTCCGTGAAAGATTAGACTTTTTGACGAGAATGGTTCGACTCACTACATTCAACGGCGTCACTGATATGTTGAAAGCGATGCGTGAAGAAGCGGCAAAAGGGCATGTGGAAAAGGATGTGCCACGCTGGATTATTGAGCATTGGCTCGGTGACCACGGATACAATGGGCTTGCATATTTTGGAATATATCAAATTAAGTTGCCTAAAACACTCATTGATCAAGCGAACGCTTCTCGGAACGCTTACGTTTACCCATTGGCAATGTTGATCGACAATGCAGCAGAAAGAGCAAGATATGCAAAACAATTAGGATTGAGTTCTGTTTATGAGCTAGTACGCTCTTCCGATTTGAAAGATACGACGATTGATAGCCATGCCACAATTCACATTCATCGTAATGGTCAGCACTTACCAGAAGGAGCAGAAGTAAAGTTGGTTGATGGTACAGAAACCGTAGCAATTGGAACGATTCAAAATGATACAGTTAATTTTGCGCATATTCGACCAGGGGTATACAAAGTGATCGCACCGCTATCTCAAAATTATGCACTCCCTGAACATGCGTATCTCATTGTCCGTGAAAATGGAACGAATGAAGTGACGCTAGATTACCCGGATGCAAATAGCACGCAAAATGCAATGACGGAGCACATTTCACTCAAAGGATTAGCCAATGTAGAATTCGCCAGTATTGACTATTATCCATTGACAAAAACAGTTGTTTACAAGCAATCACCGGCAAAACCACATATCTATTATAATGATGAATATGCACATGTAACGATTCAAAATCAACAAGGAGAGCAATTGTTAGAGCGTTCTTTTATTGGAAATCGTCAATCGCCATCCGAAGTAGTGACATTTAAAATGGAGTATGGGGACACAATTCAAGTGAAGCATAGAGAAGCAACATCACGCCGACAGGTTTTTCGTTTAGAGAATCATGCTGAAATCCCAATGCCAAATAAAAAGAAAGAAACAGTCACATACCGCTTAACAGATAAAGGATTGATTGTTGATAATGAGACGCAAGAAGCAGCGGAAAGTCGTTATGCAAGTCAATTACAAAGTGATGTAAACGCAATTATTGAGACAATAAAGCAAAATCCTGGCAAAGATTTTCGTACGCAATTATATCGTGTTGTGCAAGGTGTACAACATGTTAATGGTCGGGAGAAAGAACGTCTTTTGACACAATTACAACCTTACATGGAAGAAACAACGACATTGAATACGCCAGAACCGACTTGGACGGTGACAGAATATGGTCGTGGATTCGTGGGCGGTAATGGACCTGCTCACGCCTCGATTGCAGTCACATTTCCATCTGGTACAGTTGTTAACACAACGGTAGAAAACAATGGGGAATGGACAGTGAATGTGCCGGTAAATGAATCTTTTCACCCAGGAGATGAAATTGCGGCTATTGCGACGATACAAGGCAAGTTTTCATCCCAATCTGTTCAAGCGGCTGTGACTGATACCATTGCACCTAGCCCCGTTGTAGTCAATCCATTTAACGAACATGACACAGTAATGTCTGGAGAAACAGAACCACATACAACAGTGGAAGTAAGATTACCGAATCAGCAAACGCTCACTACAATGTCGGAAGATGGGCATTGGTCAGTTCAACTTCCAGAAGGGATGGATTTGACTTCTAATGATCGTATTGATGTTATCGCAGTGGATGGATTTAAAAATCGATCAATGGTTAATGTTGTGACACCTGTTGATGTGACCCCTCCAGTAAAACCAACCGTAGCAACAACAGAATCTAAACAACATATCATTTGGGGAACAGGTGAGAAATATCAAGACCAAATTGAAGTGATACTCCCAAACAATACAGTGATAAAAACTAAAGTAGGACGTAATTTAACTTGGATGATTGGTGTACCGTTTGATACAGAATTAGTCGTGGGTGATGTTATTAAGGTAACAGAAATTGATCGTTTTGGTAATCGCTCGCAATCAGGGACTGGTGACGTTGTAGATACAACACCGCCAAGTCAACCAGTCGTTCAACATTTATTAGAAGGCTCATCGACATTAACAGGACAAGCTGAACCAGGTAGTCATATTATTGTACAGTTATCATCAAATCAAACTTTAGAAACAGAGACACAAGCGGATGGCACATGGCAAATCGATGCACCAGAAATCAGTCACATTACACGAGATGACGAAGTATCAGTGATTGCGCGTGATACAAGTCAAAATATGTCACAAGAGACAAAAGTGGTTGTAGATCCTAAATCTATGCCTCAATCGTGTCCCACCACAGAGGAAAGTGAGTCAGCTCAAACAGAAACACTATCAAAAGAAAAAGAAACATCAGCACAAGAAACAAATTCAAAGTCATCATCGAAAGAAACAGCAACGCCTAAAACGGATGACCAAGCGACATCAGAAGCATCGAGTCAAGAAGGTGCAACAGAGAAGGTACAAACACCAGAAAACCCGTTGTCCACACCTGAAACAACAGATACCGGTGAAACACAACCAGAAGCGGATCGTACATCGGGCACAGTTGATGAACATCATGGATCTGATTCGTCTGTAATGTCTTCGGAAATATCAGAGAATACGTCATCATCACCAGAGACGAATCCAGAAACGACAAATCTGGATAACGCAACAGCGGAGCCACCGGCACCAGAAAATTCAGATACGAAGTCAGAGTCACCGACAGGTTCAGAGGGGTCAACAAGTCCAGAGGAGAGTCAATCAGCATCACCGTCAGAAGAAGCGGTACCGGTTGAGTCGACGTTGACATCAGAAGTATCAGAAACAGGAAAGGATCAACCAGATGTAGGGGAAACGACAAATCTGGATAATGCAACAGCGGAGTCACCGGCATCCGAAAATTCAGATACGAAGTCAGAGCCACCGACAGGTTCAGAGGGGTCAACAAGTCCAGAGGAGAGTCACCCAACCCAACCGTCAGGAGAAATGACACCGGTTGAGCCAACACCGACATCAGAAGTATCAACACCAGAAACAGGAACGGATCGACCAGATGTAGGGGGAACGACAAATCTGGATAATGCAACAGCGGAGCCGCCGGCACCAGAAAATTCAGATACGAAGTCAGAGCCACCGACAGGTTCAGAGGGGTCAACAAGTCCAGAGGAGAGTCAACCAACATCACCGTCAGAAGAAGTGTTACCGGTTGAGTCGACGCCGACATCAGAAGTATCAGAAACAGGAACGGATCGACCAGATGTAGGGGAAACGACAAATCTGGATAATGCAACAGTGGAGTCACCGGCATCCGAAAATTCAGATACGAAGTCAGAGTCGCCGACAGGTTCAGAGGGGTCAACAAGTCCAGAGGAGAGTCACCCAACATCACCGTCAGAAGAAGCGGTACCGGTTGAGTCGACGTCGACATCAGAAGTATCAGAAACAGGAAAGGATCAACCAGATGTAGGTGAAACGACAAATCTGGATAATGCAACAGCGGAGCCACCGGCATCCGAAAATTCAGATACGAAGTCAGAGTCACCGACAGGTTCAGAGTCATCTCAACCAACATCACCGTCAGAAGAAGCGGTACCGGTTGAGCCAACACCGACATCAGAAGTGTCAGAAACAGGAACGGATCGACCAGATGTAGGGGGAACGACAAATCTGGATAACGCAACAGCGGAGCCACCGGCATCCGAAAATTCAGATACGAAGTCAGAGCCACCGACAGGTTCAGAGGGGTCAACAAGTCCAGAGGAGAGTCAACCAACATCACCGTCAGAAGAAGCGGTACCGGTTGAGCCAACACCGACATCAGAAGTGTCAGAAACAGGAACGGATCGACCAGATGTAGGGGGAACGACAAATCTGGATAACGCAACAGCGGAGCCACCGGCATCCGAAAATTCAGATACGAAGTCAGAGCCACCAACAGGTTCAGAGGGGTCAACAAGTCCAGAGGAGAGTCAACCAACATCACCGTCAGAAGAAGCGGTACCGGTTGAGTCGACGCCGACATCAGAAGTATCAACACCAGAAACAGGAACGGATCGACCAGATGTAGGGGGAACGACAAATCTGGATAATGCAACAGCGGAGCCACCGGCATCCGAAAATTCAGATACGAAGTCAGAGCCACCAACAGGTTCAGAGGGGTCAACAAGTCCAGAAGAGAGTCAACCAACATCACCGTCAGAAGAAGCGGTACCGGTTGAGTCGACGCCGACATCAGAAGTATCAGAAACAGGAACGGATCGACCAGATGTAGGGGAAACGACAAATCTGGATAATGCAACAGTGGAGTCACCGGCATCCGAAAATTCAGATACGAAGTCAGAGTCGCCGACAGGTTCAGAGGGGTCAACAAGTCCAGAGGAGAGTCACCCAACATCACCGTCAGAAGAAGCGGTACCGGTTGAGTCGACGTCGACATCAGAAGTATCAGAAACAGGAACGGATCGACCAGATGTAGGGGAAACGACAAATCTGGATAATGCAACAGTGGAGTCACCGGCATCCGAAAATTCAGATACGAAGTCAGAGTCGCCGACAGGTTCAGAGGGGTCAACAAGTCCAGAGGAGAGTCAACCAACATCACCGTCAGAAGAAGCGGTACCGGTTGAGTCGACGCCGACATCAGAAGTATCAGAAACAGGAACGGATCGACCAGATGTAGGGGAAACGACAAATCTGGATAATGCAACAGTGGAGTCACCGGCATCCGAAAATTCAGATACGAAGTCAGAGTCGCCGACAGGTTCAGAGGGGTCAACAAGTCCAGAGGAGAGTCACCCAACATCACCGTCAGAAGAAGCGGTACCGGTTGAGTCGACGTCGACATCAGAAGTATCAACACCAGAAACAGGAAAGGATCAACCAGATGTAGGTGAAACGACAAATCTGGATAATGCAACAGCGGAGTCACCGGCATCCGAAAATTCAGATACGAAGTCAGAGCCACCGACAGGATCAGAGGGGTCAACAAGTCCAGAGGAGAGTCACCCAACCCAACCGTCAGGAGAAATGACACCGGTTGAGCCAACACCGACATCAGAAGTATCAACACCAGAAACAGGAACTCCAGATGTCGAAATAGTAGAAACACCAACACCGGAAGCACCAGAAACAGGAACGGATCAACCAACTGTAGAGGAAACGACAAATCTGGATAACGCAACAGCGGAGCCACCGGCACCAGAAAATTCAGATACGAAGTCAGAGTCACCAACAGGTTCAGAAGTACCAACATCAGAAGCGAATCAACCATTGGCATCAGAGGCATCAACACCGAATAACACAATAGCAGAAACGTCGGCGGTAGAGTTAGATACAAATGTGAGTGAAGGCACAATAGAATCGATGGTGACTGTAACATCAGAACATATGAAGCCTAAGGTAGCAACATCGGAAAGTATGGAAGTAAAGTCAAATCCACCGACAAGTCGAGAAGCTTTGAAAACAGCATTTGCAACGAAAGTACCATCGTCTTCTGGAAGTGCAGTTTCTGAAACAGAAGTCTTACCAGAAACAGGACAATCAGAAGGTATAGATTGGAAAGCGATTGTATTAGTGCTGTTCGGATTAGGAATACTTTCTAAACGTTTTTCTAGAACGAAGAAAAAATAATCTTAATCAATGCACATATCGATTCTATGACGTAATAGAGATGAGCCTTAAAGTATCGAATAAAACGAAAAAGCAGATTGAACGACGGACAGGCGCACGATTAGTGTGTCGAAAAGACTTGTTGTTTTGAAATTTCAATCCATGCATGCGTCGTGATATTAACACGTTGAACTTCAATGGAAATGTCTCGAATTGACCTGTATGGGCAGGCACTCTTGGCGATGTCAATCTCGTGTCATTCGATTGTGATGAAATTTCATCATCGATAGATCTTTTAATCGATGAATGGCAAAGTCGTATCGTTAAAACGAATGTGTGCGAAACACATTTTTCTCAAGTGATAACGGATTATGATATGAATGGAAGTATCTTGTATAAAGACTATTTCAATCCCCATTACATGGTGACGGGATTACATTTTACTCCGTTGACGATAAACATGACAAAAGTTGAGGCAGAACGTGAAGTGGCAGGGAGGATTAATCTGCCACATTCACTCGGTCTCAATGTGGTAGGTCAGACAAAAAATGCTTGCTAAAGGTGGCTACACGTGATGGAGAAAGTGATCTAAACAATGGATTGTGCCCAACCCTCGATGTGTGTCCAGCAGAAATGGCTTATTGATATTAAAAATGAGCGAAGTCGTTTGAATTTGGGAAAGGATATTCGACAGGTGAAGACAACGAATATATCAAGAGGGAAAGATGTTTCTTTAGATTTTATAGCATTGTGTATTATGAAATATAGCGAAAAAGCGACGGTGGAAAAGCTAGTGCAGTCTATTCCTACATCTGCTGAGACATTGTTGGAACACAATGATTTTCATTTTTATGAACGTTATTATCCGGGTGTATTGTATTATATGGCGAAGCGGATGCGTCAAGCATTTTACCAAAAACTGAAAAGTTATGGCCTTTCATTATACGGCGAGCAAGATTGGCAGAGCTTTATTGCAGTCAGAGATTGGATCCGCCAAACGTACATACGGATGGATTGAGGAGACAAATCAATCATACGACAAATAAAGCGAGGTGAAAGCGACCTCGCTTATTTGTTTGCGCAATATCATTTCACTATATATGTAAGAATAAGTCCCTTTGTACTAAAAAACGTCTTACTTGAGTCTAGAGTACTTTAACATGGTGCTGTTGTAATACGGGATGGTAGATTTCAGGTAATGTGGTATCGCTTACGATGTAATCAATGTCTTTGAATGAAGCAAATTGAAAAAGTGCATCTTCGTGAGGGGTTAATTTGCTAGAATCCACGAGCAAGCAAACTTGACGTCCTTGACCAATCATTTCTTTTTTAGTAAAACCTTCTAATTCTCCGTTTACTGAAGCCCCATGGATCGATAGCGAACGACAACTTAATAACGTGATATCCGTGTAATAGTGATGAATCGTGTTGATCGCTTGAGAACCGACTAATGTTGCGGAGTCTGGCTTAAGCATGCCTCCTGTTGATATGAAATCTAAAGGGGTTGATGAGAGTTCATATAACATATTAATCGAATTTGTGATGACTTTGTATGATTGTCCTTCAATGGATAACAGACGAATGGCTTCCAACACTGTTGAACTGGAGTCGGCCATAATACTATATTGATTTTTAAGGAGTGGCAAAATTTTCTCTGCAATGGCTTTTTTCTTTTCTGGATGACTTGTTGCGCGATATGCATAGGGAAAGTCACTTTCAGAAATCAATGAAGCACCACCATGCTTTCTTTTGACGACGCCTTCCTTTTCAAGTTGTTCTAAATCGCGTCGAATCGTTTCCTCACTCACATTAAAAGCGATTGCTAAATCTTTAACATTGACATGTTTAAAAGTGTGGAGGCGATTCATGATTTCATTATAACGTTGAAACTTTTTCATACATACACCTCTTTTAATCACATTATAACTGAAAAAAACACAAAAAACCAAAAATAATTCGGTCATAAAACAACATTTTTTGTGAGAAAATGTTTACTTTGTGTAAGCGTTATCATATAATAGTTTTGAAATAGAGAGAATGATTCTATTTAAAGGAGGGGTTTAGATGTTTACACAGTTACCCAAAATTGGGATTCGTCCAACGATTGATGGGCGTAGAAAAGGCGTGAGAGAATCATTAGAAGTGCAGACAATGGATATGGCAAAAGCAGTAGCACAGTTGATTTCAGAGACATTGTGTTACCCCAATGGTGAAGCAGTCCAATGTGTGATTGCTGATACAACAATTGGTGGTGTTACTGAAGCAAACAAAGCTAAAGAAAAATTTGATCAACATCAGGTCTGTGCAACAATCACTGTAACGCCGTGTTGGTGTTATGGTTCTGAAACGATGGATATGAACCACAATATCCCACATGCGATTTGGGGATTGAACGGTACGGAAAGACCTGGGGCAGTCTATTTAGCCGCTGTTTTATCCGCGCATGCTCAAAAAGGGATACCTGCTTTCGGTATTTATGGAAAAGACGTTCAAGATGCAAATGACGGAACGATTCCAGATGATGTTAAAGACAAACTGATTTTGTTTAGCAAAGCAGCACTTGCAAAAGGATTGATGCATGGTAAAGCATATTTATCTATCGGAAGTGTCTCTATGGGGATTGCGGGTTCAATGGTCGACGAGCGCTTTTTCCAAAATTATTTAGGCATGCGGAATGAATATGTGGATTCGACAGAACTGATCCGTCGTATGGAGTTAGGGATTTATGACCAAGAGGAATATCAACGTGCATTAGATTGGACAAAAGAAAAATGCCATTTTGGTAAAGATACAAACGCACCAGAAAATCAATTATCAGATGAAGAAAAAGAACGGCAAGTAGAATTTGTCGTGAAAATGACACTTATTAGTCGTGATTTAATGGTAGGTAATCCGAAGCTGGCGGAGATGGGTTACGAAGAGGAAGCGGAAGGGCATTTTGCCATTGCTGCAGGTTTTCAAGGTCAACGCCAATGGACAGACTTTTATCCAAACGGCGATTTTATGGAAACGATTTTAAACACTTCTTTTGATTGGGATGGTACACGAACACCTTATATTGTAGCGACTGAAAACGACACGCTTAATGGGATTTCAATGTTGTTTAACTACTTGTTAACGAATACCGCTCAAATTTTTGCTGATGTTCGCACATATTGGAGCCCAGAAGCAGTGTCACGGGTGACAGGTGGACGACAATTAGAAGGCCGTGCCAAAGCGGGTGTGATTCATCTCATTAATTCAGGTTCAGCGACTTTAGATGGCACAGGTCAGCAACAACGTGCCGGACAACCTGCCATGAAACCGTATTGGGAGATTACAAATGAGGAAGTAGAATCGTGTTTGAAAGCGACACAGTTTAGACCAGCGATACAAGAATATTTCAGAGGTGGCGGTTTTTCGACCAATTACCTTACAAAAGGGGAAATGCCGCTGACAATGGTTCGATTGAATTTAGTCGCTGGATTAGGACCTGTGCTTCAAATTGCGGAAGGATATTCCGTGACATTAGATGATGATGTCCATCAGATTTTAGATGAACGTACAGATCCGACTTGGCCAACAACTTGGTTTGCACCGCGTTTAACAGGTGAAGGTGCTTTTAAATCTGTGTATGATGTCATGAATCATTGGGGCGCAAATCATGGTGCAATCAGCTATGGTCATATTGGTCGTGAACTGATTACACTGGCTTCTATGTTGAGAATTCCGGTTAGTATGCATAATGTGGCGGACGCCGACGTGTTCCGTCCGCGTGTTTGGCAACATTTTGGTACGGCTTCACTTGAAGGTGCTGATTACCGTGCGTGTCAAACGTTTGGCCCGGTTTATCGATAGGGGAAGGATTGATCGAAGTGACGAAACATATTGCCATTGATTTTGGTGCAAGTTCAGGCAGAGTGATATTAGGCCATTTTGATGGACAAAAAATACAATTAGAAGAAATCTATCGCTTTGCGAATACACCGGTTGAAATGAACGGTGTCTTGTACTGGGATTTTCCAAAATTATTTCAAGAGATTAAAAATGGATTGAAAGCGGTAAGTCGAGTGACGACAAATGTGGAAAGTTTGGCGATAGATACATGGGGTGTGGATTACGGTTATATCGATGCACAGGGGCGTTTACTCTTACTTCCGAAAAACTATCGGAATGAGGAGAAATTGAAATATCAAGAAGCGCTGTATGAAGCATTGCCCGAGTTGGAGTTTTATAAATACACGGGGATTGTACCGAGCTCGATTAACTCATATGTTCAGCTCTATGCAGATATACAAGCACATCCTTGGCTCAAAGATGTGGTGGCGCATGTCTTATTTATGCCGGATTTGTTTAATTACTTTTTAACACAGCAAATCAATATTAACTATTCTATTGCGAGTACGAGCGGATTGTTATCGACCTCAAAAAAGTGGTCGGACACCCTATTCGAAAAATTGGGTATCCCAAAACAATGGTTCGATCAAAGTGAGTTGACATTGAACAAGGTTCTTGGTCATTTAACGCCGTCGTTAATTAAAGAGACGGGTTTGAGTGAATTAAAAGTCATCGCATCGACAGGACATGATACGGCAGCGAGTATATTAACAGTCTCACCAAACGCTATTTTTATTTCTTGTGGCACTTGGTCAGTGATAGGCATTCAACGAGATGAACCAATCATTAACGAGGTTGCTTATCAGATGGGATTGACGAATGAGGGGACGTATGACGGTCAAATTAAATGTTTAAAAAATTTGAATGCGTTATGGATTTTACAAGAGTTGCAGCGATACTGGTCTGAACAAGGCCACGCTTATAGTTTTAGTGAATTGGTAAAAAGTGCTGAAATGGCACACATTGATAGTTTTATTGACGTTGAAGATGCTGCATTTCTGAAACAAGAAAATATGTATGAATTAATTCAGCAGCATCTTAAAGCAACAGGCCAAACCTTACCTGAAACGGTGGGTGAGTGGGTTCGCATCGTGATTCAAAGTATTGCAATGCAGTATCAGCGTACGATTTTGACAATTGAACGATTGTCGGGCCAATCTTATGACACTGTACATATGGTCGGTGGCGGGATACAAAATGCTTTGCTATGTCAGCTTACAGCAAAATATACAGGTAAAAAAGTAGTGACAGGCCCAATTGAAGCCAGTGCAATGGGCAATGTTTTAGGACAATTGTGCACGCTAGGTCTGATTAAAAAAACAGATATTCAACAGGTGGTCGCAGCGTCTGTGCAATTAAAAAACTATCGACCCAATGAATACGTATAGGAGGACGATATCATGACAGAAAAAGAACAACAGTTAAGACAACTGATTTGTGACATTGGCAAACATTTATTTAATAAAGATTTTGTTGCAGCGAATGATGGGAATATTTCGGCACGTTTATCAGAAAACGAAATTTTAGCGACGCCAACTGCAACAAGTAAAGGTTTTTTACAACCTGAAAATATTGTGAAGTTAGATTTAGAAGGTAATATTTTAGAAAGTAAAGCAGGGGTTAAACCTTCAACTGAAGTCAAGATGCATTTGCGTTGTTATCAAAAAATGCCTCAGTGCCAAGGTGTCGTCCATGCGCATCCCCCATATGGCACAGCTTTTGCGATTAAAGGTGAAACACTTAACAAAGCAACAATGCCAGAAGTGGTCATTGCAATGCCAGAAATTCCACTGGCGGCGTACGGCTGTCCCTCAACTGAAGAAGTGCCGGACTCTATCGAACCGTTCTTCAATCAATGTGAAGCGGTGCTGTTAGAAAGCCATGGTGCCATTACATGGGGTAAAGATTTAATCTCAGCGTACTTAAATATGGAACGCTTAGAATATATTGCAAAACTCACTTATATTACAAGACAAATTGATGGTGAGCGTGAATTGCCACAAGAAAGAATTGATGAACTCATTCAATTAAGATCATTTTATGGTATGACCTAACATAATAAAGAATTGAGGGGATTAATATGTCAAAACAATCAGGTATGAATTACAAAGCATCAGTGAGGGAAAAGCTTGCATATGGTGCCGGTGATGGGGCAACTGCATTTGCGGCCGTAATGGTAGGAAGTTTCTCCATGTACTATTTCACAGATGTCATTGGGATTTCTGCAGCGTTTTTAGGGAGTGTATTATTTTTCACACGTATTTTTGATGCCATTACGAACGTTTTAATGGGGTATGTTGTAGATAAAACAAGCACGAAATGGGGTAAAGCGAGACCGTGGGTGTTATGGTCAGCAGTGCCGCTTGCAATTTCAACCGTTCTGGTATTTAGTATGCCGACCAATTGGAGTGAATCCGCACTGAATTGGTATGTCGTACTGATTTTGAACCTTTACTTTTTAATCTATACGACGAGTAACATTCCTTATGGGACGTTGGGTGCATTGATTACACAAGACTCTAAAGAACGAAATAATTTAAACTTATTCCGTATGATTTCATTCTTCGTTATGATGCTTGTGATTTCAAATGTAACGATTCCTGCTGTTAAAGCATTTGGCGGCGACGCACATGCTTGGCAATATGTTGCAATTATTTATGGCGTATTGATGGTAATTATTTTTATGTTTACTTTCAAATTTACGAAAGAACGTGTAACGCAAACGAAAAAAGATAGAGAAATTAAATTGATGAAGTCATTCAAATTATTGATTACAAACAAATATTGGATTATGATTTTTGGCATTATGTTGTTGTCATGGGTATTACTCGGTATGATGACAGGAACAAACGTTTATTACGCAGATTACATTTTAAAAGATACGAGTGTTGTAGGTGCGATGTCACTATTTTTCACAATTCCTATGTTAGCTGGCTTTTTCTGTACACCATTCCTATTGAAGTATTTTAATAGAAGACCGCTTATTTTATTTGGATTGATTTTAGTTGTTATCGGTAGTGCATTGATGTTGATTAAAACAGACAGTCTCATGTTGGTTTACGCAACTTCAATTTTAAGAGGTTTAGGTTTTGCACCGATGATGGGAAGCGCGTATGCGATGTTGGCCGATACAATCGAATATGGTGAATGGAAGCAAGGCATCCGTAACGAAGGAATGATTTATAGCGGCGGCACATTCAGTACAACTTTAGCTGGAGGATTATCAGGCGCGATTACAGGATGGATTTTAGAATTTGGTGGCCATGTGAGTGGACGTAATCATTCACAACAACCAGAGAGTGTTTACACAGTAATTGAATTTATTTTTATTCATCTACCAATTATTTTAGCGGTCATTATTTTCATCATTATGTTGTTCTATAAACTTGATAAAATTTATCCAGAAATTGTAAAAGATTTAGAAAATCGCGTGCATCGTGAATAGAGAATATACAGGAGGTACGGAAAATATGTATTATACACCGAGTTGGGAATCGCTAAAGCAACATCCATTACCGCAATGGTTTGATGATGCGAAGTTTGGTATTTTTATCCATTGGGGACCTTATTCTGTTCCACATTGGGCAAATACGGAAGGAAAGTTTGGAGAAATTGATCGGGATCTACATTTTACATTAAATCCTTATTCAGAATGGTATCTGAACACTTTACGTATTGCTGGGAGTCCCACTGCTAAGCATCATGAAGAAACGTATGGCAAAGATTTTGAATATGAGCGGTTTGCGGATTTATGGAAAGCTGAAAAATGGGACCCAGAAGCGTGGGCATCTTTGTTTGAAAAAGCAGGTGCAAAATATGTTGTATTAACGACGATGCATCACGATGGCTTCAATTTATGGCCGAGTCGATACAACCAAGAATATAGTGTTGCGACAAAAGGACCGAAACGAGATTTAGTCGGAGAACTGACTGAAGCGGTGCGACAAAAAAATATGAAAATGGGTCACTATTATTCAGGTGGGTTGAACTGGCGCTTTACGTTTGAGCCGATTGTTACATTTGAAGATGTGAAGTATGTACGTCCAATCACATATGATTTTGCAGATTATGCATTTAAACAATTTGCTGAATTGATTGAAAAGTACCAACCTGATATTTTATGGAATGATATTGGTTGGCCAGATAAGGGATTAGAGGATGTCAAACATTTGTTTGCATATTACTACAATAAGGTACCAGAAGGTGTAGTCAATGATCGTTGGCACATTGAAAAAAATGCGCCAAACTGGAATCATCCCCCTGAAGCGTTTGAAACATGGGAAGATTTTGATACGAAAGAGTACTCTAACGATCATCAAGCAGCGCAAAAGAAATGGGAGTATACAAGAGGTATGGGCTATTCATTCGCTTTTAATAGTAACGAAGGGGATGAAGAAACCATTTCAGAAGAAGAGCTAGTGACTTTATTGATTGAAGTCGTTAGTAAAAATGGTAACTTATTACTCAATGTGGGACCTCGTCCAGATGGAACCCTTCCTGAAATTCAAGTCGAGCGCCTGCATCAGCTCGGTGATTGGTTAGCCATCAATGGTGAAGGTATATATGGTACACGACCAAGTGCACAGCCTTCAGTTCAATTGAACAATCAGACTCATGTTTACTTCACTCAAAAAGAAGATGTGACTTACGCCTTTTTAACAGGTCAAATCGATGAAACCGTGACGATTCAATTAGATCAATTGAAACAGGTGAAGCATGTTGAAGCGTTAAATTCAGCAGATGAGGTCGACGTGCTCATTGATGGTTCAAATGTGACATTGAAATGGTTGCATAAAGCTTCAACAGTTGCACACGGATTTAAACTCATACACGAAGACGAATAAACACGTTTTTGCGTCATATAAGGGGGTTATTGAATGGTGAAAGTATTAAAAGATTATGTGAATGGTGAATTTTTAGAGGGAGACGCGCAACAGATCATTGAGGTGGTGAACCCGTCAACGGAAGAGGTCATTGCCCATGTTCCAACAGGGCATACGGAACGGGCTAATGAAGCCATTGAACATGCAGATCGTGCGCAAAAGTCATGGGCTGCTTTACCTGCTATTGAACGTGGCGCCTATTTACGTCAAATTGCAGAAGGTATCCGGGCGCGTGCGGCTGAGATTACTGAGACGATTATTCAAGAAGGGGGTAAAGTCCACGCTCTCGCCGAAACGGAAGTGTTTTTTACAGCAGATTATTTAGATTATATGGCAGAATGGGCACGGCGTTATGAAGGTGAAATCATTCAAAGCGACCGTCAAGATGAACATATTTTCTTGTATAAAAAGCCGCTCGGTGTGACAACAGGGATTTTACCATGGAACTTTCCGTTTTTCTTAATCGCACGTAAAATGGCACCGGCGTTATTAACAGGGAATACGATTGTGGTGAAACCTTCAGTCGAAACGCCTTTAAATGCACAAATCTTTGCAGAGATTGTTCATGAAATGGGTTTACCTCAAGGGGTGTTTAACTTGATTAATGGCTCAGGTCGTGTCATTGGTGAAGTATTAGCCAAACATGAGAAAGTGGCGCTTGTATCGTTGACAGGTAGTGAGCCAGCTGGAAAGCAAGTGATGGCTTCTGCGAGTCAGTCATTAACGAAAGTGAACTTGGAACTTGGTGGGAAAGCACCGGCGATTGTATTTGAAGATGCAGATTTAGATGCGACAGTTGAGCATATTGTTGCGTCACGTATTATTAATACAGGACAAGTGTGTAACTGTGTAGAACGCGTGTATATTCATGAAAATATCAAAGAGGCATTCGTTGAAAAATTGGTTAATAAGATGTCTCAAATTCAATACAGCAATCCTAACACACATAAAGAAAGTGCAATGGGACCATTAATTAGTAAGAAAGCACAACAAAATGTACATCGCATTGTACAATCAGCAGTAGAAGCAGGAGGAGAACTGTTATTAGGTGGGACATTACCTACAGAAAAAGGTTATTTTTATCCCCCAACTGTCATCGACGGCTGTACGAATGAAATGGCCATCGTGCAAGAAGAAATATTCGGACCTGTGTTACCTTTGATTACTTTCAAAACATTTGATGAAGTGATTGAATTGGCAAATGATACGCAATACGGTTTAACTTCATCTGTGTATACACAAAACTTAAAGACGGCTTTTACAGCAGTGGATCGTCTTGAATTTGGTGAAACGTATATTAATCGTGAAAACTTTGAAGCGATGCAAGGTTTCCATGCAGGTGTGAAACATTCAGGAATTGGTGGCGCAGATGGCAAGCACGGTTTAGAAGAATATTTGCGTACGCATATTGTATATATGCAATTGTAAGATACGCTTGGAGCTAATGAAGCATCTCTTTTAGGTGTCGAGGTTCAATCGCTACCTATCAAAGGGCTATTTTAAAAAATGATCGTCATGTCAACAGCATCATGATGGAAAATGAATGAGATGTACTGTCATTCGGACTTCCTTCATTCAATCATTGAGAAAATGAAACGCACCCCCAAAGTAGGACTTAAAAATTCCAACTTTTAGGGGTGCGTTTTTATGGGGCAAAACATAATTTAATGCAGTATTCGATAATCATCCGAGCAAACCGAACGTCTTTGTCATACGGCCCATTTGGATGAGTCAATGGTCAACGATTCAATAGGTTTTCGTTCTCATTAGACACGCTTTAGCGGAACAAACATGTGATTTTGTTTGAATACGCATTGAGCCATAATGGGATGACGTTTTTGAGTCCATTCCTGAAATAGACGTCATTCTATTTACGAGAACGGCTTCATTGCGATAGATTAAACCCCAACTTCTTCCCACGCTTTTTTAACTTGATTCGCAGTTTCTTGGCCGTATAAATCAACGGCCGATTGATACAATGACGCTTTGGCATCTCTAAAATTTGAAGTTGTAGTGAGGTAGCTTGTTAATGCACGATAGTAAATTTGTTCTGAGCGTGTTTGTCCAAGTCGAGTGATTGTTAAATAAGCCGCTTTATTGGGAATACCTGAATTGGTATGCACCCCGCCATTATCATTGGATGTGTAGACGTAGCGACTCATATGTGAAGGCTGATTGTACAGTTCGGGATCAGACATGCTGCGTAGCGCGTCACCTGGACGACCTGGTGTGTATACATCCTCCCCGATTAAGAAGTCTTGGTTGTCTACAAAATGTGCAAAGACGTCTGAAAAACTTTCATTTAATGCGCCGGGTTGTCCTTGATACTCAAGTCCTGCCGTTGTTTGTGTGACACCGTGTGTAATTTCATGTGCAACGATGTCGTCGGCACCAGATAAGTTTGTAAATGTGACACCATCCCCATCACCGTAAATCATTTTATCCCCAATCCATGCGGCATTGTTACGATTATCTTGGCCACCATAGTTATTGACATGTGTAATCGATACAATATCACTATCACGGTCGTCATAGGAAGCACGGTTGAATGTTGATTTATAATAATCATAAACTTTTTTAGCATAATCGTTGGCATCTACACCGGCACTTTGTTCTTTATCAATGAAAGATTTATCTTTGTCTGTCATTAAATCTGCTTCTCCTGTCGCAGGATTTAAAGTATATGCAGACATGACGGCTGGGCTAGTGACATCTTCCAATGCATAACCTCCGCTAATACTATTAATATTGATTGATTTTGTATCACCAAGCACACCACGACCTGTTCCTTTCGTTGCTGCGTGTTGGACAAGGTCTGTTTTTTCTAGGACTTCACCTGTTGAAGCATCGATTTTAACATCCCAATGCGTTACAGTAGGCGTTGTCGTAACTAATTCGATATGATAGACATATTTATTTCGTGTTCCATCAATCTCCACAGTATTTTTCTTGACGACTTTATCTTCTAAGTTTTTGGCTTTTTCACGATTAAGATTCACATTTTTGAATGCTGACGCGACAGCATCTTCCTTAGAAATAGAGACGGCATTAGAAGGGTCTACTTTTTTCGCATTAGTTTCTCCATTAACGAGTACAACTTCATTTTTCGCATTGACGTGAACTTTAACTTCCTTATTTGTCGCATAAACATTGTTTACAACAGGTTGAAGTGTGTAATGCTTAAAACCAAGATTGTCGTTCTTAACGTCTACAACACGATAATCGGCATAGTTCTTTTTAATATCATGTGGCAGTTCTTTAAGGACTTTTGGTGCGTCAGATTTTTCTGACACTAGTGTTTGAAAATCTTGCTTGAGAGGTGTTTGATTTGACGTTTCAGCAACTGCAGGATTCGATACTGGCAAGAGTGACAAAGTTAAAGCGCCTGTTAACACAACTTTTGACAATTTATACATTAAAACAACTCCTTAATAATTGGTATATCAAAAGTTTAATAAATTTATAATTTTAAAAGATTACTTTTGCCTAAGTGTTTAAAATAAATGCCTAAACGTTATTTTTAAAATATATTTTTACACTTACTATGTTGAAAGACTTACTATTATTTTAAATTAAATAATCAAAAATAATGAATCTATAAAAATTATTTATTAAATATAATTTGGAACGTTTATAAATTGAGCGGTGGTGTCGAGTATGACTTGTTTTTTTTGACACGAAGATGAGAGACGCATGTGAGAAGAATGGCGTTTTATGCCGTTTTGTGTGCGTAGTGGCATGCGACATCATTTGAATCAAATCTTGTGTCATAGGGAGAATAAAGGTTGCAATGAGAATGATTTTCATTTATCATAAATCGTAATTATTACTATTTAGAAAGAGTGAACGCTATGATATATGAATGGGTAATTATTGGGGGTGGCGTCCATGCCACAACAATCGCCTTACAACTTCGACAACTCGGTTTATCAACGGAACAGCTGAGAATCATTGACCCACATCCTCGTTTGATGGCACAATTTGATAGACAGACTCAGCGTATCGGGATGCGTTATTTAAGATCGCCGTTAGTCCATCATTGTCATCCCGAGCCATTTGATTTAAAAAAATTTGCGCGAAAAGAAGGATATGTACAGCCGATGAAAGGGCCATATCAACGGCCTAGATTAGATATGTTTTTCGATCATTCGCGTGCATGGATTGACCACTTTGAATTGGAACGTTGTCATATTTGTCAAAAGGGTCAACATATCGTTAAAAGAGGGGCATATTGGGAAGTGACATTAGCGCAAGGTCAAAAGATTCAAGCACAGCATGTGGTGTTAGCGATGGGGACACATCACACACCGCTGATTCCAGAAATATTTCAAAATCAACCTGATGTACAACATATCCATAGTCGAACGATTGATCACCATATGGAAGTGTCTCATGTTGTGGGCAGTGGGATTTCGGCGGGACATCTTGTGATCAAATTAATCACGGAACATCAAGATAAAACGGTACATTTATGGATGAAAAAGCCGTTTGATATTCATCATTTTGATGCAGACCCCGCTTGGCTAGGGCCGAAAAATATGAAACCTTTTGAAGCATTGCCGTTGTTTGAAAGAATGCGCGTTAACAAAGTGGAACGTCATAAAGGGTCGATGCCAAGAGACATGTATATGACGTTGAAAAACTATGAAAAATTGGGACGTCTCGTCGTGCACCATGAACCAATTGAGCAACTGACTGATCACCACATTATTGCAGGAGACACTCAAATAAAGTATGACGGTATTTATCTAGCGACAGGCTTTGTTCCTGATGTCATGACACAACCTTTAATTCAAGATATTGCACGTTTACCAGAAGCGCAGTTCGTTGCAGGTTATCCTCAAGTCTCGAAACAATTAGAATGGGTTCCTCAGATTTATGTGTCAGGCATGTTGGCAGATCTGGCTTTAGGTCCATTTGCGCGTAATATTATGGGTGGAAGACAGGCGGCATTGCGGATTGGTAAAGTCTATTTGGAGAAGCGACAAGCACTTCATAACGCGGTAAGTTGATGGCTAATATCGCAATAGAGGCTAGGCATTTCATCGTATATCCGATATAATGCGGGTGATAGGAGCGATGATGATGAAAAAACCAAAAGATTATATATATGATGTTTTTCAGAAAATAGGCAACAACAAGATGAAGTTGATTTTTATTGTCGTATTGATTATAGGCATACTTTTTATTGGTATGGGGACTTTTATTCCAGAGTTAAATCGTCAAACGTACAAAGGTGTCGTCGTTGAAAAATATCGTGAACACCACGATTTGACGACAGGGACGACCCAATGGATTGTCCTCAAACAAGGGGATCGAACGATTAAAATAGAAAACAATGATATATTATTGCACGGGAAATGGGATAGCAAAGCAATTCAAAAAGAAATTCGGGAAGGTCAACAAGCGACAGTTCATACGATTGGTTTTGATCTCCCTAGTATTGGGCTTCACCCCAACTTATATCAAATCGAACAATAGGGTTTATGGATATAAAGAAATAGGATAGACGGTCTCATACGTGTGATTATAGGTGAAAGGTTATACGTTACACCTTAACGTATGGTAACAAGGATTGAGATGGGTGTTCTCTCATGTGCTCTGTCAAGAACGGAATACGCATATACGGCTGAATCACAGCCCATTGCGATCGTTCTATTATAATGATGGATGAGATGTCAGAACAAGCGGTTCTCGTCCTTGTTCACGTTTGAAATAAGCGCGAAACAAGGACGGGTAATGCAGAACGATTGCGTTTGGACGACGTCCTATTGCGCAGGTGGCCGCAAATCAGAAGTCTATCGTCATGCGCAATGGTTTGTTGTCTCATTGATTGATGCGCCAATTATTCTGAAGCTTCATAAAGGAGTTGGGAAATTCTGAGCAATACAATGCCATCAATTGTATTGGGATCCCATCCCGTAATCTCATGGATTTTTTTAATTCTATAATTTAAAGTATTTCGATGAATAAATAAATCATTCGCGGTTTTCACAAGCTTTCCATGATTTCTAAAATAAGCTTCAATCGTTTCACCTAAGTATTTATCCTCACCTAAATGGAGCAATTTTTTATAGTTTGCGACCAGTGATGACTCATTGTCTGGCGTGAATTTCCTAATATTATTACATATCGTTGCTAATTCGTAATGTTTATACGTATGCAACCCTTCTTGAATCTTCAAATCATCCAACAATGCCTTTAACGATAGTGCCTCATGGTAGGATTGCACCAATCCTTTGACGCCTGTCGTAAAAGACCCCAACGTAATTAAAGTACGTTTGAATACATCACTTTGTACATTTTTCTCAAACCCTTCAATTAATTCACTATGAGATTTACCACGATTAGGATTTGATTTCACGATATAGACATAAGACTGAGGTGAAATCTCAATAATATCATCTCCGGGTAGGCGCAAAGCTTCTAATGTGTCGCGTAGCGCGGTCGTTTTTGATTTACTTGTACTTTGTGTTGAAATTAAAGCCACCGCAAATTCTTCTGCTAATCCTAAACGTTCAATCATATTTTTGCGTTGATAGGTTTGAAAATAAACAGTTGGGTTAAATAAGAGATGTGCAAGCATCTGTGTTCGAGATAATGTTTCTTGAAAGCGTGAGGTATGTTCTAATTCTTCATCGACAATGAATTCAGCATTGAGTTTTAACAAGTGGGTGTATGCTCTAATGTCATCGGGATCACCGGAAACGAGCAGTGCACCGTAAACGCTTCCGTGGCGTTCGATAGGGAGGATAATGCCTGGACCTTGGACGTTCCAAAAAGAAACGTCATCTCCTTCTATTTCAATCGGAAGGTTTCTTTCGATTGCGTGACGTGCAGCACGATGTAACTCACCAATGCGCGGTGTGTGTGATGATGCGATAATTTGACCACTTCTATTGGCAATAAGTACTTCAGCTTTAATGATGGATGATGCTTTTTTCACTACTTTTTGAGCCCAATGTTGTTTGATCATTATATTCCAGCTCCTATTGGATATGTATTCTGAATAAATAGGAATAAGGAAAACACCTGTTTATTCAGTCTAAAAAGTACATACGCGGATGGGTCAGGTTGATGTCACGTATCCTTGTTGCCTCGATGTATGACCCACTTATTGAAAGTAAGATTCGGTGATGCTGTGCCGCTATCACAGGGTCGAGCATGCTTAATCAATGGCGATGCGATGAAGTATAGTGATTTAAAAATCATGTCGATGACCTAGCGTTTGACTCGTACTGAGATTGCTATGGTTGGGATGTATTTTCAATTTTAAAGCATTTGGTGTCATGTCCAAAGGCATGATGTTAAAAATTTTAAATTTCAAAAGTGGTGTATCAAATAGAGTACGATGGCACAATTCAATGTTTTTAAATTTAGAGTTATCTATTCTTTTATAATAAAGCACATTTTACTTCTTATGCAAATTTATATCTAATTATCTTAGAAGTGATATATTATTTATTTCACATTGTAGTTAAGACAATCAGTATAATTTATTTTTATTTATATTATAATGAAGTTTTTTTAATTTATAAATGACTATAAGTAATTTTGTTCAAATGATGAATAGCACGTGTCAATTTTGACCAACGTAATGAACAACATTTCACCTATACATAGGAAGAAATTTGAAAAGTAATACAGACAGATATGATGACAGGGAATCTTCCTCTTCTTATCATTTTAAATTTTAATGATGGAGAGAATAATAAGACTTGTGATAATCAGTGATGCCCATACGATGAAGCCTAATAAAATCGGTTTGATGCCTGCACGTTTGAATTGATTGAATTTGACAGAGAGACCTACACCTGCAAGTGCAATAGTGATGAAAAAGAGTGATGCTTGTTTGAAAATAGCAATGACGTCTTCCGAAAAGTTCAAAAATGTACTGATTAGCGATGCCAGAATAAACCAGATGATGAAGTTAGGAATAAGTTGCCAAATTTGACGTTGTTCGTGCGCGTATGATGACGGTTGTTTTTTTGCCATCCATAAGGCGAGACCAATCGTAATTGGCACGATAAAGAGTGTTCGTGTCAGTTTAACAATTGTCGCAACTTCGAGTGCTTTTGAACCATAGAGGGCACTTGCGGCGACAACGCTCGATGTATCATTAATGGCGGTTCCACTGAAAAAACCGAACGCCTCTTGGCTCATGTGGAACAAATGACCGAGTGGTGGGAAAATGATGACAGCAACGAGATTGAATAAGAAAACAGTGGAAAGGCTAAAGGCAATGACTTCTTCTTTCGCTTTAATGACAGGACTGGTTGCTGCGATGGCTGAGCCCCCACATATAGAGGTTCCTACACCAATTAGGATACCGGTATGTAAATCGATTTTTAGCCATTTTACGATTAATGTAACGACGATGAAAGCAGTCAGCAATGTCACAATAAGGATAGGAAGTGACTGAAGGCCGACAGTACCAATCGATTTAAAGCTTAAAGTAAAACCAAGCAAGATAATACTATAATGGAGAATTTTCTTATTACTAAATTGAATTCCAGGTTTAAAGGAATTGGGCAGTTGCAACATATTATTCAGTAACATCCCTATCACCATAGCGAAGATAGCACTACCGATAATAGGGAAGAAGCGGCCGAGTAGCGTTGCTAAGAGTGCAATTCCAATTGTAAGTAGAAGACCTTTTATTTTTGACATTTCATCATGACTCCCTTCATGAAGTGACAGTGACTTTTGACTTTTAATTGAGATGACTTGTCAACAAGTATAGGCGTCTTACTTTGTTTTTTCAATAGGGAGTTCACGTTTATAGGTCAACTACATTGACTTTTTATTGATTGCGCGCTAAAATGTAATTTGTAATCAATCAAGAGAGAAAAGGACGGGATTACAATGAAAAAACGAGTCGGTCAATTTTTAATAGATGAAATTGCAAAACAAGGTGTAGACAAAATTTTTGGTGTGCCGGGGGACTTTAACTTGTCATTTTTAGATGATATCGAGGCGCATCAAACAATCGATTGGGTAGGGAATACGAATGAATTAAATGCAAGTTATGCAGCAGATGGATATGCACGGATACATGGACTCGCTGCGATGGTCACGACTTTTGGTGTCGGGGAACTGAGTGCCGTGAATGGGATTGCGGGTTCTTTTGCAGAACGCGTCCCAGTTATTCAAATTACAGGAGGCCCTACGACAGCAGTAGAGAAAGCCGGAAGTTATGTTCACCATTCTTTAGGTAACGGTCAATTTGATGATTATCAAAAAATGTACGCGCATATTACAGCAGCACAAACCGTACTTTCTGAAGAAAATGCATTAATAGAAGTTCCGCGTATGATTAAAGTGGCACTTGAAGAAAAGCGCCCTGTTCACATTCATTTGCCAATAGACATTGCAATGAGAGAAATTGAAATTCCTGATAACGTGGGCGATGCACAGGCGACAGAAGAAAAAGATTTATCCAATATTGTGGAAAAAGTAACGAAAAAGCTGCATGATGCGAAACAAGTCACTTTAATTGTTGGTCATGAAATCAATAGTTTTGCCTTACAACATGAAGTACAAACCGTTGCGGAACGATTAAATCTACCCGTTGCACAATTATCACTGGGTAAGAGTGCGTTTAACGAAGAAAGCACTCAATATATGGGAATGTATGATGGTGAAGTGGCTGAAACAGCCATTCGTGATTATGTTGATGGTAGTGATTTAGTATTGACATTAGGTGCAAAATTAACGGACTCTGCTACGGCAGGATTTTCACAAAAATTTCCTGATGAGGCTGTGATGATGTTGAATCATCATCAAGTTAAAATAGGAGATTATGAAACAACAGAACCGACGTTGGCTGAACTCATTGAAGTTTTAAAAATGATTGATTTCCGTTATAACGGTGATTTTCCTCAATATCAATGGCCGAGTGCAAGTCAGGCCGATGACGTGTTAAACGATGCGCCATTGACACAGGAAAACTATTTCAAATTAATGCAAACCTTTGTCCGCAAGGGAGATGTCATCTTAGCTGAGCAAGGGACTTCGTTCTTTGGCGCATATAACTTAGCGCTTGAAGCATCAACGACATTTATTGGACAACCTTTATGGGGTTCAATCGGATATACTTTGCCGTCCACTTTAGGGACTTTGCTCGCAGCACCTCAACGCCGTCATGTATTGTTAATTGGTGATGGTTCATTACAGTTAACGGCACAAGAAATGTCGACAATGATTCGTCAAAAATTAAATCCAGTCGTATTTATCATTAACAATGAAGGGTATACTGTTGAGAAAAAAATTCATGGTGAAACAGCAGAATACAATAATATTCAAACATGGGATTACAAATTATTGCCTGCTTTATTCGGCAATAAAGCTATCCCAACTTATGATGTGCGTACGACGAATGAACTTAAAGCAACGATGGATCGCATTGAAGCACAACCGAATACGATGCACGTCGTGGAAGTTCATATGGATGTACTCGATGCGCCGGAAACACTGGACGCCATTTCGAAAGCCTTTGCAGCTCAAAATGAATAGTCACCTCATAGATTTGAATTTTTAGAGTTGACATGATTTCGAAATCGATGTATAGTGTGTGATAAATAACTCGTATGATTGATAATGTAGTTTTTACGTGTGTAGCCAACAGAAAGCTAGCGGGAGATGTAAGCTAGCACAGCGTAGAAATGAATTGGGCAATCTGTATATACGAACCAATTTCATTTAAAATTAAAAAGCGAACATGATGCATCAGCACATGTTAACTAAGGTGGCACCACGGTAACGCGTCCTTATTGAAGAGACGATGGCTGTGGTGTTTTTTTGGTTGAAGCCATCACTGGTGTATCACCGTATTTGACGGATACGAGTCTTATGATGGTGACAATGCTTGCAATGTTACTCGTGCATGCATATTTTGTGAGGGAAGATGAAGTAGTTTGAAATAACGGTAGTTTCAGAAAATAGACGGTCGATGCAAGTCTATACCGCTTTCAAATGAATTGGGTCTGACTTGAAGCAACCAATTGAATAATGAAACAAAGAGAGCAGTTTGAAACTGTTAACAAAGGTGGTACCGCGTGCGAGCGTCCTTTATTGGGGATGTGCGCATGCGTTTTTTTATTTCAGTTTTGGAGGAGAAGTTCAATGGATATGATATATCAAATTTTAGACGCGCCAATTAATCCAGAAACGTTGGCTCGGCATCGTCAACATAAGATTGTCTTCGAAAGTGCGACGACATCGCAGACAAAAGGGCGTTATTCTGTTGTCGCCTTTGATACATATGGTGAAGTCACTTTAACTGAATCGAATTTAGAGGTTAAGACGCCGCAACACCATTTTCATGAAACAACGGCACCATTTGAAAAACTCAAAGCATTCGTAGGAGATTATCATGCGATGATTGATAGCGATGAACTTCGAGCATTGCCCTTTATTTCAGGTTTCATGGGGTATTGCAGTTTCGATTTAGTCCGTCATGCCTTTCCGATGCTTCAACAATATGAAGCGAAAGAGACAGGACATCATGATGTTCATTTCTACATGATTGAGTCAGTGTATGTTTTTGATCATTACAAAGAACAAATTTATGTCATCGTGACGAATTTGTTTTCTGGGGCATCACAAGCTGAAATGGCGGCGCGCTTGCAACAGATGATTGATGAGTTCGATAACATTCAATTGTTTGAAACAACAGAAGTTCCTGAATTGCCAACTAAAGTGATTGAAACAAATGTGGATGCGGACACGTTTATTGCACAAGTCCAACAATTTAAAGCACTCATTCAACGCGGTGATATGTTTCAAGTCGTACCGTCTCGAATTTATCGATATGCCCATCATTTTGGAAGTCAGCGCTATGCATTGACGTATCAACTGTATCAAAAATTGAAGCGCAATAATCCCAGCCCGTATATGTTTTATGTCAATATGGGAGGTCCTATATTAGTTGGAAGCTCACCTGAAAGCTTTGTAAAGGTCAAGGCAGGTAAAGTCATGACCAATCCTATCGCAGGGACGACGAAAAGAGGTATGACGGAAGAAGAAGACCAACGGCTTGCTCAAATATTGTTGAATGATGAGAAGGAACTCAGTGAACATCGCATGTTAGTTGATTTAGGGCGCAATGATATTTTACGTATTGCACAACCAGGAACGTTGCAACTGCCTAAATTAATGATAATTGAACGTTATGAGCATGTGATGCACATCGTTAGTGAAGTGACAGGGGATGTTGATCCGACCTTGTCTCCAATTGATGTCATTGCGAGTTTATTGCCAACTGGCACGGTGTCAGGTGCCCCTAAATTACGTGCAGTTCAACGGATTTATGAAAATCAACCACTAAAAAGAGGCGTTTACAGTGGTGGGGTCGGTTATATCAATTGTGATCATACGTTGGATTTAGCATTGGCCATTCGTACGATGGTCATTGATGAGATCTTTGTAAATGTTGAAGCAGGATGTGGTGTCGTCTATGATTCCATACCGGAAAAAGAATTAGAGGAGACGAGATTAAAAGCAAAAAGTTTACTGGAGGTCACACTATGATATTAGTTATCGATAATTATGATTCGTTCACTTACAACTTGGTGGATATGTTTCGGCAAAGGACCCATGTCATTGTCAAGTATCCGGATGACGAGACGTTGTTTGATATTCAACCCACTGCTGTCGTGATTTCACCAGGACCTGGGCATCCAGAAGATACGACACGGTTACATGAAATTATTGATCATTTTAAGTCTCTCCCAATTTTAGGAATTTGTCTAGGTGCCCAAGCACTGTATTGTTACTATGGTGGGATGGTCATCGTTGCGGATAAAGTGATGCACGGTAAAATAGATGTGCTTCAGTTTGGCGAACCGACCCCATTGTACGCTGGGATATCAGAACATTCTGAAATCATGCGTTACCATTCACTCATATGTGACAGGCATTCACTGCCAAATGATTTAAAAATAACAGGTCGGACAACGGACAGTATTCAATCTTTTGAACATAAAAAGCATCCTCATTACGGGATTCAATACCATCCTGAATCGTTTGCCAGTCAAGATGTAGCAAGTGTAATTGATAACTTTTTAATCATTGTAAAGAAAGGTGTGTTGAAACATGACACTACTCAATAAAATAATGAATTTTGAAACGCTGAATCATAGTGAAATGAGCCAATTTGTCGGCACGTTATTATCCGAAACAACGCCTTTAGAAGACAAGGTCGCATTACTTGTCGCATATACGATGAAAGGTGAAACAACAGATGAATTGTATGCGTTATGTGAAAGTTTAATTCATACGATGTACACAGAACAACCACGCTATCCAGGAAGTATGTGCGTATGTGGAACAGGTGGAGATGGTTCTAATAGTTTCAACATTTCTACGACAGTCTCTTTTGTCGCGGCGAGCGGAGGGATTGAAGTGGTGAAGCATGGGAATAAAAGCGTGACATCACGATCAGGAGGGATGGACCTTCTACAAGTCATGGGGATTGCGACGACGCCAGTTCAACAGGTGATGGCACAGTTAAAAGCGACACATTTGGCCTTTGTGAGTGCGACGGAATCTTATCCTGTCATGAAGCATATGCAACCAGTGCGTGTCAAAGTGGGGAGACCGACAATTTTGAATCTTGTCGGACCGATCATTAATCCATTTGCACTTGATTACCAAGCGATGGGCGTATTTGATGCCTCTAAAATGTTAGAAATCGCAGAAGTATTGTATCGATTAGGACGTAAAAGAGCGATTGTCATGCATGGTGCAAATGGTATGGATGAAGCGACATTATCAGGTGATAATAGAATCGTTGAAATGGATCAAACACAAGGTATCCGGGAATATACGGTTAATGCAATCGATTATGGTCTACGATATGCGCCGGATACTGCGCTTCGAGGGGGAACGCCAGAAGAAAATAAAGCAATAACGCTCAACATTTTAAATGGTTCGGATCGCACTGTACGTCGTGACGTAGTATTACTGAATGCAGGACTTGCATTTTATACTGCTGAGGTAACAGCAACGATTGAAGAAGGCATTGCACATGCAGTGAACTGTATTGATTCAGGTGCGGCGTATCGACAATATGAACAAGCGAGAGGTGTTGCGGTATGACCATATTGGATGACATTGTTGTATATAAGAAAAAATTATTGGTTGAAGGGTATTATGACCGATTGTTGGACACACTAGATGGGATAGATGTGTCTCATAAACCGACATTAGCAGCACAATTTGAGCGTGATGAAACGATAGGCGTTATCGCAGAAATTAAGTCAAAAAGTCCTACAGTGTCGGATATCCCGCAACGTGATTTGTGCACACAGTTGCAATGTTATACGGCGGGAGGCGCTTCGGCAATTTCAATTTTAACAGACGAACAGTACTTTGGCGGAAGTTATGAACGATTGGCGACATTGACACAACATACGGATGTACCGATATTATGTAAAGATTTTATGATTGATGAACGACAAATTGACGTTGCTAAAAAAGCAGGGGCATCTATCATTTTATTAATTGTGAATATATTGACGGATGAAGCTTTGTCGCGTTTATATCATTATGCTATCGCATGTGGGTTAGAAGTATTAGTCGAAGTCCATGACAAGGAAGAGTTGGCTCGTGCGCATCGGATACAGCCTCAACTGATAGGCATCAACAATAGAGACTTAAAGGTATTCAAAACGGATATTCGGCATACAGGTGAAATCTTAACGAAGCGTCAACCGGGTGTACACTATATTTCTGAAAGTGGTATTAAAACCGTTGCTGATATGGAAACGCTCGTACGTACGGGGATATCCGGTGTACTGATTGGTGAAACATTAATGAAAGCCGACGATCCAAAAGCACAGCTCCAAGCTTTCAAATTGAAGAAAGAGGTGTGACATGTACCTTAAATATTGTGGCTTTACGCGCGAAGAAGACATTGAGCACGCAATACAATGTGACATTCAAGCGATCGGCTTTATTACTTATCCAAAAAGTAAACGATATGTTGATCTGTCACGTCTGGCGCAACTGTCTCGTTCAATACCCGAAACGATAGATGTCGTGGCGGTAACAGTGAATGCATCGATGGATGAACTGAGCGCGCTTGTGGAACAGACCGCCATCAATACGCTCCAGTTTCATGGTGATGAATCACCGGAACAACTGATGGCGTTTCAGCAACGTTATCCAGAGATTCAAATTTTTAAAGCACTTCCCGCAGGCCCTTTGTTAAATGCGCACATTCAGATCTATCAGCCGATTGTCGACCGAATTTTGATTGATACCCCGTCATCAAATTGGGGAGGAACAGGAGAGACGTTTGATTGGCAGCAATTACATGCATTGACGACGAGAGATTATTTGGTCGCTGGGGGATTTAACATAGATAACATACAAGATTTCCTTGATGCTTATCCGAATGTCGCGGGAATGGACATTGCAAGTGGTATCGAAAAAGAGACAGGGATCAAAGATAAAGTGAAAATGACAAAAATTGCAACGATTTTGAAAGGAGAATGAACATGAAACGTATTCAATTAGAAGCAGATGACAATGGATTTTTTGGTGAGTATGGTGGAAAGTTTGTACCAGAGACATTAATTCCTGCAATTGAAGAATTAAAAGTTGCCTATGAAGCGGCAAAGCATGATGAAACATTTCAACGAGAATACCATCATTATTTAAAAGATTATGTGGGACGAGAATCCCCATTAACATATGCGGCATCTTATACGGAGATGTTGGGTGGCGCCAAAATTTATTTAAAGCGTGAAGATTTGAATCATACGGGTGCTCATAAAATTAACAATGCTTTAGGACAGGCGTTATTAGCGAGAAGAATGGGAAAGAAAAAACTTGTTGCAGAGACAGGCGCTGGTCAACATGGTGTTGCAAGTGCGACCGTTGCCGCATTGTTTGATATGGAACTGGTTGTTTTTATGGGAGAAGAAGATATTCGACGCCAACAACTGAATGTCTTTCGTATGAGATTGCTTGGTGCGAAAGTCGTCCCTGTTACGGAAGGTCAAGGGACATTATCTGATGCGGTGAACAAAGCTTTACAATATTGGGTGGCACATGTAGACGACACACATTATTTATTAGGATCAGCGCTCGGTCCAGATCCGTTTCCAACGATGGTACGTGACTTTCAACGTGTGATTGGTGATGAAATTAAAACACAACTTCAAGCGAAAGAGGGATGTCTGCCAGATGCGGTCGTTGCTTGTGTTGGAGGCGGTTCGAACTCGATTGGGACGTTTTATCCTTTTGTACAAGATGCGAGTGTAAAGTTGTACGGGGTGGAAGCTGCGGGTGAAGGCGTCGACTCGGAACGACATGCATTAGCGATAAATAAAGGTAAAAAAGGTGTGCTACATGGAACGAGAATGTATTTAATTCAAGATGAACAGCATCAAATTAAGGCAGCCCATTCTATTTCAGCAGGTTTAGATTATCCAGGTGTTGGACCTGAACATAGTTATTATCATGATATCGGTCGAGTGGATTATGTGACGGCCAGTGATACCGAAGCGATGGACGCGTTAGTTCGTTTTACTCAAGCAGAAGGGATTATTCCAGCGATTGAAAGTGCACATGCATTAAGCTACGTTGAAAAGCTTGCCCCTCAAATGTCAAAGGATGAGATCTTAGTTGTCACAGTGTCAGGTCGAGGTGACAAAGATATGGAAACAATCAAAAATTATCTAGAAGGAAAGGAAGCATAACAATGCAAAGAAAACAATTTGTTGCATACATCATGAGTGGCACACAGATGGTTGAGCAATTAAAAGCATTAGATGAAGTCGGTGTAGATTATGTAGAGATCGGTATTCCATTTTCTGATCCAGTTGCGGATGGACCGGTGATCATGAAAGCGGGTCAAGCGGCCATCCAAGCAGGCATGACTGCACAAAAAATTATGGACCAATTGAAAACAATGAAACATGAAATTGACACACGCTATTTGCTCATGACTTATTATCACACGATAGAAACATATGGTGAAGCGGCATTTATGGCTGAAGCAGAAGCGGCGGGGGTTGAAGGTTTGATTATTCCCGATATGCCGCACGAATATCTGACACAATTGAAAGCACGCTATCCTCATCGTCGGTTAAAATTCATTTCGTTGATTGCGATGACTGCTGCATCGGAACGACGACAACGGATTGCACGTGCTGCAGAAGGGTTTATTTATACGATTACGATGAATCAAATTACAGGACAAAATGGTGAGTTTCATCCAGAGTTGAAGCAGAACATGAAGGATATTAAAGCGTGTACGGACATTCCTGTTATGGCGGGATTTGGTATTCGTACGCCTGAACATGTCAAAGATATCGCAACGGTTGCGGATGGCGTGATTATTGGAAGTGAAATTGTTCGTCGATTTCAAGAGGAAGGCATTGAAGCGACAAAAGCGTATTTAAAATCGATTCGAGAAGCATTAGATTCAATGGATTCGAATCCCCAAATCGTTGAATGAGTGCATACGAATAGACAAATTTGAGCGGACATGTCAGGATAAGATAAAGGTATTTTCGTCAGTCAACAATTTGGAGATAAGGGGTGATGAATGATGAACAATACAATTATTTTTGATTTAGATGACACGTTGTATGATCAATTACAACCTTTTGAATATGCCTATTATCGTCATTTTGGTGACAGTCAAATCGGTGTAGAGCGGCTGTATCGTCATTTTCGAATATATGGGGAGGCGTTATTCGAAGCGACGCAATCTGGACACATGTCTATATCGGCGATGCACGTAGTACGTATTACGCGTGCAGTCGCTGATTTTGATATTGCGTTGCCTGTAGACAAAGCACGGGCGTTTCAAAAAGATTACGAAACGGCGCAACAGCATTTGACCTTATCAGACACGATGACGACTTTGTTGCGTTATCTCGTTGCGCAAGGCGTTCGAATGGGGATAGTGACAAATGGAGAATCTGACCGTCAACGCGCAAAAATTAAAGCGTTGAAGTTGGATTCATATTTTCCAGAATCGCATCTATTTATTTCAGCTGAACTCGGTGTAGCAAAACCGAATCCGGCTATTTTTAACCGTGTGGGCCAACAGTTAGAAGTCCAACCACACACCACGTATTTCATTGGTGACCACTTTGAAAATGATGTTTTGGGGGCGTTAAATGTAGGATGGCAGGCGATTTGGTTTAATCGACGACATCATATCCCTTCCCAAATGCATCGGCGTCCAATGTATACCGTGACCACTGAACGGGAATTGTTGAATGTGGTTCAACACATCCTTGCATCGACGTTGAACAGATGATGTTGAGAATGTGTTTTGAATCCATCAGTGGATATTAAATCGTCCCCAGTTCTTTTTAACTTTCTGTCATTTTGAGCGTCACTACGTATGTCACCGTTCTATTTCCTCTTTTTTAGGTATTTAATATGGCGCTGTTTATCTCAAGATGATTATAAAATTATAATGTTACTTTTTTAGAATTATGATAAGCTAATAATGGAAACTTTATCGAAATATTCCGACATCGAGGTGTCATGTGAATGGATCGAATGGCTCATGTTTTGTGAACTGTAACGTGATGACAACATCCATCATTTTGAAATACAGTTCAAAAAATTGCAATGTCAGTGTAATGATGTTGTTTTGGGGAACTTCCCAATTAAAATTGAGAAATAGAAATGGAACAATTGAAAGCGGGTGACAGCATGAAAGTTTTTAAACAATTGGGATGGTTTCTAAAAGAAGAAAAGTGGCGTTATATCACAGCGTTGATCGCTTTGTTAATCGCCGCTTCATCCAGTTTAGTTCCGCCACAAATGATTGGTTTTGTGATTGATCGAATTACGACAAAAACATTAACACCACAAAATTTAACACTTTATCTCTTAACGATTTTTTTAATCGGAATTTGCGTATACGGTTTGCGTTACTTTTTGCGTATACGTTTTTTTGGAGCGAGCGCGAAATTGGGGCGTATATTAAGAGAGCGTCTCTACTACAAATACACGCAAATGAGTCCGTCATTTTATCAGCAGTATCGTACAGGAGACTTAATGGCACATGCGACTAATGATATTCGAGCTGTACAAAACACAGCAGGAATCGGTGTATTGACAATTTCAGAAGCGTTGATTACAGGTGGAATGACGTTGTTCATGATGTTCATCACAATCAGCCCTAAACTGACGCTTATCGCCATGATTCCTTTGCCTTTTTTAGTGATTTTAACGAGCCACTATGGACGATTATTACATAAAGGCTTTAAAGACGCACAGGCGGCATTTAGTCAGTTGAATGATAAAACACAAGAAAGTATTGCGGGTGTTAAAGTGACGAAATCATTTGGCTATGAGGCAGCGGATGAAGAAGATTTTCGTCAATTGAGCGATCGTGTCGTAGCAAAAAATTTAGTTGTTTCCAAAATTGATGCCTTATTTGATCCTACGATTGAATTGGTGATTGGTGCGAGCTATTTATTGAGTGTTATTTTCGGCGCTTATATGGTGATTGATGGTTCAATGACATTAGGTCAACTGATTACCTTTACGACTTACTTAGGGATGCTCGTTTGGCCACTCCTCGCATTAGGGTTTTTCTTTAACATTGTTCAGAGAGGTGCAGCTTCGTATGATCGAATACAAGCACTTGAACGTGTGCCAAACGATATTGTCTTAAAGCCGAAGTTGTCAGAAGCACCCACTGGAGACATTACATTTGATTTGGAAACATTTCAATTTAAAGATGCCACGGTAAACCATCTACGAGAGATTCATTTCACGGTTCGTCAGGGATCGACTATCGGTATTGTAGGTCACACAGGGGCAGGTAAAAGTTTGCTCATTCGGTTATTGTTAAGAGAGTTTGATACGCGACGTCCGGAAGACATACAATATGGCCATCAACCGATTCGTGATTATCCTATTGAAAAATATAGAGCGCAATTCGGCTACGTCCCACAGGAGCATTTTTTGTTTTCTTCGACGATACGTGGGAATATCGCATTCAGTCAACCGGATATTTCAGATGACGCCGTGTATCATGCCAGTGCGATGAGTCATATTCATCAAGATATTTTATCGTTGCCTGCCGCGTATGACACGGTCGTTGGTGAGCGAGGCGTTTCACTATCAGGTGGACAGAAACAACGGATTTCGATAGCGCGTGCGTTATTGATGAACCCAGAAGTGCTTATACTAGATGATGCCTTATCTGCAGTCGATGCCGAAACGGAAACGGCGATTTTAAATAACTTGAAAAAAGAACGACAAGGAAAAACCAATATCATTACGGCACATCGTATGAGTGCCGTGATGCACGCCGATTTAATCATAGTGATGCGTGATGGGACAGTGATTGAACAAGGTACGCATGAAGAACTGCTTCAAAATGAAGGTTGGTATGCAGATACATTTCAAGCGCAAGCGATGCAAAATCGTCTGACACAAGACTTGGAGAGTGAAGTAGGGGGAGGTGATTCGAATGAAGGAACAAGCAAGTAACGTCCAACTCACGGTAAAGGAGCAAGGGAGAGCGTTATACCGACTCATTCGATACACATTTCCATTTAAAAAATTGATATTTCTCACCTTCTCCATGTTGACTTTATCCACGCTATCCAGCATGTCGGTACCTTATTTAGTCAAAGTATTCATCGACCAATATTTGACACCGCGGCATTTTCCGAGTCATGATCTCATCGTATTATTGAGTGTGTTTATCGGTATACAACTTTTTGGTGCGGTCACGACTTATTTAAGTATTTATTATTTACAGTATCTTGCTTTTAAAGTGATACAACAGTTGAGAATCGATGCATTTCATCGGATTAGTCGGCTAGGGATGAAGTTTTTTGATGCGACACCAAGTGGGAGTATTGTCTCTCGTTTGACGAATGATACAGAAGCGATTGTTGAGATGTTTACGGGTGTGTTGTCTTCCTTTTTAGTCGCCTTTTTCATGATTATTGCAAGTTTTATCATGATGTTTGTTCTAGATATTCGGATGGCATTTTTTGCACTGCTCTTTATGCCGCTTGTATTCATCGTTTTAGCGGTATATCGAAAATATGCATCGATCTACTTTTATGAAACAAGACGCCGTTTGTCTGACTTGAATACGAAACTTGGAGAATCGATTGAAGGGATGAAGATTATTCAAATTTTCAACCAAGAAGCACGGTTAAGAGACGAATTCAAGGCCATCAATGCCGCTCATTATGATTATACGATGAAAACGATTCGCCTTGACGGATTGTTACTTCGACCCGCAATCACGATGTTAGCGACTTTTTCAACCGTGATGATTTTAGCGTATTTTGGGATTTTAAGTTTTTCATCTACGGTGACGGCAGGGGTCATTTATGCATTTATTCAATACATGCAACGTTTTTTTGAACCTGTCAATCAAGTGAGTCAGAACTTAAATATTTTCCAACAAGCGATTGTGTCTGCGAGCCGTGTGTTCAATATGATGGATAATCCAACACATGCGCCGTTACAAGAGGCAGAGAGCCAGCATGAAATCACAGAAGGCCGCATTGTCTTTGATGATGTCTCGTTCAGTTACGATGGTGAACATGATGTTTTAAAACATATTTCGTTTACGGTTGAACCGGGACAAACAGTGGCACTTGTGGGGCATACAGGATCTGGAAAAAGTTCGATTATTAATCTGTTTATGCGGTTTTATGAATTTAATAGAGGTGACATTCTTATTGATGGACAATCCATTAAACATTTTTCGCATCAGCAGTTAAAACAAAATACAGGTCTCGTCTTGCAAGATCCTTTTATGTTTTATGGGACGATTGCTTCCAACATTAAGCTCTATCATCCGACAATGGCACGTGAAGATGTGCGAGCAGCAGCACAATTCGTTCATGCGGATCAATTTATTGAAAGTCTAGAAAAAGGTTATGACCACCAAGTCATTGAAAAAGGTGGGGCGTTTTCCAGTGGTCAACGTCAACTCATTGCATTTGCACGTACAATGGCCATTGACCCGAAAATTTTAATTTTAGATGAAGCGACTGCAAATATAGATTCAGAAACGGAAGAAGCGATTCAACAATCACTTAACCGAATGCGTAAAGGGCGTACAACGATAGCCATTGCCCATCGCTTATCAACGATTCAAGACGCGGATGAAATATTAGTATTGAATCAAGGGGAAATTGTTGAACGTGGGACACATGAAACGTTAATTGCAAAAGGCGGGATTTATTATAAGATGTACCAACTCCAACTTAAAGGAGAATCTTAATTAAATCGCCACAATTGAGTGGAATCAATCGAATTTATCAAAAACACTATGCGACATGCACCTGTCTATGATGACATCGGTGGATAGACGCATAGTGTTTTTTGCATCAAGCTTATTGTTCGATTTGTCGTACTGCGAAATAGTGTCCTTCGTCATCTGAAAAGTTAAAGACCGTCCCAGTTGGCAATGTCATTTTTTCACCTACTTGTACCCCTTGGGATTGTAACGATTCATAAAGTGCATCGATATCAGTTGTGCCAAACATCAGAGAAGGGGTTCCAGTATTGACACCCATTCCCATTGCTTCGACTTTCGCTTTGTCTTGCAACACGATCGCCGTTTGTGCATCTTGGGTAGGTTTTAATGTAATCACACGCATCTCGTGATAGGTGTCATCACTTGCAACTTGGAAATCAAAGTGTGTCGTCCAGAACTGCTTAGCTTTCGTTTGGTCTTCTACGTAAAGCATGACCTCTTGTAAACGTTGTATCATCGTATCATTTCCTTTCGATTGTATCATAGCGTTATTTGCGAACGAATCGTAGCGCGTAACGTCATTTATTTTGTATAAAGTCGCGTGCTAGGATCGAAATAGTGTGCCGTTTCGCGTTGAACGACTTTGTACAAGAACAAAATACCAATTAAGTTTGGAATCATCATCAGGGCATTTGCGGTATCAGCAAATAACCAAACGGTTTGCAAATTCGCCACTGTTCCAATAAAGGTAGCGATGACATAGATGACGCCATAGAACATGACGAACTTCACACCAAATAAGTATTCGAAACATTTGGCGCCGTAAACGAACCACGCGATAATGGTAGAAAATCCAAAGAAAATGACGGAAAGTGACACGACATACTCGCCCAATGTACCGAGACTCGAACCGAAAGCGGTACTTGTCAGTGCGCCCGCTTCAAGATGCGCATCATGTTGGACACCGGATAGCAAGCCGCCAGTTGGATCCCAATATCCTGTAACGAGTAACACGAGGCCAGTCATGGTACAGACGATAATGGTCACGATAAAAGTTCCGGTCATCGCTACAAGGGCTTGCGTTGCAGGATGGCCAGCTTTCGCATTACCAGAAATGAGTGCAACCGTTCCTAAGCCGGCTTCGTTAGAGAAAATCCCTTTGGATACACCATTTTGTATTGCTTGCATCACGACAATACCTGAGAAGCCGCCTACAGCAGAGACAGGCGTAAACGCATATTGGAATATCAAGCGGAATGCTGGAATGATTTGGTCATAATTCATAATCAGTATAATCAATGAGGCCCCGATATAAAATATCGCCATCATTGGGACAAAGAACCCTGCCACATTACTGATCCGTTTAAGGCCACCAAAAATAATTAATGAAATGAGAAGTACGAGCACAATGCCTGTAATAAAGCCGTTGACATTAAAACTATTGGTCATGACATCGGCAATGGTATTCGATTGGACACTGTTGCCAATCCCTAATGCGGCAAAAGCGCCGAATATGGCAAAGGCGATGGCTAAAAACTTAAAGCGTGGGCCAAGCCCTTTTTCTATGTAATACATGGGTCCACTCGAATACTCGCCATTTTGATTTTGGACACGATATTTCATCGCTAACAATGCTTCTGCATATTTCGTTGTCATTCCGAGCAAGCCAACGACCCACATCCAAAAAATGGCACCTGGACCTCCTAAACTGACAGCTGTCGCAACACCGGCGATGTTTCCGTTACCAATCATGCCGGCAAGTGAAGTCATTAATGCTTTGAAGTTACTAATGTCACCTTCACTTTCAGCCTCCTTTTGATTTGGAACGAATGCCAGCTTGAACGCATGGAATAATTTCGTAAATTGCATGCCTTTTAATATCACGGTTAAAAATAAACCCGTGCCAGTTAATAAAATGAGACTCGGTGCGCCCCACAATAATGCATTTAAACTTTCTAGGATATTAACCACACTTTACCCTCCATTTTTGACATCTCTTAAGTAAACGCTTTCAATATTATAATACATATATATTTAAACTGTAAAATAATTCTTATTTCCAATTATTCATATTGTAATTAAATGTTAATTAAAAAGTTTTGACAGGTGCATTAAAGCACTTCAATTGGAAGAGATGTACGTTTATTCATCGTGTTCTATTATATTTAAAAACACACTTTCAAATTTTACACCTTTCTTTTAAACATTACCACTTTTATTTTACATGTGTATAGGTGTTGCAAGTGTCGTATCAATGGTCGAGAAATGAGGTCGTCGCATTGGCAGATGAGTGTCGTTTCCTAAGGGATGGAGTCAGAGTGACCCTCATGGAAGACGCGTGTAAGCCTAAAAAAGCACCTTACACTCGCGTTTTAGTGCAATACAGAGTGTAAGGCGGTACTAGTTGAAAGGATATGAGGATCAATGGCATCAAGCGTTTGATATTGAGAAATGCATCGACGATTAAGGTGCTGCATCTCACTATGGATTGAATAAAATGGCGGACGTTGAACGTTACTTCATGTAGCGGTAGGACAGTAACGCTTTAAGCATATCAATTTCTTTTTGCAGCGCGATGCCCTCATTGGTATCGCGAATTAACTTTCTTTCTAGTTCCTCGTCGACAACTCTACGGATGGACAGTTCATCTTCGCCTGTTTCTAACATATTTTCTTTAGAATTAAAATGTTGATGTGCAACGAGTTGCATTCCAAATGAGTTATACAATAGCGTATATCCTGCAATCCCCGTTGTTGATTGATACGCTTTTGAAAAGCCACCATCAATAACGAGCATTTTGCCGTTCGCTTTAATAGGATTTTCACCATCACGTTCTTTAACAGGTGTGTGCCCGTTGATAATGCGGCCCTGTTCAGGATTTAAATCAAATTCTTGAAGCATTTTTTTGACGACGTCCTCATTCTCACGCAACCGGTAATACGGGTTTTTTTCTTCTTTATGCGTACTTTTATCCTCTATGAAATAACGCTCAAAAGTCGTCATTGCGCGTTTACCAAAAAGTGATGAGTATTTGCCGGTCCATAAGTACCATATGAGGTCTGTGGAAAGATCCTCTTGAACTTCAGGATGCTCATAGGCTTCGCGAACGTGCTTTTCAAATTCATCAATCAGTTGACGTCCTGCTAAAAAGCGTCCATTAATCGTCATGCCTTCCATTTCACCTTGTGCGTCAATCGGAATACATCCATGGATGAGTAAATTGCCATTATAACGTAAGTACAGATTTCCTTTTTTCATCAGAAAGTCGACATGCCGGCGTAATTTTTCAGATTCTTGTACAGAAATTAATAATTTATCCATGACTTCTTTTTCTTCTTCAAGTAACGCTGTTGGCTGACGCGGATCAACGGTTTTGAAACAAGTGTTTGTAATCGGGTGTACTTTGCCATTAATTTCTATACTGCGTTCACGATAATTAACGCGATCGAGTAGTAACCGTTCAGTCATTTCGAATTCAGGACGGCGTTTAATAATAGGACCTTCTAATTTAAATTGAATCATTGCAATCGCTTGATGAATTTTAGTGATTTGCAGTATTTCTGATTCAGAAGGATTTTTTTCAGGATGCTTTTTGGGACGGAATGCGGGATTATCATCATAATATTTTTCAGCTAATGTCAACAGCGGACGTAAATTGATACCATAAGCATCTTCTATAATGTCGAGATTGTCGTAACGTGCACAAATGCGAAGTAAGTTCGCTAAACATACTTTTGATCCAGCATAAGCGCCCATCCATAAGACGTCATGATTCCCCCATTGAATGTCGACAGAGTGATAGTCAATTAAAGTATCCATTATTTTATCAGGAGCAGGGCCACGGTCATAAATATCGCCGACAACGTGTAGGTGATCGACGACAAGTCTTTGAATGGCATGTGCCAAGCTAATCATAAATTTGTCGGCTTGATGGAGCTGAATGATTTGTTGAATCATCGTCTCATAATATGCCTTTTTATTATTGTATTCATTACTTTTATAGAGTAGCTCTTCTGTCATAAATCGATATTCTGGTGCTAAAGAATGACGTAATTTTGTACGTGTATATTTTGAAGACGTATATTTGATCAATTCGAGAAGATGGTTAATCGTATTTTTATACCAGACATGACTTTCTTCAATCGTGTTGAAATCATTTTTAATCCGTTTAATCTTTTCTTCGGGATAATACACTAATGCAATTAATGTATTCATTTCTTTGTGACTTAAACGGGATTGGAAAATATCATGAATTTTTGCTTGCACATTCCCAGACCCATTGCGTAAGACGTGTTGGAAAGCGTGATATTCGCCATGAAGGTCGCTAACGAAGTGTTCCGTTCCTTTAGGCAAGTCTAAAATCGATTCTAAGTGAATAATCTCCGTTGCAACTTTTTCTTCAGAATCAAATTTTTCAGCGATTAAGTCTAAATACTGCCTTTTTAACTCTTTCTCTGATTGAGAGGACATGTGAATTGCTCCTTTGCTTAAATTTTGTACGGGATTTAAAGTCGTACTGTCCGGTGATGACACAGCCGTTCATTCGTAGACGCATGTGGCGGAGTGTGATATGACAATCTGTCGTTCTCCAACACAACATCAAATGATAATGAGGACGAGGCTTAAGGCATCCTTCCCAATGATAAGGTCTCATGAAGAGGAGAGAAGGTATTGATGCATCTCACAGCGTCGTATGTCTCAATGTTTATTGTACTTTTAAAGTTGAACATGGACTGACCATTTCCATTCTATTAAAACATATTATTTTGGAGAAGTTAAACGAATGTTACATACAATTTAGGCAATAATACACTAATGTGTTATAAGTTTAGGAATCACTACCAAAATGAATCGTTATCTTAGCGTAAAAAAAGCGTAAAGAAAGTGACGGCATGTAACATTACACGGTGATAAAAAATAATGGTCATGTTCATCATCTGAACGACGTCGATAGAAACCGATATTGAATATGAGATACCAATATAGTGATTCTTTTAAATAAAAATAAAATTAATTTGAAGATTTTTTTAATGAAGTCTCTAACTATTGTTGTTAAGCCATTTCAGCCCATTATTGTATGAAAAAAGTGAAAAGAATTTTCTCAAAACGTTCAAAAAATAGTCAAATTTATATTGTAACCGCTTTCTTCCTGTGGTATATTCAGATAGCTATATCAATGGTCATCTGATGACCAAATGAAAGAGGGTCAAAAATTATGAGTCAAAAGAGATCAAATGTACGTTGGCTTTTTGCAGGGATATTTTTCTTAATCGGGGTAATTGCCTATATGGACCGGTCGAATATTTCTTACATCGCTGTACCGATGATGGAAGATTTACACCTTACAAAAGCACAATTTGGCTTACTCGGTTCATTTTTCTCATTAGGGTATGCGCTGATGCAAGTACCGTCAGGGTTTTTAGCTGAAAAATATGGACCTAAAAAAATGATTAGTATTGCTTTAGTATGGTGGAGTGCTTTTACTATTTTTACAGGTATGGTCAAAAACCATGGTTTAATCTTTTTCGTACGGTTCCTTTTTGGGGTAGGGGAATCACCGATGTTTCCATCTAATGCTGTATTCAATACATATTGGTTCAGCAAACACGAAAAAGGGCGTGCTGCAAGTGCGCTATTAGCAGGTTCTTATTTTGGACCTGTACTTGCACCTATCGTGACAGTATCTATTTCTAATGCGTTCGGTTGGCAAGCTGTATTTTACATCTTTGGTGTCATTGGATTTTTAATCGCGATTTTATGGGCGATTATTGCGAAAGATTTACCAGAGCATCATAAAATGGTCAATGAAGCAGAAAAATATTTCATTGTCGAAAATCGAGATGTGGTGAAAACGGCTAAATCGACACCCCCATGGGGAACATTTTTCTCACGTTTTAGTTTTTATGCGATTGCCATTCAATATTTTGTCGTTCAATTTGTTATTACACTCTTTTTGTACTGGTATCCAACATACCTTATGGAGCAATTCCATGTGGATCGAGATACAATGAGTAAAATTGCAGGTATTCCTTGGTTAGTGATGTTCGTGTTTATTTTAAGTGGCGGTTCTATTTCAGATAAGATTTTGAGTAAAGGGAAGTCACGTTTTGCAGCACGTGCCATTATCGCGATTGTAGGATTTGTTATTTTCGGTATCTCTCTTAACTTTGCAGTAACATCAGATAGTTTAGTGAAAAACATTGTTTGGATGTCACTTTGTCTAAGTAGTATTGGTTTAGCGATGGTCATGAGTTGGGCTTCCGCAACAGATTTAGGACGTAACTATTCTGGAACGGTTTCAGGATGGATGAACCTATGGGGAAATATCGGTGCTGTTATCAGTCCAATTTTTGCAGGATATTTAGCTGAAATGATTGGTTGGATTCCAACATTACGTTCTATGCTACTGTTAGTCGTTCTTGCGATTGTGTTATGGTTCTTTGTTAAGCCGGATCACCCGTTAGTTAAAGACGAGTCATAAGATTGAAATCAACATGAGTACAAGATAGGGAAGTGTTGTTCACAGCACACTTTGCTATCTTTGTACTTTTTTATTTTCAATTTTTGCACGAAAAGCTATAATAAAAAGTAAATGATAGTGACATGAAAGAGGTCTGATGATGCAAAAATTAACACGTTGGATGGTCCCATTGATTGGGGTGGCATTGATTTTAGGGGGGATATATCTCATCTTTAAACCTAAAATTGATGCATATATGATGAATCGAGACAACGAAAAGAAAATCGAACAGTATGAGGCGAATCAAAAAGCGCAAGGGACGACCCAGCAAGACAAAACGCCAGAAGTCCCTAAAGACCCTGCGCAAATTGTAGGGATATTAGAAGTCCCATCCGTAGGCATTAAAGAAGCGGTTTATCCAGGACCAGCGACACCGCAACAACTTGAGCGAGGGGTAAGTTTTGCTGAAAAAAATGAATCATTAAAAGATCAAAACATTTCAATTGCCGGTCATACCAACTATTCGCTTAATTACCAATTTACTGAATTGCACAAGGTTAAAAAAGGGGCAACCGTCACCTTTAAAGTGGGCAATGAAACACGAAAATATCAAATTACCTCGATTAAGGATGTTAAGCCGGATCAGGTAGAAGTCTTAAATGAAATGGATAAAGCGAAAGATCAATTGACGTTGATTACTTGTGACGATTACGATAAAAAAACGGGTCAGTGGTTAACACGAAGCATCTATGTCGCCGATCGAATCAACTAAATAACTAATACTAAAGCGTTTTATGTTTACGCAATAACACAATGTGATGTCAGGTGATGTCGCATTGTTTTTTGTTGAGTCAGCGTCAGACCTATACGCAATAAGTAGGAAGATTTTACTTTGGTATATGAGACATCTGTGATTGCTCAAAGGGTTGGGTTTTGAAAAGCCAGTTAACGCGGTGTAAAATAACATAAAATCGTATTCAAGGAGGCAACATGATGCATATTTTAATCGCACCAGATGCATTTAAAGAGTCGATGACAGCGATGCAAGCGGCAGAGGCCATTGAACAAGGATGGCGTCGTGTCACCGGAGCGGAAACGACATGCCATAAAATTCCTATGGCTGATGGTGGAGAGGGGACGACGCAATCGCTTCATGATGCACTTGGCGGTCAGTGGCGAACAACGACAGTATTAGATCCACTCGGTCGCCCGATTCGTGCGACGTACAGTATCGCGAATCAAGGAAAGACAGCGATTATTGAAATGGCAGCGGCAGCAGGATTACATCTTGTGAAGCCGAATGAAAGGAATCCATTACAAACGACGACTTACGGGGTCGGTATGTTATTGTTGGACGCTTTAGATCAAGGGGTGTCCCATATTATTTTAGGGATTGGAGGAAGTGCAACGAATGATGGGGGTGCCGGTTTGCTACAAGCGCTCGGTGTACAATTATTAGACATTAACGGTGAAGAGATTCCGCGTGGTGGAGAGGGCCTTATAAAATTGGCCCGTATTGACGATACCACCTTGGATGCCCGTTTCCAACATGTCCAGTTGGATGTCGCATGTGATGTGGATAATCCCTTGCTCGGGCCTCGAGGTGCAACAGCGGTATATGGTAAGCAAAAAGGGGCGAGTGCGCAAGATCAAGAACGTTTAGAAGGGGCGTTAACACAACTGAATCAGTGCTTTGAACGTGATTTAAAGCGTCAAGTGTCACATCTTCCAGGCGCTGGGGCAGCGGGAGGATTAGGTGCAGGGCTACTTGCGTGTTTACCGGTTCGATTGAAACGTGGCATTGACATTGTTATGGCTATGACACAGTTTGAACGACATGTTCAGCAGGCGGATCTCGTTATTACAGGAGAAGGTGCGATTGACGGACAAACCATTTACGGGAAAACGCCTATCGGTGTGGCGCGTGTAGCCAAAACGTATGGCAAACCTGTCATCGCAGTTGCCGGTACGCTAGGGATCGGCTATGAACGGGTTGAAAGTCATGGAATCGATGCCGTATATAGTATTGTGACAGGACCCATGTCACTTGAACAAGCGATGCAAGATGGACCGAAGCTCATCGCGCAGTGGGCACAACAGATGGCACAGTTTTATCAGATATTCAATCAGACAAAGAGGGATAAGATGAAAGATTAACGCATTAAATGCCTCATCCGAGGGCATGATACTGGAAGCGACCCATGTCTATCCAACCTAGATGATCTTCATGAGGGGAAAGAGATGACAACGTGGCGTGTTTTTTAACGTCATCATCTCTACAAATTGAGGGCGCATTATATTAAGTGAACATCAACATGCTCATTTTTTAATAGTGTGAAATCAAGGATGTTATTTTGGGGAAAAGAATATGATTTTCAAGATGTACATGTGCGTGCGTTTCTTGTTCTAAATTGGCTAAACGTTGATAGACGAGGCGCCATGTGCCACAAGCGTCTGCTGGAGGCTGAAACTGATGCGTCAATTCGCGCATCTTTTTCAACAATTGTCCTGCATTGTCGTGATCATCGATTAATGACGCAATCACCGTCTCTGCCTGGGGGACTGGTTGCCCTTCTGCGATCGCCTTGAGCTTTGGAAAGGCCTCATGATCTTCTTCATCTGTATGTGTCAACATGGCGGTTTTAAATTGTTGATATACGGATTGGAGTTCAACTAAATGAGGGTGTTGAGGCCCATGGACACGTGCCAGTTTAGTCATATACGGCGTTAATTGTTGGAATTCTAATTTTAATGTTTCATGATAGCGCGATTGTATATATTGAATTAACGAGGGGACGGACAAGTATTGCGGTTGTATCCCTTCGCCGGGTTGCACGCTAGCCTGCTCTAATTCGTGCATCAGTGTATCGAGAGAAAGTTGTGGGTTAGCATGGACGGCACTTTCGATAGATTGGTCGCCACCGCAACAAAAATCAATGCCGTACTTTCGAAAAATATCTGCAGTTTTAGGGTAATGTGTGACAGTATTCGCCACTGTGTCTTGACTTTGTATCATGCAATGTCATCCTTTCGCAATAGAATAAATTCACTATAACAACAATGTGAAAAAATAAACATTAGGGAAATGACTGAATTAAAATTGGAAATTGACTAAAAAGGGCATCATCACTTTGATCGATGTGTACGGGTTGTTGAGGTCGAGGAAAAGGATGTTTTGTTCAATTTCAATGAGGCTGACGTGAGTGATGATGATTTTTATTGCAGAAAAAATATTCACGACAATCAAAACAAAAAATTTTATAACTATTCGAAAATGCGATTATACAAAAAATATAAGTCGTGCTATACTATAAGGGTTGAAACCGCTTACATTCAATACTGACATTTGCTGAAGGGGTCAAAATACAGCAAATATGATATATTGAATATTGTGGGCTTGGGAGATCGAGCACATTTTATCAAGTCCGATTTCAATCAATTCAAGGTTTCATCTACGGGAAATGTGAAACACAGAGGAGGAATGGCAATGATTTTTGAAAAGATGGCACAAGCCGATTACGAGCAGTTGGTATTTTGCCACGATAAAACAACGGGTTTAAAGGCAATTATATGTATTCATGATACGACACTCGGCCCAGCATTGGGGGGATGTCGTTTTTGGAATTATGAAAGTGAAGCGGATGCCATTGTCGACGTGATGCGTTTGGCAAAAGGCATGACATATAAAAATGCGGCAGCCGGTTTGAATTTAGGCGGTGCCAAAACAGTCGTTATCGGTGACCCCAAAAAAGATAAATCTGAAGCATTCTTTAGAGCACTCGGTCGTTACATTCATAGTTTAGACGGTCGTTATATTACTGCTGAAGATGTGGGAACAACAGAAGAGGATATGGATTTAATTCGCTTAGAAACACCTTATGTGACAGGTGTGAGCGAGTCATTTGGTTCAAGTGGAAACCCAAGTCCTATGACTGCATTAGGTGTCTATTATGCGATGAAACGTACGGCGAAAGAAGTATTTGGATCAGATCGTTTAACTGGTAAAACAGTAGCCGTACAAGGTGTTGGTAATGTGGCCTATCATATGTGCCGATTTTTACATGAAGAAGGCGCAAAATTAATTGTGACAGATATTAATGAAGAGGCCGTACAACGTGCAGTCAATGAATTCGATGCAGAGGCCGTTGCCATTGATGAAATTTATGCCGTTGATGCTGATATTTTTGCGCCATGTGCACTCGGCGGTATTTTGAATGATTTGACGATTCCACAACTCAAAGTCAGCATGATATGTGGCAGTGCCAACAATCAATTGTTGGAAGATGAAAAGCATGGTCAAATGTTAAAAGAACGCGGTATTTTATACGCCCCAGACTTTGTAGTCAATAGTGGGGGTGTAATCAACGTCGCAGATGAATTAAATGGTCAATACAACCGTGAACGTGCTGAAAAACAAGTGAAACGCATCTATGAACAAATGGATAAAATATTTACAATTGCGAAAGAGCAAGGGATTTTACCGTTGCAAGCTGCAGAACATTTAGCAGAAGCACGCATTGATACGATGATGCGTGTGCATAGTAAGTATTCAGCAGGACGAAAATAATAAAGATGGATTAAAAGGGAGACAGGCGTGACGATAAGTGGCGCAGTCTCCCTTTTTTTGTTTTAAAGACAACAAATCATGTAGCGTGCATCAAAAACATCTCGGTTACGGATTGCATATATGTGCGTTCAATACTGTATGTGTATGCAATCACAAGCGTTTTATACGCCCATTTTTTCTCGCAACTGATGGATTCACGCCAACTTATCATTTGTGAACATTTGTAAAACAGTATTGCTAAATGAATGCTGTTCGGTTACGCTACAAATGTATCAAATCACGAGATATTAAGAGCGAGTCGCGTGCATTATTACAAAGGGATCGCAATGAGGACCTTTTAATATGAGGACAATACATTTCGCTTATGGTGGCTAGAATCATCTCGTTTTATGATGAGGATTTGTCGTCATTAATTATATTTTTTAGGTGGTAGATGAAATGGAAGTAACAGAGAAAAGAATGAACTTCAAGACATTTATGTTCAAAGTGTTAAATGGTTTAGCAATCGCCATTATTGCTGGGCTGATTCCTAACGCTGTTTTAGGGGGCTTGTTTAAGTATTTAAGTCAATATGCCGATATTTTTGGAACGTTGAATCAAGTCGTCCTAGGCGTGCAGTTTGCTTTACCTGTCATGGTAGGGGTCTTGATTGCGTTACAATTTAATTTAAACGCAATGGCGACCGCATTAGTTGGCGCGGCCTCTTTTGTCGGTTCGGGAGCAACCAAAGTCAGTGAAACAGGCTGGCAAATTGTGGGCATTGGAGATTTGATTAATACGATGTTGACTGCTTCTATTGCCGTACTCATTGTTCTAGCATTAGGCAATCGTTTGGGGAGTTTAAATGTGATTTTATTACCCATCATCGTTGGAGGCGGTGCGGGGTTAATCGGTCTTTGGACTTTGCCATTCGTCAGTAAAATTACATTGGCCTTAGGGACGTTAGTTAATTCCTTTACGACGTTACAACCGATTTTGATGGGAATTTTTATTGCAGTACTTTTTTCTTTTATTATTATTTCGCCAGTTTCCACAATCGGTGTCGGATTGGCTATTGGTATTTCAGGCTTGGCTGCAGGTGCAGCGGCGATTGGTGTTGCGGTGGCAGCTGTCGTCCTTTTTATTGGGACATTGCGTGTTAATAAAATTGGGGTGCCTATTGCGATATTGTTAGGTGGGATGAAAATGATGATTCCTAATGTGATTCGTCATCCGATTATGCTGTTGCCGATTGGTATTACGGCAGCGATTACGGGTGCGATTGGTGCGATGTTCGGGATTGTCGGTGTAAAAGAATCAGCAGGTTTCGGTATTGTTGGATTAGTTGGGCCGATTAACGCGCTAGAATTGATGGAAGGAAGCGGTTTTGCAAATTTAATTATTGTGATTGCCGTATTTTTCGTCATTCCATTGATTGTCGGTTGGCTTGTAGATTATTTATTATGTAAAGTCTTTAAATTATATCCATCTGAAATTTTTCGCTTCACTGCGACTGAAGACGAGAAGTAGATGGCGTTTCAAACAAGAACGTATGAATTTTGGTGTTCTACGTGAGCGTATGACGTGATTCGTGACGTTGGGATGCTACATGTTTTACTATTTATGATTAAAATTATAAAAATTGAGTCAGAGACCTTGGATGCGGTCTCTGATTTTATTTAGAACGAGGAAAATGGGGGCTGCTTCGTGTAAGAGATTTCTCTTAATTCAACGTCTAAATAGGTCGCTTGTGCCTTGAGATGTGGCACAGTATTGACTGGAGATACAACGAAAAAAATTCTTATACAAACGTGAATGGTCAAGCGAAAGTGTCATGATGACGGGCGTCGATGGTATGAAGGAATTGAATTGCACATTTTTTTGCAAGTGCGGTAATTGTTTTAAAATAATTTTAATTGTGACAGATTTATATACAAATTAGTTCGAAAAAGTGACGTTTCATAAAACGTTTTCAGTTTTAAGTGATATCATTCACAACATTTGATATACTGAATTGTGAAAAGATGAACAAAAACCTAATTGGAGGTAAACTTATGATTAAAGACACTCAGACAACACACAATGCATGGGAAGGTTTTAAAACTGGACGTTGGACACGTCATGTAGATGTTCGTGAATTTATCCAGCTAAACTTTACAGGTTATCAAGGCGATGATAGCTTTTTAGCTGGACCGACAGAAGCCACTTCGAAATTGTGGGAACAAGTGATGGCTTTATCGAAAGAAGAACGTGATCGTGGTGGCGTTTGGGACATGGATACGAAAGTCCCATCAACAATTTTATCTCATGATGCAGGTTACTTAGATCAATCATTAGAAAAAATTGTTGGTGTCCAAACGGATAAACCATTCAAACGTTCGATGCAACCATTTGGTGGTATTCGTATGGCTAAAGCAGCATGTGAAGCGTATGGCTATGAATTGGACAAGGAAACAGAACATATCTTTACTGAATATCGTAAAACGCATAACCAAGGTGTGTTCGATGCATACTCAAAAGAAATGTTAGCTTGTCGTAAAGCGGGTATTATTACAGGTTTACCAGATGCCTATGGACGCGGTCGTATTATTGGGGACTATCGTCGTGTTGCGTTGTACGGTATCGATTTCTTAATGGAAGAGAAACAAAGAGACTTCAATGACTTATCTGCAACGATGACAGAAGATATCATTCGTTTGCGTGAAGAAGTTTCAGAACAGTATCGCGCATTAAAAGAATTAAAGCAATTAGGGGAACGTTACGGTTTTGATTTAAGTCGACCAGCTGAAAACTTTAAAGAAGCGGTTCAATGGTTATACCTCGCTTACCTTGCAGCAATTAAAGAGCAAAACGGGGCAGCGATGAGCTTAGGTCGTACGTCAACATTCTTAGATATTTACGCAGAACGTGACTTAGAAGCGGGTACGATTACAGAAACGGAAGTTCAAGAAATCATTGACCACTTTATTATGAAATTGCGTTTAGTTAAATTTGCGCGTACACCGGATTATAATGCACTCTTTTCTGGTGACCCAACTTGGGTAACTGAATCAATCGGTGGTGTTGGTATTGATGGACGTCCAATGGTAACGAAAAACTCATTCCGTTTCTTACATTCATTAGACAACTTAGGTCCTGCACCAGAACCAAACTTAACAGTACTATGGTCTACACGTTTACCGGAAAACTTTAAACGTTATTGTACAAAAATGAGTATTAAAACAAGCTCAATTCAGTATGAAAATGATGATTTAATGCGTGAAAGTTATGGCGATGACTACGGTATTGCATGTTGTGTTTCTGCAATGCGCATTGGTAAACAAATGCAATTTTTCGGTGCACGTGCAAACTTAGCCAAAACATTATTATATGCGATTAATGGCGGTAAAGATGAAAAATCTGGTGCTCAAATCGCACCTAACTTTGCACCGATCGAATCAGAAATTTTAGATTATGATGAAGTTTATCGTCAATTTGATGAAATGATGGAGTGGCTTGCAGGCGTTTATATCAACTCTTTAAATGTCATCCACTACATGCACGATAAATACAGCTACGAACGCATCGAAATGGCATTGCATGATACAGATGTACATCGCACGATGGCAACAGGTATTGCAGGTCTTTCAGTAGCGGCTGACTCACTTTCGGCTATTAAATATGGTCAAGTTCGTACAATTCGTGATGAGAATGGTCTAGTTGTGGATTTTGAAACAACTGGAGATTATCCAAAATATGGTAATAATGACGAACGCGTTGATGAAATCGCAGTACAACTTGTTGAAAGCTTTATGAGAAAGTTACGTAAACATCAAACTTACCGTGATTCTGAACATACAATGAGTGTGTTGACAATTACTTCAAACGTTGTTTACGGTAAGAAAACAGGTAACACACCAGATGGACGTAAAGCAGGTGAACCATTTGCACCAGGTGCGAACCCAATGCATGGTCGTGATGAAAATGGTGCCCTCGCTTCATTATCATCTGTTGCGAAATTACCTTACGATTGCTGTAAAGATGGAATTTCAAATACATTTAGCATCGTGCCAAAATCACTTGGTAAAGAAGAACAAACACAAGAGCAAAACTTAGTGAGTATTCTAGACGGATACGCTTTACAACACGGTCACCACTTGAATATTAACGTGTTCAACCGCGAAACATTATTAGATGCAATGGAACATCCTGAAGAATACCCACAATTAACTGTGCGTGTATCAGGTTATGCCGTAAACTTTATTAAATTAACACGCGAGCAACAACTTGATGTCATTTCTCGTACTTTCCATGAATCGATGTAAGAGATAACGAGGACATATAAAAAGACTTAAATTGAACTGTAACAAATGGGGGAGCGCAATGATTAAAGGACATATTCATTCAATAGAAAGTTTAGGGACAGTAGATGGACCAGGCTTACGCTACATTATCTTTACACAAGGTTGTTTGTTGAGATGTCAGTATTGTCATAATCCAGATACATGGGAAATTCATACACCCTCACGGGTCGCAACTGTGGATGAACTCGTGGATGAAATTGTACCTTATCTCCCATATTTTCAGGCATCGGGAGGGGGCGTAACCGTCAGTGGCGGGGAACCCCTCTTGCAAATGCCATTCATTGAAAAATTATTTGAAAAGTTGCATACACGAGGCATTCACACGTGTATTGATACTTCACTTGGCTGTGCAAATGAAACAGAAGCGTTTAAAAGACATTTTGATCAATTAATAGAACATACGGATTTATTAATGGTAGATATTAAACATATGAATGATGAAAAACATCAACAGTTAACTGGAAAATCTAATACTCATATATTAAATTATATTCAATATTTAGCAGACAAAGGCCAACCGATATGGATTAGACATGTGCTCGTGCCAGGTCTGACCGATGCCCCCGAAGACTTGAAAGCCTTGGGTACATTTATCAATCAACTCGGTAATGTCGAAAAATTCGAGATTTTACCTTATCATCAACTCGGTGTACACAAATGGAAGGCCTTGGGCGTACCTTACACATTGACAGATGTTGAACCACCAACAGACGAGGCGGTTGAACAAGCTTATGCGTACGTTGGCTTCACAGGAGTTACCCCCCTAACACCCGTGGGCTAAATGCTAAAATAGGACATGACTATATTTCCCTCTTTTGACTTTAAATGATATGACATTGTTAGAGGCTAGGCTATGATTCGATTGAATCATAGTCTAGCCTCTTTTGGGTGCGCTTGGATTCATCGTCCGTTGGCATGGATGAGATCTGATTTAGATGACACAAGCAGCAGATTTAAAAGGTGAAAATACGACATAAAAGTCACGTTTTAAGACATACTATGCGATTTGTTTTAAATTACAAATAAAACATGGTTTATCTTCAAATTTAGTTGTTGACAAAGTATTCAGAATAATATAATAATGAGAATACATCATATGTAAAAACAAGGAGGAATGTCAATGAAACAGAGTTGGCGTTATGTCATCACTTTCATGGTATGTGTCGCTTTAGTTCTATCGGCATGTGGGAAAAATAATTCGAAAACGGCAGATGAGCATAATAAAACAGAAAAAAGTAATGCTAAGGGTGGTACTTTAAATGTTGGGATTCCAGAAGCACCGGAAGGGAACTTTCAAGATATTTTCGCTTCTTCGACAACGGATTCAGGTGTAGTAGGATTTTTTAACGATGGTTTAACAGAGATGGATGACCATTTAAACTTAAAGCCTAAAATTCTATCTTGGGAAAAAAGTAAAGATGATGATTTGAAATATACTTTCAAAATGAAAAAAGGAATCAAGTGGCATGACGGTAATCCATTCACAATTAACGACTGGATTTTTACGCTTGAGACGATTGCAGATCCAGATTATGAAGGACCGAGATACAGTGGTGCAGAAGTCATTAAAGGGGCAGAAGAAAAACATAACGGTAAAGCTAAAACGATTAGCGGCCTTAAAAAAATTGACGATTATACAGTAGAGTTGACATTTAAAGCGCATAGAGCGAACAACTTACTTGCGCTATGGACGTCAGCAGTCATCAGTGAAAAGATTTTTAAAGACATTCCAATTAAAGACATGGCAAAATCAGATGCAGTACGTAAACATCCTATCGGTATTGGTCCATTTATTGTGAAAAATATCGTAGACGGTGAATCTGTTGAACTGGTTAAGAATAAAGATTATTGGCAAGGGGAGCCGAACATCGACAAAATCAATTTGCGCGTCGTTGAACAGACTTCAATGGCACAAGCACTTGAAAAAGGTGAAATTGATATGGCAGATGTAACGGCACCGATTGCAAAAGAAATTAAAGATTCAAAGTCAGAAAAAGTTAAAATACTTGAAGCACCTTCAACATCTTATGCGATTATTGGGTTCGTATTAAATGATTATGATAAAAAAGCGCAAAAGATCGGTGAAGCACGCCCTAAATATCAAAATAAAAAATTACGTCAAGCGATGGCCTATGCGATTAATCGTAAAGAATGGATTGACGCATTCTTTAACGGTTATGCTAAACCACTTATTGGCTTAATCCCATCTCAACATTGGAGTGGTGCGAAAAAAGGGGACATTAAAGAGTACGAATATAATGTTGAGAAAGCAAAAAAATTATTGGATGAAGCGGGTTATAAAGATAAAGATGGAGACGGCTTCCGTGAAGATCCAGATGGTAAGCCATTTGTAGTGAAATTAAAACATTATTCCGGTTCTAATCCAACATTTGAACCGCGTACAGCAGCATTAAAAGGCTATTGGGAAAAAGTAGGTTTAAAAACAAAAGTTGAAATGGAAGAATTTGGAAAATATGGTGAAGACTTAGAGAATGCTTCAAAAGACATAGAAGTGTATTTCCGCTCATGGCAACAAGGGGCTGACCCAGATCCATCTGATTTATATAAATCGACAGCATTGTGGAATGAGTCACGTTATAACAATCCAAAAGCGGACAAATTGTTAGAAGAAGCTGTGGATAGTCAGATTGTAGGCGATGATGTGAACAAACGAAAAGAAAAATATATAGAATGGCAAAAAATCATGGCTGAGGATTTACCTGTTATTCCAATCGCTGAATTTACAGATACCACAGCAGTAGGTCAAAGAGTGAAAAATTATGAAGTATCATTGAAAGGTTCAAACCCAATGTATCAATGGTCGGTTGAAGATAAAAAATAACATCATGAACTGAGAAAGGGAATGAGGCCATATCGTCTCTTCCCTTTTCTTTTATTCTGAATCGATATAAAACGATGTAGGAATAGGATATGAATGTGTATTGGAAATGGAGGATTTTATGGAAAGCACGCATTTATTAGAAATCAATAACTTAACCACGACATTTGATATTGAGGGACAACATTATGAAGCGATTTCGCATATCAATTTAAAAGTAAAAAAAGGTGAGATTTTAGGGATTGTTGGAGAGTCAGGTTCAGGGAAATCCGTGTTAAGCCTTTCTATTTTGAAACTCTTACCAGAAAAAATTGCAAACTTTGCCTCTGGAGAAGTGTGGTATCGCGGTACACAGATTGACCAATATGATAATCAACAAATGAATCAGGTGAGAGGAAAAGAAATTGCGATGATTTTCCAGGAGCCGATGACATCATTAAATCCGGTCTTCACGATTGGTGATCAATTGATGGAAATGTTAATTTTACATTTAAAACTATCTAAAGCCGAGGCGAAAACACAAGCAGTGTCATTGTTGGAAAAAGTTGGGATTCCAAGGGCAAATAAAGTCATGAAGGAATATCCACATCAACTCTCAGGTGGGATGCGACAACGTGTGATGATTGCGATGGCGATTTCTTGTTCACCGTCGTTGTTGATTGCAGATGAGCCGACAACGGCTTTAGATGTGACAGTACAAGCACAAATACTCGAATTGTTGAAGGACATTCAAAAAAATATAGAGATGAGTATCATTTTTATTTCTCATGATTTAGGGGTCATCGCAGAGATTTGTGATCGTGTGGCAGTCATGTATGCTGGAGAAATTGTGGAAACAGCAAATGTCGAGGAGATTTTCAGTCAACCTAAGCACCCTTATACGCAATTGTTACTCAAAGCGATTCCAAGATTAGATCAAAAACAGGAAAAATTAGAGACCATTCGTGGCATGGTTCCGAGTTTGCAAGAACTTCCTAAAAACGGCTGTCGTTTTGAGAATCGATGTCCATATGCAATGTCTGTTTGTCAGTCACAACGTCCTGAAAATCGCTATTTTAATCATCAACATCAAGTGCTTTGTCATCTTTATCAACAAGATGAGTCATTGAAAGAGGGGGTCCAACTATGACACAACCCTATATTTTAGAGGTAAATCATTTGAAGCAGTATTATCCGATAAGAGCAGGCATCTTTAAAAGGAAAGTGGGAGAGGTGAAAGCCGTTGACGACATTTCTTTTAAGATAAAAAAAGGACAGACTGTCGGGCTTGTTGGTGAATCAGGATGTGGCAAATCATCAGCAGGACGCTCTATTTTATGCTTACAAAAAGCAACAGCGGGTGAAATTATATTTTGCGGACAAGATCTGACAAAACTAAAAGGGAAAGCATTGAGGGAAGCGAGAAAAGGATTTCAAATGGTGTTTCAAGATCCATATGCGTCACTGAATCCAATGCAAATGATTGGTGATATTGTCGGTGAACCGATTCGAAATTATTACCATAAAAAGCAGTCGGAGATTAAAGAAGAAGTGCAGCAATTATTGAAAAAAGTGGGATTGAATGACACAGATTACTATAAATATGCGCATGAATTTTCGGGTGGACAACGTCAACGTGTTGGAATTGCACGTGCCCTTGCCTTAAAACCACAACTGATTATCGCCGATGAACCTGTGAGTGCGCTCGATGTCTCTGTACAATCACAAGTGCTCAATATTATGGGGGAATTACAGCGTGACATGGGCCTCAGTTATTTGTTCATTGCACATGATTTAAGCGTTGTTAAACATGTAAGTGACTATATTTGTGTGATGTACTTAGGGCACATTTTAGAACAAGGACCTGCGAATGTGATTTATGAAAACCCGCAACATCCTTATACACAATCATTAATTTCTGCCATTCCTGAAATCGATCCGACTAAACGACGCCAACGTATTTTATTAGAAGGGGACTTACCTTCTCCAAGTCATCCGCCTGTAGGTTGTCCATTCCATACACGTTGTCCAGTAGCGGAAGCAAGGTGTGCCAAACAAAAACCGAAAGCTGTTCAAGTTGGTGAAGAACATCTTGCCGCTTGTTTATTGTTAGAAGATGGGGAGGTGTCATCATGATAGCATTGGTGATTCGTCGTTTTTTATTAATGATTCCGATGTTGATTTTGATGTCCATTGTTATTTTTACGATTGCTAAATTACAGCCGGGGGATGCTTTTACGGGTAATATGAATCCTAAATTAGGTGTGAAATACTACGAAGCCCAACGCGAGAAACTCGGTTTAAATGATCCTATCCCGGTGCAATATTTAAAATGGAGTGAGCGTGTCGTACATGGCGAATTAGGAGAATCAATTCGATATAAACGACCGGTTTTTGACTTGATTAAAGAAAGAATGCCTAACACGGTGTTATTGGGTGTCGTCAGTCTCGTCATCACATATTTACTGGCATTTCCACTAGGGATATTGGCAGGACGAAAACCTTATAGCCTTTATGACTACAGCATCCAATTACTCAACTATTTAATGTTGGCTATTCCGTCCTTTGTCGCAGGTGTCTTTGCCATTTATGCTTTTGCATTTCAAATGGGGATTTTCCCGTTTTCAGGTTCAGTTGAAATCGGATTGACGCCTGGCTCGTTGGAATACTATATAAGCAAACTGTATCATGCGATTTTGCCGGGAACGGTCTTAGGACTCCTTTCGACCGCAGGATATATACAATTTTTGAGAAATGATATTATTGAAAATGCACGTAAAGACTATATTCGTACAGCACGCGCAAAAGGATTATCTGAATCGAAAATTTATAATAAACATATCCTTAGAAATTCAATTATCCCTATTGTGACATTTTTTGGATCCGATGTGCTGTCAATATTTGGTGGTGCTGTGATTACCGAAAGTATTTTTTCATTCCCTGGTATAGGTAAACTGTTGATTGATTCAATTGTAGGCAAAGATTATCCATTAATGATGGCTTTACTATTATTCTTTTCTTTCTTAGGGTTATTAGCCAATCTAATTTCTGATGTGACATACAGTATTGTAGACCCAAGAATCAAGAGCAACTAGGGGGAAGACGATGGAAAAAGCACAGGTTAATAAAAGTAAGTCACCGTTACAAATCGCACGAAAAAAATTTTTAAAGAACAAATTGGCAATGAGTGCATCAGCCATTTTAGGAATGATTGTCATCATTTCATTTTTGGCGCCATTGATTGCACCTTATGATCCGAATGTTCAAAATCTCGTCTTGATTAAAGGGAATATGTCACCTGAACATTGGTTAGGTACAGATTCAGGCGGACGTGATATACTCAGTCGTTTACTTTATTCTGGACGTGTTTCCTTATCATTTGGTCTTTTTACCTCAATCGGATTAATGGTAATCGGCATTATCATCGGTATGATTTCCGGTTATTATGGCGGTTGGGTGGATACGGTTTTAATGCGTTTTACAGAATTTGTCATGCTATTCCCATTCATTCCATTTGCAGTCGTATTGAATGCGACTTTTGCACATAATATTGAAAACAAATATGGTTCAGCCATCGTATTAGGTCTCGTGCTGATTTTGTTATCTTGGGTAGGGATTGCCCGTATGGTAAGAGGAAAAGTTATGCAAGAAAAAGAGAACGAGTACTTTTTAGCGGCATTGTCAATTGGTACGCCTGTCTATAAAATCTTAATCAAACACTTACTACCGAATATTTTGAGTGTGATTATTGTACAGGCAACACTTGTTTTTGCTGTTCAAATTGTGGCAGAAGCGGGTCTGAGTTTCCTCGGCTTTGGGATCACGAAAGACATTCCAACATGGGGGAATATGTTGACCGATGCACAAGAAGGCGATATTTTAAGAAGCAAGCCGTGGATATGGATGCCACCTGCATTGATTATTACCATCACGATTTTATGTATTAACTTCATCGGTGAAGGATTGAAAGATGCATTAAATCCTAAGTCAAAACATTAACGGTCGTTGAAAGCACGCATCAGCGAGATAGATTTACGCTTTTATGCAAGCAGTGGATCTACAACGCGTCAAACATACGACACATTATAGTATCTTCATAGATTAGATCTGAAAACATCAATAATAAAATTAATGGGCTGGAACATAGTGTTTCAGTCCATTTTAACGTTCTAAATGCATAAAGTATGACCCTGCTATGTTAAAAAAAGATCAAAAATGATGCGTTTTTATTAAGAATATGAAGAATTATTTGTGAATTCTAAAATTTTTGTTGACAAAAAATTTAGAAAAATACGATAATAGGAGAAAGGGTTTTAAACTATTTTATTAAAGGAGGAAAATGAATGAGAAAGTCTTATCGTTATGTATTGTTTTTGACGCTGTGCATTGTACTGGTACTTTCGGCATGTGGAAAGGGCGGAAATAACACTAAAAATGAATCTGGAAAGACTGAAAAAAGTGATGCTAAGGGGGGCACGCTGACAGTGGGGTTAGCTGGTGCACCACAAGGAAATTTCCAATCTATTTTTGCGGGGAGTACTGACGATTCAGATGTGATTGGTTACTTTAACGATTCACTCATTGATTTGGATGATGATTTGAAAATTAAACCTAAAATTTTATCATGGGAAGCACATAAAGATAATGATTTAACTTACACTTTCAAAGTTAAAAAAGGAATCAAATGGCAGGATGGCAACCCATTTACAATAAATGACTGGATTTTTACATTAGAAACATTAGCCGATCCTGATTATGATGGGCCACGATACAATGGTGTAGAGATTGTTAAAGGGGCAGAAGAAAAACATAAGGGTCAAGCTGATCATATTAGTGGCATTAAAAAAATAGATGATTACACGGCGGAACTGACATTTAAAGATCATAAAGCCAATAATTTATTAGAGTTATGGACATCTGCGCCGATCAGCGAAAAAATCTTTAAAGACATTCCAGTTAAAGATATGGCAAAATCTGATGCCGTACGTAAAAATCCAATCGGTATTGGGCCATATAAAGTGAAAAATATCGTTGATGGAGAGTCTGTAGAATTGGTCAAAAATAAAGACTATTGGCAAGGAGAACCTAAAATTGACAAGATTAATCTCCGTGTCGTTGAACAAACGTCCATGACACAAGCGCTTGAAAAAGGTGACATTGACATGGCTACGATTACAGCGCCGATCGCGAAAGAAATTAAAGATAGCGGTTCAGATAATCTACAACTTCTTGAATCACCGTCAACAACTTATGCCATTATTGGTTTTGTATTAAATGATTATGATAAGAAAACACAAACAATCGGGAAAGAAAGACCGAAATATCAAAATAAAAAATTACGTCAAGCGATGGCTTACGCGATTAACCGTAAAGAATGGATTGACGCCTTTTACTACGGATATGGTCAACCATTAAATGGATTGATCCCTTCTGCACATTGGAGTGGTGCTAAAAAAGGTGATGTGAAGTCATACGATTATGATGTTGAGAAAGCGAAAAAATTATTGGATGAAGCAGGCTATAAAGATAAAGATGGCGACGGCTTCCGCGAAGATCCAGACGGCAAACCATTTGTAGTGAATTTAAAACACTATGCAGGTTCTAACCCAACATTCGAACCACGTACAGCGGCGATTAAAGGATATTGGGAAAAAGTAGGATTGAAAACAAAAGTAGAGTTAGAAGAGTTTGGTAAGTATTCGAATGATTTAGAAAATGCTTCAAAAGATATGGAAGTTTATTTCCGTACATGGCAACAAGGTGCGGATCCAGATCCATCTGGCTTATATGAATCAACAGCTTTATGGAATGAATCACGTTATAACAATCCTAAAGCAGATCAAATTTTAAAAGATGCAGTGGATACAAAAGTTGTTGGAGAGAGTAACGAGAAACGTAAAGAAAAATATTTAGAGTGGCAAAAAATCATGGCAGAAGACGTACCGGTTATTCCGGTTGTGGAATTGCGTGACGTTGTCGTTGTGAATAAAAAAGTGAAAAACTTTGAAGTCTCACTTAAAGGAACGAACCCAATTTACGAATGGGCAGTGGACGAAAAATAAGAGTAGCGTAAATATCAATGAGGAAAGGGATGAGTGACGGATAACGTCCTTCCCCTTTTCTTATATTTAAAAGAAAATGTAGTGGGAAATTAAAAATCATATGAAGTTGAGCAAATGATTTTATCTTTTAAATAGGCATAGGGGTGAAACAATGGAACAAAATCAATTGTTAGAAGTCAACCACTTAACAACAACATTTACTATAGAAGGTCAACAATATGACGCAATTTCTGATATTCATTTAGAAGTACAAGAGGGAGAAATATTAGGTGTCGTAGGAGAATCAGGCTCTGGTAAATCTGTATTAAGTTTATCCATTTTAAATCTGTTACCTGATAAGGTGGCGACGATTGAATCTGGAGAAGTGAAATATAAAGGGATGCGGATCGACAATTTGAGTCATGATAAGGTGAATCAAGTGAGAGGGAAAGAAATTGCAATGATTTTCCAAGAACCGATGACGTCCTTAAACCCCGTTTTTACGATTGGGAATCAATTAATGGAAATGATGCAACTCCACTTAAAAATTTCTAAAAACGACGCACAGCTAAAGGCGATTCAATTGTTGAAGGAGGTCGGAATACCACGTCCTGATAAAGTCATTAATGAGTATCCCCATCAATTATCAGGAGGGATGCGTCAACGCGTGATGATTGCGATGGCGATCTCTTGTTCACCGAAATTATTGATTGCAGATGAGCCAACGACGGCACTGGATGTGACGGTTCAAGCGCAAATTTTAGAACTGTTGAAGGACATACAGGAAAAAACGAAAATGGGTGTGATTTTTATTTCACATGATTTGGGTGTGATTTCAGAAATTTGTGATCGCGTGGCGGTTATGTATGCAGGTGAAATTGTTGAAACGGCACCGGTAGATGAGATTTTTAATCATCCGAAACATCCGTATACGAAATTGCTTTTAAAAGCGATTCCAAGATTGGATGTGAAACAAGATAAGCTTGAGACGATACAAGGTTCAGTACCGAGTTTAAAGGCGTTGCCTCAGGTGGGCTGTCGCTTTGCGAATAGATGTCCGCATGCGATGCCTATATGTCTTGAACAAAATACTTCTGCGACACAAATCGATAAGGATCATCAAGTGTTTTGCCATTTATATCAAGATGAGGTTCAACTGAAGGGGGAAGTGGATGATGAGTGAAAATGTATTAGAAGTTAAAAATTTAAAACAGTATTATCCCATCAGAGGCGGCGTCTTTCAACGGAAAATTGGAGAGGTTAAAGCGGTAGACGGCATTTCCTTTACAATTAAGGCTGGTCAAACGGTAGGTCTCGTTGGAGAATCCGGATGTGGAAAATCATCGGCAGGGCGTAGTATTTTATGCTTACAAAAGGCGGATGAGGGAGAAATTATTTTTTGTGGTCAAGATTTGACAAAGTTAAAAGGCAAAGCTTTACGAGAAGCGAGAAAAGGGTTTCAAATGGTGTTCCAAGATCCGTATGCATCATTGAATCCGATGCAAATGATTGGCGACATTGTTGGGGAACCGATACGAAATTATTACAATAAAAAGCAAAAAGAAATTGAAGATGAAGTGAAGGAACTGCTCCATCGTGTGGGTTTAAACGAAGCTGATTATTATAAATATGCACATGAATTTTCAGGCGGACAACGGCAACGGGTCGGTATTGCGCGTGCATTAGCACTTAAGCCTAAACTGATTATTGCTGACGAACCGGTCAGTGCACTGGATGTGTCTGTGCAATCTCAAGTTTTAAACATGATGGCTGACTTACAAGAAGAATTTGGATTGAGCTATCTCTTCATTGCGCATGACTTGAGTGTGGTCAAACATGTCAGTGATTATATTTGTGTGATGTATTTAGGCCATATATTAGAACAAGGGCCAGCTGAAGAGATTTATCAAAATCCGAAGCATCCTTATACGCAATCTTTGATTTCAGCGATCCCTGAGATTCATCCTAAAAATCGCAAAAAGAGAATTCTGTTGGAAGGCGACTTGCCTTCACCGAGTGATCCTCCAAAAGGGTGTCCATTCCATACGCGGTGTCCGGTTGCGAAAGCACAATGTGCAGAAATCAAACCACCGTCAGTAGAAGTGAGTGACAACCATTATGCAGCTTGTATTTTATTAGAAAATGGAGGAATGACAAAATGACAACATTAATTATAAGACGTTTTTTATTGATGATTCCGATGCTTTTATTAATGTCAATTGTGATTTTTACTGTAGCCAAGTTGCAGCCAGGTGATGCATTTACAGGCAACATGGATCCTAAAGCTGGGGCGAAGTATTATGAGCAAGAACGTGAGAAATTAGGACTAAACGATCCGCTCCCTGTACAATATTTGAAATGGGGTCAACGTGTTGTACAAGGTGATTTAGGAGATTCGATTCGGTATAAACGTCCTGTAATGGATTTAGTAAAGGAACGTATGCCGAATACGATTTTACTCGGTGTGATGAGTTTAGTGATTACATATTTAATCGCTTTTCCTTTAGGGATATTGTCAGGTCGAAAGCCATATAGTCTATACGATTACAGCATTCAATTTTTGAACTACTTAATGTTAGCGATTCCGTCGTTTGTGGCCGGTGTTTTTGCCATCTATATTTTTGCATTTCAATTAGGGTTGTTCCCATTTTCAGGTTCTGTGGCCATCGGATTAGAGCCAGGGACGTTCGCCTATTATGTGAGTAAAGTGTATCATGTGATTTTACCGGCGACAGTGCTCGGTCTATTGTCTACTGCGAGCTACGTTCAATTTTTAAGAAACGATATTATTGAAAATGCGCGCAAAGACTATATTCGGACAGCCCGTGCAAAAGGTTTATCCGAATCTAAAATTTACAATAAACATATTTTAAGAAATTCAATTATTCCTATCGTGACTTTTTTTGGCGCGGATGTTCTGTCTGTCTTTGGCGGTGCAGTCATTACAGAAACGATTTTTTCTTATCCAGGAATTGGAAAGTTACTGATTGAGTCCATCAGCGGTAAAGATTATCCATTGATGATGGCGTTATTATTGTTCTTCTCTTTTTTAGGACTACTTGCAAATTTAATATCGGATATTACGTATAGCATTGTTGATCCGAGAATAAAGAGTAACTAAGGAGGGGTTCAATATGGAAAAAGTTAAAAAACTAAAAAGTCAATCGCCATTAACTATCGCACGGAAAAAATTTCTTAAAAACAAACCCGCTCTGGTTGCAACGCTGATTTTAGCATTGATTGCGGTCATTTCATTTTTAGCGCCATTGCTTGCACCGTATGATCCCAACTTACAAAACTTAGTGTTAATCAAAGGGGATATGTCAGCGGAACATTGGTTAGGGACAGATTCAGGAGGCCGTGATATTTTAAGTCGCTTATTATACGCTGGACGTGTCTCATTATTGTTTGGGTTTTTTACATCTATTGGTTTAATGACAATTGGTATTTTAATCGGTATGATTTCTGGTTATTACGGGGGCTGGGTTGATACGATTTTAATGCGTTTTACAGAATTTGTAATGCTCTTTCCATTTATTCCGTTTGCAGTGGTATTAAATGCGACATTTAGCGGCAAAATTGAAAATCAATACGGGTCAGCGATTGTATTAGGGGCCGTGTTGATCGCACTGTCTTGGGTAGGGATTGCCCGGATTGTCAGAGGGAAAGTCATGCAGGAAAAAGAGAATGAGTACTTTTTAGCAGCAAAATCAATTGGTACACCTGTGCATAAAATTTTGTTCAAACATTTATTCCCAAATATTTTAAGTGTCATCATTGTACAAGCGACTTTAGTGTTTGCGGTTCAAATTGTGGCTGAAGCGGGATTAAGTTTTCTTGGCTTCGGAATTAGTAAAAGTGTTCCAACCTGGGGGAATATGCTGACAGATGCACAAGAAGGCGATATTTTAAGAGGGAAGCCGTGGATCTGGATGCCACCTGCTTTGGTGATTACGACTACGATTTTATGTATTAACTTTATCGGAGAAGGATTAAAAGATGCGCTGAATCCTAAATCGAAGCGATGAGCGATTCAGAAATGATTTAACAAATGATGCATTCCACGATACAATAAAGGTAAATGGATATCGTGGAGAGGTGTTCAAAATGACGTATAAAGATGACGAAATAGAAAATGGTTCGATGGACTTCCCACTAGAGTGGACTGACTTTTCATTTGATCAATCTGAAGTGTTTAGTGAGACGTCGATCGTAACGCTTATGAACAATTATAAGATTAAAGATATTAAAGCATTGTGTAAAAAACATGGCATTAAAGGTTATTCCAGTATGAACAAGGCAGAAATGTTAGAGCACTTTATTCTTGAGTTGGTGACGCCGGAATATATCTATGAGGAAATGATGAAAATGTCGGATTTACAAAAGCTATTGCTTTTCATCGCGGCAGATATCGATCTGATTCAAAGAGGGGTCATCACAGCAATTGAGGTCCCTGATACATTCCTTATGTTCAAACGTCGACTCTCACCTGATCCTGAGGCTGAGGTTGAAGTCATCGTTCCTGATGAAATTGTAGACCTTGTTTTAAATGTGATACAGAAAAACAGTGCATTTAGAAAAATAGCGGAAGCCTACCGTATGGTGACTGCAAGTGCGAATTTATATGGCGTACTGACCTTGAAACAATTACAAGTCATATATGAAACGTATTTAGGCGAGCAAATGCAATTGATTAAAATAGAAAAATGGTTAAATGATATTCATCTGGTGAATCCTGATTTTAAAGCCTATCGTGTCGTCAATGGGTTGATTGTAAGTACAGGTATACAACTTGAAGATATGGAATTAGTGGATTATATTTCGCATGCGATCTATTATATGCCTAAAACTAAAGCGGAGTTACTCGCCTACGAGGATACATTTTTTGGCATTGAAGAGGCGCTACAATATGAGCTTATGGACTGGTTTTTGTCTCATATTGATGATTCGCGTGTATTGGGCTTACATGTCAGTCAGTTTGTGACTGAAGTGTTACTCTTGTTAAAACATTTGCCGGACAAAAATGTGATTACACCAATCATTCAAGATTTTGTTGAGCAAGGTTTTCTGAAAAAGAGTCAAGAACAAAAAGTGATTGAAAAATTTGAAGCCGTATATCAAACGATGCCTAATTGGTTTTATCACGGTTATACGTATGATGCGTATCAAAAGCTTGGTCAAAAAGACAACAAAGGGGTTAATAACGTGATAGACTTTTATCAATACCTACAAAATAAAAAGTAACTATGGATGTATTAAATATTAAAAGCATTCAAGTACGCACTTTATTGTGCCAAGTCAAAGGGGATGAATCCCGTGTTAAAAAAATTAGCAGGGTTATTTTTGGGCATGGTCATGACAACGACGGTTGCTGAAACATATTTGATTGCGGGGACATGGCAATATTTATTACTCCAATCCATTACCTTAGCTTTTATTTTATTCTTTATTTATCATTTTATTGGTTTTCAATTACAAGAGAAGCGTCAAAACGTCACTAAAGCGCATCCATCTGTGAAAGTAGATGAGACGCGTGAAGATGAAAAAGCCATGCAACGACTCATTCAGAAATAATATAAAAAATCAAGCGTTGTGAAGAAATTTAAGTTACAGATTTCTTCACAGCGCTTTTATATGTTGATACGAAGCATAGAACTGTATAACTCATCAGGTGTGCGTCAATAGCAATGCAGTTTTGCCATGTATGAATGGCTATATTGCTTTGACAAATGGTTTGGTTGTGCGGTGCATCAAATGTTTCTGCGTACTTCGACAATTATGAAAAGACTTCAGACGGTTTAGAATCACCGAAAATTTTAGCTTTAATGGCTTCACCAGTGGGTGTGCCGGCAAGGCCTCCAAGTCCGGTTTCACGCAAAGAAGCAGGTAAGTTTCGACCTACTTTATCCATTGCCATAATGACTTCATCGACCGGAATGCGACTTTCAACGCCAGCAAGCGCAAGATCAGCACAAATCAACGCGTTACCAGAGCCAATCGCATTGCGCATCACGCAAGGAATTTCGACTAATCCAGCGACAGGATCGCAAACGAGACCGAGTAAGTTGCTTAAACTTAGTGCGATGGCATGACCCGATTGTTCAGGCGTGCCGCCAAAAATTTCAACAGCAGCGGCAGCAGCAATGGCTGAAGCGGTACCAACCTCAGCTTGGCACCCCCCTGTCGCACCTGCAACCGAGGCATTATTGGCAATCATCATCCCGGACATCGAAGCCGCGAATAGAAATTGAATCATTTGTTCATTGCTTAAATGATGTGATGCTTCTAATTTTAACAAGGCGCCTGGAATCGTGCCGGATGAGCCTGCAGTAGGCGTTGCACAAATAATTCCCATCGCTGCATTCACTTCATTTGTTGCGATCGCACCTTCTACCGCTGATAACATGTCGAATCCAGATAAAGCTTGATGATTTTGGTTGTATTGATGTACTTTTATTGCATCTTGACCTGTATATCCGGTAACGCTTTTGACGCCTTTGCCCGTTGTTCCTTTTTTTACAGCCTCTCGCATGACATCTAAATTTTGTTGCATCATTTCATAGACGGCATGACGTGTCATTTTGCGCGTGGCCATTTCATGTTGAATCATAATTTCAGAAAAAGTGGTTTCATTTTCATTGGCATAAGTGATTAATTCTCGCATTGTATCAAACATGTCTATCCCTCCAAATTATTCGATATATGAAAAATTCAAGTGTTGACGATTGTTCTTGATTGTTGACAAAATTGCCTTGTCGATGGGTTGATTCAAGTGTAAAGCGAGTAGGCAATGCGTCCCACGTCTCGTTTTAATTTCCTCATTGATATCGATTCCGTGAGCAATCATTTCGTTAATGAGATGGTTGGCTTCAGATACAGTACAATCCCCATCAATCACAAGAATAGGCGGTGTATGCGACATGAGAATGCACATGTGGTTGACATGAATGCTTTTAACTTTAAATGCACCACCTCCGATAGAAATACCATTGAGTTCAACATGTCGGTCACGATAATCGATTTGAATGAGTGCACAATTTGGATGTTCACCCAAGCTTGGGCCGGCATTTTCAACAAAGTCGAAATCAATACCAGCTGCTTTTGCCATTTTTGTAGCATGTTTAATGCGTGAATCAAAGGTACTCAATCCAAGTAATCCACCGATGATCGCTAAATCTGTCCCGTGACCTTGATGCGTTTCGGCAAATGATTCATAATAGTCGATTTTAATTGTCTCAGGTGTCTCACCGAGGACAGCGCGTGCAGCTTGTCCAATTTTCACTGCACCTGCTGTATGTGAACTTGAAGGGCCCATCATAACAGGACCAATAATATCAAAAGCACTTTGGAAATCTTTTGTACGTGCCATAAAATCATCCACTCCTTATTTAATTGGTTTGTTGTTTAATGCGAGGCACATGGATGTTGAAAGGACTGTGTTTTTTATTGATGAATGTTCCGATAAATATGCTAAGGATGATACTGATCAGTGCAACAACGATAATGGTAATAAGAGTCGGTAACAATTTGTTGAAACCTAGGGCTACAATTGGGCCAGCAATGGGGGTCGCCATGCCGGGTTGATTGACCATGATGCCCATATAGGTAATAAATAAGCCATTGACCATACCGATGATTGCATTGGTGCCGTAGAGTTGAATCGGATATTGTGCAATCGTGTCGATTTGTGTAAGGGGTTCTACCGCGACAGCGAAAGCTTTTCCTGAATTACCGATTTTTAATTTTTTAAACAGCACAAAATTGACAAATGAACTTCCCATACATCCGATTGCACCAATGGCCATCGGAATGCCCGTGAGTCCTAATAAACTGGTAAATACCATTGAACTTAATGGGGTCATGCCTACAACTGGGACAATTGCGCCGATGACCAAGGCCAGTGCGTATGGATTGTGATCACCGACTGCTGTGATGGCGGTACCGATTTGTTTAAGGACAGCAGTCACACTCGGTGAAACAATTGTCGCAATGCCAAATGCCAGTGCAGGAGATAATAAAATGACGGCAATCAGATCCAAACCTTCAGGAATATATTTTTCAAGCCATTGAATACCGAATGAGATACAATATGCGGCGATGAATGCCGGTAATAGTTTAAAATCAAATAAAACAAGTCCGGTTAACACTGCAAACACAGGATGAATACCGAACTTTAAACAAGTGAGAATGCCCACCGCAACACCGCTTAAGCTGCCAGCCACATCCCCTAATTTAATAAAATATTCTGAATGAAATACACCACCAATGGCATATTTTAAAAAGGCCTCTGGCAAAAATGAGGCGCAAGCCGCACCAGACAGTGCTTGTAAACTGACTTTACCATTTGGGGCGAATTTCAAAAATAAAGTCATTGCTAATAACACAACGAGTAATGTCCCAATGCCTAAAATAAAATCCATTTAACGTTCCTTCTCTCTGTGAGTTAATTAGATAGCTATCTCAAACAATCCCCATTCTAGGTGCTTTCTTCATCTTGTGCAAGCCCTTACATAGCCATGAATGCGACCTCTTTAATGAAAATAAATATTTGAAAATAAAAATATAAAGATTGTGAAATATAGTATGTATAAAATGACTGATAATAATGATATTTATAACTATATTTCACTTTAAAGTTTTATCTAGTTAAATTAAAAATAAATATTTGACATATTTGTGAAAACTTTAAAGAGTTAATATTATTAATTTTCTAATATTATAAAGGGGAATAAAATATAATAATAGTGTAAATTGTAAATGATGCTTTCGAGGGAATCAATGTCACTTAAAAACCTCGTGAAATTTGTTAATCATTTGTGATGATTATGTGAAATTGGTCACATAATTATAGTCATTTTATTTTAAAGGCGTATAATGAAGTTAAGGAAGAGAAAGTAATTAATAAAAGGATGTGTGTATGATGAGAGAGGCCATTTTAGCATTAATTCAATCTAACGAAAGTTGCTATGATATTTACATTCATACGGGTGTGAGTCAAGGTATCATTTCGGATTTGAGATCAGGCTATCGTACGTTGGATGACGTATCTTTAAAAGATGCAGAACGTCTATATGACTATGCGCAACGCCTTGCAGCATAACAATCTTTTAAACAATCAACATGAATATAGAGCGAGTGATCCCCTTCAATGTAGCCATTAAAAAATGACTGCGTGGAAGGGGGTTTGTTTCATCCATTGGTTTAACTGAGGAGGCATTCAACTACAAGTGTTGTGTATCATTTGAGATAATGATGGATATAGGGGGTGGATTCATGAACATTGGGACGATTGCTGATCTTCATTTTGATCGGCATCCCTATTTAACCGAAGCGGATTATTTAGACGCTTTGGTGCGTCTAATTGAGGAAGCACAATTAGACATTTTAATCATTGCCGGAGATATTTCTAATCACCATACGACAACATTAGATTTTGTGACACAATTAACATCCCTGACAGCGTCGGCGATATATTTTGTACCGGGCAATCATGACATTTGGCGCCACAATGATGAAAAGTTGTCTACGTCACAAATTTTGCAGTTGTATAAGGCCCATCCTCAATGTTTAATGGGTTCGCCTGTGGTTTACAACAATTATGTGATTACCGGGCATATGGGTTGGTATGATTACAGTTTCGCTGCGGATCGATTTTCGTATGAGAAGTTGCGCCGTGGAAAACATTATGGTGCAACTTGGCAAGATAAAGTGCATACGGCATTTGAAATGAGTGATCCAAAGTTATCTCAACATTTTGCGAACGAGGTGTATCACGAACTTTCACGTTACCCAAATCATTCCGTTATTTTGGTGACGCATGTTGTGACTCATCCTCAATTTACCGTACCGATGCCGCACCGTATTTTTGATTTTTTTAACGGATTTATCGGAACGAGTGATTTTCAAACGTTGTATGACACATTTGATATTCAATATAGTGTGATGGGGCATGTCCATTTTAGAAAGCGAGTCGTAGAAGGGAAAACGACTTATCTTTGTCCGTGTTTAGGATATCCGAGAGAATGGCGGACGGATGACATCAATGTGGAAATGCGTCGTGCGTTACAGGTCATTAAGTTGTAAAAGCAACAGTATTAACAACCGCTTCTATGGATATGGCTATCACTTCAAAAGTGCCAAGCCATGACAAATTTTTTAAACTGGCGTATGAACAAGGTCTGATTAGGTTTTGATCAATTAAAAAAAGCCAATGCGCGGGGTTCGCATTGGCTTCGCTCAACTTTGATTTCTAATTATCTTTTAAGGAGGTTTTGGATATACTTGATGTCGCATCGGGGTTTCAAGTATGTTTGTTTGGATGATTCTTGAACAGTTTCAATCTGTCTTTCAACTGTTCTAATGGTATTATAGCGCGGTGTCATTTTTTATACATCCGACAATGGATGGGACATTTCCTCGGACTTTAGAAGGATAGATTTACAAATCGAAACCTTTCCTATTTACATTCGAAATGGTATCATTTATACTTGTTTTAGATGCTTCACCGATGATCACATTTGATGAAGTTTCTGTAAGGTGATATGAGATAAAGGTTAAAATCTATCATCTGTAACCGAACTTAGGTGTCAGTCATTTTCAAACATGAGTCTTCCATATATTGCTCATGACATAATGTTGAACAGCATGAATTCAATGCGTTCAACTTCTTTTCCCCAGCAGACAAGCCTTCTTTTAGGAGGCTTGTTTTTCTTCTTTGGGGAATTTATGTCTTTCAAAAGTACTTTTTCTAGTTGAGTCAAATTACTTTACCTTTAAAAATAAGGGTCTTATACTATAACTATCAACAAAATTTGTAATTGTACGTACATGACACATTGATTGAAAGAGATGGCACATTGTTGGTATCAATCATGTGTTGTGTGAACTAAAAGGAGGCAATATTATGGGTGTAAATAAGAGAGATTATATTGATGAACAGTATGGTTTGTTTATCAATGGTGAGTTTGTACCGTCAGAAACAGGGGCATATATAGACGTATTTAACCCAGCCAACGGTGAACAATTATCGAAAGTTGCAAAAGCAAGTGTGAATGATGTCGATAAAGCTGTCCAAGCTGCAACGGACGCTTTTCCAGAGTGGAGTCGTCTTTCTAAACATGAACGTGCGAACTTGTTACGCCAAGTGCATGACAAAATTATGGAAAAAAGAGAACATTTTGCATATGTTGAAAGTTTAAATGCAGGGAAAGCACTTCGTGAATCACTCAACATTGATATTCCATATTCAGCAAGACATTATCAATATTTTGCAAGTGTTGTGGATACGGATGAAGGATCAGTCAATAATATGGAAGATCATATTGTGAGTATTGTACAACATGAACCGATTGGTGTTGTAGGGGCAGTCGTTGCTTGGAACTTCCCAATGTTACTCGCAGCATGGAAAATTGCACCGGCGCTTGCAGCGGGTAATACAGTAGTGATTCAACCTTCTTCAACAACACCGCTTAGCTTAATTGAATTAGCTAAAGTGTTCCAAGAAGTGTTACCACCGGGTGTTGTCAACGTTTTAACAGGTAAAGGTTCAGAATCTGGTAACGCCATCTTCAATCATGAAGGTGTCGATAAATTATCATTTACAGGTTCAACGGATGTAGGTTACCAAGTGGCAGAGGCAGGTGCAAAACGTATCGTGCCAGCAACACTTGAACTCGGCGGTAAAAGTGCCAATATCATTTTAGATGATGCAAATCTTGATGTCGCTTTAGAAGGGGCACAACTCGGCATCTTATTTAACCAAGGTGAAGTATGTAGTGCAGGTTCTCGTTTATTAGTACATGAAAAAGTGTACGATGAATTTATGCCACGACTTGTTGAAGCCTTCAAAAAGATTAAAGTCGGGGATCCATTAGACTTAGAAACACAAATGGGTGCGCAAACAGGACAAGCACAAATCGATAAAATCAAAGGCTACGTTGATTATGCAAATGAATCGGATAGTGCGAAAGTGTTAGTAGGCGGTCACCGTAAAACAGAGAATGGTTTAGACAAAGGTTTCTTCTTTGAACCGACAATTATCGAAGTTAATAGTGCAGATGATAAATTAGCACAAGAAGAAATTTTCGGACCTGTTTTAACTGTGATTAAAGTGAAAGATGACCAAGAAGCGATTGACGTTGCCAACAATTCAGAATATGGTTTAGCGGGTGGCGTCTTCTCAACAAATATCAATCGTGCATTGAATATAGCGAAAAACGTTCGTACTGGACGTGTATGGATTAATACGTATAACCAAGTGCCTGAAGGTGCACCATTTGGTGGATATAAAAAATCAGGTATTGGCCGTGAAACGTATAAAGCTGCAATTGAAAATTATCAACAAGTTAAAAATATTTTTATCGATATTAGTAACGAAACAAAAGGTTTATATTAATTTATAGAAACAACTGAGAAGCCTTTTGAGTCAATTCTAAATCCATCAACATTGTACGCTATCGTCATATAGCGAAGGTGTTGATGGGTTTTTTATTTTGCGATGACTTATTATAGATGTTGCCTCAGTTTTGACGGAACATTTTTCATCAGAGAAGGGACACCTATGTTAATATAGGGATAATAAGATTAAATCATCAAGATGGGATGTGTGCAAAAAAAGTGAAAAAATTACTTCATCGTTGGTTTATTGACGGATTAAGTTATATGACGTTTGGATTATTTAGTTCATTAATTATTGGATTGATTATGCAAACGATAGGGCATCAAACGTTATTTCCAAGTTTGCAACTTCAATTTTTGGTTGATGTCGGGAAAGTCGCGCAAAGTTTAACAGGGGCAGCCATTGGTGCGGCAATTGGTTATGGTTTAAAAGCAAATCCGCTCGTCATATTTACATCAGTCATTGTGGGAATGCTCGGTTACGAAACATTTTCTGGTGGTGCGGTAGGCGCCTATTTTGCCGTTTTAATCGCAGTTGAACTGAGCCGTTTTTATGCTTCAAAAACGAAAATTGATATTATCGTCACGCCATTACTCACATTAGTGATTGGAGGCACAGTCGCGAAATTTTTAGGCCCGATATTGAATGAATTAATGATGGAAATCGGTAAAATTATTATGGTTTCCACTGAACAACAACCATTTGTCATGGGGATACTGGTCGCAGTGATTTTTGGTTTGTGTTTAACGGCGCCGATTTCGAGTGCTGCATTAGCGTTAATGCTTGATTTATCAGGTTTGGCTGCAGGTGCCGCAACGATAGGGTGTGCTTGCCAAATGATTGGTTTTGCGGTAACGAGCTATAAAGAAAACGGCATGAGTGGCGTGATTTCTATCGGATTAGGGACGAGTATGTTGCAAGTGCCTAATATTTTAATGAAACCGCTGATTTTAGTTCCACCGACTTTAGCAAGTGCGATTATTGCGCCGATAATGACAACGCTATTTCCTATGACGAATAATGCTGCAGGTGCTGGAATGGGAACGAGCGGTTTGGTCGGACAAATCATGACGTTACATACGATGGGAAGTCAGTTGAATACATGGTTATTGATTATTGCGTTTCATTTTGTTTTACCGGCTATCGTGACATTTATTATTTATCGAATTATGATTAAACGACAGTGGATTCATGTGGGTGATCAGGCTTTACAACTGAACCACTAGTTATTAATTTTTTGTGAAAGTTATAACAAATCCATTATTTTGAAATGCTTTCTTGATACAATAATATTAAATTTACAGATAGAAAAGGGGGAGCTCAAAAATGGCCTCAACAACAGCTTCAAAGAAAAAAGAAGGGACAACGTTTAAACCGATATGGTTGATACTGAGTTTTGTGGCATTAATTGCCGTATTATTAGCACCTACTCCGGCAAGTTTACCTTTCATGGGGAAAGCTGCGTTAGCAATTTTAGCGTTTGCCGTCATTTTGTGGGTGACTGAAGCAGTGTCATATCCAGTTTCGGCAACGATGATTGTTGGTCTTATTATTGTCTTACTCGGTTTTAGTCCGGTTCAAGGTTTATCAAAGGCACTCGGAAATCCAAAGGTCGGCGGTGCCGTATTATCAGGCGCTGATCCATTAGGAACAGGGAATGCTTTGAAATTAGCTTTTAGTGGTTTTTCAACAAGCGCTGTCGCATTGGTTGCCGCTGCATTATTTTTAGCTACTGCGATGCAAGTGACGAATTTACATAAACGTTTAGCGCTTTGGGTGCTATCTCTTGTTGGAAACAAAACGAAACGTATCGTGATTGGTGCGATACTCGTATCGATTATTTTAGCTTTCTTCGTTCCATCTGCAACGGCACGTGCAGGCGCAGTCGTTCCGATTTTATTAGGGATGATTGCTGCATTTGGTGCGGCAAAGGAGAGCAAGTTAGCAGCATTACTGATTATTACTGCTGTTCAAGCGGTCTCTATATGGAATATCGGTATTAAAACCGCTGCCGCACAAAATATCGTGGCGATTAACTTTATTAATGATCAACTCGGACATGATGTGTCATGGGGAGAATGGTTTTTGTATGCAGCACCATGGTCCATAATTATGTCTTTCGTATTGTATTTTGTCATGTTAAAAGTGGTACCACCCGAACAAGACGAAATTGCTGGAGGCACACAACTGGTTCAAAAGCAACTTGCAGAACTCGGTCCGATTAAAGCAAAAGAGTGGCGTTTAATTATTATTTCCGTATTATTACTTTTATTGTGGTCTACTGAAAAAATACTACATCCGATTGATTCGTCTTCTATTACATTATTGGCATTAGCAGTCATGTTGACGCCAAAAATTGGTGTGATGAGTTGGAAAGAAGCAGAAAGCCGTATTCCATGGGGAACAATCATTGTATTCGGTGTAGGGATTTCATTAGGGAATGTGTTGTTGCAAACGCATGCGGCACAATGGTTAAGTGACCAAACATTTGGACTGATGGGCTTAAAAGGTATGCCAATCGTTGCAACAATTGCGTTAATATCATTGTTCAATATTCTCATTCACTTAGGATTTGCAAGTGCGACAAGCCTCGCTTCAGCGTTGATTCCGGTATTTATATCGTTAACTTCAACGTTAAGTTTAGGGGATCATGCGATTGGATTTGTATTAATTCAACAGTTCGTTATCAGCTTTGGTTTCCTTCTCCCGGTGAGTTCGCCACAAAGTATGTTGGCATACGGGACAGATACGTTTACAGTTAAAGATTTCTTGAAAGCGGGTATTCCTATTACAGTCATTGGTTATATTCTTGTTGTCATTATGAGTATGACGTATTGGAAATGGTTAGGATTGCTTTAGATTGATAGAAAAGAACGCACTGTCGTTTACATTCGAGCTATTTGTCACATCTTGTTTGTCTATCATAGGAAGCGTGAGATGATTGGATTGTAGCGCATACTACGTTCATAAATTCACAAATTTTTAAAAAGCGGGGTCCCCATCAGGAGATGTATTGATGTAAAATGTGGGGGAAGTATCATGATAGATTCATCATGTTTAAGATGAAATGGAGGTTGTAGCATGGGGATTCAAAAACCGATTAAATCTGTTTCTGACTCATATGCATCAAGAGAAACGGTGCAAAGTATTATTCATTCTGTTGCAATGAAAGAAGTCATGCTTGATCAAGCGATGCCACGATATTTACTTAAATCAATGATGTCCGGATTTCTGTTAGCCATTGTGACTGTATTTATGCTAGCGATAAAGACGCAAATGGCAGGTGCTTTACCGGGTGTCGTCAATTTGATGGGCGCGATTGCTTTCAGTATTGCTTTAGTCTTCATTGTATTGACACATGCAGAATTGCTGACAAGTAACTTTATGTACTTGACTGTAGGACTTTATTATCGGACGATTTCATTTGGAAAAACGATGTGGTTGTTTACAGTCTGCTTTATCGGTAATATTTTAGGCGCATTTGTGCTTTTTATATTAATGTATTTTACAAAAGTGATGACACCAGAGATGATTAACTATTTGTCAGCGACTGTTGATTCAAAAACGATTGCATCAACATGGCATGCGATTCTAATTAAAGCGATTTTTGCTAACTTTTTTATTAACATCGGTATTTATGTATCAATGCAATATAAAGAAGGTCTTGCAAAAGCTTTCTTTATCGCCAGTGGTGTAATTATTTTCTTTTTCATGGCGTACGAACATGTTGTTTATAACGCGGGCTTGTTTGTTGGCATGTTATTTTACAATTTCGAAGGCATGTCATGGTTACACGTTGTAAAAAATATCGTTTTCGCATTTATTGGGAACTATATTGGTGGCGGCCTTTTCGTCGGTTTAGTATTTGCCTATTTAAATGGCTCACGACGTATCGGACAAAAATAGCAGTCCAAAAAGCTTTAAAATCAACTGTGCGAGATGCGTGAATCGTCATTGTTTTTGGATCAAACACACCGCATTACATTGTTCCAGTGCGCTACAAGATATATTTGATTGAACGTGTGATATGAGGCTTGTTTTCTAAAATCATTTAGGAGACAAGCCTATTTATTATATATACGATGAAAAAATCGCAGCATGTAGATGGGTTTGTCTTATGACATTTCTAAGTCATGTGACGTTGAACGATTGTTTTGTTGTGAATATTCATAAAAGTTGGCATACTTTTTGTGTGAGCGAACAAGCGGTCAGCTTCACGTCATTTTGATAATCTAACAATATAAGAATGGAGGAGATGAGATGTCACAAGTGAATATCAGACTGGCTACGTTAGAGGATGCCCAAAGTTTATATCAATTGATGTATCAAGCCTTTACCCCTTTAAGAGACGTTGGGATTGATTGGCCCTCTGTGCATGCAACAATGGAAATGATAGAAAAAAATATTACCCAACATATGGTGTATATTCTTGAAAAAGAAGGGGTACCCATTTCAACTTTGTCCATCCGTTTTCCATGGGAGCCGAGTCGTCCGGTATCAAAATATCCTTTTGTTTGTTGGTTTGCAACCGATCCAGATGAAGCGGGCAAAGGGTATGGTAATCAATTAATGACGTATGTTGAAAAAACGATTTTACGTGATACGTTAAAGGCACCGGCAGTGGTATTGGGGACGTCAGGACGTAAAATGCGTTGGTTAAAAGAGGTTTATGCACGACGAGGTTATCAATCGTTTTTCACTATGGAAGAAGAGAGTGGTGATTTAGGAGTAATGATGGTGAAAGTGTTAATACCAGAGCGGTACAATCCAAACTTGTTGGCACCGCCGCCATGGGCTTCAGAAAATGAGGCATCATCGTGAGTTCACCTTTAGATTTATAAGAGAGATAGGGAATTCCCTCAAGTTTAAGGAGAGGGGATTCCCTATTTTTCGTTCTTTATGTGAATCGAATCACATTTGAAGCGTGATTTCGTCTAAAATAGAAACAAAGGGGGATGAAGTGATGGAAAAAGTGATACTCATTGTTCACGGTATGCGTAAGGGTGCGTTAAACCAAACATTGACACATTTTGTTACACAGTTGTTCGAAAATGAAGCTGTGGACTATGAGCTCGCATTTTTAGAAAGTGAGACGGTACATTTAGAAGCTGTGATTGATATGCAAGTGAAGGCAGGTGCCACAGTGGTGTACCTGATGCCATTATTGCTGTTTTCAGCGTCGCATTATTATGAGGATATCGTTAACGGCAAACAGATTTGGGAAAAGCGCTATCCACACGTGACATTTCGTTTGGCACAACCGTTGGGGACACATCCAAAAATGATTGATTGGGTTGCACAACAAATCGCGCATCATCAAGAGCAGCTGACGCCAAAGACTTGCGTCATCATTTTGGCACACGGCAGTCATCGATATACGCAACCTGCGCAAGCTTTAGCAATCATGGCACGTCAACTTTCAACACCCGATCGCCCGTGCTATCCATGTATGGTCTACGGCACATATCAATATGAACAAGTTTTAACTGAAATCGCACAACAATGGGATCAATTGTTAATCATACCGTATTTTTTCTATGATGGTTTTTTAGTGCAACGGACACAGCAACGTATTTTATCGCTTGCATTACCTTGTACGTTGACGTTTACTTCAGCGATGAATTTTCATCCTGTATTAAAAGAAGTGATTTTCAGTCGACTTGTCGCGTGCAAAGGAGGGGTGGAATGTACACGGTCCAGTTGAAATTGGCACATAGGAAAGTAGTCATTATCGGAGGCGGTAAAATTGCCTGGAGAAAATTTGAAAAGTTAAAAGATGAGGCAGGCAGTTTAAAAGTGGTGAGCCCTGAGTTTGAGCCAGCTTTTACACGAACGCAGTGGGGAGACCACATTCAATTGATTCAAAAGCGATACGAAACATCTGATATCGCAGACGCTGATCTGATTGTGATTGCGACGAATGATCAAGTGGTGAATCAACACGTACGTGATGCGGCGACATCAAAACAATGGGTCAATCATACAGGGGATCGTACACAATCTGATTTTTATAACAGTTTGGATATTGAACATCAAGGGATTAAAGTGAGTTTAAGTTCTGATGGTCAAGCGATTCATCAAGTAAAAGATTATGCGGCAAAAATTAAAGCGTTTTTGGCTACACTTGAGGAGGATGAGTATGAGCAAAACAAAACTATTAATGGTCGGTAATGGTATGGCAGGTGTACGTACGATAGAAGAAATTTTAGAGCGTGACCCTGAGCGTTTTGAAATTACAATTATTGGTAAAGAACCTTATCCAAATTATAACCGAATTATGTTATCGAATATTTTACAGAATAAGATGACGGTTGAAGAGGCGATTATGAACGATTATGCATGGTATAAAGATCGAGGGATTCGTCTTATTACGGGAGATAAAGTTGTTAAAATCAATCGCGAAGCACGTCAAGTTGAGACGGAAAAAGGGCAAGTGGTCGATTATGATCAAATGATTATCGCAACAGGATCGGATGCATTCATTTTGCCAATTGATGGGTCACGATTAGCAGGTGTCGTAGGCTTTCGAACAATTGATGATACAGAGAAAATGTTAGAAATTGCCAAAACAAAAAAGAAAGCCATCGTCATAGGCGGCGGTTTGCTTGGTTTGGAGTGTGCACGCGGTTTAGTAGAACAAGGTATGAATGTGACAGTCGTGCATCTAGCTGAGTGGTTGATGGAAGTACAACTCGATCGCCGTGCTGGGGAATTGTTGAAACAAGATTTAGAAAAACAAGGGCTACAGTTTGAATTGCAAGCGAATACACAAGAAATCATCGGTGATACAGCTGTAGAAGGTGTTCGTCTGTCGGATGGCCGTGTATTGGAAGCGGATATGGTGGTGATGGCAGTTGGGATTCGCCCAGTCACGAAGGAGGCGCGTGCATCAGGTTTGGAGATTGGACGAGGTATTATTGTCAATGACTTTATGCAAACGAGCGATCCAAACATTTATGCGGTTGGGGAGTGTGCAGAACATCGATCAAAAGTCTATGGACTCGTAGCGCCACTCTATGAACAAGGTAAAATACTCGCAGATCATATTACAGATCAATCGACTGACGGATATCATGGTTCTACGACCTTTACATCATTAAAAGTTTCCGGATGTGATTTGTTCAGTGCAGGGCGCATTGTAGAAAATGATACAGTGCGTGGCATTGAAATGTTTAATGGTGTGGATAACATTTATAAAAAGGTGTTCGTTCAAGATAATAAAATCGTTGGTGCGGTATTATATGGTGATACGGATGAGGGACAACGTTTTTATAATATGATGAAAAAAGGCGAACCGATTGACGACTATACGTTAGTTTCAATTTTGCATAAAGCAGGAGAAGGGGAGACATTGCAGGTTGCTGACATGGATGATAGTGAAACCATTTGTGGTTGTAACGGTATCTCAAAAGGAGTTATTGTATCAGCCATTCACGAACAAGGTTTGACTTCAGTCGCTGATGTGACACGCGTAACGAAAGCCGGGAACTCTTGTGGAAAATGTAAAGTACAAATTGGCGCATTACTAGAACATGCTTTAGGTGATGACTTTGTAGCAAATGCCCCTACAGGAATTTGTGCATGTACTGATTTATCTAGAGATCAAATTGTGACACAAATTCGTGCAAAAGGTTTGAAAACGTCTAAAGAAGTGAGACATGTGCTCGATTTTAAAAACAAAGGGGGCTGTCCTAAATGTCGTCCGGCTATCAATTACTATTTGAATATGGTATACCCGAATGAACATGTGGATGAGAAAGCATCACGCTTTGCGAATGAACGCTATCATGCCAACATTCAAAATGATGGCACATTTTCCGTCATCCCTCAAATGCGTGGCGGTGTGACTGATGCGGATCAACTGATTCGTTTGGGTGAAGTCGCGAAGCAGTATAACGTCCCATTAGTCAAGGTGACCGGTTCGCAACGCATTGGTTTATATGGTGTGAAAAAAGAGGATTTACCAGACATTTGGTCGGCATTAGGGATGCGTTCGGCATCGGCTTATGCGAAAAAGACACGTTCTGTTAAAAGTTGTGTTGGCAAGGAATTTTGTCGTTTTGGCACACAATATACGACGCGTTTAGGCATTCGTTTAGAAGCAACATTTGAATACATTGATACGCCTCATAAATTCAAAATGGGTGTGTCGGGATGTCCGAGAAGTTGTGTCGAATCAGGTGTGAAAGACTTTGGTATTATCGGAGTTGAAAATGGTTTCCAAATTTATGTTGGAGGAAATGGAGGAACGACTGTAGAAATCGGTGAATATTTAACAACCGTTTCTACTGAAGAAGATGTCATTAAGTTATGTGGTGCGTATATGCAATATTATCGCGAAACAGCGCACTATGCAGAGCGTACCGCACCGTGGTTAAGACGTCTTGGATTTGACCAGGTTAAAGCCGTCGTGTTAGACCCTGAAAAACAAGAAGCGCTTTTCGAGCGTATTATGGTCGCTAAAGCCGCTGTTGAACAAGAACCATGGCAAGAGATCGTTGCGGACAAGCACAAGCAAAAAATATTTGAAGTTGAGAAGGTGTAGGACGATGCAACAAGGAAAAGTAAAAGTTGGCAAATTATCGGATTTAGAGCCCCTTATTGGGAAGAAAGTCATAGTAGATGAAACGCCCATCGCGTTGTTTCTCACTGAAGTGGGTGATGTGAAGGCCATTCATAATGTGTGCCCGCATCAACAAGGCCCCCTATCAGAGGGAACGGTGAGTGACCATTTTGTTTTTTGTCCATTGCATGACCAAAAAATTGATTTAAATACAGGTGAAGTTCAAGCACCGGATGAAGGGTGTGTCGCAACTTACCCTGTTGAGGTGGTCGATGGAGAGATTTACCTATGGCTTCCTTAAAGCAAAAGATGGGGAAAGTCTATTTAGTCGGTGCGGGGCCGGGAGATCCGCAATTACTGACTAAAAAAGCTGAACGATGCATTCAACAAGCCGATGTGATTTTATACGATCAACTTGTCAATCCACTCCTCCTTCATTTATCGTCGGTGCATACAGAGTGGATCGATGTGGGAAAAACCCCTTACACACGGACAACACAACAAGAACGCATTAATGCGTTATTAATAGAAAAGGCAACAACAGCGACATATGTTGTCCGTTTAAAAGGCGGGGACCCTTCGATCTTTGGACGTGTCACTGAAGAAGTAGAGACGTTACGGAAACACGGCATTCCATTTGAAATTGTGCCTGGGATCACCGCGGCCAGTGCAGCAATCAGTCAGCTCGGCCGTGGTTTGACCGAAAGAGGGGTGTCGACGAATATCACTTTCACGACAGGTCATTTTAAAAATAATGAAGAAAATGATATCGATATGACGACGATTGCACACGGCGGCACGTTAGCCATTTATATGGGGATTCATCGGTTACCTCAACTGATGACAGCGATTCAACGACATATAGATGGCAATTTACCGGTAGTTGTCATTTTTAATGCATCGCGACCCAATCAACATATCGTCAGTGGAACGGTCACCACAATTATAGAACAAGTACAAGCATTGCCAGAGCGACTTGGCCCAGGGCTAACGATTGTAGGGCAAGTAGTGCGTGATGTTGTTGTCCCTTCACAATCGATCAAAGAATCATTAGATACCGTTTGGATTGAAGGGGAGCGAAATGAAGCGATGATGGTGGCGCTTGAATATGTGGACGCTGGATGGGCCGCAGTTGTGGATGATCGTCGGTTTGGTGAATTACATGTGAGTCAATGTGAGAAGATTGCACGGATGGTGGAAGAAACGACTTTTACACGTAAAGTGACCCTTTCACAGTAATGTTCAAGCCATTGCTAAAATATAGCGGTGCTGTCGTTTTTAAACAGTGTCAATGCGTAACACTTAAAGAGTTGAGGCATGGTATTGATGATGTCTCAGCTCTTTTTTATGAGCTGATTGCGCGTTGATTATGAAACCATGTTTACGATGAATATGGACCATTAGGAAAGGTTTTTTTCAAGTCTTGTTAAAAGTGGAATGACATTAAAAATACGTGTTGTATACGATAACTTAACAAAATTTTAAAACTTTAGCACAGCACTTTATGCTAGGATAAAAGGGAATAGGATTAAGGAGGATTGACATGAAAAGTATAGGGTTTAAAAGTATCATGTTATCGGTCATGTTGGTTGTCGCTGTTATTTTATCGGTACATTTTCCGAGTGTCGCAGCGCATACGACATCGCCTGATACGGTAACACCTTCATCAATGAAAATGACAACTGAAGCATCACCAAGCAACGCGCGCTCAGCACTTAATACGGCAGTCGCTGAACCAGCGATTTCAGCACCTACCGCTATAACAGAAAAGTCTGAGCCAGAGCAATCTAATGTCGATGCAGTCGCTGCGGATGCACAAACATCGACTGAATCAACAGTACCCACTGCATCAAACGAATTAACACTGAACCGTAGTACTGCGACATCATCGCCAGCAAATCCGTCTGTTGCTCGCACATCGCATACGATTTTACATACGAATGATATTCATGGGCGTATGGTGGAAGAACCGGGGCGTGTGATAGGCATGGCAAAATTGAAACCATTAAAGGTCAAAGAAAACGCTGATTTACTGGTTGACGCGGGTGATGCATTTCAAGGTTTACCGTTATCGAATCAATCTAAAGGTGAGGAAATGGCACGCGCAATGAATGCTGTCGGATATGATGCGATGACAGCGGGCAATCATGAGTTTGATTTTGGATATCAGCAACTCAAGAAATTGGAAAGCATGCTTGATTTCCCAATTGTCAGTGCCAACGTTTATAAGGATGGGCAACTTGCTTTTAAGCCTTCCGTCATCGTTGCTAAAAATGGTGTACGCTATGGCATTATTGGGGTGACGACGCCGGAAACACGAACAAAAACGAGTCCTAACGGCATCAAAGGCGTGACATTTGAAGATCCATTAACGAGTGTGACACGTGAGATGAATCGTTTAAATGGAAAAGTGGATGTTTTCGTTGTTTTGTCACATCTTGGTGTAGATCCGACGACGAAAAAAGAATGGCGTGGTGATAATTTAACACAACAGCTCAGTCAAAATTCCAGCGTGCCGCATCCTATTTTTGTGATTGATGGTCACTCTCATACAGTGATTGAACACGGACAAACTTTCAATCAGGATATACTTGCGCAGACTGGGACAGCGTTAGCGAATGTAGGTAAAATCACATTCGAAAAAGTAGGAAATCAAATTCAGCATCCTACTGCGTCATTGATTCATGTTAAAGATTTAGCATCGCTTGAACCTGATAAAGCAGTAAAAGCACAAATTGACAAAGCGAATGAAGCGTTTCTTGCCGCAACATCAGAAGTGATCTTACCAAAGAATACGATTGATTTTCAAGGTGAACGTGATGCGGTAAGAACACGTGAAACGAACTTAGGTAACGCCATTGCGGATGCGATGGAAGCCTACGGACAAAATGGCTTTAGTCGGCCTTCTGATTTTGCAGTGACGAATAGTGGAGGAATTCGTGCTTCTATTACAAAAGGAGCAGTGACACTGAATGATGTAATTACTGTGTTGCCGTTTGGTAATACAATTGCACAAATTTCAGTTAAAGGGACAGATGTATGGAAAGCATTTGAACATAGTTTAAGTGCGCCGACAATGACACAAGGCGGAAAAACGCAACTTTCTGCCAATGGGGGATTATTACAAGTTTCGAAATCGATTAAAGTCTATTTTGATATGCAACGTGAGCCGGGACATCGTATTGAAGCGATTCAAGTGTTGAATAAAAAAACAGGGCAATTTGAAGCGGTCGACTTCGCGCGCACTTATGTTGTAGCGACAAATGATTTCACAGCATCCGGGGGTGACGGTTTCAATATGCTTATCGGACCACGTGAAGAAGGCATTTCTCTTGAACAAGTATTGGCAAATTATTTGAAGACAGCAGATTTATCACAATATGCGACGCTTGAACCTCAACGTCTCATTAACGGGAAGCCGGCAAAAGAAAATACCACAACTGGAAACAAAGTGATAGCTTTCCCAAAATCAAAACAAACAGCAAACATTTCAACGGCGTCAACGCAAATGAAGCAAGCAACGATGGCTGCTACACGATATCCATCAACGTTGCAGACAGCAATGAAGCCGAATGATATAACGGTCAGTACAGCAACAGCCATGTTGGCATCACATGAACAGCATGTCATGATGCAAGACATACAACAACTTCCCAACACGGGTGCTGAAGAAAAAGCACCAATGGCAGGTGGCTTGCTGATGATAGGTGCAGGGCTCATCATTATGCGTCGTCAAAAGCGCCGAACATCATTTAAGTGAATACCATGAAAGGGGCTGGGACACAGACATTCAGTTCCAGGGAATGTAAAATAAACTGTGTAAGTAGAGTGCGTACGGCTCTGCTTCGCAGTTTATTTTTTTATTTTCCTAGCGCGCTAACGCTTGCTAGATCCATAAAAAGTGTTGGTTAAAAAACAAACCAATCACTTTTTACGGATTCTAAGCATAACTCTATGCATAGTGTTAAAATACACTTAAGATACTATGGAGGTAACATGATGGCTCGTAAAAAACGTAATCCTAAATCTGTTGAATTAGCTAATAGAATTATTTCTGAGTATGCTCCCGAAACTGTTGAAGATATGGAAGAGGCGTTAAAGGATATTTTCGGACCCATGTTTGAAGCTATGTTACAAGGTGAAATGAATAATCATCTAGGTTATTCTTCGAATGATAAATCTGACAAATTTACAGAAAATAGACGTAATGGCTATGGAAATAAGACATTAAAAACTTCTAAAGGAGAAGTTGAAATTAATGTACCCAGAGATAGAGATGCTTCATTTGATCCAAAATTAATCAAGAAGCGCCAACGAGATGTTTCGGAAATTGAAGATAAAGTAATTTCTATGTATGCCAAAGGCATGTCTCAACGTGATATTTCATCAACTATAGAAGACATTTATGGATTTTCCGTATCACATGAAATGATTTCTGATATTACAGATGCCGTTATACCTGAGATGGAAGAATGGCAAAGTAGACCTTTAGAAAAGTGTTATACTTTCGTTTTTGTAGACTGTCTGTACACAAAGATTAGAAATGATTATGAAATAAAGGAATACGCAGTTTACACAATACTAGGTTATACAATTGATGGCCGAAAACAAATTCTAGGTTTATGGTTAAATGAAACTGAAAGTAAGCATAAATGGATGCAAATCTTTGATGAAATCAAAGCTAGAGGTGTAGAAGATATTTTCTTTTTATCAATGGATGGTGTATCAGGTTTAGAAGCTGGTGTTAAAGCTATCTTCCCACAAACTATCGTTCAAAGATGTATCGTACACCTAGTCAGAAATTCAATTAAATATGTACCTAGTAAAGATTATAAAGCTTTTACTGCTTCCCTTAAAAAAGTTTATGGAGCAACTTCCTTAAAAGCATGTCATACCGCCTTTGAAGCATTTAAACAACAATGGTCTCAATACCCTGGAGCCGTTGATGTGTGGATCCGAAATTTCGCACATGTAGAACAATTATTCGATTACGGAAGTAATATTAGAAAAATTATGTACACTACAAACGCTGTAGAAAGTATTCATTCTAGTTACCGCAAGGTAACAAAAAAAGGCGCATTCCCTAATGAGCATGCACTCCTAAAACTTCTGTTTATTCGAACTAAAGAACTTGAAAAGAAATGGTCAACTGGCTTCATTCCAAACTGGTCTATGGTTATGAATCAGCTCCTTTTACATGATCAAATTAAGAATAGAGTTATAAAGTATCTTGAATAACTTACACACTTAATTTGACAAACCCCAGTTCCATTAAGAAAAAGCCGTCAAAAATTCATTTTTTAGAATTTGACGGCTTTTTTCTTAATTAGCGAACGAAAACTAGCACTAATTTTGGCCAGTTTTCGTATATTTACTGCCATGAGTGCGATGCCAAGTTCACATTCAACTTTTGATTGAGTGCGAACCGATAATCTTTGGAAACCCAAATTAGCCTTCAGATTTCCAAAAGTTGATTCAACATCTATCTTTCTCTTTTGATAAATGTGTTTTTTCTTTGGATCTGAAAGCTGCTTATTTGTGAAAGCTTTAAAATAGTCCCAAGTTAGATTTTTAAATAAGCTTTTATTTGTGTTGGGGTGAGTACTTTGTTTCATACATTGACTTCGTAATGGACAGCCCACACACTCTTCACATGCATATCATTTAAAATCTCTTTGAATACCGTATCCGTCTCTTCTCTTTCTGTAACTTCGAAAATGTAATGTCTTCTTATTCGGACATATGTAATAATCTTCTATCTCGTTGTATTCCCAGTTAGCAGTAATAAATGGATTGTTTTTATATTTACGCTGCTTCTCTTTGAGATACATACTATAAGTGATCAAAGGTGTTTTCTCAAATTTATCTAGTATCATGGTATAGTTGTATTCACTTCCGTAACCTGCATCTGCCACGATATACTCCGGAATGTCACCATATAATTCTTTCATTTCATTCAAAAACGGCTCCAGTGTTCTCGTATCTCCTGGTTTATTATACACGCCGTAGGCTAGTATAAATTGATTATTTGTTGCTATTTGTAAGTTATAACCTGGTTTTAATTGTCCATTTTTCATGTGGTCATCTTTCATTCTCATAAATGTCGCATCATGATCAGTCTTAGAATAACTTTTTCTGTCGCCATAAATTTCCATTTGTTTGTCATATTTTAATTTACGGTCTTTAAAATCTTGGACGGCTTTCTTACTTTGTCTCACCTTACTTCTTTCTTTTCTAAGGCTTTTTCTTGTTTTTACATCTTGAGTCGTTTCAATTTCAGACGTGAGCGCATCATCTTTAAAACCTAAATGCGTCTCTATTTGATTCAGTTCTTCACTTGTTAATTCATGCCCAGATTCACGCTTGATTTCAGGAATAATCTCTTCAGAAACGAGTTGCTCATATAATGCCGTAGATTTTTCAATGACAGACTGACTAAAACGCTTCGTATTAGCTAGCCATTGGAATGTGTACTTATTCGCATTTGCTTCTATTTTTGTGCCATCAATATAAATGACATCCTCTGTAATGAGTTTATCTTCTAATAATTGTGCTCTTAAACCGACAAATAAAATATGTAGAAATTTCATCATATGGGGGTTCACTCTAAAGCGATTGATTGTTCTATAAGTTGGCGTTTGGCCTTGCGCAAGCCACATCATTCGGCAACTATCTTTTAAAAGGTGTTCGATTCTTCGGCCTGAAAAAACAGAATGAGTATAACCATACAGTATGATTTTTAACATCATTTTGGGGTGGTATGATGAAGGACCTCTTTGGCTATAATATGGATTAAAAGCTTCTTGGGGAATAGATTCTACCAGCTTGTTGATAATGAATACGATATCATTTTCTGGAAAAGACATCTCAGTTTCTATTGGAAGTGTAAGTTGAAACATGTTATAATTTTTGTACATATAAAGCACCCCTGTCTATTATTTTTGTGGTTATTAATAATTATACGGGAAGTGCTTTATTTTTTTAAGTCATATCTAAAAAGAGCTCTGATTAAATGTTTTTTGACATCTAATCAGAGCTTTTTTAACAAACTAGGGGGGATTATGTCCCACCCCCTTTTTCGTGATGATACATAATATCGATGTAAAGTAATGAAACGAGATGACCGTTTTCGCCATGTTTATAAAAGTTGTATCCCTTTCCTTTTTCGTCATCGTGTGTATGCCTCAATCCACTTGATACGACATATGCGATGACGATGAATAGGCGTCACGCACTTAGGGATTCCTATGTATGATTTAGGTATTTCCCTAATATCAACATCATGTGAATAAATGTACAATCAAAGTAAGTAGGTGTGCCAATGTGTGAGAAGGAGGAGAATTATGGCTAAATTTGGAATGCAATTTTTTAAACCGACTGAAAAGTTTAATGGGAATTGGTCAGTATTAGAACATAAAAGCCGTGAATGGGAGAAAATGTATCGAGAACGGTGGAGCCACGATAAAGTTGTACGAACAACACATGGTGTAAACTGTACCGGATCTTGTTCTTGGAAAGTATTTGTAAAAAATGGTGTCATCACATGGGAAAATCAACAAATTGATTATCCAAGTTGTGGACCGGATATGCCGGAATTTGAACCACGTGGCTGCCCTCGTGGCGCGTCATTTTCTTGGTATGAATACAGTCCGTTACGTATTAAATATCCATATGTAAGAGGCAAACTTTGGGATTTGTGGACAGCAGCGTTAGAGGAATATCAAGATCCAATCAAAGCATGGGCGTCCATTGTAGAAGATGAAGAAAAAGCAAAAATATACAAATCAGCACGTGGTAAAGGCGGACATGTACGAACGAATTGGAAAGATGTTTCACAACTCATCGCTGCACAATTGATTTATACGATTAAAAAAGATGGTCCAGACCGCATTGCTGGGTTTACACCTATTCCAGCAATGTCGATGATTAGTTACGCTGCAGGCGCACGTTTTATCTCGTTACTCGGTGGTGAAATGTTAAGCTTTTATGATTGGTATGCCGATTTACCACCAGCTTCTCCACAGATTTGGGGAGAGCAGACAGACGTGCCAGAATCTAGCGATTGGTACAATGCCGCTTACATTATGATGTGGGGTTCAAACGTGCCTTTAACGAGAACACCAGATGCGCATTTCATGACTGAAGTCCGTTATAAAGGGACAAAGGTCGTATCCATTGCCCCAGATTATGCTGAAAATGTCAAGTTTGCTGACAATTGGTTAGCACCGAATCCTGGAACCGATGCGGCTGTTGCGCAAGCGATGACACATGTCATTTTACAAAAGTATTATCAAGACGAACCTTCTGAAATGTTTATCAACTATGCGAAACAATATTCGGATATGCCGTTTGTATTGTGTCTCGACCAAGATGAGAATGGTTACAAAGCTGGCCGTTTCTTACGCGCGAGTGATTTGGGACAAGCTTCTGAAAATAGTGAATGGAAACCTATGATTATTGATCGACGCACAGACACGTTACAAGTACCGAATGGCACAATGGGTCAACGCTGGGAAGAAGGAAAGCAATGGAATCTCAAATTAGAAAATGAATCAGGAGAAGTCATTGATCCAGCGATGTCTGTGATTGACGGTGACTATGAACTGGTGACCATGCAATTTCCATATTTTGATAACGCAGGCAATGGCGTATTTAAACGCGTTATCCCAGCACGTCGCGTTGCACTCGCAAATGGTGAGACGACTTATGTGGCAACAGTGTTTGACCTCATGATGAGTCAATATGGCGTGAAACGTTTTAATCATGAAACAGAAGCCCAAAGTTTTGACGATGCGACATCATTCTATACACCGGCATGGCAAGAAAAAATCACAGGGGTTAAAGCTTCTGTGGTCACACAGGTGGCACAAGAATTTGCACAAAATGCCATCGATACGGGTGGGCGTTCTATGATTATTATGGGCGCGGGTATCAATCATTGGTTCAACTCAGATACGATTTACCGTTCAATTCTTAACCTGGTGATTTTATGCGGTTGTCAAGGCGTCAATGGTGGCGGTTGGGCACACTATGTGGGTCAAGAGAAATGCCGCCCTATTGAAGGTTGGAGTACGATTGCTTTTGCGAAAGATTGGCAAGGACCGCCTCGCCTACAAAATGGCACGAGCTGGTTCTATTTTGCAACAGACCAATGGAAATATGAAGAATCAGGTGTGGATCGTTTAGCTTCACCGTTAGCTGAGAATATTAAGTTACAACATCCGGCTGATTATAACGTATTGGCTGCACGAAATGGCTGGTTACCTTCTTATCCGCAATTTGATCGAAACAGTTTACTGTGGGGAGAAGAAGCGAAAGATGCAGGAGAATTTACGAATGAAGCGATTTTAAAACGTGCCATCGATGATGTGAAATCGAGACGCACACGCTTTGCAGTAGAAAATCCAGGATTGCGAAAAAATCATCCGAAATCATTATTTGTATGGCGATCTAATTTGATTTCAAGTTCAGCTAAGGGTCAAGAATACTTCATGAAACATTTACTGGGAACTAAATCTGCGTTAATGGCCGAACCCAATGAAACTGATAAACCATCTGAAATTGAGTGGAGTGAAGAAACGGTCGGTAAATTAGACTTACTGGTTTCATTAGATTTCCGTATGACTGCGACACCACTCTATTCAGATATCGTCCTACCGGCTGCGACTTGGTATGAAAAGCATGATATTTCTTCGACAGATATGCATCCATTTATTCACCCATTTAATCCAGCGATTGACCCATTATGGGAATCACGTTCGGATTGGGATATTTTCAAAACATTGAGCCGTACGTTTTCTGAAATGGCCAGTGTTCATTTGACAGGCACATATAAAGACGTTGTGACGGCACCACTGGCACATGACTCAAAACAAGAAATTTCGATTGCTTATGGACAAGTGAAGGATTGGACGAAAGGAGAAATCGAAGCAATACCGGGTCAAACTATGCCGGCATTTGCAGTGGTTGACCGGACGTATACAGACATCTATGACAAATTCATTTCGGTGGGTCCATTACTAGAAAATGGAAAAGTTGGTGCACATGGGGTTAATTTCTCTGTTAAAGCACAATACGATGAACTGCGTAGTATGGTAGGAACATGGGAAGATGACACTGTTAAAAATAATAAACCACGAATCGATACGGCACGAAAAGTGGCTGATGTGATTTTAAATGTGTCTTCTGCAACGAATGGTCGAGTATCACAAAAGTCTTACGAAGATTTAGAAGCGCAAACGGGGATGCCACTCAAAGATATTTCGGCTGAACGGGCGTCTGAAAAAATTTCGTTTTTAAATATTACATCTCAGCCGCGTGAAGTCATTCCGACAGCCGTATTTCCAGGTTCGAACAAACAAGGAAGACGGTATTCACCATTTACAACGAACATTGAACGTCTCGTACCGTTCAGAACATTAACTGGGCGTCAAAGTTTTTACATTGACCATGAAGTGTTCCAACAGTTCGGCGAAGCCCTTCCTGTGTATAAGCCGACACTCCCACCTATGGTCTTTGGCACACAAGATAAACCTGTTAAAGGGGGCGTCGATACATTGGTATTGCGTTATTTGACGCCACATGGAAAATGGAATATCCATTCGATGTATCAAGATAATCAACATATGTTGACGCTATTCCGTGGTGGACCGACAGTTTGGATTTCAAATGAAGATGCTGCAGCACATGACATTAAAGATAATGATTGGTTAGAAGTGTATAACCGTAACGGTGTCGTTACTGCACGTGCAGTCGTGTCACACCGTATGCCACGTGGCACGATGTTCATGTATCACGCACAAGATAAACATATTGAGACACCTGGCTCTGATATTTCAGGAACACGTGGGGGCTCACATAATGCGCCGACACGTATTCACTTAAAGCCGACACAATTAATGGGAGGCTATGCACAAATCAGTTATTCCTTTAATTACTACGGTCCGATTGGAAACCAACGTGATGTTTATGTTGCAGTAAGAAAGATGAAAGAGGTGGACTGGCTTGAAGATTAAAGCACAAGTTGCAATGGTATTAAACTTAGATAAATGTATCGGCTGTCATACGTGTAGTGTGACATGTAAAAGCACTTGGACCAATCGACCTGGTGCAGAGTATATGTGGTTCAATAATGTTGAGACGAAACCGGGTGTCGGTTATCCCAAAAAATGGGAAGATCAAGAGCGCTATAAAGGGGGATGGACGCTTAACAAAAAAGGAAAGTTAGAGCTAAAATCAGGAACGCGTTTAAATAAAATTGCATTAGGTAAAATTTTCTATAATCCAGATATGCCAGTCATCAAAGATTATTACGAGCCTTGGACATATAACTACCAACATTTAACAACGGCTAAACCGAGTCAACATACGCCAGTAGCGACCGCGCATTCAGTGATGACTGGTGCACGGATGCCTCTAGAGTGGGGACCAAACTGGGAAGATGACTTAGCAGGGGGACATGTAACGGGGCCACAAGATCCTAACATTCAAAAAATTGAAGAAGAGATTAAATTTAACTTCGATCAAACGTTTATGATGTACTTGCCACGCTTATGCGAACATTGTCTCAATCCGAGCTGTGTGGCGTCATGTCCTTCGGGTGCGATGTACAAACGTGATGAAGATGGCATTGTCCTTGTTGATCAGGAAGCGTGTCGTGGATGGCGTTATTGTATGACGGGGTGCCCTTATAAAAAAGTTTATTTCAACTGGAAAACGAATAAAGCAGAAAAATGTACGTTCTGTTTTCCACGTGTAGAAGCGGGGATTCCAACAGTTTGTTCTGAAACATGTACGGGTCGCATGCGTTATTTAGGTGTACTTTTATATGATGCGGATCGTGTGCAAGAGGCGGCATCTGCTGAAAACGAGCAAGATCTTTATGAAAAGCAACTGGACTTGTTCTTGAATCCTTATGATGAAGCGGTGATTGAACAAGCGGAGAAAGATGGTATTTCACAAGAATGGATTGAAGCCGCACAAAATTCACCGATATACAAACTTGCCATTGAATATCGATTAGCGTTTCCACTTCATCCGGAGTATCGTACGATGCCAATGGTTTGGTACTGTCCACCACTCAGTCCAATCATGAACTATTTTGAAGGTCAAAATGCAGGTCAGAATCCAGATGCGATTTTCCCTGCAATTGAGGAGATGCGTTTACCTGTTCAATATTTAGCTGAGCTATTCACGGCAGGAGATACAGTTGCGGTGAAAGGGGCGTTACAACGGATGGCAATGATGAGAAGTTATATGCGTGCACAAACGACGGGCCGTGATTTTGATATGTCTCGTTTAGCACGTGTCGGTTTAACTGAAAGACAAGCGAAAGAGATGTATCGCTTATTAGCAATTGCCAAATATGAAGACCGCTTCGTCATTCCGACTTCCCATAAAGAACAGTATATGGATACCTATACCGCACAAGGAAGCCAAGGATTTGGTGGTGAACATTTCGGTGCGAATTGTGAGGGGTGTGGTACACCGGTAAGTACAGGAGGGAAAACAGGTCAAGACATCTATAACGAACGGTTCTATGGAGGGATTTTCCGTGATTGATCTTAATGTGTTGAAGACGTATAAAGATACATTCGGTTACATGAGCCAACAGTTAAGTTTTCCAGAAAAATTGACGTTCCATCCTAAAATTTTCGAAGAGATTTTTGACGGTGCGCATCCCGCGTATCCGCATGTCAAAGCCTATCGAGAAGCGATGTATGAAAAAAGCTTATCAGAAATTCAAGCTTTGTATACAGATACCTTTGATTTTAATGAAAAGACGACTTTGTATATGACATTCAATCAATTTGATACACAAAAAGAACGAGGGCAGATGTTAGCCAAACTCAAAGTATTGTATGAAATGTTTGGGTTAGAAATGCCTGCTTCCGAACTGTCCGACTATTTGCCGTTGATGCTTGAATTTTTATATGTCGCACATTTCGAAGGGGACAAACGTGCACAAGAAAGTGTGCAATTGCTTATCATGATTATTGAAGATGGGACATATATAATGATGAAAACGCTTGAAAAACAAGAAAATCCATACGTCCATTTAATTCGTGGATTAAGAGAGGCATTAAAGCGTTGTATTGTACAGGATAAAGAGGTGACACATCATGTTTAATCAATTTTTATGGGTGATATTTCCTTACCTCTGTCTTGCAGTATTTTTGATTGGTCATATTGCACGTTATCGTTTTGACCAATTTTCGTGGACTGCAAAATCGAGTGAATTTATTGAGAAGAAGCAATTAAAGTGGGGAAGTTTATTATTTCATCTAGGGATCATTCCAGTGTTTTTAGGTCATGTCGTTGGATTGTTGATTCCAGCACATTGGTTAGCGGCGATGGGGATCAATAATCATATTTACCACATCGGTGCAGTGTATATCGGGAGCGTATTTGGTATAATCACATTGATAGGGATGTTCTTATTGACGGCTCGACGTGTTACAAAACAAAATGTCCGTCGCTTGAGTTCAGCTTCAGATATTTTTGTAAACTTCCTCTTACTGCTCATCGTTTTTGTAGGATGTTATTCGACATTAGTTACGAATGTGACGACACCAGAATTTGATTACCGTCAAACCATCTCGATTTGGTTTAGAGGACTGTTTGCGCTAAGACCTGATGCACAATTAATGGCAGACGTGCCACTGACGTTTCAGCTGCATATTCTTTTAGGTTTTACGATTATGGCATGTTGGCCGTTTACACGTCTTGTACACGTGTGGAGTGTGCCAGTGACCTATGCGAGTCGGAGTTATATTATTTATCGCAAACATAAAATTTAATGGAGAGTGATGACCGTGAACCCGATTGATTTTTCTCAACATGATTATCAAGACGAGATAGAGAAAATACGTCACGAATACCAGTTTGATTTTGCAGGTATTGCTTTGCCATCAGAGGATCATGCGGAAACTAAAATCAAGTGGCGTTACGTGTCAGGTAATTTGAATGAACGGTATCGACGTATTGTATTACGGAATGGGCATGGCATTGCAGGCAATGTGATGAAAACAGGTAAGCCGATGATGATTGAAAACACGACGGAATATGATTTTCAAAATGCGTTATTCAATTACCCTATTTTGATGAGTGAACAGTTAACGGCACTCATCGCAATCCCGCTTTGGCATCATCATCGTGTCAAAGGGGTGTTGCTTTTAGGTCAGCGACATCACAAACCGCTACCACAAATTGCCCAAAATATTTCGTCGATTAAAGGGATAGGGAGTTTAACGAGTGAAGATAAGGTGATGCAATAATGCCACAGGAGACAACAGATTTAGTGGATTTTTTACAATCTTATTACCATCAAACATCAGAAATGATTATATTTATTGATGCACAGGGAAAAGTCATCGATATGAATACTGCCGCGAGACGTGTGATCTCATCAGATAACGATATGAGCGGGATTTCAACGACAATATGTGGGCGGTGTGAAGGCTATACGAATGAGCATGCGCTACGAACGTGCCAAAATTGTTTTCTTCATGCACAAGACATTGGAGATACGACATTCCAAGTATTTATGAAAACGACAAATAATAAAGTTGAACCTTTTACCGCCACATATCAAACCATTGATGAAACGCGTCAGATTAAAGTGTTTACTTTACAAAATGTGACGGCGCAATTAGAAAGACAAGAAAAACTGTATCAACGCAATATGATACAAAAAACGATTGCAGCACAAGAAAATGAGCGGAAACGAATTTCTAGAGAACTGCACGATGGTGTTGTGCAAGAATTGATGAACGTCAATGTGGAGATGCGTCTTTTGAAGTATCAAAAAGATACGGAGGTTTTATTGTCAAGTGCGAAACATATTGAAGGATTAATGGCAAAGTTAATTGATGATCTACGCAATTTGTCCTCTGAACTTCGTCCTTCTTCTTTAGATGATTTAGGGTTAGACGCTGCATTTAAAACGTACTTTAAACAAATTGAAAATAATTATGGTTTGGCGATTAACTATCACTTTGACATTGATGCTGAACGATTTGACAGTGAAATAGAAACGGTCGTTTACCGCGTCGTACAAGAAGCTGTGTTTAACGCGATGAAGTATGCGGGTGTCGATGATGTCGATGTGATTATTCGGAAAGATGACCAGTACCTCTATGCGGAAGTTTCAGATCAAGGGAGAGGATTTGAACCGAGTGATTCACCGAAAGGATCAGGTTTAGGGCTTTATGGGATGTATGAGCGCGCTGAACTGGTCAACGGTCATCTCAATATTGAAACGCAAAAAGGAAAGGGCACCATTGTATCGCTGGAAGTACCAATTAGCTAAAAGTGAGGGGAATGTAGTATGAGAATCGTTATTGCTGATGATCATGCGGTTGTACGCACAGGTTTCTCTATGATATTAAACTTTCAAGAGGATATGGAGGTCGTAGGAACAGCAGCAGATGGGGTTGAGGCTTACCAAAAAGTGATGGCGCATGCCCCTGATGTATTAATCATGGATTTGAGCATGCCCCCTGGTGAATCGGGATTGATTGCGACAAGTAAAATTTTAGACAGTTTTCCCAATACGAAAATTCTTATATTAACCATGTATGATGATGAAGAGTATTTATTCCATGTGCTTAGAAGTGGGGCAAGTGGTTATATTTTGAAAAATGCGCCAGATGAGCAGTTGCTATTAGCCATTCGTACCGTGTATCGAGGTGAAACGTATATCGATCCAAAGATGACGACGTCTTTAGTTAAGGAATTTGTGAATGCTTCCAATGATGGAGAATATTCGAATGATCCTTTTAAAATATTATCGAAGCGGGAATTGGAGATTTTACCATTGATCGCCAAAGGATATGGGAACAAGGATATCGCTGAAAAGCTCTTTGTTTCTGTGAAAACAGTGGAAGCACATAAAACGCGGATTATGGATAAATTAAATTTGAAGTCGAAGCCGGAATTAGTAGAGTATGCGCTGAAGAAAAAATTACTAGATTTTTAAGTGTGGTGACAGGCATGATGCCTGTTATCGCACTTTTATTAATTTAATATCGAATTGACAAATTGTACCGTTAAATGAGGTCGCGAAAACGATTGGATGTCCGTGGCTGTTAGGGGGATATTCCGCGCAAGAATAGGGTAAATCCTTATGTTATAAAATTCACAATAACGGTAAACTGGAGTTGAAATTACAAGACATACCTGAGTTGCACACTCGAAAAGTGTCGATATGGTGTATGAAGTCATAAGTAAAGAAAGGTGAATGAGAAATGAATCAATCTAAAGGTGGTGTACAACTTTTACTCCAAACGTTGAGTCTAGTAGCTGGATTTATGGCCTGGAGTATTATTGCACCCTTAATGCCATTTATTTCACAAGATATTCAAATCACGAGTGCACAATTGTCAATCATATTGGCTATTCCGGTCATTCTCGGTTCTGTGTTACGTGTACCGTTTGGTTATTTAACGAATATTGTTGGAGCTAAATGGGTGTTTTTTACAAGTTTTATTATTTTATTGGCACCAATTTTTCTACTCAGTCAAGCAAATTCTCCTGGCGCGTTGATGTTTGCAGGTTTCTTCCTTGGCGTAGGTGGCGCGATCTTCTCTGTTGGTGTGACCTCACTTCCTAAATATTTTTCAAAGGATAAAGTCGGTCTTGCAAATGGCATTTATGGTATGGGGAACTTGGGGACAGCCGTATCATCATTTTTAGCACCGCCTATCGCTGGCGTTATCGGTTGGCAGAATACAGTGCGGAGTTATTTAGTGGTGATGGCAGTGTTTGCATTATTGATGTTTTTCTTGGGGGACCGGAATGAACCTAAAGTAAAAGTCCCTCTCGTTGAGCAAACACGGATTTTAATGAAAAATTACAAGTTATATTATTTAAGTCTATGGTATTTTATTACGTTCGGTTCGTTCGTTGCATTTGGATTGTTTTTGCCGAACTTCCTCGTGCAAAATTTTGGGATTGACAAAGTAGATGCCGGGATCCGTACGGGGATATTTATTGCATTGGCGACATGTTTGAGACCACTCGGAGGCATTTTAGGGGATAAATTAAATGCGGTTACGATGTTGAAAGTGTTCTTCTCGATTATGATTGTTGGTGCATTAATCTTAGGGGTGTCTCACCAAATCTTTCTCTTTACAGTGGGCTGTTTGACAGTCAGTGTTTGTGCAGGGATTGGTAATGGTTTAGTGTTTAAATTAGTACCATTTTATTTTACGAAAGAAGCAGGTGTTGCGAACGGTATCGTCTCAATGATGGGAGGACTTGGTGGCTTTTTCCCACCGCTTGTTATTTCAGCAGTCACTGCGATGACAGGTACGAGTCATTTCGCATTTATTTTGCTAGGTGTGTTGGGATTGATAGCGCTATTCACAATGTTTAACCTCTCAAAACGTGAGAAAAACACACGTGCGTTATCGTGAAAAAGATAAATCGAATATGAGATATTGATATGAAAAGTGGCGGTTATGACATGATGATGTGATGTCATAACCGCCGCTTTGTTGATAGGTCGTCAAGACTGGGCAATGATTCAAGTTATACGTTGGGCGATAAAAAATGATGTTGAATCAGGTCTACCAATAAGACAGGTAACTCTTCAAACGCACTTTTTTGGTGGATGCGTTCTGTTATTTTATGTGCATCTTTTCCGATAGGTCCGCAATTCAAGAAAGGCGCTTGTATTTGTTCGATCGCATCGAAAGGAATATGATATGTTCGACCAAATACTGGCGTGTTATCTCGAAATGCATCAAAACCTGAGCCATTCGGTGAGGGAGAGACGTAACTCAAGTCACTAATCCCATTAAAATAATGGATGCGTGTTGATACGCGATTGAATTGTGTCATTGCCACCGATTGTAAGCGCGCATTCATCGATTCAATGCGCGGATGGTATGACGCATTGGTTGCCGGATAGTACGGCGGAGCGAAAAATGTGACAACGGTAGGACCCAGTGCGTTACAGTGTTGCATCAGTTCATCGATAACGAAAATCGCCTGTTCGTGTGGCTCTTGGGCCTGTTGAATAGACGCATGAATGATTGCTTGTACAGTAGCTTCACCTAATTGTTGACAAGCATGGGCATATAATTGTTGGTAAGTCATCATCTGTATATGTAGCGTATGGGTGATTCCCTCATGTTGCACACGCTTTTGATAAACTTGGAATGCTTGATCAATTCCTTCACGAACGGCTTCATTGAACTGTTGAAATACCTCATTGGCATTTTTTTCATATAAAAATAGATTAAACAATGCGACAGTTCGAAACGGGGTTTGTACGTCGTAGTGCTGTTTGATGTCATTGAGACGCAAAGTGACAGGCATCGGCGTTGTTTCATTTTCAAACGTTTCTTTAAAGCGACAATGATACTCAACCTCTTGAAGAATATAGCTCATCACAAAATTAGAACTCAAACCTAGTGCCGGTGTACCGACGTGCGTTTCACGACCATATACGAGGGCACCGGGCATAATTTTACCAATTGAGCCTGTATAGAAGTAATGGATATCATCACCTTCTTGTTGAAATGTCGGTTCGCTATTGAGATGCAGTTTAATTTTTAACTGATATTGCTGACATAATCGCGCTAATTCGGCCACAGCGACATGCATCCCTTTTGAAGTCACTTCTTCGTCAGGTACCGTGATGAGGATGAGATTGACATCCCATTGTTCAAGTATCGCCTTTTCAATAAGGGATAAATGTAACATTAAGCCGGCTTTCATATCCATGCTCCCACGGCCAAATAAGTATTCACCTGATTGAATGTCGGCTTGCGTTTCTTGGTCAAAATGCGCGATATCTTGTTTGAATTTGGCAGTCAATTGTGTCATGTCGAACGCCTCGCTTTGGTAGGCGCCAAAATCTTCAATGCCTACAGTGTCAAAATGACTGATTAACGTGATCGTCTCTTTTGATGTCGGCGCTTGATAAAATGCCATCACTGCATGGCGTTCATCATCAGTAGACACAAGGCGAATATGGTCTGGATGATGTTGGAAATATTTTAAAGACATTAATGTTTCTTTTATAAAATATGGAAATGTTTGCTCACCTTTGGAATGGGTGATACTTTCGTGAGCAACGAGTGATTTTAAAAGTGTTGCTCTTTCAGTAGGTGTTTGCCATTGGGTATTCATACCATCTCTCCTTTGTATACGAAAAGGTCATACAATTCAATTGTAAAGGCTTTCATTAAATTTGCCAACTGACCCTATGGCAGATTGATAATTTGACGGTTATGTGACGTCAAAAAGTTCCTTTAGTTGTCGGAAAGCGTTTTATGATAAGATAGAAAATAAGATTGAATAAAGTGGAGGCACAGGACATGTTAAAAAAAATAATCGGTATCATTTTGACGTTGGCTCTTCTATTTGTCATTGTTGCTGCAGGGTTCTTTGCATATAAAGGATACCAAAAAAGTCAAAATTTAAAAATGATTGATCAATATTTGACTGAAAATCATTTGACTGAAAAGATTATTAAAGAAAAAGAAGAATACGATCCGAGAAAAGGTATTTTTTATAAAGAGTTAACACTTAAAGGTGACGAAAAAAATACGTATATTGCGCAACCAATCCATTTAAAACGTGGCTTTTTCTTGCAAGGGTTTGATTCTGAAACGAAGAAGCATGATAAGAAAGCGAAATATAGTTATTTTAATGAAGAATATAAGTTGAAGTAAGGTGTGGATCTAAGGACCCCCATTTTATCTCCAATCATGACATCAGGGAATGTGCTGAAAAGTCGATGGTTCTACCCGAATGAACGTGAATCAGGAGAAAAATGCTTGTTCATCATATGAATAGAAAAATTAAGCATGGGCGCATCATTTCGCCGTTATGATCGTTGAGTGACATGGAACGATAGAAATGAGTGCGCTTTTTTGTATGCAACAAAAAATTGGAAAAGTGAGCGTAGGGGTTTGCATGTCACTTTTCCAATTTTTGATTATGTTTAAAACCGAGACGCGTGTCATGGACATTTTTCAGCGTAACGCATGAATTTTGCAGGTCAATCAACAACACCGTTCATGACTGACGCTTATTGTATTGCAGCTTTTGCCGCTTCAATCGCTTCTTTAATATATGCAACAGAATGATCGAGTGCGACTTTTTCTTCTTCATCTAGCGCAAGGGCAAAGATTTCATGATGTCCCTCGCGATTGACTCTTGTTGGTAAGCTAAACGCAACGTTTTGATAATCGTATACTTGCTTATGCACTGTTGTGACAGGTAAAATACGGTTTTCATCATAGAAAATGGCTTCTGCTAAATCTACTGCAACACGGGAAATCGCAGAATTTGTCCAACCTTTTTTATGCATGACATCGAATGAAACTTGATCAATTTGATCGCGAATGTGTTGTTTTGAAATAGATGGCAGGCCGCTGAACGCCTCATATTCTTCTAATGACATGCCTGCGATGCGTACACGACTCCATACGGGTACAGTCGTTTTACCATGTTCACCAATCACAAAAGCTTCTACACTTTTTGGGTCCACCTGATAATGATCGGCAATTAATGTACGAAAACGTGAAGACTCTAACATCGTCCCTGTTCCAATCAATTTTTGATGAGGATAGGCATGGTGCGTTTCCGCTAAGTAAGTCATCGTATCTACAGGGTTAGAAATCATCATAATATGAGGTGAAGTTGTGACGGCTGTAATTTGTGACATAATGTCCTGGATGATTTTTGCATTGCCCGTAGTGAGTTTTGTACGGTCTCCCATCGTTGCATCAGACGGAATACTTGCAGAAATAATAATGAGGTCCACATCACTCAGCATATCGTATGTTCCCACTTTGATACGGGTACGGTGTGAGCCGCCTAACCCTTGAAAATGCGTATGATCCAGTGCTTCTCCTTCTGCGCGATTCAAGTCAGTATCAATTAACAGGATGTCTTGAAAGCGCCCTGTGTATTGGATGTCTGTTAAAATTTGGCTTCCTACATGGCCTAAGCCAATAAGTGCTAACTTGTTTGACATGACAATTCCTCCTCAAAAAATATTAGTTTGTTAGACGATGGAGTACAACTTCGCCTAATGATTTGGCTGAGATGAGCAAGCTTTTTTCATTAATGACAAACTTTGGATGATGATTAAAATAAGGTGTTTTCATACCGTCGGGGCGGCTGCCAACAATGAAGAAAGTGCCTGGAATACGTGTGAGGTAATGTGCGAAGTCTTCAGAGCCCATCATTTTTTTACCTTCTTGTAAAGTGGTGAAATATTGGCCTTCAGAATTGGATAAGGCCGCTTTGACAGCTTCTGTCGTTTGCGTATCGTTATATAATGTTGGATAGTCGTCGACAACTTTGACGTCAACTTCAACATCAAACGTTGCTGCAATCCCGTTCGCAATACGTTGGATTTCTTGTTTGGCAAAAGATTTTAAATCTGAGTTGAGATAACGTATAGTGCCTTTCAAAGTGACATGATCTTGAATAACATTATAACCTCCAGGTGCTTCAAATGCTCCGACAGTAATGACTAACGATTCACTTGGATCAGTTCGTCGAGATACAACCGTTTGCAATGTTGTCACAAGGTGAGCCCCTGCGACGAGTGCATCTTTCGTATGTTGAGGCATTGCCGCATGTCCGCCAAGTCCTTGAATGCTGATGTCAAAGTTACTACGTCCAGCAAATGCAGCACCGGCAAGAACTTCAATGATGCCTGTATCTATGCTAGGGAATAAATGAATCCCATAAATTTCATCAACATCATCTAAAACACCGGACTGTAGGATGTCTAATGCACCACCAGGAGGCACTTCTTCTGCATGTTGATGGACGATTTTAATCGTTCCTGACCACTCGTTTTTTAATTCAATCAGAGCGTCGGCGAGCATGACAAGATAGGCAGAGTGTGCGTCATGTCCACAAGCATGCATCACACCATCGTTGTCAGAACGGAAGTCGACAGCGGCTTCTTCTCGAATGGGCAATGCATCGAAATCAGCACGTAATGCGATCGTTTTACCCGGCCCGTTACCTTGAATTTCGACAACAAAACCGTGTTGACCATTCAAATTGAGATGAAGTTTGACATCTTTGTCTTTATAAAATGATTGTAAATAGGCTGATGTCTCAGCTTCTTTAAATGAGAGTTCAGGATGTTGATGCAAATGCCGTCGAATTTCAATCATTTTTTCTTCTCTGTCATTTAAAAGTGCAAATAGTTTATCGCGTAATGGTTCCATAAATTACACCGCCTTTGGATTAATATGATCTCAAATTGATACTTTTATTATAATGCTTTCAAAATGGACAAATCAATGTGGATGTTATGGGAAGCCTAGCGTTGCACCATTTGAAACAAGGCGTTCGTTATGAACGTAAAGCATAAAGTCAATAGTATTGCATGATTTTTGATATGATAATGACAATATAGTGTGAGAAAGGAAGTTGTATAACATGAAAGAGACAAAACAATTACTGCAACGACTGACGGATCTTCATGGCATTGCTGGACACGAATACAATGTTAAAAAGGTGATGAAGGATTTATTAGAGCCGGCGAGTGATGAAATGATCTATGACAATTTAGGGGGCGTTTTTGGCAAAAAACTATCTCGTACGGGTAAACGAACGATTATGATTTCAGGTCATCTTGATGAAGTGGGATTCATGGTGACAAAAATCGATGAGAAGGGATTTATTCGGTTTACACCTGTAGGAAGTTGGTGGAATCAAGTGATGTTATCACAAAAAGTAACGATTACAACAGCTGAAGGTCGACAAATCCGAGGCATTATTGGGTCAAAACCACCGCATCTTTTAAGTGCTGAAGCGCGTCAAAAAACAGTAGATATTAAAACGATGTTTATTGACGTCGGTGCAAGGGATAAAGCTGAAGTTGAAGCAGCCGGAATCGAAGCGGGGAATATGATTACGCCTTATTCTGAATTTGAAACGCTGTTAAATGATAACTACATGACAGCAAAAGCATTTGACAATCGCTTTGGTTGTGCATTAGCGGTGGATGTGATGGATGAACTTCAAAATGAAGCGCTTCAAGTGCATCTCGTTGCGGGGGCGAATGTCCAAGAAGAAGTAGGATTACGTGGGGCTAAAGTTGCGGCACATAAAATCAAACCCGATTTAGCGATTGCGGTAGACGTCGGAATCGCCTATGATACGCCGGGGTTAGAAAACGAAGGGACTGCCCAACTAGGAAATGGTCCGATTGTATTGAATTTAGATGCGACACATATTGGTCATGTCGGCTTAATTCGTCACATGAAGAACATAGCGAAAGCACATGATATTGCGATTCAATGGGATGTCATTCCAGGCGGTGGAACGGATGCGGGGAGTATACATACGGCTTTAGATGGTGTACCTTCTATTTCGATTGCTATCCCACTTCGTTATATGCATTCTAATGTCTCCGTACTTCATCAGAAAGATTATCAAGCGGCCGTTAAATTAGTGACTGAAGTCGTTCGTTCATTGGATGATGAGACAGTGGAACAAATCATTTGGTAAAGGGTCTGCATGATTGTTTTTTAAGTCTACGCACATACTTTATTGCCAGTCGCGGCGTCTCATGTTAGATTAAAAACTAATCTATTTGGAAAAGGAGAGACGACCTATGACGCAACAACATCAAAAACGGTGGCTAGGTTATTTACTTGTCATTATCGGTGCTTCGTTTTGGGGCATAGGTGGAACAGTGTCACAATGGCTGTTTCAACATGCAAATGTTGAAGTCACATGGTTTGTTGCAGTACGATTGATGATTTCAGGGAGCATGTTAATTATCATTGCGCTGTTGACACAAGGTCCCAAAGTGTTTGTCATATGGTGGGATAAGCATGCCAGAATTCAAATTATCATTTATGGTATTTTGGGAATGTTAGCCGTTCAATATACATTTATGTCCTCGATTCATCACGGCAATGCTGCAGTCGCTACATTGCTACAATACCTCGGTCCAATCGTCATCATTTTTTATTTAGTGATAACAAAAGTAACAAAAGTGGGCATCAAAGAGGTTGTGGCCGTCATTTTAGCATTATCAGGGACTTACTTATTACTGACAAATGGTCATCTACAAAACTTACAAGTCCCACGAGCAGCCATCATATGGGGATTACTCTCTGCTGTAGCGTTGGCTTTTTATACGATTTATCCAGTGAAATTATTAGCACGTTGGGGATCATTAAATGTCGTAGGTTGGGCGATGCTCATCGGAGGCATTGCACTCAGCTTCTTCCATCCGCCTTGGGAAGTGGCACTATCGACATGGACATTAGAAACCCACTTGTATTTCTGGTTTGCGATTATATTTGGAACGATGCTCGCATTCTGGTTTTATATTGATAGTTTACATTATTTATTTCCGCACGAAGCGGGCTTGCTTGGGACGATTGAACCATTGATGGCGCTTGTGGCTTCAGTGTTTTGGTTGCATGTGACGTTCGGTGGATGGCAATTAGTGGGGGTTTTGCTCATTATATTAATGGTCGTCGTCCTTTCTGTAGTAAAAAGTAAGTGACGAAGGATGATATAGGAGAAGTTGTCAAATCCGCTATCGAATGATGGCCTATTGATCGTCATGTGTCACGAGAAGGATTGAACGCAGGCTTTGTGATTCAAAAAAAGGTGTCGCCATTGTCAGTTGCTATGGCGACACCTTTAAATTTTTTAATGCATATGTTGATGCATCTCATGAATTTTCATCATTAACCCATGCGGAATACTGTCATGAGAGACAATCTCTTTTTTAATAAATTGATTCGGATGATGCTTCTTTGTAACGAGTTTTACAAAATCCCCTTTTTGAGGTTTGAAATGCGCATCAGTTGGAATGGTTACATTTTCAGTGACTGTTTTATCAGATTCACGCACAACTTTTTCAGCTACGGTATCACTTTTCATATAGCCATAATATATTTCTTTTTGACCTGAAAGCATCATCGCAGCGATAACACCCACCGTCAAAAATAGCATTGCAACAATTAATACGATACCAATCGTTTGTTTTTCTTTCATTTATAGGGCTCCTTTATTCTACTAATCTGCTGACAAGTGGAGAAGCATGGTACATTTAATCCATACCACAACCTTCAGTATGTGACATGCACAAACGCGTATTGTCTATCCTCTATTGTAGCGAATTGTTTTATTTTCAGAAAGGATTACTTTAATTAAAATGTGTCTTTTTCGTGACCTCATTTTATTTTGCTGATTTATACAATTACATTTTAAAAGATATATATTTTAAAATTAGTTTTTAAATGTTATTATAGAGAAAGCTCATAAAAATAGAGGTGAAGCAATGTGTTTTTATGATTTTATGTTGGATTTTTTAGGCGATGAAACGCCTTTAGGTGATTTAGCCGCATTTATTAAAAATGATACAGGCTATCCAAAGTCACTCTATCAACCAGAAAAAATTTTAGCTTATTTTCATAGTATGCCTACAGCAGATCATACATTCATTGAATCGGTGAAACGTGCGATACAATTATATGTCCGATATCACATCAATCATCCTGAATACGATATTGCGTTTGGGGAGAAAAAAGAAATCAGTGATTCATAAACATCTTTGGTGTGACATCGTGTGTGGTGTTTGAGTGTTGATATCCTCTCAGGCTCTCTAAACGACCCCTAACACAGTTGCAACAAACCCGTCTACTTTTTAGGGCGTGACTTAAGATTCAACCGTGAGCGAAATGCGATAAGATTTGATGATGGATAAGCACCCTCTTTTTGTATCCTATCGTTATGTCGAACGAATATAAGCATTGTGTAAAGGTTAAGATGAGGCCGTTGTTTGCCTCACCTTAACCTTTATTTTTTTAAGATATCCGATTGAGGATGCGAAGGGGTTTTACTAATATGAATGAATCGGATTTCACCTGCAAGCAATGTTGTGAGATAACGTGATTGACCAAAATGGTGAAGCTGCATGCTAAAGAGTAGTTGATTGGTTGAATGGATCTTTGCTTGATAGTGCGCAGGCAAATAGTAATCTTGTATTTTTTTATTTAATATTTGATCGATATTACTATATTGAGGGTGATACGTATATGCGACAACAAAATGTTGCTGTAACTCGAGTGTTCCATATAAAGCATAAGTTAGCGACGTAGGGTGATTTTCATATTGTAACGGATGGAATAACAAGATGTCGTAAGCGGTTGGCGATTCGTGCATAATGTAATGCGTTCCAATGGCACAAGTCGCATTGTTGAACGGTCGCATTAAATGGTATACGTGCTGTAATGCGGTTTGATGCCCCAATGCAGTATAATAGCCTAATGCTTCAGAGTTTTTGCCAATGAATGGGAGGGTGAACCCTTTGATCGCTGGATGCATTTTTAACACAATGTCTAAAAATTGATCCGTGTGTAATATATGATGGGGTTGCGTTGTCATCCAATCGATGAGACCCGATAATAAGATAGGCTGATTTTCCCATGCCACACTTTCTATCCATTGATTGAATTGTTGATGAAATGGACTTCCAGCATAGCCTTTCGCAAGGGGCATTGGCTGAGAATGATAAATTTCGAGCATATCCATCATATAATAGTCATATTTTATATTGTGAGCCCTTCTGGATTTATACTTCGATAACGCTTTTTTTGGAAACAGGACGGGTACATTCAATGTGAATTGGCATGGCGCATACAGTGTTTTCATTTCATGCATGATGAATTGCAAGTCTTGTTCTGATAATGTCGCATCCTCTAATACGAGATTGAGTTTGAACGATGCAGGATGTGCCATAGACTGTTCTATGACATCTAATAACGGATAAAAAAAGTGTGTTTTAAACGTTTCATAACATGGCATGGAAGTGAGATGATAGGCCACTTGATAGTGATGTTTATTAATTAATTCACTTAAAAGTTCAATTTCCTCCATACGTTCAAATACAATAGGTTGATTTGAAGCAGAATTAAAATAAAGCATATGATTTTTTATAGGTTGTACATGATGTGCTTGTTCACGAGCAAAAATTTGGCTGATTTCATCCATCTTTTCCACTTCGAGAAATACCGTTTTGGCTGGAATTTCTTGTGTTTTTCGAATCTGATTGAAGTAAATGCTAATAAATTTTTGCGTGTTAGGTTTATCTTTTGAGTAAGTTAAATGACCTTCAAAATATTGATGATCAAAGGGTTCGATGGTGACAGACGTGTCATATTGTTGAATTTGTTTTCGAAATGAAATCGGACTGATGCCGATAAAACGTTTGAATTGTTTGGAATAATGGTTGTAACTGCTAAATTGATAGTGCAAAGCAATCTGGTTAATCGACTCATTTGTGGTAAGCAGTTGGTAAATAGAAAGCCCTATTTTGAGCGAGACGAAATATTTTTTAAAATTATAGTCCAAAAATTTATTGAACAATGTCGAAATATAAGACTCTGAAACAAAAAAATGTTCACTGAGTTCTTGGAGTGAGACGCGAGCATAAGGCTTTTCGTGTACATAGTCCATGATGTTATTGAATAAAATACTTTTGACTTGAATACGTGGCACATAAGTTGTACCCGTTAGGATAAAACATTCGGATAGAAGTGTTTTTATGATAACTGTGAACAGGTCATAATGTTTTTTCGTATTGGTTTCAGCGATGATTTGTTTGATTTGTGTTTTGATTTTGTTGTGGGATGATAATTTGTGATAGTTGAAATAGCCTTGTAAGTATTGAGGTTCATATTTAGAAAAATAGTGCAATGGAATTGAAATTTTCGCAACGGCTTGTGCAGCTTTTACTTTAACGATGTCGTTTGGATTAACAATCGCAACTTGGTGATAAAAGTGAGTAACTTTACCGTTCAATACGAGAGTCAGGACGCCTTCAAATGAAACGAATAACTCTACACGGTTGAATAAACGATAAGAAGTAGATGAATGTTGTTTCATTAATTCAATAGTGATGCCTCGCATAATGATCCTCTTTCAAATTCAATATTTTTCAAAACTTTTGAAATGATTTAATAAATATACATCATTATAAAGTTTTTGAATGTGTGTCGACAATAATGTTGAGCGTATTGTAAAAAGAAAGACTTAAAGTGGAAAAATAAAGACATATTAATGCGCGCTTTATATGCATTGGAAACAATCGTGTTTAAAGAAAAGACATATTCAAGTGAAAAAATGTAGTAAAAATTTAGAGGGGGAGACAAGAAGTTAGCGCATGGCAGAAAATGCAATGTTTAATCGCGCGCATCCATTGTTTTAGGAGATGGGGGATTCGTATCGGGTGTGTATGTGTTTCGTGTGAATCAATACCGCCCCTAAAAGTTGCGTTTTGAATTCTAACTTTTAGAGGCGTATGAATCCCTACACGATCGGGGTTAAATCGTTTATCGTCAAAGCTTGTCACTGCGCCAAAGAAATGTGAACATGATGATGACGAGTATGATAGAAATCAGAATCGTAATTAACCAAGATAATGCACTGCTTGTATCAATAGGTAAAGGAACGTTCATACCGAAGAAACTAAAGACGAGGGTAGGGAGCGTTAATAACACAGTGAAAATGGTTAACGTCTTCATCGTTGTGTTCAATTGATTTGAAAGTAACGATGCGTAAGAATTCGACATACTTTCGACAATACGTAAATAAAGTTCCGTCGATTCCACAGCTTGTTGGTGTTCATTGATTAAGTCTTCCAACAACTCCTCATCTTCGTCAAAACGTTTAATGGCAGGTAAACGGAACAAATGACGGATTGTTGACGAGTTTGTTTTTAAAGAGGCTAGAAAGTAGACGAGACTCTTTTCAATTTCGCTCAATAAATAGAGACGTTGATTCGTCACCCGATGTTGTAAATTATATTCCACTAGCCGGCGTTCCTTATTGAGTAATCGTAAACTGCGATTAAACTGAGCAGCCATATCATACATGAGTTTCAATGCGAACTGACTTTTATATTTCAAATTCACTGGTTTTTGTAATAAATGATGAAAATAAGGGAATGGTTTTGCACAGACTGTCACAATAATGTCTTTCCCTATAATGATCCCTAATGGGAGCGTCGTAAAACTTTTTAATTTATACTGTCCAGATTTAGTGATGGGTAAGTCACTAATAATTAATGAGTAGCCACTATCATCATCGTATTCAATACGTGAACTTTCTTCACTATCTAGAGCATCTTCTAAATAGTCCTTAGGAAATCCGTATAAATCAATCAGCTGTTGAATCTCTTCATGTGTCGGTTTGACAACGTTAAGCCACTGTGCACCTTGCCAATCTGTTGTTTCAATGATATGGAGCTCTGCATCATTTTGGTACGCTTTAATCACGGCTAATCACCTTCTTCAATGTCATGTTTCAAATGTTTAATGTCTTGATACCCTTGACGATAAGCGGCAAAACCTTCCATAATGGCATACCAGTTATCACCGTATTGGGTCTTTATTCGATTAAACATTTCACTTTGTGCTTGATTTAACTTGCCAATCAAAGCTTTGCCTTCTTTTGTTGGAAAAAGCCGCTTCAAACGACGGTCTGTTAAATCAGGTTCATCATAAATCAATCCTTTTGCTTTGAGTAATTTTAATGTCGCATGAGAACCTTGTTTTGAAATTTCCAGATTTTCGAGTAATTTTTTTGTTGTAATGCCAGGTAATTTATTAATGAAAAAAAGAAAACGATGATGTTGACGGCTCATGTCGTATTCAGCAATGATTTCATCAGCAGTCTTTGTAAATGTTTGATAGGCATAATAAAAAAGAAACAATTCGTAATCATTATTTTGAGACATGTTAAACTTCCTTTTCTGAAAACTCTTTTACATTATAGTAAAGAAATGTGAATCTGTCATGGGTCTTTCATTGTCAAAACACTTCTTATCTCTAAAATGATTCGTTCATCAACATCGAGATAACAGATGTTTGAGCGAGGGCCTGTTCTGAAAATTGATGATATACGAGGCGTTTCATGCTTTTAATATCATATTAGCAAGACTCGCGTTGCAGCCGAGAGAAGCCTATTGTACAATGCGACTCATTTTTATCTTAACTCCATCATATTACATAACTGGATTAAAATATATAATAATCGATTTATCTTTAATGAATATATTTGAAAATTCTGTCATATTAAATTAAAATTCATGAAATCTTAACATTAAATTTACAATGATAAGGCATAATCTAAATGAATCATACATGGTTATTCGTATGGCTAGGATGTTGAAGTATGACCGACTTCACAACTCCATGTTTACAAATTTTATATTGAGGTGAAAAAATGGGAATGTCGATAACTGAAGTCATCTTTTCGTTTTTAGGTGGCCTAGGTATTTTCCTTTACGGTTTAAAAATAATGGGAGATGGACTCCAAGCATCAGCTGGAGACCGATTGCGTAACATTTTAAATAAATTCACATCGCATCCTGCATTAGGGGTTCTAGCCGGGATGATTGTGACGATACTGATTCAAAGTAGTTCTGGAACGACTGTCATTACCATTGGTTTAGTGACTGCCGGTTTTATGACGTTAAAGCAAGCCATTGGTGTCATTATGGGGGCGAACATTGGGACGACAGTCACGGCATTTATTATAGGCATTGATTTAGGTGAATATGCGATGCCGATATTGGCTTTAGGCGCATTCATGATTTTCTTTTTCAAGCGTTCGAAAATGAATCACATTGGACGTATCTTGTTCGGATTTGGTTCGTTGTTTTTTGGTTTAGAATTTATGGGAGGTGCAGTAAAACCTCTTGCGGATTTAGATGGTTTTAAGCAACTGATGTTGGATATGTCGTCTCATCCTGTATACGGTATTCTGGCAGGAATAGGGTTGACGGCGCTTGTACAAAGTTCAAGTGCAACAATTGGAATTTTACAAGAATTTTACAGTCAAAACCTTGTAGACTTAACGGGTGCGATTCCCGTGCTCTTAGGGGATAATGTTGGAACGACAATCACCGCAGTTTTAGCAAGTTTAGCAGGCTCTTTAGCGGCAAAACGTGCGGCTTTCGTACATGTGATTTTTAATGTTGTAGGGGTCATTATTTTTGCTTTACTCTTACCCGTTGTGACGCATTTGATGGGCGTGTTGCAAGCAGCATGGCATTTGAAACCTGCCATGACGATTGCTTTTGCACACGGGGTATTTAATGTCACGAATACGCTCATACAATTGCCGTTTGTCGGTGTCTTAGCTTGGCTCGTTACGAGAATTGTACCGGGGAAAGATGTGACAGAAGATTACAAACCACAACACTTAAACAAAGATTTAGTTTATCTCGCGCCTGGTGTGGCTTTGCAAGAAACGCAAAAAGAATTACAAAATATTGGGCAAATTGTCCAATCCATGCTCGATGACGTCAAAGGTCTGTCAAAACAAGATAAAAAAACGATGATGACGGTACAACAAAAGCATCAAGCGGTCGAAACGATTAGTGAATCGATACGTCACTATCTTGTGCGCATATCAACGAAGTCAATCAGTAAAAAAGATGTGGAACGACTGTCTGTGATGTTTGATGTGAATCGATCGATATTGAAAGTGTCGGAATTGATTGAGACGTATATCGATCAAATGGATGTTCAAAAGTCGAAACAGACGACATTAACAGTCGATGCACAAAAAGGGATAGAAAAATTGTATCGCTTCGTTGGTGAATCATTTAGTAAAGCGATGGATACTTTAGATGTGTATGATACGACAAAAAAAGATGAAGTAGTTGAACGGAGTCGGGAAGCCTTTAATATTGAACATAAGTTGCGAAAAGGACACATTAAGCGTTTGAATCATGGCACATGTTCAACGGATGGAGGACTCTTGTACGTTGATATGATTTCTGTGTTAGAACGTATTGGCTATCACTCACGTAATATTACAGAAGCGATGGTCGGTTTAAATGATGATGTATCGGTTGATGATACGCTAACAATATAAAATAGAATGGATTGAGGCGCGACGTATGTATACACGCCTTTAATATAAAAGCCGAGAGCCGCAAGGACTCGGCTTTTATATTAACGAAAGGTGGTCATATTTGTCGGTCAGACGTTACAATGTGCACCTTCATAGTCAATGGGTGTACGTAAATTTTATAGTATAATTAAGTTTTTGTATATTTAATAAAAATAATAGTTGAATGAATATGAAAAAATCTATAAAGTGACAATAATTTGAAGCATAAACAAAATGATTGTATTCATTTAATGTTTTGGTAGAATTTGAAAAGGCGACATATTTTTGTTTTTGTCGACTTTTAATGATGATTCGAGGGGAGACATGAATGAACCTATTCAAAAAATTCATAAGAGCGACTGTTACACTCATGGTTGTTATATTATTTTTTTCAGCTTTCACGAACAATGCTTTAGCGCATGCAACTTTAGAAAAACAGTCACCGAATGAAAGTGAAATCGTTAAAACAGCACCAGAGACGATTCAACTCGAATTTAATGAGCCGGTTTACACGGATTATTCTAAAATGATGCTTTACGATGATCAAGGAAGTGAAGTTGCGACGTTAAAACCTGAAGAGTCGGGAAAAGCACAAACACTTCATTTTGATGCATCAAAGGTAAAAGAAGGGACGTATCAAGTGTCTTGGGAAGCCGTGTCATTAGATGGGCACGAAGTCGACGGCCAGTATTATTTCTCTGTGGGTAAGAAAACGGCAGATACGATTGACACGTCAGGTCCATTTTACACAGACGCATTCTTTTGGTTTGGATTAGTCCGTTTTCTATTACAAGCGTCATTGCTTATTTTAACAGGACTTTATATCGTTAATTGGTTGATGGACCGTCAGAAAGTGCCGACATATCATGTGATTCCACACCACCGTAGTGCCATTGTCTTACTTATGATGGGTGCTTTTACTGCTGCGATTGTGTATTTAATGACATTGCCAGAAACAGTGATCACCCAAATTTTAAAGCTTGATTTTAGCGTGTGGCTTCAGTTTCCTTTTATCATTTCAATGTTGAGTTTGATTGTCGTACTCGCATTATTTACTTTAAAAAATATGGAAATGCTTTGGTATAAGGTCATGCCGCTTTTCATATTACTTAGTCTCGCTATTTCGGGACATGTATGGACACAGGAGATGCCTTTATATTCAATCCTATTACGTACCGTGCATTTATTCGGTATCGCGATATGGCTTGGGAGTCTGACTTATCTTGTTGCACATGTCGTCAAACATCAAGGAAAACGACATATAGCAACGATCAAAAATATATTGCTTAAATTAAATATACTTGCTGTTGTGCTCATTATTTTGACAGGTCTTTTAATGTCGATTGATGCAACATCGATTGTTTCGATTGTGACTGCTTCAACTGCATACAGTGGTTTATGGTTTGCGAAAATCGGTTTGACAATCGTGATGATGATGTTAGGTGCATTACAAACGTTTTGGGCAATGAAACAACACGGACGTGTTCATCGACCATTATTGTATATTGAATTAGTGATTGGAATATGTTTGATTTTGGCTGGCGTGATTATGAGCCAAATTCAAATCCCATTATAGATGGAGAAGGAAGGAATATTATGAAAAAATTTAAATTATATACGAGTGTTTTAACTGTGATGGTGTTGTTTGCGCCACTTTCTTCAGTTGCTGAAGCGCATGTGACATTGAATCCAAATGTGAGTACGCCAGGATCATATGCGCAATATGACGTGCGCGTTCCTGTTGAAAGAGACAGCAATACAGTAAAAATTGAACTTGAAGTCCCGAAAGATGTCACGTTGTCTGGAGTGCAACCTGTTCCTGGTTTTGAACACACATTCGAGAAAAACAAAAACGGAGAAATCACTAAAGTGACATGGACTGCAACAGGTAAAGGCATCGGGCAAAATGAGTATATGAATTTCCCAATTGTTGTCGCGAATCCGAAAAAAGAAGGTACATATCAGTGGAAAGCGATACAAACGTACGAAGATGGTAAAGTCGTAAAGTGGACGGATGACGATAAAAAGAGTGAAACGCCTGCACCGACAACCGTAGTAAAAGCAAATGGTGCAATGCAGCAAGAGGAGACATCTCACCATCATGATACAGCGGATAGTGAGGAAACAACAGCGGCTTCATCACCGTGGTTGGAGAGAGGAATGAGCATTGTTGCATTAATTCTCGCTATAATTGCACTCTTTAAACGGAAAAATTTTACGAAATCTGACAAATAAAAGAGATTGACATCATGCCTATAGTTGCCGATATAATCAGTAGTGTAAGATAGATTCATAAACGAACTTGAATTAACGGATCAAATAGACGAGGTGTGAAAATAGTGAGACGAGTCTTATATGCATTTATGACATATACTGTTTTAGGTTTGCTGAGTGGTTTCGCATATAGAGAATTAACAGTACATTATGAATTTACAGGAACAACCCAAATGAGCGTCATGCATACGCATTTATTAACACTTGGTATGTTTATGTTTTTGATGTTAATTCCAATAGAAAAGTTGTTTCAAATCAGTCGTTACTACTTATTTAATTGGTACTTTATTGTATACAACATTGGTGTCTTAACCACAGTATTGATGCAGTTCTTAAAAGGGTTTAAAGAAATATCAGGTCAAGCGATACCAGCATCGTATGCGGGTTTTGCTGGAATTGGCCATGTGACCATTACAGCAGGATTTATCTTATTATTTTTCTTATTAAGACAAGCGATACTCCCCTCGTCTCAAAAGAAAGAAAAAAAGGTAAAAGAATAAACGGCAAATTATGATCGTGTTACAACTGTGACGCAGAATGAAATCGCGATATTTGGATATTGATGCCCCCATAAAAGTTGAACGTGTTGAAATCAACTTTTATGGGGGCATTTTCATGGTATCTGGAATGGGCATTCGAATGATAACTGTACCGATGACAATTGATTCAGTGGGATAAAAAAGAGCGGTTCGCTGCTTTAAAAATGGCATGATGTGTAGAAACAAACCCTTCTTTCGGCGCAGTCGGATCAATATATTGTTTTGCACTATTCGCAGCATGAGCGGCATCACTAAATGCACTGGCAATTAAATGAACTTTAGCCGGATGTTGAATGATATCGCCACAGGCAAAAACCCCTGGAACAGAGGTACATGTATTTTTTTCTCCATATACAAAGCAGTGATCGACAGTTTTAATGTTGATTTCTGCATCATCCAACAATGTCAATTCGCGTTCAAACCCATGGCTGACAATCACATCGTCAACTTTATGATGAGACATTTTACCTGTCATTTTATTTTTTAGTACGACTTCATTCAATAGGTTGGGGTCATGGGGGGCATGATTTAACTGGATGATGTGACTATTTGGGAACTTTTGAACGTTCAGGTCATCCAAAATATGTTGCATGGCTTCATGACCTGAAATCGCCTGTTGACGATAGACAAGTTTGACACTTTTCGCATAACCAGACAAATCACGCGCCCAATCTAAAGCGGAATTTCCTGCACCAGATATTAAGACATCTTTATGCTTGAATTGTTGATATTGTTGAACGACATAATGCAAGTTCGTTAATTCAAAACGTTCTGCACCTGCAACTGCAAGGGGTTGAGGTTTAATAATACCGCCGCCAATAGCAAGAATGACGGCACGAGAAGTATAAGATTCGCCGTTTTCAGTCATGATCTCGAAGTGTTTTTCGCCATGTTTTTTGATATTGATGACTTTTGTATTTAATAAGATGTCTGGCTTGAAATAGCATCCTTGTTGAATCACATTTTGTAAAATACTGAAACAAGATTGTGGTGGCATACCGCCAATATCCCAAATGATTTTTTCAGGATAGATGCGCATCTTACCACCGAGTTCAGGTTGAACATCGATGATTCTGACTTCCATCCCTCGGAGCCCGGCATAGAAACTACTGTATAGTCCTGCGGGGCCGCCTCCAATGATTGTGACGTCTTTCATTTTTTTACGCTCCTCACTCCATTGATTTACAATCTATTATCAATCAAATGAGAATTATTATCAATTAATTAGAGGCTTCAAATTAAAAAAAGAGCGAAATCGCGCTCGTATTGTAGTAAATAGAGATTGATTTCGCTCGTTATATGTCAATTAAGATTTTTGGATATGTGTAGTATTTGTACGTGCACGTAAGTCAGCTTCAATTTCTTCGAGACTACGACCACGTGTTTCTGGTAAAAATTTCACTACAAAGATGAGTGCGATGACACCAATGGCAGCAAAGATAAGAAAGACGTGTTGCACTTGTAGAATGTCCGTTAAAATCGGGAACAATTGAGCAACGAGTAAGCTACCGATTGATAACACTAATGTTGCAATCCCTGTTGCAGCACCACGCGCACGCATCGGGAATAATTCAGGAAGCATCACCCATAATACAGGGCCCCATGAAACACCGAAGAAAATAATAAATGTTGTTAAACAAATCATGATAATCCAAACAGAACTATTCACACCAATTAATCCAATCAAGGCACTCATGATCAATAATGAAGCAACCATACCTGTATTACCGATGATAAGGAGCTTTTTACGATCAATTTTGTCAATAATTGTAATAGCAAAAATAGTAACAAGGACGTTCACAATTCCGATGCCGACTGTACTTAAAATAGCTGTGGAATCACCTAAACCTGCTGTCGCAAAAATTTTCGGTGCATAATAAATAATGGCATTAATACCAATGAGCTGTTGCAATAACGCAAACACACTACCGATAATAATCGTTGAGAGCAACCACGGTGATTTTAATACCGTCCAAGTACTTTCAGAAATGGCATTAATTTTTTTCATATTTTCAATTTCATGATCAATTTCTGCAAGCGGGTAAGTGAGATTCATGACATCACGCGCTGCTTTTTCACCATGCTTTTCGAGTAGCCATCGTGGACTCTCAGGCATAAAGATTACGCCGACCATTAAGATAAGAGAAGGAACAACTGCTAAACCAAGCATCCAACGCCAACCTTCAATAGGTGCAAACGCGAAATTAACAAGATATGAAGATAAAATACCAATCGTAATCATCAATTGGTTTAAAGAACTTAATGAACCACGTGCATCAGTTGGAGCAAGTTCGGATAAGTACACAGGTACAATGGCTGTAGAACCCCCAACTGCAAGACCAATAATTAAACGACCCAACACTAAAATTTCCATAGTCGGTGCAAGTGATAAAATCAATGCGCCGATAATAAACACGATGGAAATCATAAAAACTAAGCGGCGTCGCCCAAATTTTTCGGAAAGTGGACCACTTAAACCAGAACCAAAAATGGCCCCGACTAACATAGAGGATACGACAAGCCCTTCAGTATAGGCGTTGAGGGGGATGTCATTTTTTAAATAAAGTAACGCCCCAGAAATAACCCCCATGTCATATCCATAAAGTAAACCACCTAAAGCACCAATGAAGAAAATCATCTTTTTATTTATTTTCATTGCGCAACCTCCAATAATTTTCTGTATACAAGTATACGCTTTCATAAGAAAATAGTAAATTATAAAATTTTGGCATTTTAAAGGTTTTATAAAGGTAGATTGGTAGCTCTTTGAATAATATTTAAAAAGGAGATACTTGATCACACAAGGGCAGGATTGAGAAAATCAGAAAAAGAAGATATTCAAAATAGAGGAGATAAGATGAAAAAGAAATGAGTGAACATTAAGTGAATTAATTTCAGTGCTGATGGTAAGGGGACGATTGCGAGTCATTCTGAACATAAGGGCATTTGATATAACTGTGCATCGAAACACACAAATCGACTTGTAAGAAAATAATGAGAAGTATGCCCTTCAACGTGTTTATGTTGACGCTGAAGGGCACATCGGTTAAGAGATGTCCGTTTGAGTCACTCAGAGTATTGGACGTCATGGGTGTTTATAATGATGTATTGAATCCGTATCATGACGTTTCGGAACGCAAATCAACGATAATACGTCCGATAAAATCATGTTGTTGCGCACGTTCTAATGCGCTTTTTAATGCACTAAAAGGGATTATGGTTTTAATGTCGTGCAACTGTCTTGGTTTTAAATCTTTGGCGAGGCGTTGCCACAAATATTGGCGTCTCGTCATAGGGAAGTCGACAGAATCCGCCCCTAGAAGTCTGACGCCTCGTAAAATGAAAGGATAGACAGTACTCGTAAACTCGGCACCACTCACATTTCCGCTTAAAGCCACAGCACCATGAGGCTGAATTCGCTTTAATACTTCCGCAGTGGTTGCCCCTCCTACAGGATCAATAGCGGCTTGCCATTCTGGGTGCGCTAATGCTTTGTCAGAAAGGGATTCAATTCTCGGAATAACCGTGTGTGCGCCTAGTGATTGTAGTTGTTCGTAGTACTGTGTTTGTCCTGAACTCGCGATGACTTGATAGCCGATTTCATTCAGCATCATCACAGATAAAATACCGACACCCCCTGTTGCCCCACGGACGAGGACAGGTCCTTGTGTACACGTCACTTCATTATCTTCCAATAGTTGAATAGAAATGGCAGCTGTTAAACCCGCGGTACCTAAAATCATGGCTTCTTCTAATGTAAGTTGTTCGGGGAGAGGGACGAGCCATTCGCCATTGACTCTCGCCACTTCACTGAACCCCCCATCATGTTTCACACCTAGGTCGTAACCTGTCGCAATGACCTTATCCCCTTTTTTAAACGATGGATGTTGTGATGCAATAACGACTCCAGCTAAATCAATCCCCGGAATAATAGGATATTTGCGAATAATTTTATTATGAGACTGTGCGGCCAAAACATCTTTATAGTTGATACTAGAATAATGTACACGAATCGTGACGTCTCCTTCAGATAATGCATCGATTGTTAATTCAGTAAATTCTCCTGACAATTGCGTGTCATCATGGGTCACTCGAAACGCTTTAAATGTGTTTGTCATCGTCATCCGCCTCCTCGATTTTTCGTCCACACTTTACCAAAAATGATGAGAAAAAACAATAGGGGTGTTGTCGGTCGACAAGTGCTTCTTTATTACACGGCATTTGTTTGAATTGGGCGGTATTGAAGCCGCAATCACCCATGCCTGCCTATGAATCGCCGTATCCATCAGTGAATCAGTCCTTTCATTCATTAGGAGTCATACATTATTTAAATTTAATGAATAAGTTTAAGAAAATAAGATGGGTTTGAAAAAGTTATAAAAAATTTTGTAAATTGAGAAAAAAGGGTTTAGTATTCAGTGAGAAGTGTATAAAAAAGTAATAGGTTTTTGAAAGAAGTTGGATGAAGAGGAGGAAGCACGATGAAAAGATTATTTGGCAGTTTATTAGTATTACCTTTATTATTTGCAGCATGTACGGATGACAATAGCAATAAAGATCATCAAAAATCAGCACATCCAGATAAACAAACGACGACACAGAAGGATAAGGACAAGGCGAAGGATAAGGAGAAAGACACGAATCAAACAGATAAGAATCAAAGTGATGACAATGCAAAGTCAGGTGAGCAGCCGAATACGAACACGAATCAAGATGCAACAAACAATGCACAATCGACTGTTCCAGGAGGACAAGGCACGCCTTCAAACAGCAACGGAACGACATCGGGTCAGTCTTCGTATGTTGCACCGTATCAAGGACAAAATGTCGTCCCTGTTGCACAAAATTTAGTAGGGCAACAAGTGGATCGACAAGAGGCATTAAGTAAATTACCAAACTTTAAAGGGTCATTGGATCGCGCACAAGCTGAAGCCAATAGTTTAAATCAACAAAATAATCCATACAACGACTATGCACTTCAAGGAAACAATGGTCAATATACGTATATGTTCAGTTTTATTAACGCATCTGAACCAGGAACTTATATTGTCGTGACAGTTGATGGCTGGGGACAAGCTAAAATTGTAGACCCTCATTATCATCAATAGACAGAATGGTTGCGTTGACATGAAGTGTGTCACAACGATGAATGATGAGGACGTAGTGAAGAAAAAGTTGCATGAAATCATTCTGAGTGATGTCCATGTCAAAATCTTTACTTTATTTTCATAAAATGCCGGGATGATGATGTCCCGGCTTTTTATAATGTGGAAGAATTTTATTTTAATATATCATTCTGCTGTATTGCATTGTATTTAAACTTCAATTTTCAATTATTCTTTTTATTTTTGAATAGTATAACGTGTGCTGCTTCCAAGTATTATACTGAATTTCAGCACAACTAGATTTTAAAATGCGTCTAAACATGTTTGAAATCTATTATTGCATTTAGAAAAAACTACTTATATAATCTTAAAGAAACGTCCATTTATCATTATATATGCTTTTTAAAAATTGAAAGAAAAAATAAATGACATATGGGAATGAAAGCGTATGATTTTCTTGTCTTACTCTAAAAAAGAAGCTCACAATTATTTTTATTTCTATATGCTGTTGAATTAATCAATGTATCGTGATATATTTTATGTGAAATCAATCACATGATTTTGTATCCGGATTGAAAAAATAAATATTGAAGGTAGATGAAAAGAGATGTTAGTAGAAAGTTTCGATCCATTTCATAATCTTGCAATTTCTGCACTCATTGCAAGTATTCCAATCATTTTATTCTTGTTATGTTTAACAGTCTTTAAAATGAAAGGGATTTATGCGGCAATTACAACATTAATCGTGACACTGGTCATTGCATTATTCGTGTTTAAATTACCTGTAGGTGTCGCATCAGGTGGTATTTTAGAAGGTTTTTATCAAGGTATTTTACCTATCGGCTTTATCGTAATGATGGCCGTATGGCTTTATAAAGTAACCGTTGAAAGCGGTCAGTTTTCAATTGTTCAAGATAGTATTACAACCATTTCTGAGGACCAACGTATCCAGTTACTTTTAATTGGTTTTGCATTCAATGCATTTTTAGAAGGTGTTGCCGGTTTTGGTGTGCCGATTGCAATTTGTGCGGTGTTGTTGATTCAGCTTGGATTCAAGCCATTACAAGCAGCAATGCTCTGCCTCGTTGCGAATGGTGCAGCAGGTGCATACGGTGCGATTGGATTACCTGTATCAGTCATTGATACACTTGCATTAAAAGGACATGTTTCAGCTTTAGCAGTATCACAAGCATTGAATTTAAGCTTACCTATTTTAAGTATCGTTGTCCCATTTTTATTAATCTTTATTTTAGATGGTTTTAAAGGCATTAAAGAAACACTCCCTGCGATTATTGTTACAATCGTGCCATTCGTTGTTTTACAGGTATTCTTTAACCAATTTTTCGGACCAGAATTAGTTGATATTATTCCGCCGCTCGCATCGATGGGGGCTTTAGCGTTATTTTCTAAAAAATATCAACCGAAGCATATTTTCCGTCTGAATCGCGACGAAGAAAAAATGGAAGTGAAACATCACAGTTTTAAAGAAGTGGTTTTTGCGTGGAGTCCGTTTATTATATTGACGATTCTTGTATTAATTTGGAGTTCAAAAGGCTTTAAAGGTTTATTTATTGAAGGTGGCGCGCTATCATTTTTCAACATGCGCTTTGCCATCCCAGGTACAATGAACGAGATATCAGGCAAGCCGATTATGTTGACGTTTAACCTTCTGAACCAAACGGGAACAGCATTGTTAATTGCGGGTATCATTACTATTTTGATTTCTTCAAAAGTGAATTTCAAACGTGCCGGCGCATTGTTTGCCGAAGCGTTTAAAGAATTATGGTTACCGATTTTAACAATTTGCTTTATTTTAGCCATCGCAAAAGTGACAACATATGGTGGACTTACAAGTGCGATGGGCGAAGGGATTTCAAAAACAGGCAAGGCATTCCCATTCTTGTCGCCGATTTTAGGATGGATTGGGGTGTTCATGACAGGGTCTGTAACAAATAACAACGCCTTGTTTGCACCAATTCAAGCGTCAGTTGCGCCACAAGTCGGCACAACAGGTGCATTACTTGTCGGAGCGAATACTGCCGGTGGTGCCATTGGTAAATTGATTTCTCCACAATCTATTGCAATCGCAACTGCGGCCGTAAAGCAAGTCGGTAAAGAATCACAATTGTTAAAAATGACATTAAAATATAGTGCTGCACTATTGATATTCTGGTGTATCTGGACATTTATTTTGTCATTAATATTAAGTTAAATCGAAAAGAGGCAGGCGAAGTGACCTGTCTCTTTTTATTGTTTTGTATGATGTTGTTGCTGATGAAGGTGTGTCACCGTATCGATGACGGCTTTGAATTGATGGTAAATGGCTTCCGGTTGATAGTTTTCGACGGTTTCATAGCCATTTTGGATGATAGGCGTTAAATATTTTGAATGGCCATATTCGATGATTTCTAAAAGTTGCATTGCTAGTGATGCAGTGTCGAGGTGAGGGACTAAAAAGCCGTTCCAACCATGGCGAATCATGGATTTTGGGCCTGCATTTCCATCAAAGCTTACGACAATACTGCCTTGATTCATCGCTTCTAAAATGGTCATTCCAAATCCTTCGTTGCGTGAAGGCACACATGTGATTTTGCTCTCTGCAATATACGTACTGAGATGTTTTGTTGTCGGACGTAAAAACACAATATCTTGAAGGCGTAAAAAATTAATCTGCTGTTGTAATGCCTCTTTCTCACTGCCATCGCCAAAGATCAAGACCGTATAATCAAAATCACGTAAGTCTTGCTGAATTTCATAAATCGCTTGAATTAACAAGTCAAAACCTTTCTCATATTCAAAACGGCCGGCTGCGACAATTTGATGTTTTTTCATAATTTGATGGCGTTTTTCATCTATCATATTGGCCACGACAAAAACGGGGATGTCTAAATATGAGACGTATCGTTGTTTATCGGTATGCGTCAACGTTGTGATTGCACTGAGGTGTGGGTAATATGTAAGCAACGCTTCCTTTAATTCTGCCGAGTGTGCATCGAAATTCATATGTTCCATTCCGACTGTGATTTGGTGACTTTTTGCAAATTGCGCAATCAACAAATTATGACTTGCACGTGTGCCTATAAAGATATCTGATGAATCACGTTGAATCGCACGTATCATCTTTTTTTCGATATAGCTCGAATATTGCCGATAACCTGGTTCGTGAGCGGTTAAATATTTTGGTTTAAGAAATGGTGTGAACTTACGGATACGATTTGCAACAAGTGGGATGAAATTTCTGAGTGCAAGTTGATAATCGACCAATGCCTTCACTTTGACACGGGAATCGAGTTCAAAGTAAGGTTGGCGTTGAGACTTGAAAATAGAAATAATCGTGACTTGGTGACCTTGATGCACAAGTTGATTGGCCAGGTTTGAGATTGTTTTGACAGTACCGCCAACGGCATAAATATTGTGCATTAGAAAAGTGATAGATTTCATGACGCATCCCTCGATTAGCTACTTTTTCTTCATTATAGCACTGCACAAAAAAGGAGTGTTAATGAATTGTTAATACATTTTGAAAGATTGATCATAGTCAGACGTATAAGATAGAGCGCGTATGTTGATTTTAGTCATGGTATGGAAATTTTACAAAATAGTTGGAATCGCTTTTTTATTAGTTGATTAAGGTATATAATTGAATTATTAATCTCTTCGTGCGGGTTGATAAAGATGAATTTAAGAGATGTGATATCGCGCACGGGGAAAGATGGATAATGAAGCGTGATAAAGTCGGAATTGTCGGAACATTTTTATACTTCATCCGAGCAATCTTTTAATGCGACAACATGAGAAGCTGTAAACGATTTAAAGTGAAAAGGGGGACTGTATTGTTATGAAAAACATACATAACAAGACAGATGTTGTACTTATCGGTGGTGGAATCATGAGTGCAACATTAGGAACATTACTAAAAGCATTAGAACCTGAATGGGATATTAATGTTTTCGAACGTTTAGATCAATGTGCACAGGAAAGTTCGAACGCATGGAATAATGCAGGGACAGGGCATTCTGCGCTTTGTGAACTGAATTATACGAGTGAAAAAACTGACGGTACAATCGATATTACGAAAGCCATTAAAATTAACGAACAGTTCCAAGTGTCTAAGCAGTTTTGGTCATACCTTGTTAAAAGTGGACAGCTTGACGATCCGGAGTCGTTTATTCGAACGGTGCCTCATATGAGTTTTGTCACAGGTGATAAAAATGTGAACTTTTTAAAAGCGCGAGTGAATGCGTTGCGTGAAAATGTCCTATTTCAAGGTATGGATATGACGGATGAATACGATACATTAAAAGAATGGATTCCGTTGATGATGGAAGGTCGCAACCCGAATGGTGAAGCGATAGCAGCCACGCGGGATGAATCAGGGACCGATGTCAATTTTGGCAGACTGACGCAAAAGCTGTTAAATCAGTTAGAAGCCAAAGGTGGCGCACTCTATTATGAACATGAAGTTCAAGATTTAACGCAACATCGCGATGGTACGTGGACGGTTAAAATTAAAGATTTAAAAGAAGAACGTGTATTTACAGTCGTATCAAAATTTGTTTTTATTGGTGCAGGGGGAGCGAGCTTGCCGTTACTTCAAAAAACGGGCTTACCTGAATCGAAACATATCGGAGGTTTTCCAGTTAGTGGTCTATTCCTAACTTGTAAAAATCCAGAAGTCGTTGCACGTCATCATGCCAAAGTTTATGGTAAAGCAGAAGTGGGTGCACCACCGATGTCTGTCCCACATTTGGATACGCGATATATTGATGGTGAGCGCGCCCTCTTATTTGGTCCGTATGCGGGCTTTTCGCCTAAATTTTTAAAGACAGGTTCCTATTTAGATTTGATTAAATCAGTGAAACCCAATAATGTAACGACAATGTTAGCAGCAGGTGCTAAAGAATTAGGACTAACAAAGTATTTAATTCAACAGTTGCTATTATCAAATGAACAACGGATGAACGCATTAAGAACTTTTATACCAACTGCTAAAAATGAAGATTGGCAAGTGATTGTGGCAGGGCAACGTGTTCAAGTGATTAAGGATACAGCTGAAAAAGGAAAAGGGACTTTACAATTTGGTACGGAAGTGATTACATCTGCGGATGGTACATTAGCGGCATTACTCGGGGCATCACCGGGGGCATCCACAGCCGTAGATGTCATGTTAGATGTATTACAACGTGCTTTCCCACAATCATTTAAAGAATGGGAAACGTCCATCAAAGCAATGATTCCATCGTTTGGTTTAAGATTGACCGATGAAGTCGAGTTGTTTAAAAAACTGAATCATGATATATCAAAGCATCTAAAATTAGACGAGTCCGGAACGTTATTGAGTTAACCGTATAAACATAGATTTAGCTACACTGTGAAGAGAGGTATGATGATACATTTCTTCATAGTGTTTTTTTGGACATTGATGCGCACAGGGCTTTTCATCGACAAGGTTCTGATTTCAAGCAGAAATTAAGAAAGCAGTCTGATAGCACCAACATATCAGACTGCAAACCATGTGCACCTTTCGTATTCGACACATCGTTTGAAAGGTGTATTTGTTGTGATAAGCGTGATTTATAACGCCTCTGATTCGGTTATGCGCGGTAACCGGATTGTAAAGACGGTTCCTTCACCGACGATGCTGTCAACCTCGATTTGTCCCCCATGTCGGACAATAATGGATTGAGAAATGGCGAGCCCTAAGCCATTACTATCTGTGTGACCTGAAGATTTATAAAAGCGCTCGAATATCCGGGCTTTGACTTTATCAGGCATGCCAGGTCCATCATCTCGAACTTTCAAAAACAGGTGTGCCCCTTTAGTTGTTAAATCGATCTCAATGGTGCCGTTTGCCGGAGTATACTTGATTGCATTTTGAATGATATTATCAAAAGCTTGTGTTAACAGTCGTTGATTGCCTTTCACTGAAACAGGGGGTAAATCATAAAGTAGTACTTGGTTTTTTTGGTCAATCGCATAATTTTCATGTTTTAAAATTTCTAAAATACATCGATCTACTGCAATCGTGTCTTCAAATTGTAAATGCGCATCATTATCTAACTCTGAAAGGAGCAATAGTTGTCGAACGAGTTGACTTAAGCGATGCGTTTCATCATAAATACTGGCAATGTATCCTTCTTGTTGTGTCGTCGTATGTTCTTGTTGCAATTGTGTCAATAGATGATGAATGTGTGTTAAAGGTGTTTTAATTTCATGTGAGACATTTTGTACAAAATGTTGTCTCATATCGTCCAACTGTTTTAACTCGAGTCGCATCATATCAAAGCGTTGTTGAAGGACTCCAAGTTCATCACGCCGTGTGATGGCAATAGGCGTTGTAAAGTCTCCTGTCATTAAACGTTCCGTTGCTTGTTTGAGTTGTTTAACAGGTTTCACTAAAGCATAGGTTGACCAAGTGACTAATAAAATAGAAATGGTGATGAGGAGTATAAGTAAGACGAGTAAAAAGATACGGAATTCTGCAAAGGCTTGGCCGATATCTGGTCGCACAAATACAGCATAGTTTCCATTTGAAGTCTCAAATTTAACGCCCACTGTATTCCGGGTTTCATTGTCAAAAAATCCAGTGATGAAAGGATGAAAAGGGCGTTCAGCAATGCCATGGTAATCTTGACCGGACAGTACGTGTTGAACAGCTGACGGACTTAAATTTTGTTTTCTAAATGGTTGACCATAATAATGTGGATGCCCCGTTTTGTCAAAAGCGACCACTTGGTAATTCAAATCACCTAACAATGTGAGAAATCGTGAAAAGTCGCGATCAGATTGGGCTTCTTTATAGGATTGTGCCCGTTTTAAAGTCGCCATGACTTTCGCATCGTTGGCACCTTTCAATTGAAAATGATAATAAATATTTGAAATTTCAAAACTGAGTAACGCACTGATGACCATGACCGTGAGCGTATAAATCGCAAACCTTGAATAGAGTGATTTAAGCATTGTCTGTCACCTTGTACCCAATGCCACGAACCGTTTCGATTTGAACTTGAGCCCCTAATTTTTTTAATCGTGTTCTTAATCGCTTAATATGTACATCCACTGTACGTTCATCTCCTTCGTAATCAAGTCCCCAAATTTTTTCAATCAGTTGTTCGCGCTTGTTCGGATAAGACATCTAGTATTCGTCATAGCCACGAGTAAACTGAGTAATTCAAACTCTTTATTCGGTAAGATCATCCTTTTGTGTCCACTTTGACTTCGAGTTGGGTTTGATCAATGGTTAAGTTTCCAAGTGTGAGTTGTGTTGTTGACTCAATTTGATAACGTCTGAGCACCGCTTGGATACGAAAAATAAGCTCAGCGACTTCAAAGGGTTTAGTCAGGTAGTCATCCGTTCCAGCCAAAAAAGCACGTTCTTTGTCACTCAATGCATCTCTGGCTGTCAACATAATGACAGGATAACCATAATCGTGCTTTAATGTTTCGCACAGTTCAAAGCCGTCTAAACCCTCCATCATGACGTCGACAATGGCAATATCAATGACATGTTTTTCGAGATAGGTCAAAGCGGCTTCGGCACTTTTAACAGTGGGGGCATGATAGCCTTTGCGCTTGAGATGCATTTCAACATATTTTAAAATTTCTGGATCATCATCAACGATTAAACATGTGACGGTCATACATATCGGCCTCCTTGACTTTTCTATTCACACAAGATGATGAAGTGAAATCATACTGTAGTTGACGCTATCATAAATGTTTTTATATCAAGTTGCAATCTTTTATTCCATCAATCATCAAAGCGATGATCAAAAAAATTGATTCATTGAGATGTGTTCATATTCCGTTCATAAACCCGAGTTATGATAGGGCCATGATAAGTTGAAAGGGCGGATGAGAGATGAAAATTGCACTCAATGAGCTAAAGTTTTATAAATTTAAGTATTTACTGATTACATTGATTGTCATTTTACTCGCAAGTATGGTGCTGTTTATAACAGGCTTGGCACAAGGGTTAGCACGAGAAAATGTTTCTTTAATTGATGGTTTTAAGTCGGAACATTTCGTAATACAAAAAGGTGTAGACCAACAGTTGGAAAAATCGAATATCAATGAAAAAACACAGCAAGACATCCAGCAACATGTAGATGTCAAACCATTAAAGGTCGCGTTGTCGACACTTCAATATAAAGAGAAAAAGGGAGATGTATTGTTTGCCCATATGCCTGACACGGAAAGACCTACTTTAAAGGTCGGAACATTGCCTCAAAATCGCAACGAAGTCACTTTGAATCAGAAGTTAGCTGGAGAAGGGATTCAAATCGGTGATGAAGTTAAGGCGGGGAATCAAAACGTACCATTGAAAGTAGTCGGGTTTTTTGATGATGCGATGTATGCACATACGAATATAGCGATGGTGTCTGAAGCAGGACTGAAGACGATTTCTGGTCAACATGAGGCGACATCACTTTATTTTTTAGACCATGTGACAAATGCGCAAATCAATCAAATTAAAGCCATTTCAGGTATAGAAGTGGTGAGTAAACAAGATTTAACCAATGCGATTCCGAGCTATCAAGCTGAACAAGCCCCTTTGAATATGATGATTGTAAGTTTGTTTTTAATTACAGCGATTGTTTTGACTGCGTTTTTCTATGTGATGACCATTCAAAAAACTGGAGAAATCGGGATTTTAAAAGCGATTGGTATGAAAACGTCACATTTATTATGGAGTTTGTTGTTCCAAATTTTATTCGTAACACTACTAGGGGTCGTTATTGCTTTGGGAATGATTGCCGGATTGGCTGCGATATTGCCAGTCACAATGCCGTTTTTCATTAATAGTACACTGATGTTGTTAGTGGTTGTCATCTTTATCGTTGTTGCAATACTAGGGGCGTTGTTATCACTTCTACGCGTATTTAAAATCGATCCTATTGAAGCCATTGGAGGTGGACAAGTATGAGTTTAATCATTCAAGATTTAGTGAAAAATTTTGGTAAAGGGGACACTGAAACAAAAGTGTTAAAAGGGTTGAACTTTGAAGTGCAACCCGGTGAATTTGTGATATTAAATGGTCGTTCAGGTTCAGGAAAATCGACACTGCTCACAATCATTGGCGGCTTGTTGTCTCCAACAGTAGGGAAAGTATTGCTCGATGGTGAAGATTTGAGTCGTTTATCGCGTCAAGCCTTAACAGAAAAACGTTTAAAAGACATCGGATTTATTTTTCAAGCTTCACATTTGGTACCTTATTTAAAAGTTTATGAGCAACTTGAACTCGTTGGCAAAGAAGCGGGAATGCGTCGCAAGGAAGCACAACAACGTGCTGAGATGCTTTTAGAACGTATTGGACTGAGCCACAGAGCACGTGTTTATCCGCACATGCTTTCAGGAGGAGAAAAACAACGTGTTGCAATTATGCGTGCATGGATGAACCAACCAAAATTATTGTTGGCAGATGAACCTACCGCTAGTTTAGATGCGCAACGTGCTACAGAAGTTGTGGAGATGATTAAACAACAAGTGCGCAACGAAAAAACGATTGGCATCATGGTCACACATGATCAACGGTTATTTGATTACGCGGATCGTATTATTTATCTCAATGATGGTGAAATTGCTGAATCTGTTTTAGAAGTCGTTAAATAAAGTCGAACACAAAATCATATTCAAGCGCTATGAAGAAAGCGGATGTATCCATTTTTTTCATAGCGCTTATATGTTTTTTAAGGAATGTTCTAGGTAAAATAGATCTCTCATTGAAAAGGACAGGGCATTCGGCTATATTTCATTCGGGACCCTATTATAGCGTATTTTCACGCGTCGTTTTGTAGAAAATAGGGGATGATTTGATTAACTGAGTCAGCCGTGAATGACACTGATGATAAGTTGTAAGACGGCATATATTCCCCATAACAGTGGATATTGAAAAAGTAATCCGCTAAAATCACGAATGAGTTCACGAGCGACCCATTGGTGAGGGGTGGGCGCGCCATAACCTAAAGCATGGATTTTTTGACGTTGTGCAATCCGAAGGGCACGCAAGAGGTGGAAAGCACTTGTTACAATGATGTAAGGCTTCTCGTGCTGTGTTAATAATGGTTTCGAATAGAAAAGGTTTTCGCGCGTATTTGTGGAACGGTCTTCCATCGTTATCTCTGTTGAAGGCATTCCTTGCTGTATCAGATATCGTTGCATCGCGAGAGCTTCTGAAATCGGCTCATCGGGGCCTTGTCCACCACTGACAATGATATGGTCGCTTTTCAAAGATTGACTGAGTGTGATGGCTCGGTCTAATCGGGCTTGCAACATCGGTGTAACGTTTTCACTATATATTCCTGCACCTAGGACAATGATTGTTGCATGTGTTGCAGTAGGACGTGTGTGAAGAAACGCATAAGTCATATACAAGTAAAATGGCCAAGTTGTGATAAAAACAAGCGCCAACTGAATTAATAATTGAAATGGCAAGGTGAATATCATGGGCAACAAAGGGGTTACGAGTAAACTTCCGATGATGAGCGCAATGATGGCACTGTGATAACCTAAGATACGAACGACAACCCCTTGATAGCGTTTGAAATCGCGACCTATCGCGAAACATAGTGCGATGAAAATCATGATGATACATATAGACAATAGCGATAATCGCGGTGTACCATTGACATAACCGATTGTGGCGTAGAGCATGTGTCCACAAAGAACAACCGTGAAGGTCGAGATGCGTAAAAAAAGATGTGGCTTTATCTTTAACAATAATAAGATTATAATGTAGCTTGATATGAATACGAGATGAAATAGTGTCATATTTTAGATCCTTTAAATTATCTTTTACGGTAATCATACTAGATTCTTTTGAAAAAATGTCAAAAAATGTAGTTTCTTTGTAACGAAATTGTTGATACGATGATAGAACTAATGGTTTGTGGTGAAGGTGGTGAAACAAAATGACAAATTCGAATACGATGAGTCAACATATTGCTTTTATGGGTGAATTTATGACCAATATGAACGTGCTCACAACAGGTTTGTTAAAAGACTTAAGATCAAGATACGGGATTTCAAATGAACAATCCAGCGTATTATTAATGCTTTCTAATGATAAGTCATTAACGTTAACAGAAATCACGTTACGTCAAGGTGTGAATAAGGCAGCAGTGAGTAGAAGAATCAAAAAGTTGGTCGATTTAGGTTTAGTGCAATGGGTGCATATGGCGTATGAATATGACAAGCGTCTTAAATATGTTGCTTTGACTGAAGCTGGAGCGAGTTATGTCCGTGCATCAAGAGATCTTATTGCAGATTTAGCAAATGACATGTTATCGGATATTCCTTTAGAGAAAATTGAACAAACACGGGAAATGTTGGAATTAATAGATGAACGTGTACAAGGTCAATTGAAACAACTTTAAATGGTAATGAACGGGAAGGACATTCATTCTTGCGTCTGATGTAGCATTTCATCCTTTCATTTACGATAAAACATGTGGATATGAACATGTAAAGGAGGTGTACGTATGGGGCAATGTGCGAATTGTCATCATGAGCAGTTAAAACATCGAAGCGTCTGCCCGAACTGTCACTGTCAAATTTTATATTCAAAACAACCCGTTCGAAAATCGCATGACAGTGACACGACGCAAGCATTTTCGTCCAGGACGCATAAAAGACCGCCTTCATTAAAAAAAGCGATTCCTATTGCAATTGTGAGTTTTATCATTGTGCTGTTGATCATTTTGTTTCTACTATTGCGCAATTTCAATTCTCCAGAAGCACAAGCGAAACTTTTAATTAATGCAGTCAATCATGAAGATACAGCAAAAGTGTCTAATTTATTGAGTTCGAAAGAAAATAAAGTTGGTCGAAATGAAGCAGCGACGTATATTCAATTCATCAAAAAAGAAGTAGGGATGGATCACTTCCACCAAGAGGTCTATCAAACAGTAGATCGTTTAAATCACGAAACGGCCGTTGCCTCTTATATTAAGACGAAACAAGGTCAAAATGTGTTAAGGATTAGTAAAAATGGACGGCGTTATTTTATATTCGATAATTTAAGTTTTTCAGCACCAACCAAACAGGCCGTTGTAAAAGCGAAAGAAAATGCGACGTATCAATTTGAGTCCAACGGGAGCCAAAAGAAAGTGGTAGCAGAAAAGGGACAAACCGTAGCACTAGGTGCATTTATTCCTGGACGTTATGAAATCGACGCAACGAAGACGACCGATCGGGGAACGTATGAAGGCCAGTTGAAGTTTGATTTCACTGATAATAAGAATGATACGGCAACTGTGACCGAATCATTTAAAGCGGCACAAGTCAAAGTGACACTTAAAAATGGTGACAAATTAAATGATGTCAAAATCGTCATCAATGGTGAACAGATTGTACAAAGTAAAAATGAGCTATACGCGCCTTTTCCGCTCAATAAAGCACTTACTATTTCAGCTGAAGGACAATTAGCAGATCACACATTAAAAACGGAAGAAAAGGTCATCAACAAAGACGAAGTTCAACCAGAGAATGAAGTGACGTTGTCTTTTGACAGTGACGAAGTGGACAAATATCAAAAAGTTAAAGAGCAAAACACGTTAGATAAAGTAGCTGAATTTTTTAAGAAATATACTTCCGCTTTAAATGAAGCTTATCAAAAACGTAATTTCGATATCGTGTCGCATTTTTTTAAGGAAGATTCAACGCACAATCAAGCGCTTAAAGCAAACATCAATGGGCAGAATACGTATCAAATTAAAAATGCTGAGGTGATTGATGTCAGTCGAAATAACGGCGATTATGTGGTGACTGTAGAGAAAGAAGACAATCAAGGGCGTACCGTTCAATCGCACTATATCCTCGATGGTGATGAAAATGCAGACAAACTGCAGATTCTTAATTATCAAGATGATATTTGATATGTATTATGTAGGATGACATTGAAACATGGTTGACCAAGCGATTGAGGTGATTCATCGTGCAAGGTCAACGGATATCAAAGCGTCATCATTTGTTATACCCCCTAAAAGTTGGGATTGGCATACCGACTTTTAGGGGGTATTTTTTATTGTGCCGTTGGTTCTAATGTTTGACTGCGTACAGAGCCGTTCTGCCAATCCTTTTTAATGTCAGTGTACAAAAAATTGTTGTAGGCAAATGTAAAAATTGAAAAATCAAACTAAACATAAATTTTAATGATTACCACATTAAATGAAACATAAATGAATATTGTTTCACAAAAAATTGCTAGAAGAGCAATCTAAAATTTAAGTTTTATTTGAGTTGCGACTCAAGTTGAAGTACAATAATTAATAATTTAATAAAAAGATGTGTAAAACAATGTTGGTTGTTAAATTATGTAGGTGTTCAGGATGAGTGATGCATGATAGTTCGGTGCAACAACCTATTTTGAAAATTTGCGAAAACTGTCGACATCCTCTTTATCATGCTATAACAGTTTTTATAAGTAGGCATGAACGTAGACGACGTAGAAAGGTGCGTATAGGTTTATGAATGAAAAAGATATACGTGTGCAGAAAACAAACTTGAAATTATCAGAAGTACTATTGACTTTATTAGAAGAACATTGGTTGACTAAAATAACGATAAATCAAATTTGTCAGCATGCAGACGTACATAGAACCACATTTTATAAACATTTTAGTGACAAATATGAACTTCTTTTTTATGTGAGTAAAATGAGCATGAAACCTTATTTTAAGTTGGCGTTAGAAGTTCGTTTGTGTGAACCATTTAACAGTATTGAAAAAACATTCAATGCGCAAATGCTAAAGATTTTACATACCCAAAAGGGTGACCCCAAATTTTTTCAAGTTTTGATGTCTTATTTTTATGACCATTTTCAAAAAGAACTTTTACAATATGAAGCGACATTGCCTTCAAAATTACCATTTCCAATTGAGTCTTTCAGTTATATTTATACTTCTACCATTTGTTCCATGCATCAGTGGTCGACAGAATATCATGTCGACTTAGACACATATTATATGGATGAAATATATCGAAAAATCGTGAATTTAAAAGCATTAGTTCAGTGCAATAGAATGACAGAACACGGGATTGAATGATAAGGTGTATTTGAGTGAATGACACTTGAATTTGAAGGGAGATGAGTGAATGAAATTTACAGAACGATTATGGCAACGCGTTCAACCGATTTGGGATAGTTATTTGGAACACCCTTTTGTCGAAGGAATTGGAAACGGGACATTGGATAAAGAAAAGTTTAAGCATTGGTTAAAACAAGATTATATATACTTAATCGATTATGCGAGACTTTTTGCCATTGGTGCGACAAAGGCAACGGATTTAGATATGATGACCACATTTGGCCGTTTAGTTTCTGGGACATTGAATACAGAAATGACCTTACACCGTCAGTATGCGGCGCAATTTGGTATTAGTGAAGCCGAGTTAGAAGCAACGCAACCCGCTAGTACGACAATGGCTTATACAAGCTATATGCTCAATTTAGCACAACGTGGCGGTGTGGAAAACGTGATTGCTGCTGTGTTAACGTGTACATGGAGTTATCAATACATTGGTGAAAAATTAAATCAAATCGAAGGTGCAGCAACGCATCCTTTTTACGGTGAATGGGTTAAGATGTACAGCTCACCAGAATTTACGGCGTTTAAAAATGATGTGAAGGCCATGATGGATCGAGTGACAGAAGGATTGTCTGAACCCGCATTACAAGCATTGGAAGATATTGTCGTACATACGAGTTATTACGAGTATATGTTCTGGGATATGGCGGAGAAGTTAGAAATGTGGCCCGTTGCACAATATTAATATGGATCAAGAGGAAGTCTGTATCGTTAAGACAGATTTTACAGTTTTTCATTCATGCGTTCAATCGAGTGATATTCTAATGGGCATCACGATTTCATTACGTTGGAATTCATAGCGTGCCATGTCGACGAATCGTTGTTATAAAAAATGCATCTATCACATAGCCCTATGCGATAGATGCGGTTTATGGATATCAAACGCATTTGACTAAAGCGCTCAATCCAAGAATGTGTTACAAAGGTTTTCTCATTTTAGGATATCGATTTCTAAAAAACAAACTTACGAAATACAAGACTGCAGCGATACTCGTATAGATGATGGTATTGTAGAGTGCGCTAGAAGGGGCTAATATTGTTGCTGCATCAACATGACCTAAATAAGGTTCTAGGTTGTGAGCGATTTCGCCAGCCGCAGTATGAATATAAAACAAAAAGGCTGTAGGAACCAATACGATGAATAGGGATATGAACCAGTTGATACATTTCAAAACAGTACGGTTAAACAAAAGTGTCAAAATCGCAAATAAGATATTGATTAAAGCAAAAACGAAAAATGCATTAAGCGCGATAATCAAATAATGCAACGTCTGTTCAACATTTGAAGTGTCAATGGTAGATTGTGCAGTTAATTGGTCAGCAATGACTTGCAGTTGATTGAATGTCACATTTTCATCGATAAAGCCCATTTTTATGAGTGATTCAGTATACATGCTATAGGCTGCGATTGCAACAAGGACCATTGCGATTAATGTTAAAATAAAGCTAATCCAAGAGCGCTTCTTTTTTCCATGATATGGATTACGTTGAATCGGTTGATGCTCAAATTGTTGTTGAAACTGAGGGGGTTGTTGAGAAATTTCATTCATATATAACGCCTCCAAAAAAAGTTAACAATTCTAGTTCAAAACTTAAACTCATACAATTATGCATTATAGTATACCACTAAACATATTCATAGTGATTTTTATTAAAATATGTTAGAAATGAATGGATGATGAAGTGAAGGAGGAAACTGAATGGAGCGGTTAACAACACTGGATGCGTACCATGCATTTATTCGGGCGCATTCAATTGCCATCATCCATGTGTCGAGCCCAACTTGTTCTGTATGCCATGCCGTGTTGCCACGCATTAAAGAAATGGTATCACATTTTGATGGCGTCGCCTTAGGACATGTGAGTATCGATGAAGTGCCTGAAATTGCTGGAGAACTGTTGGTTTTTACAGTACCTGTAGAGGTGCTCTTTTTTGAAGGTAAGGAAATACAGCGTGAAGGCCGGTTTATAGATGTAGAGAGAATAGCGAATCAACTTAACAAAATGGATAAAGTACACAAAATTACTTATAGATAAAGATGGGAAAATATAGGATAATTGAATTATTAAAAGAGTATATTGTAATAAAGAGAAAAATTATGAAACGGGAATGCTGATAAAAAGCGAGGGATCGTATTGAAACGAAATGTCATGAGTCATTTGATGGGCAGATATTTATCGCAACATCGTCATATTAAGTTTAAAACACAGTCAGAAATTGATGCTTTTTTGGAAAAAAGACGATATTTAAATCAAGAAAAACATAAACAGCCCGACCAAATTAATGTCAAATCTAATCTTGTGAAAGATCATTTTGATGAGATGCAAGTCTTTCGATTTAATTTCGGACATCACATTAAAAATAAGATTTTATATATTTATGGTGGGACATTTGTGCTTCAGCCTTCTGCATTTCACTGGCGTTTTATGGATAAGTTAGCGTATGAAACATTGCATGAAGTCGTGTTACCGATTTATCCAAGAGCCCCTGAGTTTACGTATCGTGAAACGCATGAAGCGATTGAACAAGCGTATCGTCGTTTGTTAAAGGAGACTGAAGCGGATAATATTGTGATTATGGGAGACGCATCAGGAGGGAATATGGCACTGAGTTTCGTACAGAAGTTGGTCGAACAAAAGGCACTGCCACTTCCTGGGAAACTATATCTCATTTCACCATGGTTAGATATTTCATTGTCGAATCCGGACATCACTGAACAAGTTCAGAAAAAGGATCCGATTCACAACATTTTCAGTTTACAAGCCATTGCAAAAGTATGGGCGGATGATCTCGAGCGTAAAAACCCACGTATTTCACCTATGTATGGTTCAGTGAGAGGCTTGCCTCCTGTCTATATGTTTGGGGGAACATGTGAAATTTTTTACCCAGACATGCGGAAACTCGCAGATTATTTTGAAGCGGAACAACAACCGATTCATTTTTATGAGTATAAAGATATGGTGACTGCCTTTCCATTGTATCCGATTGTGGAGTCACGAAAAGTATTAAAGCAGATTCGAAAAACAATCGATTAATAGTGAAGTACCCTATGTACAACAAAAGAGGGCTATTAATCGCTTTCAATATTTGAGTCGATGTCACCCTTCAGTGAGTGATCGGAAAGTGACATGTCCAAAGTATATTAAGATTTTAGGCTTCCAAGTCATTTTGGAAGTCTTACTTATTTTTTAATCGTTGTTTAATCAGAAAGGGCGAGACGTAGTGATAGGTGCGACAATCATCGATATTGATAACACAACGTGCGAAAATATTCAAAGTTTAGTAAAATGGAATGTATTCTAAAATTTTAAATTAATTGGTTTAGCTATTCAAAAAATAATAAGCAAAGTTGAATAGGATTTTTCGAATAATAAGAGGAGGACATGATGGATTTACTAATCGGTACAGCATTTTTAATACTCGTACTTGTCATTTTCACGTTATTTACATATAAGGCGCCACAAGGCATGCGTGCGATGGGCGCGTTGGCCAATGCAGCGATTGCAACATTCTTAGTGGAGGCTTTCAACAAATACGTCGGCGGGCGCGTTTTCCATATTCATTTTTTAGAGCAAGTTGGCGATGCAGCCGGAAATTTAGGCGGTGTTGCGGCAGCGGGATTAACGGCGTTAGCCATTGGTGTTTCCCCTGTCTATGCATTAGTCATTGCAGCAGCTTGTGGAGGTTTGGATTTGTTGCCCGGTTTTTTTGCGGGATATTTGATTGGCTATTTAATGAAGTATACTGAAAAGTACGTGCCAGATGGTGTTGATTTAATCGTCGCAGTGCTCATAGTTGCCCCTTTATCAAGAGGTGTAGCCTTGCTATTGACGCCTATTGTGAAGAACACTCTGGTTAAAATTGGTGATATTATTCAAAGTTCAACAGAGGCAAGTCCGATTATGATGGGCATTATTTTAGGTGGTATCATTACAGTTGTGGGGACTGCACCACTGAGTTCTATGGCATTGACTGCGCTACTTGGATTAACGGGCGTTCCAATGGCTATTGGTGCGATGGCAGCATTCAGTTCAGCCTTTATGAACGGAACATTATTTCATCGTTTGAAATTAGGAGATCGTAAAGCGACGATTTCAGTGAGTATCGAGCCGTTATCACAGGCAGATATCGTTTCAGCCAATCCGATTCCCATTTATTTGACGAACTTTTTTGGGGGTGCGTCTGCGGGACTCGTCATTGCACTGTCAGGTTTAATTAATGATGCGACGGGAACTGCAACACCGATTGCCGGATTTATTGTCATGTTCGGCTTTAATCATTGGATGTCTGTACTTTTTTATGGCGTGATTATGGGCGTGATAGGTCTGATTTGGGGGCATATTGGGGCAATGGTCTTTAAAAAATATCCCATTGTGACGAAAGCAGATATGATACAGCGCGGATCGATGGACGCATAGTTCAATAGATAAAAGATATCGTGGCGATGGGCTTGCGCTTGTTTCGAAACATCATGATGCGTGGGTATTGAACAAAAGGCGTGGGGTGTTACGCATGTATCCTAGGTCGCGTATGAAAAGGAAGAGAGGCTTCAGGCAGTGTTAACCACTCAACGAGCAAAACGCAATTGAAAAGGTATCCCTTTATCTTGGGATACCTATCCGATGTCCGAGTTGCTTTGGCCATTCCAGAGTTCCTTGTGTCTGCACATAGTGTTGTAATTGTGCATAGATCTCTTTTGGAAAAGGTGCAGCGCTTCGGGTTTGTTGATCTATACCCATCATCATTGTTTCAGCAGTGGCCATCAAGGCATCCGTTTCTTGATGTAGCAATTGTAAAAAGAAATGTGTCCGCTTTTGGTCTAAATCGTAAATGCTGACTTTGATTTTAAAAGGCGTATGCAATTTTAATTCTTGTAAGTAAGTTAAATGCGTTTCAAGGGTGAAAACTGTAAATGCGCATTGATCACGTTTGGCAGATGTGAGTCCGATTTGGTCGTGAAAATGGTCGATTGCTGAACTAAAAACTTTGGCATAAACAGCATCGTTCATGTGACCATTTCGATCAATCCAATCGGCTTGTACAACATTTGGATCATAAAAAGGATAAGATAGCATCAAGACACCTCATTACTTTATTTGTTCATATTATAACTTAAATGAAGTGAGAGATAAACTGCGCATGAGTTAAATCAATGAAAAATGAATTTTAAAAGAAGCATGATTTCTAGAAAAACACTTTATCTCTGAGGTGAATATGATATAGTCAAAGAAGGAGACCATGAATGAGGGGATTTTGATGCCATGATGAATAAAAGAATACAACGAAAAAATGAACATGTCCGTTTAGCACTAGTGCAAGAAGAAACGATGCATTCTGATTTTGATCGCATTCAATTTGTGCATCATGCCATACCAGAAATCAATGTAGATGAAGTGACCCTAGTACCTCGTTTTAAACCATTGGCAATGTCACACGTGCTCTATATTAATGCGATGACTGGTGGATCGGAATGGACCGCACAAACGAATGCGCAACTTGCCCAAGTGGCTCAAGCAACAAACATTCCTATGGCGGTAGGGAGTATGCATGCAGCATTGAAAAATCAAGATGTCCGCTATTCTTATGAAGTGGTCCGTGAACATAATCCACGAGGTAAAATTTGGGCGAATGTCAACGCAGATGTCACACTTGCAGAAGCCCAAGTGGCTATTGAAATGATTCAAGCGGACGCCTTGCAAATCCATGTCAATGCACCGCAAGAGTTGGTGATGCCAGAAGGAAGTCGTATTTTTAAACATTGGTCTGCACATATTAAAGCCATTGTTGAAGGTGTGCATATACCAGTGATTGTCAAAGAGGTAGGCTTTGGCATGAGTTATGATACGATTCAAAAGCTCATCGATTTAGGCGTTTCATACGTCGATGTCAGTGGGCAAGGAGGGACTAACTTTGTTGCTATTGAAAACGAGCGACGTCATTTGAAAGATATGCGTTATTTGCAAGATTGGGGGCAGTCGACAGTCGTATCGTTATTAGAGGCACGCAATTTAAGTAGCCGCGTACATTTGTTGGCGAGTGGAGGGATTCGTAATCCGCTCGATGCGATAAAAGCATTGCGTTTAGGTGCAGAGGCAGTAGGGATGTCACGTCCTATCTTAAAATCTTTGCATGAGGAAGGTGTGGCAGCAACCATTGCGTATGTTGAAGATTTTAAAGAACAAATGGCTTTAATTATGACTTTATTAAATGCGCGCAATATTTCAGAACTGCGTCAAGCGGCCATTGTGTATGACCCATATTTGAAAAACTGGATTCAACAGCGCCAACTTTAAGACAAGCGGACAGGTTAAAGGATCAATAGTGAAGTGGTATCATTTCACTATTGATCCTTTTTTGGAGGTCATGCGTTGAATCTATAATACTGTTCTTTAAAATTATTCTTATTTACCGTTGCGTCGACAGAAGGATATGTTATATACTGTAAAACGTAATTGTTACGATTTGTATTAAGTGAAGGAGGGCTCATTATGGGGAAAATCCCTGTAACGGTATTAAGTGGTTATTTAGGTTCAGGTAAAACGACGTTGCTCAATCATATTTTAAACAATAGAGAGGGTAGAAGAATCGCGGTCATTGTAAACGATATGAGTGAAGTCAATATCGATAAAGATCTTGTGGCAGAAGGGGGTGGATTGTCACGAACGGATGAAAAATTGGTCGAACTCTCAAATGGATGTATTTGTTGTACGCTACGAGAAGACTTGTTACGTGAAGTAGAGCGCATCGTTCAACGTGGTGGAATAGACCATATTGTCATCGAATCTACCGGGATTTCTGAACCTGTTCCAGTGGCTCAGACTTTTTCTTATATTGATGAAGAAATCGGTATTGATTTAACAGAGATTTGTCGTCTAGACACAATGGTGACAGTGGTAGACGCTAATCGTTTTATTAAAGATTATCAATCTGGAGATATGTTATTGGATCGTGATCAATCAATAGGAGAGGACGATGAGCGGACGATTGCAGATTTACTCATTGATCAAATCGAGTTTTGTGATGTGCTCATTTTAAATAAAATTGACCTAGTATCAGAAGAAGAAGCGAATCGCTTAGAGGCCATGCTGCGTAAATTACAACCAACGGCAAAGTTCATTCGTACAGTGAATGCGCAAGTGGATATTGATGAAGTGTTGGATACGGGACGATTTGATTTTGACAAGGCAAGTCAATCTGCGGGTTGGTTACAAGAGCTTGAAGCGGGTGGACACGCAACGCATACACCAGAAACAGAAGAATATGGTATTTCATCTTTCGTTTATCGTAGACGTTTACCATTTCATGCAGCACGATTTAACGCATTTTTGGAAAGTATGTCTGATGATGTCGTACGCGCGAAGGGGATTGTCTGGCTTGCGAAATACAATGACGTGGCATGTTTAGTTTCTCAAGCGGGAACGGCAGTCGATATTCATCCTGTTACATTTTGGGTGGCGAGTATGCCTAAAGCAGAACGGGCAGCGATATTACAAGAAAGACCCGATGTCCGCGAAGACTGGGATCCTGAATATGGCGATCGTCATACGCAATTCGTATTAATCGGTATCGATTTAGATGAAGCAGCACTGACTGCTGAACTAGATGCGTGCTTATTAAATAGTGATGAAATCGATGCGGATTGGTCACAATTGAGTGATCCGTACGAATGGCAAATTCGTCGCCAAGATGCCTAATTGCGTCAAACAACAGTTTATTGAATAGCATATAAAAAAGAGGTGCGACTTGGCACCTCTTTTTTATGGTTTGAAAATATTAATAAACGTTGTAATGATAGGAACACCGAGTAAATCGACAAGGAAAGCCCCGACGATAGGCACTACAAGATAGGCACGTGGTGAGTTGCCAAATTTTTTCGTAATGGCATCGAGATTTGCCATGGCATTTGGTGTAGCACCTAAACCGTGACCGATAAAGCCACCAATCATCACGGCCGCATCATAGTCTTTACCAAGTAATCGGAAGACAACAAAAATAGAAAACAATGCGACGAAAATGATTTGACAAATGACAATAACAACTAAAGGAATGGCTAAGTTGTAAACTTCTGTCAATTTAATACTCATCAATGCAATAGACAGGAAAATACTGAGTGAAATGTCACCAATTTGATTTGTCAGTTTCAAATCGATTAAATTAAGGTTTCCATACTCTGAAATGTTACGAATAATCACAGCGATAAACATCGAAGCGACGTATAATGGAATGTTGATGCCAGACCATGCACTGAACAATTCACCGAGATATGTACCGAGTCCCATACAGAATAAAATCACTGTGATTTGAATAAAGAAGACTTCGTTGAGCGTGAAATTTTTGTGAAGTCGTCGATTGATATCGATATTGGAATAATCTTTTTGAATCGTTTCGGCATTTTGCGGTGCAAGATTATATTTTTTGATAAGAAAGCGTACGACGGGTCCGCCCATCAATCCCCCTGCGACCAATCCCAGTGTCGCTGCTGCAAGAGCGGCCGTAACAGCAGAATCAATGCCATAGGACTGAATCGTTTGACCATAAGCCGCCGCATTGCCGTGGCCACCTTCCATTGACATGGCACCAGCTGTTAAACCGAGTAACGGATCGATATTGAGCACTTTGGCCATCGAAACGCCGATAATATTTTGAAATGTAGCCAATATCCCACAGAGAATCCAATAGACAATTAAAACTTTACCACCCAGTTTTAAAAGTTTAAAGGAAGCCCCCAAACCAATTGTGGTGAAAAAAGCTAACATGAAGAACTTTTGGAAAAAATCGCCATCAAGTTTAATTTGCAAAATCCCTGTAGATGATAGTATTGCAGAAATGATAGCGAAAATTAAACCGCCAACAACGGGTGATGGAATACTTAAACGATTAAATACTGCCACTTTATTGACAATCGCTTGGCCAATGATAAGTAATAGGCAAGCAAGGAACAATGTGTTCATACTATTCAATTCTATCATGGTAATGCACTCCCCCTTTGAGATATTAAAATAGAAAAGGCTTTCAATCCCATACTAAATTATTATACTTTTTTTAGGAGCAAAAATCTATATAAATATAAAGTTGAGTATTATTATTAAATAATTACAGGCAAATAAAAATTGTGTATTATATAGATTTGTAATGAATAGAGTAGCGATTTTTCGCTATTTTATTTTATGCAGGGCACTTTAGTTCATGATAATCAACGTTGCTGCATGTCTTTGCGATATTGTGTCGCATTTACGCCAAAATGTTTTTTGAATGCTCTAGAAAACAGTAAAGCGTCTTTATAACCGACACGATAGGCAATCTCTTGACTTTGTAAATCCGTTTCTTTAAACAATTTTGCTGCATGATACATACGTATATGAATTAAATAATGTTGCGGTGATTGGTCAATATGCTTTTTAAACATTTTATATAGGTAACTTCGACTCACATTGACATGTTTGGCAACATCATGAATAGAAATGGCATGCATATAGTTATCATTGATATAGCGGATGGCGTCTCGGACATTGGCATATTTTTCATTTTTCACCTCTTGGAAAGGTTTTGGAAAATGTTGATGTAACTGATACAGGAGTTCATATAAATCACGCATATGTTGAATATCATCTGAATTTTGAGTGGAATAATCAACAGAGCGTTGACAGATTTGATCGATGATGTTGCGAATGGCTGTCGTGTCTTTGTTTTGAATGATACGTTGCGTATAGAGTGAGGTCCGATTTAAATAATCCAGTACAAGTTTGCCGCTCATACCCACCCAATAATACGTCCACGGCGCTTCCAATGTGGACTCATAATGGACTTTCATTCCTCGACACAGTAAAAAAAGGTCACCCGGCTTTAACAGGTATTGTTGTTGATTAAAAGTCAGCGTCCCTGTCCCTGACATCACAATATGGAGTACAGCTGGCTTTGTCACTTCATATTGATAGCCCCCGCGCGGTGTTCCAATTTCAATCCCACATTCGTCAATATGTGCTTCAAATTGGTTTTTCTTAAACATCTTCCACAGTAATTGCATTGACTTTACCTCTTTTGTATAAAATATGGAAACATTTTAACATATACAGTGATGATTGTTGTATATTATCTTGATTTTTAAAGTGATAAATTAGCTGTATAAAAAAATATATATTATTTCGAGGTGATAAATATGGATAAGCATTTCATTCGTCTTAATACTAATGAAAAAGGCCATAAATTGCCGAATAGAACCCGTTATATTCCATATGTAAGTCGGGATGTATTCGAATTACCATATATCAAATTTTTAAGTCATGCGGTAACGCCTTTAATGGGTTCAGAGTCAACATGGCATGCCAATGCCAGTTATCAACATCAATTTGTTATTGAAGATTATGATTTTAGTAAAGATTATCATTTAAATATAGAAGGGATTCAGCAACACTGCCAAATTTTTATCAATCAATTATGGATGGGTAGCACGGAAGCGCCGAATTCAAATGTTGAATGGGATGTGACACAAGCACTCCATGAAGGGACAAATGAGATTGAAGTTGTTGCAATAGAAGATCATGGGCTAACGAATCAAATGATGTTTCGCGATATGTATTTGTTAGAACGTGCAAATGATCGAATTGTGGACTATGATGTCGAAGTTGCTCCAAATCAACGAGGAGATTTAAAAGTGTGTATGCAAATAAAGGACATTGAAGGCGCACCGTTGATTACGTATACATTACAAAATGAACAAAAAATGACATTAGCTAAAGGGCAATTAGATATAGATAGTTGTCATCATATCTTAATACCCGCACATCTTGTGAATCAACGCCATCGTTATTTTACATTATTTTTAGAAACGGATGATGAGACCATCGCTCATTATATAGAAATTACTGGACGCCATGCACCCGTTAATGTTAAATTCAATACCATTTTCGAACAAAGTCGATGTGTGTAATTTTTGAGATGATCATGTTTCATGATATCGGAATACAACACAGTCGATACAGTTAAATGAACGAGGTGATCCCTGATGTGTGGAATACTAGTTTCAACTAATGGATGACAAATATGTAGTGTGGAGGAAGCGGACTTTATTAACAAGGCGAGGGCATCCGTATCTCGGAAGTATGTGGATGCTCAAATCATCGTTGGAATGGGGTTTAAGAAAGGGTAAAACTTCAGACTTGTCAAAATGACAGAAAAGTGTATAATTCTTATCATAATAATAAGATTTTGAGGGGAAAGATATGACAAATGATTTAAGAAGTCAAAAACAATATGGTGTCCTTGCTTTATTGCCACTCGTCATTTTTCTAATCTTGTACATTGGGGTAGGACTTGTATTTACGGCGTTAGGAACAAAAGATGCCTTCAATCTGTTACCCCGCCATGTAGCGGTATTCATTGGTATCGTCATTGCATGGACTTGCTATGATCGCCAAACACCAGTGACAAAGAAAATAAAAATTTTTACAGAAAATGCAGGTTCTTCGGGAATAGCTGAATTAGGTCTCATTTTACTTTTAGCAGGAGGATTTGCACAAGCGGCTTCGGCCATGGGAGGGCAAGAAGCGATGGTCAATATGGGACTGTCAATTATCCCACCTAGTTTATTAATCCCAGGTATTTTTGCGATGAGTGCTTTTGTCGCTACTGCATTAGGTACATCTACAGGAACGCAAGCGGCATTTATACCTATCGGTGTTGCAGTTGCACAAGCAGCGGATCTCAATGTCGCTGCTGCTGCAGCGGCTGTCATTGCAGGGGCTTACTTTGGGGATAATTTATCGATTATTTCTGATACGACGATTGCAGCAACAACAGGCGTTGGTGCCAAAATGAAAGATAAGTTTAAAGCGAACTTTCTGATTGCGTTACCTGCAGCGGTGATTACATTTGTGATTTATGCCTTTGTTGGTGGAACTGGACATATTAAAGGGGATCTCAGTTTCAACTTCATTGATATCCTTCCGTACATCTTTGTATTGATTGCAGCCATTGCTGGAATGAATGTGATGTTGGTATTGGTGTCAGGTATTGTGTTAACCGGAGTGATTGGTGTTACACGTGGCAATATCGGAATATTTGAATGGACTTCAAAAATTGGAGAAGGGATGCAAAGCACGTTTTCAATTTTCTTGATTGCTTTCTTGATATCTGGGTTAGTTGCATTAATCCGTTATTATGGTGGGATTGATTGGATTGTAGACACGATGAAAAAGCGTGCAAAAGGTCCCAAAAGTGCCGAGTATGCGATGAGTTTTCTTTCAGGACTTTTATCTGCGGCTTTAGTTCATAATGTTGTGGCCATTATTATTTCTGCGCCAATTGCTAAAGAAATCGGTCAGATGTATCAAATCGCACCGAAACGGATGGCGAGTTTATTAGATATTTTTGCTGCAAGTGCGTTAATGGTACTGCCTCATGATAGTGGCATGCTCATGGCTGAAAAATTTGGACATGTTTCATATTTAGAAGTGCTCCAATTTTCGTATTATCCAGTTATCTTGATTTTGTGCACGGTGATTTCAATTCATTTGGGTATGTTTAGAAAGAATAAAAATCCAATTTAAATGCACAGTAGCACTCAAAACTTTAGGCAGTGACGATGTAGTCTAGGATGTGTTGAGAGATCATCACCTCCTAGACTTTTTCTATGGTTATTTCTAAAACGTTGTTTCCCATGTTGTTTCAATCGGTTCGATGGCGCCTTTTCGCATATGTGAGACGTAAGGGTTCCCCTGTACATAATAACGCAATGGTGCCTCAGTCCACGCACCTTTATTTGGAATGCCAATCCGTGGGCCACTTTCAATTGTGCGAGGAAATTTTCGATTTTGAATATCTATTTTTAATGGACCAGTGTTGATCTCGCTACCATCCAGTGAGCGTGGGATTTGCATAGCCATTGTCCATTTTCCAGGCCCATTGGTGAGTTCCAATCCTTGGCGTCCTCGGTTTTTAATCATCATATCAATGCCTTCTTCAGGCTGAATCGCACGGATGAGCACCCCTTCTGGAATCCCTTCGTTTTGTGTCACAATATTAATTAAAATGTAGCGATGCATGGGGTGTGCGTAAATGGTGCCCCCTTTTTGATAAAGTGATGCGACTTTTGGTGTCCGTCGCCATTGATAGCTATGTGCGGCTTGATCCTTAATCCCTAAATAGGCCTCTGTTTCGACGATATAACCACTAAAGCGAACGGTCGGGCTTTCATAGATTAACTTCACACCGAGTAACGCTTGTGCCGTTTGACTTGTAGATTGATAAATAAAATCCATGTTAACCTCCATTTTTGATGTATGACTTTGATTGTCCTGAAAAGTGAATTGTGTATCTAATTATGAGTCATTTATATATTTATGAAAAGTAAGATATTTAAAGTGAAAAAATATGATAAACTAAAAGTAAGTTTTCTGAAATAATAATTTTTTGAAGGAGGCGTTTTAATATGGAATCACCTAAAGTAGGTTTTGTAGAAGCGTACAAATTATTTTGGTTGAATTATGTTAATTTTAAAGGTAGGAGTCGGCGTAGTGAATATTGGTGGGTTGCGTTATGGCATGTCATTGTTCTCGTATCCCTCATTTTAGTAGGTGGAATTTCTATTCTTATTCCAGTCGTTGGCGTAATCATCACCATCATTGCGGCACTGTTGATAATGATTTACGGATTAGCGATTGCGATTCCAAACTTATCATTGTTAGTTCGACGTTTTCATGATATCGGGTGGTCTATGGCAATTCCGATTGTTTCATTCATTGTGGGCGTCATCAATGCAATATTAACCTCTATCGAGGAAAATCAACAATTGAACTATACTAGTGAGACGGAAGTTTATGTTCATACAACTATTACGAATAGCTTGTTGCCGGAATGGTTGAGTTATATCATGTTGATTTTATCGATTGTTCTTTCTTTGACTTGCTTTATTGTCACATTGATTGATAGCAAGACAAAAGATAATAAGTACGGTCAATCGCCAAAGTATGGGCACAATTATGTCGTTAATCATGGCGCATTTGAAACACAACAAGGGCAAGCGACACATGGAGATATGCCGCAAAATATGGATGAAGAAGCAGAGAAGAAAGATCCATATCGCTATTAAAAATTTGTAGTAAAAATGAAAAAAATTATTTTATTGTTATACCGTGTGACTGAATAAGGTTGGGACAAAAACATTCAAGTATGAAGTGAGTCTGAACGGAGAAGCAAATGATTTTTTGACATGATGGTACATCGTGACACTTTGATCAAAGGGATTGTTTGGGTCAATGTTATCGAACTCACTTCTGTTGATGTCAGGCGTCTCAACCTTTCAATTGTTTTTATAAAGCATTTATGTTCAAAAAATATTTGAGAAGTCCATTGGGTTTATACAATAAGTATTGTTTACATTATCATAAATATTATATATTAATGATAGTATATTAAAAAGGAGTGTCCATAAATGGCTCTGAAAGTTGAATACGTCAGTAAGAAATTCAATCAATTTGTTGCAGTCAATCAAATTTCCTTTGAAGTTAAAAAAGGGGAAATGTTAGGCTTTCTCGGACGAAATGGTGCGGGCAAAACAACGACATTTCGTATGATTTTAGGTTTATCTGAACCGACAGAAGGCCGTATTACATATGAGGGGAAGTTAATTGATCACACGGTTTATAATCGCGTGGGTTATTTACCTGAAGAAAGAGGTTTGCATCCTAAAGTCACAGTGTCAGATGAGTTGAAATATTTAGCAACACTTAAAGGAATGGACTCAAAAGCGGTCAAAGAAGCCATTGATTATTGGTTAACCCGTTTTAAAATCAGTGAAAATCGTGATAAAAAAATTGAATCTCTGTCTAAAGGAAATCAGCAAAAAGTACAATTATTAGCAAGTATGTTACATGAACCGGAGTTGCTTATTTTAGATGAGCCGTTTAGTGGACTCGATCCAGTCAATGTGGAGCTGTTAAAAAAGGCAATTAAAGAATTAAATGACAAAGGAACGACCATTATTTTCAGTTCGCATCGCATGGAACATATTGAAGAGTTATGTGATTCAATATGCATTATGAATAAAGGGGAGTTGGTCGTTCAAGGAGATATCCAAACCGTTAAAGAAACAGCAGGCTACAAACGAATTGTTGTCGATGCACCTTACGACTTAACCGAAGTGGAGACATTACCAGGCGTTCTCAAACATGAAGTGATTAAAACGGAGCATTACTTTACAGTAAAAGATGAGTCGGTGGCAGAAGCGGTTTTTAAAATGATCCAGGATAAAGGATATGTGAAACGCTTTCAATTGATGGACCCAACGATTAACGAAATATTTATTGAAAAAGTAGGTGATATCGATGAAGAAATTTAATGCTACTTTAAGGTTTACATATTTAAATAAGGTTAAAACAAGAGGGTTTGTTATTAATACCATACTGATGGTTTTAGCTATTACAGTCATCATGAATTTGGATACAATTATTAAGTTTTTTAATAACGACGAAGAAAATGTGGCCATCGTTACAAATAATCAAAGACTGTATCAACAATTAGAAGGTCAACTTAAAGTGGTCGATAATAAGATACATTATCAAAATTTATCAGAAAAAGAGGCTAAAGCAAAAGTTAAAAATGATGAATTAGATCGTGCGTATGTGATTCACGAAGGTCAACAGCGAACGCTATCAGCAACGATTATTTCAAAATCCAATCCATCTGAGGAAAATAAAGGGACTTTGCAATCCATACTGACACAAATTCAAGTACAACAAGTGACCCAATCGCTAGGCTTAAACGGTGATGATTTAAAGAAAATCCAGAGTCAGAGTCAAGTGGATCACACAATTATTCAAAGTGACGATCATCATGGACTTACAATTTCCGATGAAGAACAACAACACGCATTAACAATTGTCTTTGCTGGCATCACGCTAATGTTCTTTATTATTTTTAATTATGCTCAACAAATTGCCTCAGAAATGGCGACTGAAAAAACATCGCGTGTGTCTGAGATGATTATTACCAGTGTACAACCGACTTATCATATTTTAGCGAAAATTGCAGCCATTTTATGTGTTGCATTTACTCAAATATTCATTTTAGGTGTTACATTTGTAGCTAATTATTTTATTTTTAATTCAAAATCTAATACTGGCAGCATACAATTATGGGGGACCCCTCATGTTGAGCGCCTCATTGTTTTTGGTGTCATTTTCTTGATTATCGGTGTGTTGACTTATGTGATTTTAGCAGCCATTTTAGGTAATATGACAGCACGAATTGAAGATTTAGCGCAATCGCTCATGCCGATGAGTTTTATACTCATATTAGCCTTTTATAGCAGTATATTCGGTGCGCAGAATCCAGATCATCTCTATTTTAAAATTCTGTCTTATGTGCCGTTCTTCTCGCCTTTTGTAACTTTTTTACGTTTATCCTTACCAACGACGTCGATAATGGAAGGGATTATCGCTGTTGGGATACACATTGTTTTGATTTTTGTTTTAACATTTATCGCGACGAAATCTTATAAAAATTCGGTACTATCCTTTGAAAAGGGATGGAAAAATGTGCTGAAACGTGCCTTTCAACGTAATCACCATGCTTGATTGGTTATATTTCGATGATGCAAGCACCGCACCTCATTTTTAATGACATCTAGATATAGTACTTTATGATTTTGTCTATAAAAAGCCGAGCGTCTTTGAAGCGTTCTCGTGAAGTTGAATCTTAAGAATCAATTTTGGGAGCGTACGACCTACTCGGCTTTTTTGTATATAGGAAAATGCCCTATCTCAATCTAACATTCAGCTTGCTCACAGTTTGATAAAACATTTATTTTTGAGAATATTCGAGGAAGCTAATGTTCTGATGTTCATTTTTTTCAAGTCTTCCATTATCGAACAACCACTGAACAGATGTGATGTCTTTTATTGAATGTGTATATTAATAACTTGAAGTAGGTCAATTTAAGCGTTATAAGAAAAAATACGAGATTTTATCACCCACTTCAAATTTGGAAACTGATACAATAAAATAAAAGTAATATGAGGTGAACATGTGACTATTTTATATTCCACAGCAATTTTTATCATAGCGGGTTTGTGTGAAATCGGCGGTGGTTATCTCATATGGTTATGGTTGCGTGCGGATCGACCATTTTGGCTAGGAGCAATCGGAGGGATTGTACTCATCTTGTACGGTATGATTGCCACGCTACAAACTTTTCCAAGTTTTGGTCGTGTATACGCAGCTTATGGCGGTGTTTTTATCGTTATGAGTCTCTTATGGGCTTATTGGGTGGATAAGACACAGCCAGATAAATATGATTTGATCGGTGGCATTGTTTGTATCATAGGGGTGTTGATTATGGTGTTGCCGACGAGAGGGTAATCTTTGGGAGAGAGTAAAGGAGCTAGATTAATAATGAATATTAATATTGAACAACAATCTAACGGGGTTGAATTAATTAAGATTGAAAACAAAGAAAGCAAAATTGTGTTCATGAATTATGGTGCGCGTATTGTGAGTTGGAAAATAGGGGACAATAACATTGTTTTAGGGAATGAAGTTGAAGCGGATGAGTTTTATCCGTACAATCCTTTTTATTTTGGTGCAACAGTTGGCCGTTATGGGGGACGTATCGCTAAAGGACAATTTGAACTTAACGGTGAGACATATCAACTTGAACAAAATGATGGTGAAAATCATTTGCACGGGGGGATGCAAGGATTGTCAGACCGTTTATTTGAGTACGATATTGTTCAGGACGAGTTGGGTGAAAAGGTACAAGTTCATTTCACAACGACATTAAGTTCAGCTGCGGATCATTACCCAGGAAATATAGCGCTTAAAGTGGTATTTACTTATGATGCCTCAAAAACATGGACAATTGAGTATTTTGCCGAATCGGATGCGGATACGTTATTTAATCCTATGAATCATGTGTATTTTAATTTGAATCGTGATAATAACGTGGTTGACAATCATGTCATTTCGAGTGAACAGCTTCAAATGTTTCCTTTGGATGATGCAGGCATGCCAATGCTGAAGCCGATTGATTTAGTAGCACAATTGGGAACAAACGAAATTCCACTAGCGACGCTTTTTAATAGTACGCATCCTACACTTCAAGCACAAGTGGGGGCAAGAGGCGGATTAGACCATCCTTTTGAAGTGAATGCTGGGAAAATGACACTTTCAAATCAAGATTTCAAGTTGCATGTAGAAACCGATACACCACAGATCGTGCTGTATACGCTCAATGATTCAGAAGGTTGGAAAAGCCATATGAATATTTATAAGCCGCATGCAGGCATTACTGTAGAAACACAAAGCATGCCGAATGATATTCAACTTTTTGGCGAGACTGCGCATTCTATATTAAAGGCCCATACACCGTTTTATTCTAAAACAAGCTACCGAATTGAAACATTGCAGTCTCGTTCATAGTCAGATTCATTGATAAGTGAATGGAGTTGTTTTATGGACAAAGCGCCTTGATAAAAGGTTCTATACTTTTAACGGTTGGTGAGTTTTTCACTGGCCGTTATTTTTGTTTTAAATACAAAAATAGCACAAATACCTCTATAATTGTAAGTGACTAAACCAACAAATTAAGGAGAGATATTCGTGCCTATGTATAATGATATATCAGAAATGATTGGAATAAAAGTATCAAATTTAAAAATCACTGAATGTTTAGGTATTCAAACCTTCAAGAACGTTCAATCATTGTTTTATAAAGGGATGTTAACTTATCAACCTAAAGGTTGTGAGTGTTGTGGTATCAAGAATGAGCAACACACAGTTATTAAAAATGGCTTTCGCAGTACAAGAGTGTATATGGGGCTTATTCTTGAAAGACCTAGTTATCTTGTTTTAAAAAAGCAACGCTTCTATTGTAAAGCTTGTGGTCAAACTTTTACGGCTAAAACACCATATATAGAACCGCGTTGTACAATTTCTAATGACGTAAAACTAATGGTGACGAGAAAGCTCGCCACTGTCATATCTGAAAAAGATATAGCGAATAGTGTTTTAGTTTCACCTTCAACTGTTCATAGATATTTGAAAGACCTAGGGGAAGCAGTAAAAACACAACCTAGTGATATATTGCCCCAACATTTATCCTTTGATGAATTTAAGTCAACTAATGATGTCGACAGCTCTATGAGCTTTATATACTGTGATAGTATCACGCATGATATTATTGATATCTTGCCAGATCGACGTAAGTTCAAGTTGGAAGAATACTTTTTAAGATTCTCAAGAAAGCAACGTGAAGGAGTTAAAAGTGTTTCTATTGATATGTATCCACCATACATGTCGCTAATTCAATCATTATTTCCCAATGCAGATATTATCTTAGACCGTTTTCATATTGTTCAAGCGGTTAACCGTGAAATCAATCACAGTCGCGTTAAAACAATGAATAGTTTTAAGACTAGAGAAAAACCCAAGTACAATAAATTAAAACGGTATTGGAAGCTTTTATTAAAATCTCCAATTGAATTAGACAGAGTCCATTATCACTCGTTCAGACTTTTTAATACATGGCATAGTCAGTATAGTTTAGTACAATTCTTGTTAACTTTTGATGAAGAATTCCAATTAACGTATGAAGCAGGACATCATATTCTAGAAACTCTAAGATCAAATAACATTGAACAATTAGAGGAAGCATTACAACGTTCGAAGAGTTTAAATATTTCAAATGGACTCAAACGTGTTGTTAACACACTCATAAAATATATACCTTATATTTCAAATACGATTCAAAATCCTCATTTGACCAATGGTCCAATTGAAGGTATTAACAATAAAATAAAGCTTATTAAGCGTGTCTCTTATGGTTATAGAAATTTTTATAACTTTAGAAATAGGATTTTAATTATTTCAAGGTTATACGTGAGTGAATATAAAAAACGTACTAAGCAACAAAAAATTGCCACTTAGTACGATATTTCTTCACCAACCGACGTTGACAAAGAGCCTGATAAAAAGCAGCCGTAAAAAATCGGCTGCTTTTTAAGTTGATGTACGGATTGCGTTTAAAAATATGATATGGGCGTCTCTTTTAAAAATAGGAAAATTAATCGTCTAAATCGGTAATTGGGTTATTGTGTTGTACATTGCTGAAGCATTTTTTTTAATGTTTCTTTTCGTTTATTCGTCAGGTATGGATTTTGTAATGCATAGGTAAGACGCGCTTGGTTTTTACGGTCATTATAATAGAGATCATTAAGTGATTGAACGGATAAGCGTGTTGCTTTAGGTGCAGAACGGAAAAGTGAGAGTACGGCGTTAGGCTTTACGAATCCTTCTTTGATAACTCGGAAGTAACAACCTGTTTTCCCAGTTTTTGACATTTCTTTAACTAGTGAGGGATAGCCATATTTACTTTGAATTTTCCAGCAAGGTTCTCGAATTTCAGAGACTTCAATTATTGCTTCTCCTAATCGATACTGGTCGCCAAAAAAAAGTTCTGTTTCGTCTATATCACAAACGGTAATGTTTTCACCAAACATCGCATATTCAGGTAGGGGACGAATAGCCTTTTGCCACATCATATAGTTGGCTCGACTATATAAACAAACGGCTTTGTCTGGTCCGCCATGCCCGTGATACGCTTGTTCATCCTCTACAAAACCCGTGCGCGATAACCACATTTTTTCTTGAATCGGTTGTTTGTTCATTGCACTTTTCATAGGACGATCATTTCCGTATTGCAGATCTTCAATTTTGCCAGTTGAAATTGCGTGAATTGCGTAATGCATTTTAATCGACCTCCATGTTTAAGTTAAACTCATTTTAGCGTATTTTGTATGCTTCGTCATGGTATTTTATGATGAATATTGTAAAATAAGAATCATAAGGATAAGTCAAAATCAAGGAGTGGGGTAATGAGTAATAAAGCATTGAAATTAAAGACTGCGGATGAGGCAGTGAAACGGATTCAAGATGGTATGACAATTGGAATTGGGACAGGGAGTACAGTGGAATTACTGGTGCCTAAAATTGCGACATTAATTCAAGACAAAGGTTATCAATTAATCGGCGTTTGTACATCAGAGCGGACAGAGAACCAAGCAAAGGCGCTCAATATCCCTACGGCTAATATTAATGATGTCACACATATTGATATTGCCATTGATGGGGCCGATGAAATTGATCCGCAGTTAAACTTAATTAAAGGCGGCGGTGGTGCACTATTTCGCGAAAAGGTCATCGATACATTTGCCGATCAATTTTATGTGATTGTCGATCAAACCAAATGTGTCGACTATTTAGGACAAACTTTTAAATTACCGGTAGAAGTGGATCGTTTTAATTGGTGTCAGACTGTCAGAAGTATTGAGCAACACTTTAACATTAAAGTCACACGTCGTATGGTGGAAGATAAGCCATTTATAACAGATAATGGACATTATATTTTAGACTGTGCTTTCGAATCTGAAGTGGATCCTTATGAAGTGCATGAGTATCTGATTCATCTTGTAGGTGTCATAGAGACAGGGTATTTCTTAGATACTGTAACGGAAGCCATTGTAGGGACTGAAGAAGGTGTGAAATTAATTTACGCTAAGGCGTAAATCATTTTTATGCTGTGTCATTGATGATGAGCACTTTAAGGCGTACATATCATGATGAGTGACCCCGTTTAAAAATGAAAGATGTGGAAACGATTAAAATACGCGTTGAAGGGGTCTAGCGACAGATGTCTTCAACGCGTATTTTAATTTATTTTAGTCTGTTAAGTTTGAAATACGTTTAAGCGCGAAGTCTAAAAAATAAAGCGAATGTGGACACATTTAGCAGTGAATAAAATGCGCGAGAAAATGTGCCGCTAACTTAGCTGTCCGTTGATCGATATCATAGCGTGGATTCGTCTCGGCGATACTGACTGAAGTGACTTTGTCATGCTTTAAAATACGTCTTGCAAGCTCTAAGACCGTGTGAGGTGTTAAGCCGAGTACAGCACTGGCACTCACGCCTGGCGCAAAGGCACTATCAATGACGTCCATACAAATAGTAAACAAAATGACATCATGATCATTAATAAAGTGATCGATTTTATCTTTGACAGGGGGACAGATTTGTTCAATTAATTCTTCAGAGAGTACATATTGTGTATGGGTTGCATCAGCATAATCAAACAGGCTTTGGGTATTACTTGTGCGTTGAATGCCAAGGACAAAATAATCTAGCGCTTCGTCTTCCTCTAGCATTTGATAGAAGCTTGTTCCAGATGTAGAAAACGTCTCTTGACGGTTATCAAAATGTGCGTCGATATTGATGACACCAATGCTTTTGTCAGGATAAGCTTGGCGGACACCGAGATATTGTGCATATGCAATGTCGTGGCCACCGCCTAATAAAAAAGTACGCTCATGGCGTGTTAATAATTGGGCGACGTATGACCCGAATAATTGTTGTGATTGTACTAAAGTCGATGCTGTATGTGTCCAGTTGCCATAGTCAATGATTTTCAAATTTGATAATGTCGGTAATCCTGCAAAGGCACTTTTAATGGCGTCAGGGCCCTCTTTTGCGCCAACACGTCCTTGATTAAGCGCGACACCCTCATCAATCGCATAGCCTAATAATGCAACATCACTGGTTGGAAGGGGTGTATTTTCGATATCAGCGAATTGGACGGTTTGAAAATGACGGAATGCTTGTGGGTCTGTTTCACTATCTAAACGACCTGACCAAAGTTTAGGATTGGGCTTTTCATACATAAATTGAACTCCTTTCACATTCATGGCATAGTTGTACATCAAATACATGTGTCAATTCCATGCTACTATTTTTACAGCGCGATTGCCAAAGAAAAAGTAAGCGCTTTATTTTGGTTTTCGAGACGATGCGAAAGCGTGCGCCCCCAAATGAACCGCATGTCAAATGCGATGAACTGTAGGCACATCACGTCCATTTCTTTTTCTAAAAAACGTCATTTATTATAGGACTTATATTACAATTCAATGATATTTAACGGCTAGTAATTTATTTCTATTACATATATGGTTATAATGGACGATAGAGACTATGAGTTGATAGTCGTCCAACATGAAAAGGATTTGTGAAGTGAATCTTGTACGTTGGACCCTCATGCATACGAACATGAATAGCGATGGTTTAATATGGAGGATTAATAATGAATCGAACGCGCATCTCTGGCTTTCAGTGGGCAATGACGATTTTTGTGTTTTTTGTACTATCTTATGTGATACCCATCATATTGCAAGATTTTCAAAAAGCATCTGGTTTAAAATCATTTGTATTTACATTAAATAGTTTAGGCCCATTTATTGCTGCAGTTATATGTATATTAGTATTTAAAAATAAAAAAGAACAACTTGCAGGACTGAAGTTTTCAATTAATTTAAAAGTCATCGAACGACTTTTAATCGCATTTACATTACCGCTCATTATCTTTATGATCGGCATGTACATTTTTAACACGTACGCAGATAGTTTTATTTTATTGCAATCAAAAGATTTATCTGAATCGATTTGTACGATTTTAATCGGACATATTTTGATGGCCTTTTTTATTGAATTGGGCTTTCGGTCGTATCTTTTAAATATAGTTGAAACGCGATTGCCACACTTTTTTTCGAATATTGTCGTCAGTGTCTTGTATCTCGTATGGGACGTGAATACGGCTTTTGGTATGCCATACACTTTGTATAGCGCCATCTATGTCTTTGCTTTTTCAATGATTGCGGGTGAATTGGTTCGTGGGACAGGCGGCCGAGCGATATACGTTGCGACATTATTCCATGCAGGGATGACGTTCGCAAAAGTCTTCTTTTTTAGTGAAGAAATTGGAGACGTATTCTCGATGAAAGTGTTAGCGTATTCAACAGCAGGTGTCGCAATTGTTGTCGTCATACTCGGTTTATTGATGCGACTATTCACACTCCGTCAAAAAGAAGATGTGGTGGAGGCACCGGTGAGTGAAGACGAAACGGCGCCTGAAACAGAACAACAAAATGATGATGTCAATGACGTGAATGTGAATGAAGCGCACGACGTGAATGAAGCGGAAGTAGCGACTACATCGGCAGAGTCAGAGGAACATACCGAAGAGACAAAATAGTGGGGCACCGTGCCTTGCGATTAATAAATGAAAATGAAAGAACCAGACGAGATCATTATGAGATGATAACGGTCTGGTTCTTTTACATTTGGCGTTATTAACGTGCGATTTTTGAACGATTTCAATTCTAAAATGTGAGGAAGTAATACTTTTAGGTGAATCAAAATTCAACTTGCCAATAGGTACAACAAGCACGAACTAAATCAAAAAACTGACGATTATACTCACGTTTTTTAGAAAAATTGAGATAAATGGTTCTTTGGATATTCGGGCGAATTTTAACAGCATTCAGTTGAAAAGTGGCATAGGATTGGGCATACATTTGTGGTATCACAGCATATCCCATGCCTTGGTGCACAAAATTTGTAGCGCTCTCAAAACGGTCTACCTCCATGATGATATTCGGAGGAATCTCTAAACGAGTGAAATAGTCATCGATATGTTTACGGACTTGATACCCTTGATTAGGAACAATCAGGGGCAAATCTTTTATAGATATCGATTTTTGGTTGTCAAATGTATCATGAGGAACAAGGAGGACATAATCTTCTTGATATAGTGGCAAAGAATGAATATGTTCATGTCGGATTTGATCATTAGACAGGCCCAAATGAATGTCAAATTGAATCAATTTTTGGGCCAATTCATGCGGGTCTAATATTTCGGTGATTTGATAATGCTGCTCTGGATGGATTTGGTGATGGGTTTGAACCACAGTTGCGACCCAACGTGCTGTCGATTCGATGACTGCCATTTTAATCTTAGGTGTTTGACTGATTTTAAGATCATACATTTTTTCGACAGACTGGTGATAGTGCTTCACCAAAGCAATCGCCTCATTATAAAATTGGATGCCTTTTTCGGTAATAGAGATTTCTTTCGTCGTTCTTTTCAGCAGTTGATAGCCAAGTTCATTTTCCATTTTTTTAATGGCTGCAGTCAGTGAGGGTTGGCTAATATGTAAGACTTGAGCGGCTTTAGTAAAACTGTTTTGATGAACGATTTCAATAAAATATTCCAGTTGTATGACTTTCATGACAGGCTCCTTTTATAGTTTGAAGTTATAAATTATTAGTTTATTGATATTAGTGATTTATATTTAAGCATATTACAATAAAGGTATAAATGAAAGCGCTTTATCAAAAGAAGTGAAGGCATTGTGACTGACGAATATCATAGGGCCGCATTGTGTGACCGTTTTTACAATTTGAAATATTGAATGAAGGGTTGCAATACTGCTGTTCATTTTTAATCAAAGGAGAGATTGCATATGGTGAGAACGATTCAAGCGAAAAAAGGTTTGGACATTGAATGTAAAGGTTGGGAGCAAGAAGCCGTATTACGCATGTTATACAATAACTTAGATCCAGAAGTAGCTGAACACCCTGAAAAATTAGTGGTGTATGGTGGGATTGGGAAAGCTGCACGAAACTGGGAAGCCTTTGACGCAATAGTGGAAACGTTACGACGTTTAGAAAATGATGAAACGATGCTCGTTCAATCTGGGAAGCCGGTTGCGGTTTTTAAGACGCATGAAGAAGCACCACGGGTGTTATTGTCTAACTCGGTATTAGTACCTAAATGGGCGACTTGGGAACATTTTCATGAGCTCGATAAAAAAGGATTGATGATGTACGGTCAAATGACAGCAGGCAGTTGGATCTACATTGGTTCTCAAGGCATCGTACAGGGAACGTATGAAACATTTGCAGAATTAGCCCGTCAACATTTTGGAGGAGACTTAAAAGGTACGATTACGTTAACAGCAGGTTTAGGAGGGATGGGAGGGGCACAACCCCTTGCAGTCACAATGAATGGGGGTGTCGTGATTGGCGTCGATGTCGATCCAACACGTATTCAAAAGCGGATTGATACACGTTATTGTGATTGGATGACAGATTCTTTAGATGAAGCACTCGAGAAAGCAAGTCAAGCCAAACAAGAAGGTCGCGCCTTGGCCATTGGTTTAGTGGGGAATGCTGCAGAGGTACATCATGAAATATTAAGACGAAATTTTAAAATTGACATTGTAACGGATCAGACGTCAGCGCACGACCCTTTAAATGGTTATATACCGGAAGGCTACAGCGTGGAAGAAGCGACGCAATTAAGAAGTGAACATCCTGATCAATATATCACGCGATCAAAGCAATCTATGAAAAAACATGTGGAAGCGATGCTAGAATTTCAAAATCGTGGCGCGGTCGTATTCGATTATGGGAACAACATTCGGCAGGTGGCTTTCGATGAAGGTTTAGCGCAGGCCTTTGATTTTCCTGGGTTTGTTCCAGCGTATATTCGTCCTTTATTTTGTGAAGGTAAGGGCCCGTTTCGATTTGCAGCACTGTCAGGTGATCCTAAAGATATCGAACGTGCAGATCAACTTATGCGGGAATTGTTCCCAGATGATGCTAAGCTAATGCGTTGGTTAGATATGGCAAGTGAAAAAATAGCTTTTCAAGGGTTACCTTCCAGAATTGCATGGCTCGGTTACGGGGAACGAGCAAAAATGGGATTGGCACTTAACGCATTAGTTCGGACAGGAGAAATCTCTGCGCCTATTGTGATTGGACGGGATCATCTCGATTCAGGCTCGGTTGCATCGCCGAACCGTGAGACTGAGGCGATGAAAGATGGTTCGGATGCAGTGGGTGACTGGGCGATTTTAAATGCATTAGTCAACACAGCGGCAGGCGGTTCATGGATTTCAGTGCATCATGGCGGCGGCGTTGGGATGGGATATTCCTTACATGCAGGAATGGTCGTCGTTGCAGATGGAAGTGTTCGTGCTGAACGAAGATTGGGGCGTGTATTAACGACAGATCCGGGTATGGGAATCGTAAGACATGCAGATGCAGGTTATGAAAAAGCCATTAAAACGGCTAGAACGAAAGGTGTGGATATTCCGATGATGGCAAAGGAGGTAGAAAGTGAATGATTTATGACTTACTCATTCAAAATATTAAAACATTGATTTTACCTGTCTCTACAGCGGAACCTTTAAAAGGAAAAGCACTCGATACGTTGAAAGTAGTTGAAAAAGGCACTGTCGTCGTACATGAAGGTAAGATTGTTTATTCAGGACCTTACTCTGAATCTTTTAAAGCACGTGAAACGATTGATGCAACTGATCGTGTCGTTTCACCGGCATTGGTGGATGCGCATACCCACCTTGTTCATGGGGGATCTCGTGAACATGAGATGGCTTTAAAACGACAAGGGAAATCTTATTTAGAAATTCTTGAAGCGGGAGGTGGCATCCTATCGACCGTTGAGGCGACGCGTCAAGCATCAGAGGAAGCGTTGTTTGAAAAGGCAGAATTTGCATTGTTAACGATGATACATCACGGTGTTTTAGCTTTAGAAAGTAAAAGTGGTTATGGACTTGATAAAGAAAATGAACTCAAGCAGCTGCGCGTATCTAAACGATTAGAGAAAAAGTACGGTTTGCAAATGCGGCATACTTTTTTAGGTCCTCACGCGATACCAAAAGAAGCGACATCTCGAGAACAATTTTTGCAAGAGATGATTGATTTATTGCCAGAAGTGAAATCCATTGCAGACTTTGCAGATATTTTTTGCGAGACAGGCGTTTTTACTTTGGATGAATCAAAACGTTATATGGAAGCGGCCAAAGCACAAGGACTTAAAGTGAAAATTCATGCGGATGAAATTGACCCACTCGGTGGACTCGGCTTGGCTATTGATGAACATGCGATATCTGCTGATCATCTTGTCTCTTCGAGTGATGCAGATAAAAAAAGATTAAGCGAGTCCAATACGGTGGCCGTGTTATTACCGGGAACGACTTTTTATTTAGGGAAAGAGGACTATGCGGATGCAAGAGGGATGTTAAATCAAAACGGAGCGATAGCGATTGCGACGGACTATAACCCTGGAAGTTGTGTCACGAACAATTTGCAAATGGTTATGGCGATCGCAGCATTAAAGCTCAAAATGTCACCGAATGAAATTTGGAATGCTGTAACGGTTAATGCGGCCAAAGCCATTGATGTCGATGCGGGAACAATTAACGAAGGTGACCGTGCGAATATTGTCATTTGGCGTGCACCGAACCATGAATACATCCCATATCATTATGGTGTGAATCATGTCGAGAAAGTCATACAAAATGGGCGTCTGATAGTTGATCGTGAACGACAAGGCTTGTTAAACGAAACGACGTCTTCGCATAGTTGACGTTATCTCCGTTGTTTGATAGCAATGAACTGAATGAGGGCCGAGGGTAAAAATTTGAATACTAGGACATCTTGAAGTCGCGCTTTTAAATGTTGGAATATAAAAGCGTATCATATTCGAGCATGTCCTAGTTTTTCTTTTGAATCATTGAGCGCCATCAAATCAATGTGTTTTGCAAATGTGCCATTGTTAACTGAAGAAGCTTTTCATTTTGTGGTCATCAATATTTATATAGAGGCGAATGTGACACAAATCAATCAACAATTGTCTCTCATTTTGCTACAATATAATGAATCAATCATAAGGGGAAGAAAAGGTGTTCTGAAAGAAGCGATAACGCATTTAAAATAGACGACTTTGTGCTTGCTTAAGATTTGAAATGACAAGAATGGGGTGTGATGATGATGACAGTGGAACGACAACAATTAATTGAATGGAGACGTATTTTTCATGCGAATCCCGAACTGTCCAATGAAGAATACGAGACGACACGGCGATTACGTGAAATTTTAGAAAGCTATCATATCCATATTTTGAATTTGCCGATGACGCGGGGATTGGTTGCAGAAATCGGTCAAGGGGATGATTTTATTGCACTTCGCGCGGATATTGATGCTTTACCGATTGACGAGCAAACTGGGGTGTCTTATCAATCTCAAAAACGACATGTGATGCATGCATGTGGACATGATATTCATATGGCCGCAATTTTAGGGACAGCAATCCGTTTAAAAGCAATGGCATCGCAACTGCCAGGTCGAATTCGCATCATTTTCCAATCCGCTGAAGAAACAGGTGATGGCGCGTGGGCGCTTGTCAAAACGGGGGTACTCGATGGGGCCCTTGCTGTTTTAGGTTTTCATAATGATCCTTCAATTCGTGTAGGCGAATGGCGCGCAAAAGCAGGGTATATGACCGCCAATGTTGATCGCTTTCAAATTCATATTAAAGGGGTAGGTGCTCATGCCGCAATGCCACATCAAGGGTCAGACCCTCACATTGTTTTAAGTCAACTCACGATGAGTCTTCAGACGATTGTGAGTCGTAATATCGCACCGTATGATGAAGCGGTAGTCACGATTGGGCAAATGCATTGCGGTGAAACTTGGAATGTGATTCCTCAAAATGCAATGTTGGAAGGTACAGTGCGTAGTTTCAACCCAGATGTTCGAGATCTCATTGAAAAACGGATGCAAGCGATATGTGACGGCTTAGCGCAACAATTCGACGTAGAGGTTTCCCTCACTTATCAACGTCTTGCAGCGGCTGTAAATAATGATGAAACTTTACAACAGCTTGCATTAACCACGGCAAACGAAGTGGGTTATCAAGCGGAGGTACTTCCACGTGCGTTGACCATTGGTGAAGATTTCTCTAGTTATCAACATGTCGCACCTGTACATTTTGCAATGATTGGATCGGAAAGTCCATACCCGCTTCATCATGCGCAATATCAGCCGAATGAGGCGATATTAGAAAAAGTGCCTGAATATTTCATAAAGTTAATTCAAAAGCTATGGAAAGCGCATGGCGAACATTGACGAACGCATTGATTTCATGTATGGTTTAACAGTAATTTTGATTGATATCCATAAGATGTGAGACGGAAGTTGTCAGTATGACTTGAGAAAAAGTGAATCGGTAGTGCGAAGATCAGATGATATTCCTAATGGGCAATGATTGTCAGTAGTGAAAACATCTTACTGAATCGCATTTTAACGTGTGTGATCTTTGTGAATGAGATTGATAAAAGCACTTGACTCAATCGGAAATGCGGTCCTACATCTCTTGGAACGAGAAAAAGAAAAGGGCATCTGTGACATTGTTAATGTGGCAGGTGTTTAAAAATAAGGAGACTATGTATGTTAAAACAAGCGGATGTCTATCCAAGTCCATGGGCGCTCACCCCACTCATCGTCTTTATAGGGGTCTTTTTAGGTGCGGGTATCATCACGAAAGATTTTACTTTTATGCCATTAAATGTAGCAGCGAGCATCGGTGTTGTCGTTGCGCTCGTCATGAATCGACAAGAAAAGTTAACAACCAAGGTTGAAATTTTTGCACGTAAAGCAGGTCATCCTAATATTGTGTTAATGATGTTTATCTTTTTACTTGCGGGTGCTTTTTCGAAAACAACGGAGGCGATGGGCGGCGTCTCGTCCATCGTTAATTTAGGCTTAACTTTAATTCCGCAAAGTTTTTTAATTGTAGGGTTATTTGTGATTTGTATGTTTATTTCCATTTCGATGGGGACTTCAGTAGGTACAGTTGCAGCAATTGCTCCAGTAGGGTTAGGACTCAGTGAGGCGACAGAAATCCCCGCGGCACTTGCTATGGCCACAGTCATAGGGGGTGCGATGTTCGGCGATAACTTATCAATGATTTCAGATACGACCATTGCAGCGGTAAGAACCCAAAATACGAAAATGAGTGATAAATTTAAAGTGAACTTTCGAGTAGTCGTCCCCGGTGCATTATTGACGATGTTCATTTTGTGGGGACTCACACATGGGTATGAAGGGGTACAAACGAAAAGCTATGATTTTGAATGGTTTAAAGTCATTCCCTATTTGTTTGTATTAATATTGGCGGTCATAGGGGTCAATGTGATTTTAGTGCTGATTGGGGGAACCCTTTTGTCCGCAATGATAGGGCTTATTGATGGATCTTTTCATTTGGGGAAACTGTTAAAAGTGGTTTCTGAAGGGATGCTGAACATGCAAGATATTGCCATTATTGCTTTACTCATTGGAGGGATGATTGGACTCGTCGAACATCATGGCGGAATGACTTGGTTACTGAATTTTGTGAAGTCGCGAGTTAAAACACGACGTAGTGCAGAGTTTGGGATTGCAAGTCTGGTGAGTGTTGCAGATATTTCAACTGCCAATAATACGATTTCAATCATTTTGGCGGGTCCATTGGCAAAGGATATTGCTGATGCGTATGATATTGATCCGAGAAAGTCTGCAAGTTTGCTTGATATTTTTGGAAGTGCCTGTCAAGGATTCGTGCCATATAGTCCACAGTTAATCGCAGCCGCTAGTGTAGCGAGCATCTCACCGGTCGCGTTACTCCCTTATTCTATTTATCCAATCATGCTTGCACTGTGTGGGGTTATCGCAATCGTTTTTGATTTGCCGCGTCTTAAAACGACCCATCAATCACGAGTACATTGATAATGGAGCGACAGGCATAGGGGCAGTAAAGGCGTTGGTATGTGATGCATGAAAGGCCGAAAGCAAGGAGGATGGAAATGAAGCATATACAAAATGAATGGGTTGAAATTCAACTCGTTCGTCATATGAAAACAACACCCATACATGCATATCAGGCGTGGGTGGACCCCAAACGATTAATTCATTGGTTTATGACTTCTCCTCGTACGAACCAGGAACTTGTAGTAAATCCTGTTGAAGGGGGACAATACAAGATAGTGGATTTACGACAAGGAAAGCGCATTGAAGTAATCGGGACTTATCAAACATTGAAACAAGGAGAACAGATTATGCAAACGATTCAGATGCCTGAATTGAGTGAACAAGCCGATGAGATTGAGGTCTATTTCGAAGCGCGTTCACCTGAGTTAATGGCAATGACATTTTATTATAGAGCAATGATGCCTAAAGCCCGACGTATGTCGCATCTCGAATACAAGCAACAGAAAAAAGCGTATCATGATCACACGGCGCATGGTTTTGAATTGATGTTTGATTTGTTACAACGCGAGTTAGAGGCACGCGATATAGAGCATGAACTATGAAAAAATGATTGTACTGCTATGTGAGGCGGTGCAGTCATTTTTTTCGTATAGAACGCAGAGCAGTTTCAATGATTTCAACATGCATTGTGTGGCGTACGGTCGTCATTCACCTGTTGCGCTTAAATGCGAAGGGATGAGCTGAGCCCGTGTTAAAGATGTGATGAAATGCGTATTTTGGGAAAAGTTCGTACAGGGATATGGACGTGGTAAATGTCTACATTTCGCGTTGCTAACGCATGAATGAGGCCGCACATGACCGCAGACGTAGTTGTGATTTTTAAAATATCTTGTGTGAAGTTGTACATGATACGTGAATCTTGAAAGTCATTTAAAATATCGATGACTTTATCTTTAATGAAGGGGTCATTTAAGCCATCTATCATCACCTCGAAGCGATGTTCTTCAAATGGACGCTCGTGTATAGGTTGTATCGTATCGAATAATTGATAAGGAACAATTTGAAATATGCGATAGTGGTGAAAACTAATAAAACTAATCAGATAAGGGAGTGCTTGCTTTGGAAGTTGAACTTTGAGCAAGTACGATTGTTGAAGTTTCAACCATTCTGTTTGTATTTTTAAATCTAAATGAATGGTTTTGATTTGTTTTAATAACTTATGACGCGCCCAGCGATGCGACATTTGGTCGATGTTTAAAATAAAAGTCTCTGTTTTGCCTAGAATCATTGTCATTCCCCATTTTATTTTTTTATCGTCCTCATTGTATCATGAGTGTATTTGAAAATCTGTCGGACTATAGATGTAAAAATAAAGCAATAAAAGTGACCGAGATAGTTAAAATATTTGCAAAAAATATTGCGGGCTATATTTACGTATGTTAATATTCTGATTATTAAGATTATTTTATAGTTGGGGGAGATATTTTAATGTTACAACGGATAGGTCAGTTTGCATCTAAAACTTTTTTATTATGGATGTTATTAGCAAGTTTGATTGCTTTTATCATTCCGGACGTTTTCAAAGGATGGGGAATTGTCATCCCGTATCTATTAGGCGTCGTGATGTTGGGGATGGGATTAACAGTCACAGTGGACGACTTTAAACTCGTTTTAAAGGAGCCGAAAGCGGTCCTCATCGGAGTGGCATTACAATATACGATTATGCCGCTGACTGCATATGCTGTCGTTAAATTGTTTCAACTGCCACCTGATATTGCTATTGGTGTTATTTTAGTCGGCTGTTGTCCTGGCGGAACATCGAGTAATGTCATTAGTTACTTAGCGAAAGGGAATGTATCATTGTCAGTTACAATTACGACTGTTTCGACAGTACTCGCTTCATTTTTGACCCCTTTACTTATGTACGGATTGGCAAGAGAATGGATGAATGTATCGTTATTGGCGATGTTCATCTCAGTATTAAAAGTTGTACTCGTGCCATTGTTATTAGGGATCATCATTCAAAGATTTTTTAAACGTATTGCTGAAGTGGGGGAAGATATTTTACCTTTGATTTCAGTCATCGCCATTTCAATCATTTTAGCGACAGTTGTTGCTGGTAGTCGTGCGCTGATTATTCAAACAGGATTACTTATCTTTGCGGTGGTCATCTTACATAATATGATTGGCTATTTGCTCGGATTTTGGCTCTCATATGCGCTTAAATTAAACTATGCCAATCAAAAAACAGTGGCCATTGAAGTGGGAATGCAAAACTCAGGACTCGCTTCTTCACTTGCGACGGTACATTTTAATCCATTGGCCGCTGTGCCAGGCGCTATTTTTAGTGTCGTTCATTTAGTTACAGGACCACTATTAGCGAAGTATTGGGCATCTAAAGTGACATGATTATCAAGAGGAGAATGGTAGTGAATACATTAATATCTCATTTTTCATGCAGGGCAAGGGGACTTTGGAAATCTTGCGTTGTTTGAAAAATAAAGAGAAGATGACTCGAGTGAATGCAATTTTTGGCAAGGGCTTTCATTCGAGTTATTTCATTGGTGTGAATATATGTCGTACAGAGGGTTAATAGAGTAGTGCCAATGAATATCCAGATAAACGATGCATATCAGTTATTGTTAAATGATGTAAATTTTAACAATATGATTTTTGGGAGTTTCCAAGACATATTTTATTACAAATTTTACTTTTCTATTAGGTTGTGCGAAAATATGGTTTAAATCAAAGGATTTTACGGTTAATAAAAAGGTGTGATTTAAAATGATGGTCAAGATTTTTCAAAACTATTTCATTACTGTCTCGATATTTTTGATGATGTTAATTCTGTCCGCTGGGTTCATCATGAACTTTTCAAATGGGTTTCAGTTATTCACAAGCCTTATGGTAATTTTAACACTCGTTAACTTTACAATAGAAACATGGTTAATGAAAACCACATTGCCAAGGCGACAAGTTCGATTTATCCAAAGCTTAGTTTTTCCAATTTCAATCATTATTATAGGAGGAGTATGTTTCTTTCTCTTACCAGGTTTAACTTAGGTCAATATGTTGAAATATCTAGGTATATAAAATATACTAGTTGATGATGGAATAATGAGGAGGGGTATCAAAATGATTATTACAGGGCATCATCATATCTCTATGTACACTAAAAATTTAGATATGAATAAAGCGTTTTATCTTCACACATTGGGATTGAATTTAGTTCAAGAGACAGTCAATCAAGATAACCACGATATGGTTCACGTTTTTTATGGTAATCAAACGAATACACCTGGAACACTATTAACTTTTTTCGAAATCCCAAATGCGGGAGCAATGCGTAAAGGAACAAATATGATTGCTAGAATTGGTTTGCTTGTAAAAAGTGTGGCAGCTTTAGATTTTTTTGAAAATCGATTACAAGGTATAGCACAGCAGATTTCAAGAGGTTCATATGAGGGACAACCCGCACTTTATTTCGATGATCCTGATAATGTATCCTATGTAATGCTAGTGAATGGTGAGGCGACTATACCAATAAATTGGGGGAATTCGGTCGAAAATGATGTTCCCCAAGAATACCAGATTTTAGGATTAGGTCCTATTGAAATCCATGTTAGAGATGCACAAAAAACCATTAATTATTTTCGTGATACTTTAGGTTACAAAAGTAAAGCGCAATTTGATCATCAAATGATATTCGCATTAGATGAGTCAGGTTATTATACAGATATCGTAATCGTCCAAAAAGACGGTCCATCTGTTCGACCAGGTCGAGGTTATATTCATCATCATGCGTTGACAACAGATAATGAATCAACATTAAATGAGTTAATTAGAATTCATGACGAATTACCTGGGAAACATTCAGGGATGATTGATCGTATTTGGTTCAAGTCTTTATATTATAGACAGAATAAAGTGATGTTTGAATTTGCAACAGCAGGTCCAGGGTTTTAAAAACATGTTTCAATTAACGCGACAATCATTGTACAGTAAAATCAACGAATGGAATAGAGGAGATAAAAATGTATCGTGCAGTGATTTTTGATTTTGATGGTACGATTATAGACACCGAGCAACATTTATTCAATTCAGTTAATCATTATTTAAAAGAAGCGGGTCAACCGTGTGTGAGTGAAGCGTTTTATCGTTCGAATATTGGCGGGCGTGCATTAGGACTTCACCAACATTTATTAACACATATCGGAGAGTCATTAACGCAACAACTCTATCAGGAACATTATGAAACAGCGAGCGAGTTGCCATTAAGACCTGGTGTGCTTGCGCTGATGCAACAATTACATCAACGGCATATTCCAATGGGGATTGCAACAAGTAGTACAAGACAACATATTGAAGTGCTTACACAAAAATTAGGGATAAATCAATATATCTCTACAATCAAAGGGCGTGAAGATGTCGAAGCGGTTAAACCAGCACCGGATTTATATTTAACAGTTGTTCAAGCACTGAATTTTCTTCCAACGCAATGTTTAGCAATCGAGGACTCTGTTAAGGGGGCAACAGCAGCAGTTCATGCCGGCTTAGATGTGATTGTGAATCCCAATGTTTTCACTGCAAAAAGCGACTTTTCCGAGTTGAATTTACTTGCTAAATCAGTCGACTTGACACAAGTCGTATCAAAGTATTTTGATGAGGAAAGCCAATGAGTATTGAAATGATATTATTTTTTATCATTGGTCCTCTCATCATTTTAGTCGGCCAACTTGTCTTGGCACCCCGGTTCCAAAAGCATATACCTATGCATATCCATGTCCTTTCTGCCCTGACTGGCCTGGTTGTTTATGGTGTCCTAGCTGGGGTTGTGTATTATTTTTTCTTACAAGGTCGAATATAGCACAATGAGCTGTGAAGATATTAACCATCAGATAATATTTTCACAGCTCATTTTATCGGTACGCCTGGCAAAGGTCACAAGAAACGCATTTTAGGGTTAGTATACATCTGTGATATTAAGTGAAATGACTTTATATCCTAGTTTACCAGCACTTTTTTAAGTCAACCAGTGTCTTTATAAAAATCAGTTCCAGCGACAAGGCAGAACGCAATGTGTCTATTTTATAGTGTTAATGGGTATCGATTTTATTCGAATGAGGAGATTTTAGTTCATTTTCTTAATTTCTCTCGATGCGATGACATTGAAAAATTTGCGCGGTTTGTAGGGTGAACGACATCGGATCATCTTTTATATTTTGGACTGGATCACGTACTGACCAGTTCAATGCATAGAAAAAGCCAATGGCGCATCCGTTATTGTGTCATTCAACGTTTGCGTCATTGACAAAGTAAGGTTATTTCAAAATAAGAATCGCAGCAATCACCAAGACGAGCAGCATGGCATCGACCCCTACCATCAGTTTATAGCGGGTATTTGGAATGTCTGTTTTTGATGTTTTATAAAGCATATAAGCATTAGGAATCAAACTGATTAAGAGAACGATTATAATCAGTGCACCTATCCATTGTGTCGACATGGTTCATCACTCCTTTACGCTACGTTGTCGAATCATGCCGATAAGTAGGCCGAGAACGACCCCGACTCCGACACCAATCAACGGATGTTGTAACAATTGCCCAATCAAAATACCGCCAATGAGCCCGATTAATAGTGGCGGCCCGTACAGGCGTTTACGTGATTCATTATTTAAAAGACTGAATGTTATAAAATAGAGCAAAGCAAACGTGCACGCGACGAATATTGAACGCATCAGCAACGTTTGCGTCTCCTCAGTCGCCTGTGCTTGATTCATAAAGAAAAACAGTAGTCCTAATATGATGGAAATGATGATTCCCCTCACAACAATGATTCGATTCATAAAGTACTCCTTCACAGCTTGAATTGCCCCCATTATAACATAGAAGAGAAAGTGTATGGCCATTGCGAGTGCGCTGATCATGCATTTTTATGCCAAACTGTTTCGTACGCTATGAAAGTAGGAGGCCTGATTCATTCGTCATGAGAGAGGTGTTATTTTGTGACAATTTTGTGACTTTTTTTGAATTGCACAGTATGAAAAAGAGTCTGATGATGAAAAGGAGGCAGATGGTTCTATCCCTTGAAGTTAAGGGGATTAAAGGTTGTGCGCTATCTAAGAGAGTGTGATTTATTGAAGTAAGCGCTTACATAAAAGTCGTTAATAATCGCATTACATTTTTAAATTTTTCTTTAAATATCAACATATTGTAGTATAATAGCGACATGCACGGTTCAACATCAATTTAATATGAAATAGGGGTTACAAAAGGAGATGGAACGTTGTCATGGAAGATAATCAATTACACAGAGGATTAAGTTCTCGGCAGATTCAAATGATCGCACTAGGTGGTACAATTGGTGTGGGTTTATTTATGGGCGCATCAAGTACCATTGCATGGACAGGCCCATCTGTTATCTTTGCTTATTTAGTTGCAGGTTTGTTTTTATTTTTAATTATGCGTGCAATGGGAGAGATGGTTTATCTCGATCCATCTACGGGTTCATTTGCAAATTATGCTACAGACTATATACATCCCGTCGCAGGTTACGTGACTGCGTGGGCGAATATATTTCAATGGATTGTTGTAGGGATGTCCGAAGTTATTGCGGTGGGCGCATACATGAAATTTTGGTTCCCAGAATTGCCAACATGGATTCCTGGCATTATTGTGATTGTGATTTTGACGGCTGCGAATGCAGTGTCTGTTAAAGCATTTGGTGAGTTTGAATTCTGGTTTGCAATGATTAAAATTGTAACAATCATTTTAATGATTATTGCAGGATTCGGTTTGATTTTCTTTGGAATCGGTAATGGCGGTCATCCAATCGGGTTAAGTAACCTTACAGCACACGGTGGGTTTTTACCTAATGGTTGGTTAGGCTTTTTCTTTGCTTTATCTATTGTCATCGGTTCATATCAAGGGGTTGAGTTAATCGGTATTACAGCAGGTGAAACAAAGGACCCACAAAAGAATATTAAAAAAGCAGTTAATGGTGTCATCTGGCGTATTTTAATCTTTTATATTGGTGCCATTTTCGTCATTGTTACAGTGTATCCTTGGAATGCATTACATGATATTGGAAGTCCTTTTGTCGCAACATTTGCAAAAGTAGGAATTACCATAGCAGCAGGTTTGATTAATTTTGTTGTCATCACGGCAGCGATGTCAGGATGTAACTCAGGGATATTTAGCTCTAGCCGAATGATTTTTACATTAGCACAACATCGTCAATTACCAGCAATATTTAAAAAAGTATTGAAAAATGGTGTGCCTTTTTACACAGTTATCGCTGTATCTATTGGTATTTTTATTGGGGTCATTTTAAATGTCATTTTACCGAAAATGATTGATGGATCTGAAAACATTTTTGTATATGTTTATAGTGCATCAATTTTACCGGGGATGATTCCGTGGTTTATGATTTTATTTAGTCATATTCAATTTAGAAAGAAATTTCCAGAAAAATTGGAAAATCACCCATTTAAAATGCCACTTGCACCGTTCACAAACTATCTTTCAATCTTATTTTTAGTATTGGTACTTGTGGGTATGCTCATCAATCAAGAGACACGTGTCTCAGTCATTATTGGATTTTTGTTTTTAGGATTTATGGCTGTCTTTTTCTTTTTACGTGGATACCACAAGCGTGATAAAGAAGATTTTAAATTATAATTGTAACAAGATCGTCTAATGTAAAGGTTAAAGCATTAGCGATGTGAAAGGTCATATTGGATTGAGTTGTATCGTTTTATTGAGAGCCGCCGTGCTTTAATCGGTAGTTTGAAAGCCATTGGATGTAAGAGATAAAAAGATGGGTGAGACATTTTAATAGCATCCCTTTTTCCAATGGCCGTTTGATTGACACAAACGTCGCATCGTTCGAGTGAATCTTTAAGGGTCTAAAGCGTAAGGTGTACTGAGGGTCGGACAAATGTCCACCCTTTTTTCATTGGTCACATCGTATTGATGGCAGATGATTCAGTAATGCGCCTCGCTGATATCCGTGAGACCCGATATCCATCTCGCTGTTGCAAAACAGGACTGTGCACATGAAATCACTTGAATATAGCCCTGATTGACTTTACTTTGGCTGCCGAAGTCGATGAAAACGAGCGGGTGATGATATAGATGATGTAGGCAAGTATAATAACGGTCATAAGGATAGTGCGTGAAGGCGTCAATTTGCGCGGGATTAGGGGCATTATGAAATAATACTGCTACTTTTTCTTGTAATTTTTCTAAAATATGCGCCGCTTGATTGCGGTCGTGAGGATAGATTAAATCAAATTGAGTCGCTAAATCCAACAGTACATTTAATCCTTGTAAAGCTTCTGTTTCATTTGGTATGTGATAGGTCATTATGTTCACCTCTTTGTTAAATATAGGCTATTATATCAGTGATTGATGGTGAATATGTAAGCATGACACAAGTTGTAATATGATTTAAAACAATTGTTAATGCTGACGCACAATGAATAAAAAACTGGAGCAATTCAAGAAGATTTTATTGAAATATCCTTAAAACATGAGCGATGAATATCACAGTATTCAATATAAAGGTTTGCGGTAAAACGAATTTTTAACTTTTGTGCAAATCGTGATTGAACACAAAAAAACCAATGTTGCATTGTATCGCACACATCGGTTTTTTATGATGAATGAGGATGTTTTAAAAAGGATTGATAGTTCTCGAGCGTAATATCTTCAGTTTTTATCGATTTTTTAAATGAATAAGCAATATCTTCAATTAAGGCAATGTCAACATATTGCGTATAATTTCCTCCAATATGATACACAATGGCTTGCCAACCTTCATGGCGAGCGATTAAACCAATAAAGATGACATTTTCAAATTGTGGTGGTGCATTTTTTGTCGTACGATAATCGATACCCATGACTTTTCTTTCATGACAGTAAACAAGAAGATCTTCAAAAAGATGAGGTAAGCGTGGTTGCTTATGTGTTTCATATAAAATGAATTCATCCAACTGCTGTAATGTGCGCCGAATATGGGTGTACGGCTGTTTTAAAATCTTCTGAATAAGGGTCCGTGTGATTGTTTTATAGGGCAGTGTTGATTGTGCCAAGCTCTCTTTTAAAAGGAGATATAAGGCTTGTAATTCCGTGTCAGTGAGGGTCAATTGATAAGGTCGATGTGTCCTTTGTAGTTGATAGCCACCGGATTTTCCGGTATATGCCACGATCGGTACCCCTTTTTTCTCAAGTGCTTGTATATCACGAGAAATCGTTCGTTTTGAGACATTCAGTTGACGCGCTAATGCTGAGGCAGTCATTGTTTTTTCTTCTTGAATGAGAGACAGAAGTTGCTGTTGACGCATTTCTTTATTCATGCGCACCCCTCCTTTGTCAAGTTAATTTCATTATAGCACAGGTTGATATAAATGATGTTTACAATGACAGGGATGGTCAAAGTGAAAAATGTAAATAAAAAGTTCACAAAAATTTTAGAAAACGCTTACATAATGGACAAAAATATGTTATAGTGTATTTAGCTACTAGGGAGATGGTACAAAATCTATTCAAATAAAGGGGTAGCTATCTTATCGATAGTAAAGTTTGGATAATCAGTTGTACTGATTCTAGTTTAACATCTTCAATATTTATTACTTACTTTCCTTTCTATACCGGTTGGTTGATGCCAGCCGGTGTTTTATTATGTCATCAATACGATGATTGACGTGCTTAAGGTCGATGAATTCTAAGTCATATGAATAATGAAGAGGGGAATATAAAACAGTGCAACGTATGCGCAGTGAAATAGCCGTGTCATACGTTGTGCTGTGATACAAGACTATGACTCAACATTGACATGAACACGGTTTGACGACAGTCACGTTATCAAAGAGAATGACATATGTTGAAAAATTCTGTTTGTATCACGATGACTTTTGTATAATAGAAATAACACAACAGAAGAGGTGAGGCACATGCTAACTGAGTCAGAACGCGAACACATCGATCAACATGTTCAACAATGGATACGTCAAATTGCCCATGCGTTACCTACACTCATGACCCATATGAAAACAGAAACAAAATTAAATCGGTTTGATCTCGTCACTAATGTGGATCGTACAGTAGAGGCGCGTTTTGCCCAGTTTTTACAAATGCATTATCCCACGCATCAGTTGTATGGAGAAGAGGCGCATCATGAGACGGCGCATCTAAAAACAGGTCATACGTGGTTAATTGATCCGATTGATGGTACTGCAAATTTAGTGAAGCAACACGATGATTTTTGCATGATTATTGCTTATTTTGTACAAGGCATCCCACAACTATCTTATATTTTTGATTATACACGTCAAAAGCTGTATCGTGCTGTAAAAGGAAAAGGTGCATTTGTGAACGACACCATGCTAGAACCGATTGTACGTACACCATTGAAAGAAAAAATCATTTCATTTAATAACCGAGTCATGAATACACGAACCGTACAAGATTTGTTAGATGCCTCTTTTGCATATCGATTAATAGGGGCATGTGGGTTAGATTCAGCGCGCGTAATCACAGGCCAATTTGGTGCGCACATTCATACGAACGCGAAACCTTGGGATATTGCCGCCCAATTTTTATTTGCAGAAGTGTTGGGTTTGAAGATGACTGATTTTCATCAACAGCCGATAGACTTTACACGTGGAGGGCCATTTATTATAAGTAATCCAGGGTGCTACGAAGAGATTTTAAGCATCTTGTTATCAAATGGAGGGTATCAAAAGGAGTGCTGAGTCTAAAGTCTGATTGCTGATAAAAAACTTTGCGATAAAATAGCATGTAATGAGTCAAGCGGATACAATCGTGTCATCACTTGGCCATTTCATAAAGGAAAGAAGTGATCTCTTGGAATATAAAAGAACAAAAAAACGTAAAAATCCAGTCGTGAGATTTTTATTATGGGTAATTGGCATTTTATTTGTTTTAGCGTTGATTGCGACAGGCTATCTTGCATATAAAGTTTTTTCAGTGGGCGATGCGATTCATGATCCGCTAGATAGAAAGCATTCTAACTTGAGAACAAGCAATGTTGATTTAAGCAAAGGAGAGCCTTTTTCAATTGCATTGTTCGGCGTGGATTCAGATGTGCAACGTGCTAGCCAAGGGGATGGCGCTAGAAGTGATACGATTATGATTTTATCTGTTAATCCGAAAAAGAAAACGACTGAAATGATCAGTATTCCTCGCGATACTCAAGCAGAGATTGTTGGACGTGGCACAACTGAAAAAATTAACCATGCCTACGCTTATGGCGGGCCTGATATGGCTGTAAAATCGATTGAAAAATTAATGGGCGTGCCAATTGACCACTATGCGACAGTGAATATGGATGGTTTGAGAGAGACGATTGATACAGTTGGAGGTATTGACGTGATCAGTAATGCAACTTTTAATGCTGGCGGTCATGCGTTCACAAAAGGTCAAAAAATTCATCTTGATGGTGAAACTGCGATGACATTTATTCGTAGTCGTAAAGAAACGGGAGCTGGTGACGATTTTGGTAGACAAGAGAGACAACAGCTAGTGCTTCAAGGGTTGGCCAATCAGTTAACAGGTATTTCATCAATTACAAGTTTTAATGCATTGATGAATCAATTGAGTAAAAATGTTAAAACCGATTTAACGATTGGTGAATTAAACCAAATTCGCAGCCGTTACAGTGATGCGAATGATAACGTGAATCGTCATCAAATGCAAGGTACGGGAGGCATTCAAGAGGATGGACTTTATTACTTTGTACCTGACGAGGCGCAAAAGCAATCATTAACACAGTTATTTAAACAAAATTTAGCGCTATAGGTTAGCGAAAAAATGAAATAGACGCGATGCATTTCGCCTTTTAATGTGTGACGTATTTGTGTACGCACGGTTAAAAGGCGATTTTATTTTAGCGTTTTTAGGAAAAAAATTGAGAGAAACATTTCATCATGGCCATCCGTTTAAATGGTTTGCAACCATTTAAGGTGACGACGCAATTCAACATGATGGAAAGCACTTGTCCTCAGATGTCAGCGGTTAACACAGTGATTTGAAAGCATCTTCATTAAAGTGTAAATTATAATTAACCGTTGACAACAAAAGGAGGGGTTTTATGGAATGGCTAAAACTGGTAGGCATTCTTATTATTGTTCTAGGTTTCTATTTTAAATGGGATACAATCGGTACAGTGCTGATTGCTGCTGTTGTGACAGGGCTTGTCTCTCATATGAGTGTCATCACCATATTGGAAACATTAGGGAAAGCGTTTGTTGATAATCGAATGGTGTCACTCTTTATTTTAACGTTACCTATGATCGGCATGCTTGAACGATTCGGTTTGAAAACACAGGCGACACGTCTTATAAATCGAATACAAGGGGTGACGGCCGGGCGTATCATGACCGTGTATTTGTTCATCAGAGAAATCGCAGGATTGGCATCGATTCGTATTGGAGGGCATCCACAATTTGTACGCCCACTCATGAATCCGATGGTACAAGCGGCGGCTAAGACGAAATATCAACGAAATATTGATCATGAGGACGAAGAAAAACTGAAAGCACACATCGCTGCAATGGAAAATTTTGGTAACTTTTTTGGGCAAAATTTATTTGTTGGCGCATCCGGTGTCCTATTAATTGTTGCAACATTTCAATCTTTACATATGGAAGTCAAGGCGGTTGAAATCGCAATTTATTCTGCACCGATTGCAGTGATCGTACTCATTGTGGGAATCATACAAAATAGGATGTTTGATCGGAAAATGAATCGCAAGTATGGAAAGAAAGGAGCAACACAAGATGACACAACAAACGATTAACCAAATTTTGGAAATTTTTTATGTGTGTATCGGGCTACAATTGCTTTATACGGCTTGGCGTGTATTTCGTCAATCAGCAAATGAGAAAAGGATGGGCAGCGCACTTTTTTGGCTGATATTAGGCATTTTGTTTATAGCAGGTCCCGTTATCCCAGCTGTAATCAATGGTTTACTCGTATTATTGATGGGACTGTTGACGTTTACAAAAAACGTACGGTTAGGGAAAGTCGTCGATGTCGAACATCGAGAGGAGATCACACATGCTTCACGCTTTGGGAACTTACTCTTTATTCCAGCACTTGTATTAGCAGTTGTCGCAGTCATCATCTCAACTTGGACGCCGTTAGGTGGAGCGATTGGTATAGGTCTCTCGTCTTTAGTTGCACTCGGTGTTGCATACGCCATCCTTCGTCCAAAAGTGAAAATAGGCTTGTACGATAGTGATCGACTTGTTCAACAAATTGGCACTGTGGGGATACTGCCACAATTTTTAGCAGCGTTAGGTATTTTGTTTACAGTAAGTGGGGTGGGAACAACGATTTCTAAAGGGATTTCTGGCTTCTTACCACAAGATAATGCGTTGCTCGGTGTGATTGCCTATGTGTTAGGCATGGTTATTTTTACAATGTTAATGGGTAATGCATTTGCTGCGTTTACGGTGATCACCGCGAGCATTGGCGTTCCTTTTGTCATCGCCAATGGTGGGAATCCAGCGATCGTTGGGGCATTAGCAATGACTGGAGGTTTTTGTGGGACGTTGTTAACCCCTATGGCAGCAAATTTTAATACACTTCCTGTTGCGTTGCTGGAAATGAAGGATGAATTAGGTGTCATTAAGGCACAAGCGCCAATGGCATTCATTCTTATCGTTGCGCATATCGTGTTAATGTATCTACTCGCATTTTAATCAACTGAGGAGGTTTTAATCATGAAAGTGTTAGTCACAGCATTTGATCCTTTTGGTGGAGAAAGTGTAAATCCCGCATTACAAGCGGTGGAACAATTGCCTGATATGATAGAGGGGCATACGATTGATAAGTTGGAAGTTCCGACGGTGTTTCATCAATGTATGGTAGTCGTGCGTGAAAAGTTGAAAGAAACTGCGTACGATGTCGTCATTGCAGTCGGGCAAGCAGGAGGACGTTATGAAATCACACCGGAACGAATCGCAATTAACATTGATGATGCGAGAATTCCTGACAATCAAGGTCAACAACCGATTGATCAACCTATTCAGCAAGCGGGTGCACCGGCTTATTTTACATCATTACCTGTTAAAAGAATGGTTGAAGCGATACGTGCAAAAGGGATTCCGGCACGATTATCTAACAGTGCCGGCACATTCGTATGCAACCATATGATGTATCAATTGGCTTTTGAAGCCGCAACGCATTACCCGCATATGAGAACAGGATTTATTCATGTTCCGTTTGCGCCTGCTCAGGTCGTCAATAAGCCTGAGAAACCGTCGATGGCTATTGATATGATGGTAACCGGCTTGCTAACTGCAATAAAAGTATGCCTCGATTACGACACAGATATTGCGGCTGTTCAAGGTGAGACACACTAATGATGATGCCATGTATTGTGACGTGACCCGCTTTTTCTCGTTGAAAGGTGCATCATTGATTTATAGGCTTAAAATCAGTTAACTTTTATCGCTAGAAGGTATAGAATAAAAGTAACTACATATGTCGGGCATCTGAGTAAAAGTAAAATATAGGGGGGATATGGATGCAAGAACAACTTAATGTAACGCTAGATGGCCAAACGTACTTTGCAGAACCTGGTCAAAATTTACTCGAATTCATCAAAGAGAAACGTACATTTGTTCCATCGATTTGTTATAACGAATCTTTAGGACCGATTCAAACTTGTGACACTTGTGCAGTAGAAGTGGATGGCAAGATTGTACGTGCATGTGGGACAACGATTGAGCAATCAATGGTCGTTAATACCACGACTAAAGACGCGAAAGACAGTCAAAAAGAAGCACTAGACCGCATTTTACAAAAGCATCAACTTTACTGTACCGTATGTGATTATAATAATGGGAATTGTGAAATTCATAATACGATGGATCAATGGGGGTTGGAGCATCAAACTTATGAATACCAACCGAAACCGTATGAAGTTGATTTCGGCCCTTTTTATCGTTATGATCCGAATCAATGTATTTTATGTGGGCGTTGTGTTGAAGTGTGTCAAGACGTTCAAGTCAATGAAACGTTATCGATTGATTGGGAGCGTGAACATCCACGTGTCATTTGGGATAACGACGTCTCAATTAATGACTCTTCATGTGTCGGCTGTGGCCAATGTGCAACAGTATGTCCATGTAACGCAATGATGGAAAATAACATGGTAGGCAACGTAGGTTATATGACGGATATAGCACCAGGATCATTAGCTTCAATGATTGATTTAACGAAGAAAGCGGAGACGGGTTACGGTCCACTGTTCGCTGTATCGGATTCGGAAGCCGCAATGCGTGAAACGCGCATTAAGAAAACGAAGACGGTGTGCACATATTGTGGTGTGGGATGTAGCTTTGAAGTCTGGACAAAAGACCGCGAAATCTTAAAAGTACAACCTTCGCATGATTCACCAGCAAACAAAATTTCTACTTGTGTGAAAGGAAAATTCGGTTGGGATTACGTCAACTCTGAAGCACGTTTGACACAACCGCTTATCCGTCGCAGTGATCATTTTGAAGAAGTAGAATGGGATGAAGCGATTCAATACGTGGCTGGACGTATGCAAGCAATTAAAGATCAGCATGGCCCAGACGCACTGGCCTTTATTTCATCTTCAAAAGCGACAAATGAAGAATCTTACTTAATGCAAAAGCTTGCCCGTCAAGTGATTGGCACGAACAATATTGATAACTGTTCGAGATATTGTCAAGCGCCGGCGACTAAAGGATTATTTCGCACGGTTGGACATGGTGGGGATTCAGGATCAATAGAAGACATCGGCAACGCGGAAATGGTCATTACAATTGGGACGAACACAGCAGAAGCGCATCCTGTCATCGCCTCACGAATAAAACGGTCACACAAGTTGTTCGGTCAAAAACTGCATGTGTTTGATATTCGTAAACATGAAATGGCGCAACGTGCAGATGAATTTTATCAACCTTATCCAGGTACGGATTTAGTTTGGTTATCTGCTGTCACGAAATATATTATTGATCAAGGTTGGCACGCAAAAGCCTTTATTGACGAATGGGTTGACCATTTTGATGATTATTATCAATCCCTTGAACCTTATACGATGGAGTTTGCAGAGACGCATACAGGCATTGCTAAAGAACGTTTAATCCAACTTGCAAAAGAAATTGTCTCTGTCAATTCAGTGTCGATTTGTTGGGCCATGGGTGTGACACAACAAGAAACAGGTTCTGATACAAGTACAGCGATTTCGAATTTATTATTGGCAACAGGAAATTATATGAAACCAGGCGCGGGTTCTTACCCATTGCGTGGACATAATAATGTACAAGGATGCTCTGATTTTGGAAGCATGCCTGATAAATTACCAGGATACCAAGGCGTAGCGGATGATGAGGCGCGTGGTCGTTATGAAGCCACTTGGGGTGTGAAATTACCGAGCCATCCGGGTTACGATAACCATCAGATGATGGATCACATTCATGCGGGAGATTTACACAGCTTGTTTATTTTAGGTGAAGATACCGGCATTGTGGATTCCAATATCAATTATGTCCAAGCCGCATTAGAAAAAGTAGACTTTCTCGTTGTACAGGATGAGTTTCTTACTTTTACAGCTGAATATGCGGATGTCGTTTTACCGGCAAGTCCATCATTGGAAAAAGACGGCACATTTACGAATACCGAACGTCGTTTCCAACGATTGTATCAAGTATTGAAGCCACTTGGAAACTCAAAACCTGACTGGCAAATCACACAAATGCTTGCTAAAGCACTAGGGTTTGATTGGGGCTATACGCATCCAGCAGAAATTATGGATGAAGCATCTGATTTAACACCGATGTTTGCGGGCGTAAAATATCATCGTTTAGAAGGTTACAATAGTTTACAATGGCCAGTTGCTGCAGATGGTACAGACTCACCGTTATTGTTTACCGAGCGTTTTAATTTTGACAACGGTAAAGCAAAATTTTATGCGCTAGATTTTAAAAACTTTTATAAAACGAATGAAACGTATGATTTACATGTCAACAATGGACGTGTGCTTGAACATTTCCATGAAGGAAACATGACGTATAAAGTGCCAGGTTTACAATATAAAATGCCTACTGCTTTTGTGGAAGTTTCTCCTGAATTAGCGGAAGAACGTGGTATTCATGAAGGAGCGGCAGTAAAATTGATTTCCGAACAAGGCGAAGCAACGATGCACGTCCATGTCACTGATCGCGTTGTTGGTAAACAAATTTACTTACCTTTAAATGATAACAGTGAAGCAGCAATCAATTATTTAACAAGTAGTGTGACGGACCCGGAAACGCATACGCCAGCATATAAATCAACAACGTGTCGTATGGAAGTACTCAGTCAACGTGGAAAGTCACCCTTGAATCCTACAAACTTCCGTAACCAAACGAGAAATCCACAGTACAGTGTGCGCGTAGATAAAAAATGGGCAAGACCTGATTATGTCTTCCCTGGGGATCAGGTGATGAAATAATGGCTGAACGTATATCGAAAATTAAACGCATCCAAAAGTCTGAAGCGGAAATTAAAGCAGAAAATATCGCACAGGTGACAGATGCCATTGCAGAAAATAAAGATAGCCTATTAAAGGCGATTGATTTGATTCGCACATTAGATGATGCGAAAATTTTAGATGCATTGACTGCAGCAGTGAAGCAACGAGGTGTCATTACAGAAAAGATGACAACGGAGTTAAATAAAGCACAATATGCAGGTGCGATTCATAATATGGGCCAACTTTTCTTTTTGTTAGGAGATTTGCAAATAGACGAGTTGCGCATATTGTTAAACAAAGTGAATCAAGGCTTGCGCGTAGCCAATCAAGCGAGTCCAAATGCACGAACATCAGTCACAGGTTTGATGCGTGTGCTGAAGGATGAGGAGATGAATCGTAGTTTGACATACTTTTTAAATATGTTGAAGGGGATGTCACGCGAATAGAATAGCGACCGTCTCATAAAAGATGTGTTGATATGAATCGGACATGTGAAGAATGATGTTGATTTTTCACATGTCCATTTTTATATCCCGGTGTTGCTGTGTTGAAATATGCGTACTGAGTGGATGGATTCAACACCACTTGAAAATGCAATACAAAAATCAGCTGACGGTAATCGGCATATTAAAAAGGGGCATCGCAGTTATAAATGATTCATGATAAAATAATACAGGTATGAAAGAGGTGGGAAAATGGATACAAAAAAAATTAAAATCATCGGTGTGATATCTAATGCCTTTTTACTTTTAGGGCTTGCTTTATTGTTTTTTGTAAGTGCTTGGATGGCACTGGTTTGCTTTTTAATCTCTTTAGGACTTAGTCTTATTTTATTTAATATGTTGTTTCGAGGAAAGCGTGTACTTAAAATAATAGTGAATGTGGCATACTTGATTGTACTTTGTGTAATCATTACGATGATTTATCTGTCCCGTTCATGATTGATTAAAAAGGAGTTTGTCGAATGAAACGATCGCGTCAAATCAAACCGTTAAAAGTCATTATTTTTTTGTTAATTGTGCTATTTACGATTTTGTTTTTGGTCAATGAGACATCTCTCTTTAAAAATGATAAAACGCATACGTTTGATGAAGCTGTTGCCATGCAAACACACGGTGAAGCATTACATACAAAATCGCAAGACAATCGTTTCGTTAGTGCCTCTCAAATGGAAGTCAAGCGAGCGATGCAAATCAATCGAGATGATTCTGATTTGATGTATATGGACCTTTCTGAACGCGTTGAAATGTCAGAAGCAGAAGTCAATGCGATGTTGAAAGGGAAAGGGATTTTAGAAGGGCGTGGTAAAACATTTTTAGCAGCCCAAGATCAATATGAAGTGAATGTTATTTATTTAGTGAGCCATGCTTTACTCGAGACAGCTGATGGGCATTCTGAATTGGCTAAAGGGATTCGCAGTGGAAAGCAGCATTATTACAACTTCTTTGGAATTGGTGCATTTGACAGCAATGCGATAAAAACGGGAACAAGTTATGCACAACAAGCCGATTGGGATTCACCAGATAAAGCGATTATGGGTGGTGCAAAATTCATTAGAGCGCAATATTTTGAGCAAGGTCAGTTAAGTTTATATCAAATGCGATGGAATCCAAAAAGTCCAGCGACGCATCAATATGCGAGCGACATAGATTGGCCGAGTAAAATTGCGCAACGTATGGAAAAGTATTATAAAACATACGGAATTAAAAAAGATGATATCAGAAAAGATTTATACAAGTAGGTTGATTTTAAGAACGAGGTGAACGTCAATGAAAATTGGGATTATAGGTGCTGGCATTGGGGGATTAACCGCTGCGATAATGCTTCAAGAACAGGGCCATGATGTCGTGATTTATGAAAAAAACGATGCAATACGTGAAATGGGTGCAGGTATTGGTATTGGGGATAATGTCATTCAACTTTTAGGTTCACACGATTTAGCTAAAGGGATTAAAAATGCAGGTCAAGTCCTAGAAGAATTACGTATTTTAGATGATCGAGGCCAATTATTAAATGCACTCGTGTTGAATGAAACACAAACCAATGTGACGCTTGAAAGACAAGTGCTAGTCGATATTTTAAAATCATATATTGACGACACCATCATCCATTTCAATCATGAAGTGACAGATGTGGAAAGCCACCAAACGAATGCAACCATTCATTTTAAGCAGCATCAATCTGTAAAAGTCGATATGGTCATCGGTGCAGATGGGATTCACTCACGTGTGCGCACAACCGTACAGCCGAAAAGTAAAGTCCTTTATCAAGGGTACACATGTTTTAGAGGTATCGTAGACGACATGGACTTGTTGAAACCCATTGCTGAAGAATATTGGGGGAAAAAAGGGAGGTTTGGTATCGTCCCATTATTAAACGGTCGTGTATATTGGTTTGCTACGATTAATGCAAAAGCCCGAGATGCGCGCTTTAAAAACTTTAATAAACCACATCTGCAAGCTTACTTCAATCATTTTCCTGACCCCGTTAGAAAAGTTTTAGCTTTACAATCTGAAACAGAAATTTTACATCATGATATCTATGATTTAAAACCAATATCTCAGTTTGTATACGAACAGCGTATTGTGTTGTTAGGAGATGCGGCACATGCGACGACGCCGAATATGGGGCAAGGTGCTGGTCAAGCGATGGAAGATGCAGTTGTATTAGCCAACGTATTGAAGAAGTACTCGGATCTGGATCGTGCATTGCAACGTTATCAGCGTTTGCGTGTGAAACATACACAAAAAATCATTAAGAAATCCCGTAAAATCGGGGAAATCGCACAAAAATCAAATGGAATGACGATGAGCGTGAGAAATCGGCTCCTCCGTATGATGCCGAAATGGGTCATGGCAAGACAAACCCGTTTGTTGTATCGTGGAAAAAAAGAGTAAATAGAGCGACTGAGAAATTCCTATACACCATTCTCAGACGCATTTTCTCGTATATCATTTAAACAAGGGTGTGGTATGGCGTTTCGTCTATGCCCCCTTTTTGTTTGTGAAAGTGGATTATGAGGTGAGTTGGTCAATGACTAGTTAGCGTATTCATTGACTTTATGCTATTTAATACGCTGATATGATAAACAAATGGAGGCGGCATTGTGCTATGAAACATTTGTTCAAACCCCACAATTCTATGTGTCTTTGAAATAAATAAATAAATAAATAAATAAATAAATAAAAATACGTAGAATTAATTTAGTATTTTTTTAAAAAATTAACTTGCCATTATTGAAAATCTAAGTGAAGTACATAATAATAAAACAATGAAGCGTCATAGACTGAAATCATGAACGAAGTATGCTTCCCAAGTTTTCAACCTAAAGGATGCTTTAATGATAAGGATTCAAATGTCTGTATTTGGATTTGTGACTTCTTCATTGTTAGAAAGGGTGACATAGATTCAAGCGAAGGGAAAGAATGGTTTTTAAAGATTATCGTAATGCGTATAGAAGGTAATTGTGGAGGTGTCTAAAAAATTTTTCGAAAATTCATACTAATCCAAAATGATTAGCAAACGTAAAGTTTCTTATGAATGAAAGTATGGGTTAAGGAGTGATTAAATTGAATCACATTTTGAAGGTCGAAAATTTATCTTGTTTTTATGAAAACGGAGATGGCATTAAAAATATTTCGTTTGAATTAAATAGTGGTGATTTCTTAGCGCTTATTGGAAAAAGTGGTGCAGGTAAAAGCACATTAATCAATTCGATTTTAGGCATACTTCCTTTAACAGAGGGAGAGGTTTTGATAGCGGACGACTTATCGTCTAAAGATATTTCATTTAGCCCACAAAATCAAGCGATTGATTGGTATTTAAATGTTTTTGATAACATCTATATGGAGGCTTTATTTGATGGATATTCAAATGCTAAAGCAGAAACCATTCATGCATTAAATAAAATAGGTTTAGAAGGAAAAGAAAAGGAGGATCCAACAAATTTATCCGGTGGTCAATTGCAACGTGTACAGTTGGCAAGACAACTTGTATCAAACGCAAAAGTTTTAATTTTGGATGAACCGACATCGAGTTTGGATGTGATCACATCTGAAAAAATTTTAGATCAACTGAAAGATAAGACGCAAGAAGGAAAAGTTTGTTTAATCTCTTCTCATGATTTAGACATGTTAGAAAGGTACTGTAATAAAGTGCTGTATATTGAAAACGGCAACTTGATCTTTTTTGGTGAGATCAATCATTTTTTAGAACAATATAATCGTCTGAATGAATATAAAGTCAACTATGAAGGTCATCTCTCTAAAGAACTTGAAAAAAATATAGCAGCGCACTTTAATGTGATAGCGTGGCATCCTCTAACGGTTGAAGTCAATAATGGAGAATCGATTAATGCAATATTGAAATTATTGATTGATCATGATATCGCCATTCATGCTGTTGAACAAAATAAGCGTAGTTTAAAAGAGATTATTAAGTTAAAAGGGTAAGGAGCGTAGAAAACATGAAAAAGTTAAATTATAGAGATCAAAGGTCGAATTTAATAGAATCTGTTTTTAAGATAAGCTACATTGAGTTTAGAGCATTAATCAACAATAAACATTTAATTTACACTCAAATCCTTATTCCTATTCTTTATTTCCTATTTTATTCAACAGGCATTGCTTCAACTTTTGGTATGATTCATTATGAAAGTAAAGAAGTTTCTTTTTTACAATTTTCTTTTATCGGTATTATCGGATTGATTGTATATAGTCAAATGGCACAATCTGTTTATAGGATTATATTGGATCGAAAGTGGGGATTATTAGCGTTAAAATACTTCAAAGGGGTTTCCCCATTAGCGTATATTATCGGAAAAATGTCATTTCCGTTATTTAACTTTTTAATACAGGTCGTTGTCCTCTATTTAATTTCGCTCATTTTTGGAGACTATTTTGCAGTGAAGCAATTTATACTGATTGCTTTATGCGCTATCGTTATGATGATTTTTTGGTTTTCAGTAGGAACTGTTATATCGTTGAAAATAACGTCATACAAAATAAGAGATTTAATTTTGAACACTTTATTGTTACCGATTTCTTTTACAGCACCTATTTTCTTTAGTTTTGATAAAGCGCCGTTATTGATTCGTACAGTCTCTTATTTCAATCCTTTAACCTACCAGTTAAAGGCACTGAGAGATATCGGATTTGGCGTTTCAAACCCTTTCAATATAGGAATTGTTATATTGATGGCGATTTTAATGTCAACAATCGCACTGTATTCAATAAAAAACGCAAAATTAACAACGAATGAAAGATAGAAAGCGTGAGAATGAAATATGACAATATTAAAAGATATTTATATTGAATTTTTAGGTAAAGCTTTGTTGACGATTGAGCATTTAGAAATATTAGACGGTGATAAAATTGCGATTATCGGTGCGAATGGAAGCGGAAAAACAACCCTTTTAAATTTAATTTCGGGTCATTTCAACAATTTTTCAGGGGTTTTTGAAAATAAACACGACTTTCTATATTTAAAACAAATTGAGAACAACAATGAATTAGGAAACGAAACGAATTATGCGTTGATCTCTAAAATGGGGGGGCGTTCCGTATAGTGGCAGTTTTGAAAATTTTAGTGGAGGGGAAAAAATTAGATTAGGTTTATCAAATGTGATCAAAGATGAATTTGTCAATTTAATGCTTGATGAACCGACGACAAATTTAGATTTGAGTAGTGTAAAATTTTTAATGAAGACATTAAAAAATCACCAAGGTACTATTATTTTTACGACACACGACAGAAATTTAGTGGAAGAAATTGCGACAAAAATTTGGGTCATCGAAAATCACAAAGTAAAAGAATACAAAGGAAGCTGGACAGATTACACGGAACAAAAACAACTAGAAAGAGCAACGGTTGAAAATATAAATACCCAAATAGACGTACAAAAAGAACAGTTACAATCGGCGATACAAAATAAAAGAGAAGCATTAAAACGCACTTCTAATGTGACATCAAGTAAAAAGAATAAATCCAGGAAGATTAGGACAATCTAAATCAAGAGGGAGTAGTCAAAAAGGGATTTCTCGACAAATTAAATCACTTGAGAAGAAATTAGAAAATATTCCAATGAAAAAGGAAATACTTGAAAATAAGGAGATACAATTCCCTTCTATGGATATACAGAAATCGAGTAGAATAGTGATGTATGCGAATGAACTGACGATTCATGCTGGTGATAACATGCTTTTAGACAACACATCTTTTCAAATTGAAACGGGTGAAAAAGTGGCTTTTGTTGGTAACAATGGAGTAGGAAAAACGACATTATTAAACCATATCTATCATCGTCATGAAGCCATCATCATATCTTCCAATGTTAAGTTTTCTTATTTAAGACAAGACTTTTTCTTTGATCAAAAGGACGTTGATCTTATCCATTTCGTTATGAATGATACTGAACATTCATATGATTTCGTTGTAGATGTTTTGGAAAAGATTGGCTTCGATAAAAGCGATTTAGTGAAACAAACAACGACACTTAGTGCAGGGGAACAGCTTAAAGCATTGCTTGCGACTTCATTGTTAAACCGTAGCAACGTCTTAATTTTGGACGAACCGACCAATTACCTAGACATTGATGCAATTCAAGGGTTAGAGCAATTGATCAAACAATATCCAGGAACGATATTATTTACATCACATGATAGCTTTTTTGTCGATAAAATTGCGACGGTCATTTATGAAATATCACAACGTAAATTAAAAAGAATCAGATAGGTTTTAATGTAAAAAGACGGTGTTTTCTAGGCGCATTTTCAAAATTTAGACGTGATTACCATATCTGAATGTAAAGCACATCAAAGTTTAAACCTCCAAAATTCAATTAAAAGAATTTTTGGAGGTTTTTAAAAGCGTTAAAAGTTTTATTCCTTTTGAATGACTGATAACCAATCATACTGCTGTATAAAGTAGGATGTCACTATATTCAAAAAGGTGATGTGTCGTGTCATTTAGAGGCATTGACAATATAATCTGGTGTTTCTCCAGTTGCCTTTTTAATTAAATTATTTGCTACGATTTCTGCCATCATATCACGGGCTTCAAATGTGGCATTTCCGATATGAGGCGTAATGACGACATTCTTCAATGACTTTAACCCTTCAGTAATTTCAGGTTCAAACTCATAAACGTCGAGTGCAGCCCCTTCAATCATTTTGTTTTCCAATGCTTCGAGCAGTGCAGCTTCGTGGATAATTGGGCCACGAGAAGCATTGATGAGGTAACTTGTCGGTTTCATCATTTTAAGCTGAGGTGTATCGATCATGTGTTTCATTGAAGGTTGGTAAGCCGCATTAATTGTTACAAAATCAGCGTTTTGTAGCAATGTATCTAAATCAACATATTGCGCACCGAGCGCTTGCTCTTTATCAGGTTTTTGATGTGGTCCTGTATAAAGAATGTTCATATTGAACCCTTTGGCGCGCTGTGCAACCGCGGTACCAATTTCACCGAGTCCAATAATCCCAATTGTTTTTCCAGATACTTCACGGCCTCGGAAAAATAACGGTGCCCAACCATTGAACCCTTGATTGCGCATGAGTTGATCCCCTTCAGGTATGCGTCGTGCGACAGCAAGCAAAATCGCCATTGTTAATTCAGCTGTTGCATCAGTGGAAGCCTTAGGTGTATTGGAAACATCGATGTTTTTTGAACGTGCGTAGTCAATATCAACATTGTTAAAACCAGCCCCATAATTGGCAATGAACTGAAGTTCTGTACCACTATCAATCACTTCTTGGTCCACTTCTGTCGATAATAAGCTGACTAAACCAAATGCGTCTTTAACGCCTTTTTTTAACGTTGCTTTGTCAATGATTCCGTCCCCGTCATACATTTCGATTTCAAAATGTGCTTTTAATAATTCCAACCCTTTTTCTGGGATTGGACCTGCAATAAATACTTTTTTCATCATCCATGCCACCTTTCTTCTCTAAGTATATGAAACCCTATTTTGTAATACAAGCAATGCAATTTTTATACGACAAGTTTTAATCCTACAGCTGAAATAATAATCAATAAAATAAAAAAGACACGTAAAAATTTTTTAGATTCATTGTATACGAACATCCCGAGCAATGTGCCACCCGCTGTCCCAATCCCTGTCCAGATTGCATAGGCTGTCCCCATTGGGATGGTATTCATCGCCCAGGATAAACTTAATAAACTGAACGCAAAGGTGATCGCAAGCAGTAGCACATAGCGTTTTTGATGATGTGCCGCATATTGATTCAACCATAAGACGCCGAGGACTTCGAATAATCCTGCTAATAAAAGTGCAAACCAACTCAATGATTTTCACCTGCCTCATCCGAAGATAACTTCAATCCAATCACGCCAACTAATAAAGTGATGATAAAAAATAATTTAATCGGGCTTAAAGATTCACCGAAAAATAAGATACCAACAATCACGGTCCCTAATGTGCCGATACCGACAAATACAGCATAAACTGTGCCGACAGGTAGAACACGTGATGCAGATAACATCATCCAAAAGCTTAAGCAAATGATTGCAATGGTAAGGAGCCATTGATAAAAATGATGGACGTGCGTTAGCCCAATCACCCATATTACTTCAATAAAGCCCGCTAAAATGACTTTAATCCATTGCATCGTCTCTCCCTCCTTAAAAACAATTCAGATTCATCATATAATGAAAGGTCACTTAGCAACAAGGTTAAAAAATCAAACGGCAATAAAAAACAAAAAAGCCGAGGTGTTGCCCCACCTCGGAATGATTTGAAACTTATAAATGAATGTAGAAATATGAAGCGGCTTCTGAAGCAGGGAGTGTACGTGAACTGATGCTGAATGGCCCGCCATTGTAGTTCATTTCTGAAATTTCAATTGAGCCATCAGAATGAACCGCTTCTACATATGCCACATGACCGAATGGCCCTTCTGATGATTGTAAAATTGCGCCTGCTTGTGGGGTGTGATTGACTGTGTAACCAGCAGCGGCAGCAGCTTGCGCCCAATTGTTTGCATTGCCCCAAGTTGAGCCCACTTTCCCTCCGACTTTATCATAGACATACCATGTGCACTGGCCTGCTGTGTAAAGGTTGCCGGCACTGACAACACCTGTCGACTGAGTCGATGTGGAAGTGTGCGTTGTATTTGTGCCATTCGTATATGTTTGATTGCTTTGAGACTGATAAGAATAGTTCGAGGAACCTTGTGTATTGGTGTTGTATTGATAGCTGTACGTGTAATGATAACTGTTTTCTGCAGCGTCGGCTTGTTGGTGGTCTAAACCAACTAAAGCGGCACCTAACCCCGCAGTTAATGTTGTTGTAGCGATTGTTTTTAACATGATAAAAGTCCTCCTAAAGTATTGAATATTTATTGAAAGGATAAAACATAAAAGTTTATCCATGAATGCGTTATTCGTTTAACGACAATTTGCACTTTATCAAAAATAAAGGTGGCTGTGTGTCATGTTACTGTTTTGTAATTGAATTTAAACCCGAATGGGATATCGTGTAATCTTTTGATGATGTGTAAATTTAATGAAAAAATCGGTCAGTTCAGTCTCTAAAGCATGAATCTAAAATTTTATATTACATTTAATGTAATATTTTAAATTTTGATTTTTTAGTGAAATCATCCGTTAAAAACACAGTGTCATTCATAGAAAAGCGTTGTGAAGTCCAGCTAATAACAAAGAAAGACAACATTCATATAAAGTATGAACACGCTTTTAAAATGAAATAAAAGTGGGCGATTTTCCACATCTCTTTAAAAATAGTGGGTATAAAGTAATGATGTTGACTAAAGGCACATCAAACATTAAAAAAGAGTTTTCTTTTTATAACCGTTCTGTTACGATTCATGGGAGTGGTACTGAAATCAGTTTGATTTTGTCGTTCCACATTTGTAAAAATGAGCAATTGTCAACTGCACACAAGTCTATGATGATAGAGGTCAATCATAGGTGTGCACGCAAAAGAAACGGACAGAAAGAAGGGTAAACATATGAAAATAGCAATTGTAGGGTCAGGGAATGGTGCTGTAACTGCTGCAGTAGATATGGTCAATCAAGGGCATCAAGTGAGACTTTATTGTCGTAACCAATCGATCAGTAAATTTAATCATGCGATGGAACAGGGCGGCTTTCATTTTAATAATGAAGGTTCAGAAAGCTTTGTGAAATTTACTGATATTAGTGATGATATGGGTTATGTATTAGAAGACGCAGAAATAGTCATGGTATGTATTCCTTCTTCATTTATTGAATATTATGCTGAATTGATGTCTTCATATGTGAAAGATAATCAAATTATTTTCTTCAATATGGCTGCAGCAATGGGATCAGCACGATTCATTAAAGTTTTAGAAGAAGCCCACTTATCAACACGACCGATTTTCGCAGAAGCGAACACATTAACTTATGGGACACGTGTCGACTTTGAAACGTCAACTGTTGATTTATCATTGAACGTACGCAAAGTTTATTTCTCTACCTTCAATGAAAAAGATCTCAGCAAGACGTTTAAAAAGGTAGAACAAATTTATCCGTACCTTGTTAAAGAAGAGAGTTTATGGCGTACGAACTTGGAAAATGGGAACCCAGAAGTACACCCAGGACCAACATTGTTAAATGTAGGACGCATTGATTATAGCGGTGATTTTGCATTGTATAAGGAAGGGATTACAAATCATACCGTTCGTTTACTCCATGCTGTTGAAGTTGAGCGTTTAACGCTAGGGCGTAAACTCGGTTTTGAATTAGAAACGGCAAAAGAAGCGCGTATAGAACGCGGCTATTTAGAACGAGAAATGGAAGATGAGCCACTGAATAAACTCTTTAATCATAGTCCGGTGTTTTCTCGTATTCCAGGGCCGAATAAAGTGAACAATCGTTACTTGACTGAGGATATCGCGTATGGCTTAGTATTGTGGTCGAGTTTAGGAAGAGAAATCGGTGTTCCGACGCCGAATATCGATGCTATTATTGTTATCGCTTCCACAATCTTGGAACGTGATTTCTTTAATGAGGGGTTAACGATTGAATACTTAGGACGTGAGAACGTAGGATTAACTTCTTATTAAAACATAAAAGGGGATGTGGTCTATATGAAAAGAAAACCTACGTTACTCGAATCACTATCAACGATTATTGTAATGATGTTTGTTGTGTGTGTGGGCTTTATATTTTTTGAAATTCCCGTACAACCTTTATTAATTATTTCAGCCGCCTATGCATCATGGATTGCATGGCGTGTCGGCTTACGCTGGAAAGATTTAGAAGAAGGCATCACTGAACGTTTATCAACAGCGATGCCAGCGATTTTTATCATCTTAACTGTGGGGATTGTTGTTGGAACTTGGATGTATTCAGGAACGGTGCCAGCATTGATTTACTATGGTTTGAATTTAATGAGCCCGAGTTATTTTTTGATTTCTGCCTTTATTATTTCAGCGCTCACATCAGTGGCGACAGGGACGGCTTGGGGGTCGGCGTCAACGGCAGGTATTGCATTGATGGCAATTGGTATGCAGATGGATATCCCAGCAGGTATGGCGGCGGGTGCCATTATTTCAGGTGCAGTATTTGGAGATAAAATGTCCCCCTTGTCAGATACGACAAACCTAGCCGCGTTGGTCACACGTGTGAATATTTTTAGCCACATTAAACATATGATTTGGACAACGGTACCGGCATCAATCATCGGTTTGATCGTTTGGTATATCGCATCAAGTCGGCTATCCATGCCAACGAACACAGCACAAATCGATGCTTTATTGAAAGATATTACAACAATGTATCACATCAACTTTTTCGTGTGGCTCCCTTTGATTGTCATTGTCATTTGTCTACTTATCAAAATTTCTACGGTTCCATCCATGTTGATTTCAAGCGTGGTTGCCATATTAGTAGGGACATTGAATCATGGCTTTCAACTCAAAGATGGATTTGTTGCGACATTGAGTGGGTTTAAACCAGATATGTTGAATCAGCAGAACGGATTATCAGAAAAGGCGTTGTCTTTGATTGAACAAGGTGGCATGATGAGTATGACTCAAGTGTTAGTCACGATTTTTTGTGGCTATGCCTTTGCAGGTATTGTAGAAAAAGCGGGGTGTCTAGACGTTATTTTACAAAGTATTTCAAAAAATATTCGGTCTAGAGGGCAACTGGTGTTAGTGACGATTGTTGGGAGCCTCATGATGGTGCTCGCTGCAGGTGTCGCATCCGTTGTCATTATTATGGTCGGTGTGTTATTGATGCCAATGTACGATAAATTGGGATTAGATCGTGTGAATCTATCTCGAACGCTTGAAGATTCAGGGACAATGGTCATTCCACTTATTCCATGGGGCACGTCGGGGATCTATTACACGCAGCAATTGGGCGTGAGTGTAGGTGAATTTTTTGTATGGGCCGTACCGTGTTATCTCTGTGTGATTATTGCGCTTCTATATGGCTTTACAGGGATTAGTATTAAAAAGAAAGTATAAAGGGGGTGGGACATAATCCCCCTAGTTTGTTAAAAAAGCTCTGATTAGATGTCAAAAAACATTTAATCAGAGCTCTTTTTAGATATGACTTAAAAAAATAAAGCACTTCCCGTATAATTATTAATAACCACAAAAATAATAGACAGGGGTGCTTTATATGTACAAAAATTATAACATGTTTCAACTTACACTTCCAATAGAAACTGAGATGTCTTTTCCAGAAAATGATATCGTATTCATTATCAACAAGCTGGTAGAATCTATTCCCCAAGAAGCTTTTAATCCATATTATAGCCAAAGAGGTCCTTCATCATACTATAAACGTCAAGATAAATATGTACAATTTTGCTTAAATAAGCATGTACAGTTTTATTCTTTTTCTGAAGGGAAATGGTTTTTTAGTCTATAAGACTTTCCAACGATAGATACGATTGAGGCATGATGCAATACGCGGTCTAAAATTGCGTTCGCTATTTTCGTATCTTGGAATACCTCATCCCATGCTTTAAAATTAATATTCGTGGTAAGTATCGTGCTTTTCTTTTCATATCGACGATCAATAACTTGAAAAAACAACTTTGCGTCTTCAACATCAATCGGTAAATATCCAATTTCATCAATAATTAAAAGCTTATATTTACTATAATGTTTAAGCCTAGTTTCAAGCCTCCCTTCATTGTGAGCCTTACGTAAATTCTCAATCAACTGCTGGCATTTTATAAAGTAGGTGCTGTTTCTTTTTTTAGCAGCAGCTATGCCTAAGGCCGTTGCGAGGTGGGTTTTACCCACCCCACTAGGACCTAGAAAAACGATGTTTTCTTTGTTTTCTATAAATCTTAAAGACATAAAATCCTTGATTTGCTGTGGATTAATACTCGGTTGAAACTCAAAATCAAAGCTATTCAGCTCCTTTTGAAATGGAAACCCCGCCACCTTAACCATAGATTGAATCATATTTTTTTCTCTTATATCCACTTCATAGTTCGTCAGCTTAATCAAAGCATCTATAATAGAACCATCGTTCCTAATATTAAAATCTACAACTTCATCCAGATGTAATATCATTTGTTTCATTTTCAGATACTCTAAATTATCTAGAAGCTGTCTATAGTTAGAATTCGTTTTCATCATTCATACATCTCTCCAATGGCTTTTAAATTTTCTTTCGCTAAATCGTCAATGTCTGGATAATATGGAGATGATAATTGTAGTGCTTCAATATAATGTTCTTCTTTATAATTCAACTTGGCGTTACTTATAGAGTGGCACGCTATCAGCTTCATGTTATAATATACATGTAGTTCATGATTGAATACCTGTAATTGCACGCGCTTTCTGGCATATTCAGATGGTACTGAATATTGATTGCCTTGGTACGTAATCATATTGGAAGCGTTAACTTTTACATGTTGTCCAATTATTCTATAGGAGTCTCTTACTTTTTCCGTAGGAAGTGGAAGTAAGTGGCTCTTTTCTTTTTCTAATTCAATAATCGGTATTTTTCCCGTACCCTGATGTAGTTGATAATTCACTCTTTGATTCAGTTTTGAGATATATGCATGAAGCTCAGACAAATTAAATTTGCCTTGATAAGCATGGATTTCATCAAGTAGTTTCATAGAAGCTTCCACTTTACCCTTTGTCATAGGTCTCCCTGCTATACACGGTCGTATTTTTGTTCCCATATCATGTGCGAATTGTTCGAATCGACGATTGATTTGTCCTTTACTGAATCTTGTACGGGGCTGATCCATCACTGCTTTCATATTATCTGTGAGTAGTTCTTTAGGCACCCCGCCAATCATTTCAAATGACTGGGTTAAAAAAGACTTCAGAATTTCTTGTGATTTTGTAGTTGAAATATTAAAAATTCGAAATCTAGAGTAAGACAGGATTAACATGGCGATATGAACTTCAATGACATTGCCGTCTTTCAATCTAAATTTGATGTTTTCTTTCCAGTCCACTTGTGCTTGAGTGCCTGGTGCCGTTTCGTAACGTGCCACGCTTTTAAGCGTTTTAATTTTAGCCCCCGTTTTAAAATAATCATTAAATGTTTTGTGCTTCGATATATAACTTCTAAAAAGTGATTGAGAACAATCTAAGCCATGATTATCTTTGAGATACTGCCATAATACTCTTTTATAATAAAAGGTTTGTGGGCTTTCTTCTGATAAAAGTAGTTGGATTACATTGTAATATTTATCAACTTTTGAAGTTCTTTTTCGAGAACTTGACGGTGTGTAACCTTTTAAGTATTTGTCGATTGTCCGTCTATCTTTACCAAGATCCCGAGCTAACTTGCTTTTATTGATTTTCATTTTTGCACTCTCCATCATTTCTTTCAGCTTTGGTAAGTCTGAAAGGCTTGTGATTTTAATTTCTGTATCTATTTTGACTGTATAGTTCATAATTTCACCTCAATCAAATTATGATTAAAACAGTCGTTTTTGTACATACTTATTCAAGCGAGAGTGTACATTTTTAAATTAGCATTTATAATCATACCACCCCAAAATGATGTTAAAAATCATACTGTATGGTTATACTCATTCTGTTTTTTCAGGCCGAAGAATCGAACACCTTTTAAAAGATAGTTGCCGAATGATGTGGCTTGCGCAAGGCCAAACGCCAACTTATAGAACAATCAATCGCTTTAGAGTGAACCCCCATATGATGAAATTTCTACATATTTTATTTGTCGGTTTAAGAGCACAATTATTAGAAGATAAACTCATTACAGAGGATGTCATTTATATTGATGGCACAAAAATAGAAGCAAATGCGAATAAGTACACATTCCAATGGCTAGCTAATACGAAGCGTTTTAGTCAGTCTGTCATTGAAAAATCTACGGCATTATATGAGCAACTCGTTTCTGAAGAGATTATTCCTGAAATCAAGCGTGAATCTGGGCATGAATTAACAAGTGAAGAACTGAATCAAATAGAGACGCATTTAGGTTTTAAAGATGATGCGCTCACGTCTGAAATTGAAACGACTCAAGATGTAAAAACAAGAAAAAGCCTTAGAAAAGAAAGAAGTAAGGTGAGACAAAGTAAGAAAGCCGTCCAAGATTTTAAAGACCGTAAATTAAAATATGACAAACAAATGGAAATTTATGGCGACAGAAAAAGTTATTCTAAGACTGATCATGATGCGACATTTATGAGAATGAAAGATGACCACATGAAAAATGGACAATTAAAACCAGGTTATAACTTACAAATAGCAACAAATAATCAATTTATACTAGCCTACGGCGTGTATAATAAACCAGGAGATACGAGAACACTGGAGCCGTTTTTGAATGAAATGAAAGAATTATATGGTGACATTCCGGAGTATATCGTGGCAGATGCAGGTTACGGAAGTGAATACAACTATACCATGATACTAGATAAATTTGAGAAAACACCTTTGATCACTTATAGTATGTATCTCAAAGAGAAGCAGCGTAAATATAAAAACAATCCATTTATTACTGCTAACTGGGAATACAACGAGATAGAAGATTATTACATATGTCCGAATAAGAAGACATTACATTTTCGAAGTTACAGAAAGAGAAGAGACGGATACGGTATTCAAAGAGATTTTAAATGATATGCATGTGAAGAGTGTGTGGGCTGTCCATTACGAAGTCAATGTATGAAACAAAGTACTCACCCCAACACAAATAAAAGCTTATTTAAAAATCTAACTTGGGACTATTTTAAAGCTTTCACAAATAAGCAGCTTTCAGATCCAAAGAAAAAACACATTTATCAAAAGAGAAAGATAGATGTTGAATCAACTTTTGGAAATCTGAAGGCTAATTTGGGTTTCCAAAGATTATCGGTTCGCACTCAATCAAAAGTTGAATGTGAACTTGGCATCGCACTCATGGCAGTAAATATATGAAAACTGGCCAAAATTAGTGCTAGTTTTCGTTCGCTAATTAAGAAAAAAGCCGTCAAATTCTAAAAAATGAATTTTGACGGCTTTTTCTTAATGGAACTGAAGGTCTGTGTCCCAGCCCCCAGAAGCATTTGAAATGCAATCATGTACAACGATTTTCTATATCACTTTGTTGATTAAAGATTTAGTCTGTCTCGTTGGTATTAAGGTTTATAAACCATACTGAAGTTGAGATAAATGAAGCGTTTTTCGAGTGTTGGATTAAAAATGTTTAAGTGGTATGGAAGCGGGGAATACGAGCACTATGAAGAGGTGATTCCATTTTTTACTTAATAGTGATTTTAGCGATGTTGCTATTATGGTTTGGGATTCATCGATATATCAATCATGATACACAACAATTAAAAAATCTTTCTATCGTTTTATGGGGGTTAGCCTTATATTGTATTTTGTAGCGATTGTACTGTATAAGATTGACGCCCTTACTTTATATGAACGAATTCACGAAGCCATGCTCATCACGGTATTTGGATTGATTATCGCTTGGATTTATTCCCATTTACACCGAAATATGGATACTATTGTGTACACGGTGATGATTGTTCTATGTACGATATGCATCGTAGTGACACATCTCCCAAACCTAGATGTGAGTTTAAGATTAATGACGCTTGTAGTTCGATTTATTTTAACGGTTGTTTTGGTGGGTGTCGGGGTGCATGTTGTAGTGAAACAAATTAAGGCACAACATATGGAAAACTTTCCGCTACTCTATTTGTTTGCTTTTGGGTATTGGGTTGTAGTCGCCTATGGGTTTTAATCTCGCACAGTGATTGTTAAAGTGATTCATGTTGATGACGGTTCATAAGTATGGGTTAATACAATGGAAATGGTATGATTCAAGGGCAGTCAATGTTTTGGCATTACATAATAAATCCCCTCTTTGTCTCTACCAAACAAAGAGGGGATTTATTATGTTAGTGAATGTAGTTATAGCTTGCTGCTTCGCTAGCGGAAATTGTACGTGAAGTCACAACACCAGGACCAAAGCCGTAGTTCATTTCTGAAACCGTTATAGAACCATTACTGTTCACTGATTCAACGTATGCTACGTGACCAAAAGGCCCTTGAGTCGTTTGTAAAATTGCACCAGCTGCTGGACGGTTGTTTACAGTGTAACCTGCAGCAGCCGCAGCGTTAGCCCAGTTGTTTGCATTACCCCAAGTAGAACCGATTGAGCCACCTACACGATCAAATACGTAATAAGTACATTGACCTACAGTATAAAGGTTAACACCTGATCCTCCACGGAATACTGAACGTGAAGATGTTGTTGATGTCGCATATGAAGATTGTGAATATGATGATGTAGATGCTGACGAGTAAGTATACGTTAAATTAGATGTGTATTGTGTCGTTGTTGGTGCACTATAAGTATATGCCGGTGTTGCATATGAACCACTGTAATGATTATAAGTCGCTTCTTGACCTGTGTAATAAGTTGCTGAAGCATTTCCACCATTGAAACGATCTGGAGACCAGTTACCTACCCATGAAAAATGGTAGTTCCCAAAGTTATCAATCGTATAACTGTAACTATATGATGTTGGATCTGCTGGATTATATCCATTATTGTATTCTGCTGCTTGTGCATCATGACCTTGTGACATAACGAAAGCTGCAAAACCAGCAGTAGCGAGTGTAGTAGTAGCGATTAGTTTTTTCATTTAAAAAAATCCTCCTAAATAATTTGTTCAAGATTATAAAGTAAATTCACATTGTAGTGAGTTGATTTTTGCATAAGTATAAGCCGATGTGTCGTGGCTTAATAACGATATATACTCTATCAGAAAATAACACCCTTGTGTAGTGATTCTTTGTTTTGTAATGTTTAACCAATTGGCTAGAAAATTACGTAACATTTTATTTCTCTATAAAGCCCATTGTTATGCGATTTATAGGATATGATGATTACTTGAGAAATGTCAATAAAATGTTTTGTTACACAATTGTAATATGATTACAGAAAGGTTTCTTAATTACTTTTATAACTTTTAGATTCTTTTCACACTAAAAGTAAAAAGGGCGATGTTCTTTTGAAAGGGGTTATAAATATGCACTGTTGTATGAAATGAGGCTTTGTGAGAGACGAGTCAATGCCTTTGTATCTAAGGTTATGAATCAACCGAGAATCCGTTGAATGAGACAAAGAATGAAAAAACTTCCTATATAATAGAACGATTTATGAATTATAAAATATCTTTAAATTAAATGAATAATTATAATGATATTGCGTCATAGTTTGGATATGATCTTAAATTTAGTAGGAGTCTTTATTGTTGACATATTATGGAAGTTGCCGATATAATCTAAGTATAAAAAATATACTAGAAAAGAGGGTACCGCATTGAAAATTGAATTAGGTTTGACGTCATTTGCAGAAAATCACACCATCCACACTGAAGAAGGGGATTTGCCCGCGATCTCGAGCGCTGAACGTATCCGAAATATTGTTGAAGAAATTCAATTAGCTGATGAAGTCGGATTGGATGTGTACGGACTTGGAGAACATCATCGCCCTGATTATGCGGTATCAAGCCCTGCCACTGTACTGGCTGCTGCTGCAACACAAACGAAAAATATAAAATTGGCTTCTGCAGTGACAGTCCTTTCTTCTGATGATCCGGTACGGGTTTATCAAGAATTTGCAACGCTTGATGCATTATCAAATGGACGTGCTGAAATTATGGCGGGGCGTGGGTCATTTATTGAATCCTTTCCATTGTTTGGTTATGATTTGAACAATTATGAGGCCCTTTACGATGAAAAATTAGATTTACTGATGAACATTAATCAAAATGAAATTGTTCATTGGGAAGGGACGGTGCGCCCATCTATTGACGGAATAGGGGTTTATCCACGTGCTGTTCAGAAAGAATTGCCGATTTGGTTAGCGACAGGTGGGACACCAGAATCTTCTTTGAAAGCGGGTGCACTCGGATTACCCATCGCCTATGCAATCATTGGCGGAGACCCAAAACGATTCAGACGTAATATTGCAATGTACAAAGCGATTGCTGAATCCAACGGTTTTGAAGCGACATCTCTGCAAGTTGCAACGCATTCTTGGGGATATGTTGCAGACACGGATGAACAAGCCATACGTGAATTTTATCCAGCCGTAGAAGCGCATCATCAGATTATCGCAAAAGAGAGAGGTTGGCCTCCGTTTGATAATGCGCATTTCCAACGTGAGATTGGACCGAATGGCGCCATGTATGTCGGAAGTCCGGAAACGGTTGCGGAAAAGATTATTGATACTGTAGAAACATTGGAACTTACAAGATTTATGCTACACTTACCAGTAGGTTCTATGCCTCATGAAAAAGTAATGCATGCGATTCAACTTTTTGGTCGAAATGTAAAACCGATTGTTGATTCATATTTTGAGAATAAATAGGAGGAATATAGGATGATTGTTAGATATGCTACAAACTTAAAAATTGCGAAGTCATTATTTAAAGCAGCACAACCAAAACTTAAAGGTGAACCGGGGATGGTTGAGACATTTAAATCCTTTAAATTACCAGAAGGCATGGTTAAAATTATTGGCGTGACAGAAACGTTAGCGGCAGGCCTTTTTGCATTAAGTATTATTGATAAACGTTTTTCAAAAATGGCTTCTGTGTTAACGTTAGGCGTATTAACAGGCGCGATTTATAAACATTTAGAAGCTGGACAAGGCAAGGAAGGGGCACAGCATGCGATTGATGTTGCTTCATTAGCAGCGTTAAGCTTAGTTGATGTGCTCGTAGATAAAAAATAATACACGCTTTTGTATTAAAGATGAGTCTCCCTTTCGATAGGTGAATAGGGATGCATTAGCGTTTCTCCATATAGGCATCAGTCGAGAGCTCGGCTGGTGCCTATATGTATATAGGGAAACATTTGACATCGCGGGAAAGTAAAATCGATCTGGACTGTATTCAGTGGCTACGCATGTTAAGCGCAAAGTCTTATTGGTAACAATAAAATAAAGTTAATTCTATAATAATTTAACCTACATAATATTTAGATTTGTAGGTTATTATTTTTTTGTTTTTTCAAATCGTCATGATTGATTGTTGATAAGACATTTGCACAAAACTTAATTATTGTTTATTTAATAATTAAGCTCTAAATTAATTTATTTCTAATCTATATTTCAGTCATATGAGGAAATTGAGTAGTTTTGTTATTTTACTAAAGAAAAAATAACAAAATTTTTTTCTGAATCAGCACTCAGAAAGTAATTGAAAAAAAGACAGATTCGGTTTAAAATATAAATGTTAAAATATTAAATTTCCAAGTTAATATAGTTGTGAGTAAAATAGACTGTTTCTATCAAGCTTGGATGCACCTAGGGGGTAAGTATATGGAAAAGTTTCAAATTAAAAATATGAAAGAGCTCATGAAAATCAGCTGTACAACAAAATGTATTTATGCAGAAATTAAGAAAAAATACGGTTTAACTTATGAAGAACTTTTTATTTTAACTTTTATTTTGGAGCATAAGTCAGCAACATACAATGTGAAAGATATTATTAAAGCGTCGAAGTTTAAGCCGTACTACATTACGAAAGCAATGCAAAAACTAAAAGATTACGGCTTCCTTACTAAAAAGCGTAATGAACAAGACGAACGTACTGTTATCATTGAAGTTTCCAAAGCACAATATGAAAAAATTGAGCAGCTTTTTAGTGAGATTGAAGTATTACTTTAATCCGCCGTCGTGTGGATTCACGGGGTTTGAGAATTGATGAGCAAAATGAAAGTGTATCGTTGAGATAATCAAATATAGCATTTAAAACATATTGTAAAGAGAAGTATTGAATCTATCGCTGGGCAAATGATGCGGGAAGGGTTACCGGAGATGTATCGGCTTCCTATCATGATGGCTCTTTATGAGATGGGTGAGAAACGACAAATAGCAAAATGAATTTGCTTTTTGTCGTTTTTTTAACGATTGAATAGAACTGGCTGCTGTCCGAAACGAATCGAGTTCGAAATGTGATGAATGTAATCGGATTAGGCATAAGCACATATTTGTACTATAATGTTGAGTGGATAGATAAGAAATGAAACGGAAGAAGGTTATAGAAATGAGATCGGTATTCACTCAGTCTCCGATACAAAAAGAATGGATTGCAAAACTTGAAGCCCATCGTGAGCAGCTTGCACTATATGCGCAAAGTAATGACGAGAAACATCGCTTTCCTTATGAAAATTTGCAATGGCTCGTCGATGAGGGCTATACGCAGTTGACGTTGCCTAAATCTTATGACGGGCGGGGTGCAACGATTGAAGACATGGTCGTTTTGCAGTCCGTACTTGGATCGATTGATGGGGCAACCGCTTTATCTGTCGGATGGCATGTGGCATTGGTTGGAGAGGTTTTCGACAAACAAACTTGGACTCAAGTGCGTTTAGATGATTTTGCAGAAGCTGTGAAAAAAGGTGCGCTTGCCAATAGAGCAGTGAGTGAAGCGGAAACAGGGAGTCCAACTCGAGGTGGAAGACCGGCAACAAATGCGCGATTTGAAGATGGGATGTATATTTTAAATGGTGTCAAGACCTTTACTTCTATGAGTCGTGTACTTACACATATCATTGTCGCGGCCTATATTGTTGAAAAAAATCAAGTCGGTTTCTTTTTGGTTCATAGAGAGACGCCTGGCCTGGAAATTGCTGATAATTGGAATATGGTGGGGATGCGTGCGACGGAGAGCCACGATATCGTATTAAATGAAGTTCGAGTAGGGGCACAATATTTAGTTGAAATGAAAGGAGAAGGCCCAGCTTACCAAAATGGCTGGTTGTTGCACATTCCAGCAACATATTTGGGCATTGCTCAAGCCGCGCGCGACTATGCGCTGGACTTCGCATTAGTTCATAGCCCGAATAGTATTGAAGGTACGATTGCCACGTTACCATTGGTACAACAAAATTTGGGACAAATGGAAACTAAATTGATGACGGCAAGGCATATCCTTTGGAGCACGGCACACGCATATCAAGAAGCAACGCTACGACCTCACATAGGTGCTGAAACTGCGGCAAGCAAAATTGTAGTGATGAATGAAGGATTAGATGTTATTGACTTAGCCATGCGTGTAGTAGGTGCAAAAAGTTTGGAAATGACGCGTCCATTACAACGTTACTTTCGAGATATGCGAGCGGGTCTTCATAACCCGCCGATGCAGGACATGGCGTATACGCAAATTGCAAAACAAGCTTTAGCTGAACGTCAGTCGGGAGACGCAGAATAAAAATACAAGATTATATTTTCGTACTTGAAACACTGTGGTAAGATGAAAGCACGTGTATGCGTGATGAATAAAAAGAATAGAGGCGTATGTGATGAAGCGATATCTGTTGGTGGGCATCGGGGGTATCTTTACATTACTAGGTTTTGCGGGGGCAGTGTTACCTTTATTGCCAACGACACCTTTCTTGCTTGTTGCGGTACTCTGTTTTGCGAAAAGTTCGGATCGCTTTCATGATTGGCTCATTCGAACAAAGGTGTATCAAGCTTATGTTGAGGATTTTCGTAAATATCGTGGCTACACAATGAAAAAGAAGATACAGTTACTCATTAGTCTATATATTGTAGTGGGGTTTTCGATTTGGATGGTCGATATCACTTTGATTCGGATCGGCCTGATGATAATGGTGATGTTACAAACGATTGTCTTATTCACCTGGGTTAAGACATTACCAGCAAGTCATAATACGAAATAAAGATGACGCGTCTTGTTCAGTCGCGATCATTATATTGACAGTAGAAGCTACAAAGCTCGTTTTGAAATGAGTTTTGTAGCTTAATTTTTTGATTCATTCGAATGAACGATATTAAATCACACCATTGACACACAAGGTTCTGTTTGAATGAGTTTAATCCGGTTTGTTCTAGTGATAGGATTATCCCATTGTCAGATGCCACAACGGCATTTATAATTCAATTGTAAGCGTTAACAATATGAGCGGACATCCATTAATTGTTGTGTATGTCATTGAAACGTTTGGATTAGAGCGCATGCGAGAGTATACAAAATTGAGGGATAGCTATTGCATCAACGAATGCGTGCGACTGTTGCAGTTGAACAAGGTTAACGTCATTTTTGGAGAGAGGGGTAGGAATGTTATGAAAAAAGTGGCTTTTGATATTGGTGGAACATACATTAAGTCCGCCATTATCGATCACCAACTACAATTGCATGATTATGATAAAGTACCAACACCCGTCAACGAAGATCAGGCAATTGTAAAGTATATTAAAAAACGATTGGAAACATATATTGAGGAACATCAGTTGAAAGAAGTCGTTGTGGGCATCTCGACAGCGGGAGCGGTGAATCGTGACACATGTACGATCTCCTATGCAAACCCAAACATTCTTCATTATACTGGGACAAATTTTGAATCGGCACTCGGCACACTTGTCGATCGACTAGCTGTATATAATGATGTGGACGCGGCGTTATTAGGTGAATTAAATCAACGCAATGAACATTATGAAAGTGCTTTTTGTTTAACGTTAGGTACAGGCATTGGGGGCAGTTTTTACCATCGTGATGTCGGATTATTACGAGGCGTGCGTCATCGTCCGAATCAAATTGGTTATCTCCTTTATGATCCTGAAACAGGGACGCAATACGAGCAACGGGCATCAACGGGTGCGTTAAAACAATTGTTATTAAGTAAAGCATACCCACATCAACATATAAAGGATTTATTTGAGGAAGCGGAAGCGGACAATGTCATTGCACGTCAGTATATTCAACAATGGGCACGTGAGGTGGCACGGGGGATTGCAGAAATTCAAATTATTTATGATCCTGAAATCATCATTATTGGTGGGGGTGTTTCTGCACAAGGTCCACGTTTGTTACAATACATTGTACCGGCGTTACAAAACTATTTACCTGATGACTATGGATATGCAAAAATCGAAGTCGCACAGTTACAAAACCATGCAGCGTTAGTAGGAGCCGTTGCTGAATTGTAAACTCATATAGAAAATACATTTACAATGATGTATAATCTGAAAAGAAGTGTTTAGGAAGAAGGAGGAAAAAGATTTTGAACACTAAGTTTTTAGTTTATACAGCATTAATGTCAGCAGTGATTGCTATAATGGGCTTTATACCGGCAATTCCGCTTCCTTTTATGCCTGTCCCTATCGTTATCCAAAATGCGGGTATTTTTTTAGCGGGTCTTTTATTAGGACGACGTTATGGTACGTTAAGCGTTATTGTATTTTTATTAGTTGTACTTGTTGGGGCACCTTTATTATCAGGCGGACGCGGTGGCTACGCGGTCTTTGTTGGTCCGAGTGCAGGCTTTTTATTAATGTATCCTATTGTAGCATTTTTAATTGGTTGGATGAGAGATAAATATTTTGAGACGTTAGATTTTAAACGAACATTTGCCATTCTTCTTGTTTTTGGAGTTGTGCTATTAGATCTCGTAGGTGCAATTGTGATGGGCTTTGTGACGCATATACCTGTGTCAAAAGCGTTATATTTTTCGCTTACTTTTTTACCAGGTGATATCATAAAAGCAGTACTGGCTTCATTGATTGCTATGGCGTTGTTTAGAAATCCTATTATTTCAAGAGTCATGCGTCAACTGTCACAGTAATCTCTAAGAACGGAGGGGATTCGATGAAATTTCAAATGAGCGACATTTATGTAGAGGGCAAATTAGAGTCAAGGGATGAACGGGTGACGATATATCTGACCCCGAATGCACCGCTCACCTATGATAGTAACAAATGGATATATCATCAGATGCCCGACCGTCTTACATTTAAAGCAGATATGTTGCGTCAACAATCCATCCACCGTTCACACAGGATGTATCATTTGAAATTTGAATTTCCCGAAAACATTAAACCGGATGCAACGATGTTACAATTTTTGCGTTCGCAAGGGTTTCAAATTGGTAGTGTAGAGCTGTATGCGATTGAAGCGGCCGACTTGCGCAAATTAAAGGGGCCTCGTGTGCAGATAAAACGAGTCACTTTAGAGAATATAGCGGATTATATGGCCGTGAATACACCACTCAGCCTTCAATACGGTGAAGATTATTTGAAAGAGAGTCATCGTCTACTCCATGAACGTTGTCAAAAGCCGACGTATCCATTACAGTCTTACGTCGCTTATGAACACGCTACCCCAGTCGGTATTATGAACTTAATAGAGACGGATCGCACAGTCGAGTTGGATGGCTTTGCTGTCGCCGAGCACGCGCGCGGACGAGGCATCGGTTCGAGTATGCAAGTTTTTACTGGGGAAGTGGCGGATACCCGGCCGGTCATATTATTGGCTGATGCTGAAGATACGGCAAGAGACATGTATATGAAACAAGGGTATACTTTTATGAGCTTTCAATATAGTGTATTAAAAGAAAAAAGTAGCGTATTGACTTAAGCGGTATCCGATTGTCTTCGTGCTTTATTCAATGTGAGGGATTGAGGACGAAGAAAAAGGAAAGGCGTTTTCAGTCGGGAATGAACGATTTGCGACTCACAACGCTGATCAAGAATAAAAAAATAAAAACAGACGCAATTTTGAATGTAAAGTTCAATTGCGTCTGTTTTTATTTTGTGGGGCAGATTATGCAGATGTCGTCTTTACGCGATGTGCGTGACTGTATATATTAAAATAATCGTTACGCACGAACCCGATGGCAGTGATGTTGAGATCATTTGCCAGTTGTACAGCTAAAGTGGTAGGTGCAGATTTTGAAATGATGATACCGACACCAATTTTAGCTGCTTTAATTAATATTTCAGATGAGATTCGGCCACTAAAAATAAGTGCTTTATCTCGTACACCAATACGATGTTGAATACAGTAACCAAAAAGTTTATCCAAAGCATTATGTCGACCTATATCTTGACGGTGAATATAAAAATCATGACCGTCACTAATGGCCGCATTATGAAGCCCACCCGTTGCTTGGAAAGTATGACTTTGCGCTTGGAGGCGCGACATCATACGCAAGATCTGTGGGGGTGAGAGTTGGAGATGGGACATTGACGTCTTAGCAATTGTCACATCATTTTGAAAATAAAATGCCCGACTTTTACCACAGCAAGATGCCACTAAGCGTTTTGTTGACAATTGTATACGGTCGTGTAACGGTGCAGTCGTTTCTACATGTGCAAAACCACGATATGTGTCGATTTCAATGGATTGAAGTTCGTCTCGTTTTAGAATCACACCTTCAGAAGCGAGAAAACCTAGGACAAGTTCTTCAAGTTGATTCGGACTGCAAATCACTGTTGCAAATTCTTCACGATTTACCATAATCGTGAGTGGTGTTTCAATAACAAAATCATCTGTTGTGTTAAAGAGGGTTCCGTTTTCGTAACGAACGATTGGTTGATTCGTTTGAATATCATCGTTCAATGAGGCCACCTCCCTTTCGATTCGCGTGATTTCAATCATAGTGCGATCACATCAATTTTAAAGCTTATCAAAACATTTTAAAAGGAATTAAGGTTTATGGATTGTTGAAAAGTGAGGATAAAAGAAGTAAACTATAGTAAACAAACAAAAAGAAAGTGGGCATAGTTATGGTGAGTATTAGAGACATCGCAAAAGAAGCAGGTGTGAGTCCTGGGACGGTCTCACGTGTATTAAATGAAGATCCATCGTTATCTGTTGCGACGGAGACAAGGGAGAGAATTATAAAAATTGCACATGACCGTCAATACACGAAACAAAAACGATTGTCGCGCCAAATTCAAATCGTGACGCATGCTTCTAAAGAAAAAGAAATGATTGACCCGTACTATCGAGAGTTGAGACTTGCGATTGAAAAAGAAGTAAAACATCTGAATTTAACGCTTAAAAAAACAATTCGGACGCACGAGTTAAATGCAGTAGAAGGCTTGAAACAGGTTGAAAAAGCGGGATCTGTCATCGTGATTGGTCCTTTTAAACAAAGTGTCATTGCACAACTTTATGCATACAATCCTCATTTGATTTTAATTAATCAACTTGAAGCACCATCTTACATAGACGCGATCTCAGCAGACTTATACCAAAGCATGAAAATGGTGCTTGAAGAAATTGAGCAACGTGATGTGTCTGTGGTGGCGTATGTTGGTGGTGAAACGAAAGTACGAGATATTCATCAAGCGCATGATCGCGTTCCAGATGCGAGACAGCTGGCTTATGCTGATTGGAGTCGAGAAACGAATAAAACGGCTTTATATTTCTCTACAAACTGGGAACGTCAAAGTGGATTTCAACTTGGTCAACAACTTGCGCAAACGCAGCCTTTACCTGATGTCGTCATTACAGGGAATGACGTATTGGGTGTAGGGGTTTTACAAGGGTTACAACAAGCCGATGTGCGGGTTCCAGAAGCTGTGCAAATTGTGAGTTTCAACGATTCAGAGATTACGCAGTATACGGCGCCAATGATTTCAAGTGTGCGCATTCCAATTGAAGAGTTTGGCCGCCAAGCTGTTCGATTGGCTCAAGATCGAATGAAAGGGCAGCGACAAGTGGCCATTCATATGCAATTGGATACTTCCATAAAGTACCGAGAGAGCTTTTTGAAAGCGGTATCAGTTGACAGCGTGATAGATAAACAGTAAACTATAATTGCTGTTTACTATTAAAATCGGGGTGTGAGATATGCAAAACCTAACACAAACATTTAAAGACATTTTTAATGCTGAACCCACATTGAAAGCTTTTGCACCAGGACGAATTAATTTGATTGGTGAGCATACAGATTATAATGGGGGTTTTGTATTTCCAGCTGCCATTGAATTAGGGACATATGGGGCTGCACGTTTGCGTGACGATCGGCAAATTCGGCTGTATTCCGTCAACTTCAAAGCACTCGGTGTGATGTCGTTTGATCTAGACCATTTAGATTACGACAGTCAACACCATTGGGCGAATTATCCAAAGGGGATGGTGCGCTTTTTAGTCGAACAATTTTCACAAATTAATCGGGGTTTCGATATTTTAGTGGAAGGTAATATTCCAAATGGCGCGAGTTTATCGTCCTCTGCGTCGATTGAATTATTAACAGGTCATATCGTCACTTCACTATTCAATATCGAGATGGATCGACTGGCACTTGTGAAAATGGGGCAACGTGTTGAAAATGAGTTTATCGGTGTCAATTCAGGAATTATGGATCAATTTATCATTGGATTCGGTAAGGAAAACCATGCGATTTTACTCGATACAAACACATTAGAATATCATTACGTGCCGACAGAGTTTGGAGAATATAAAATTTCGATAATGAATACGAATAAGCGACGAGAACTTGCAGAATCGAAATATAACGAACGACGTCATGAGTGTGAACAGGCTTTAGCTGTTCTACAACAACATTTAGATGTGGCTACGCTAGGTGAGATGACGATGGCACAATTTGAACAATATGCAGATCAAATTAAGGATGACGTATTAAGACGACGTGCGAAACATGCCATTTCTGAAAATGAGCGCACAAAACAAGCTTATGAAGCCTTACAAGCGCATGACTTTGAAAAATTTGGTGCGCTATTAAATGCGTCTCATGCTTCTTTGAAAAACGACTATGAAGTCACTGGACTAGAGTTGGATACGTTAGCTGAAGTTGCACAACAGGTTGATGGTGTCTTAGGCGCAAGGATGACAGGGGCAGGGTTTGCGGGTTGTGCCATAGCGCTGGTTCATCGAGATAAAATTGCTGAACTTGAGGAAAAAGTGACTGAGGAGTATACAAAAACGGTGGGCTACGCGCCGTCTTTTTATCATGTTGATATCGCGAATGGGGTACGTACTTTAGAGCAATAAAAAAGGAGTGTATGAAGAATGACTATGCTTGTTTTAGGTGGCGCAGGTTATATCGGGAGTCACTGTGTAGATCAATTGGTTGAAGCGGGATATGATGTTGCGGTTGTAGATAATTTAGTTAAAGGGCATCGTCAAGCGGTGCATACAGCTGCCCGTTTTTACGAAGGGGACGTTCGGGATCGTGAATTTTTAGATCGTGTATTTCAACAAGAATCGATTGATGGGGTTTTTCATTTTTGCGCTTATTCATTAGTCGGAGAATCTGTGTCGTATCCATTAGAATATTTCAATAACAATGTTTACGGGTTGCAAGTGCTCTTAGAAGTCATGCGCAAACATCAAGTCGAACACATTATATTCAGTTCAACAGCGGCGGTATATGGTGAACCAGAAGAAGTTCCAATTGTGGAAACAGCTTCGAAGTCACCGACAAGTCCGTACGGTGAAAGTAAACTCATAATGGAAAAGATGATGCATTGGTGTCATGAAGCGTACGGTGTCCATTATGCTGCGTTACGTTATTTTAATGTAGCCGGTGCAAAAGCAGATGGCATCATTGGTGAGGATCATCACCCTGAAACACATCTGATTCCAGTGGTACTTCAAGTCGCATTAGGTCAACGTGATGAATTAAAAATGTTTGGCGATGACTATGATACGCCGGATGGTACGCCAATAAGAGATTATTTACACGTGACTGATTTAATTGATGCACACATTTTAGCATATGAATACTTAAAAGCAGGCGGAGAAAGTGGTGCGTTCAACTTAGGAACGAATCATGGTTATTCCGTAAAAGAAATCTTGAATGCGGCTCGTGAAGTCACTGGGCGTGATATTCCAGCAGTTGTTGCGCCTAGACGTGCAGGTGACCCGAGTAAATTGGTTGCTTCTAGTGATAAAGCACAAACCGTTTTGAAATGGCGACCACAACATGATGATATTCACGACATTATCGGCAGTGCTTGGAAATGGCATCAACAACACCCGAATGGTTATGAAAACGTCTAGAGGAGGTACAGTATGGCAAATGCAACACACGTGTATCAATTGGCAGATGCTAGCATCGCGTACGGCGATTTTGAACTAGGAGATCGACAATATGTTGTGAATCAAATATTAGCGCGACTCAAAGCGGATGACATTAAACTTTTAGATACACAACAAGGGAGAGTGCCGCAAACGCCTATTGAAATCGTTAACGTTTTAATTGACGATGCGATTGAAAGAGGGGCAATTGAAAATATTCTATCAGAGCGCGAGCAACTAGAAGCAAGCTTGTTAGATTTAATCACACCTAAGCCGTCTGTGGTGAACCGTGAATTTTATCAACGTTATCAACAATCACCAGAGCGAGCGACGAACTATTTTTATAAACTGAGTCACCTCAATCATTATATTAAAGAGGAAGCTATCGCTAAAAATATTGTTTATACCGTTCCGACAACGTATGGAAACTTCGAAATTACAATTAATTTATCAAAACCTGAAAAAGATGCGAAACAAATAGAAAGAGAAAAGCATACACCGGCTTCAACGTATCCTAAATGTGCAATTTGTATGGAAAATGAAGGGTATTACGGGACGACGACATCAGCTGCACGTTCAAATCATAGAATTATTCAGATGTCCATTAATGGAGAAGCATGGGGGTTCCAGTATTCACCGTATCTTTATTTTAATGAACATAGTATTTTGTTATCTAAAGAACATACGCCTATGTTGATTAATCAGACAACATTTGAAAATCTGATTGATTTTGTGAAGCAATTTCCTCATTATACGATAGGTTCAAACGCGGATATTCCAATAGTGGGAGGATCGATTTTATCGCATAATCATTATCAAGCAGGACGGCACGACTTTCCGATGGCGCTTGCCCCAATTGAACAGTCTTTTAGTCTAGAAGGTTTTCCGGCAGTACAGGCAGGGATTGTGAAGTGGCCGATGAGTGTGATTCGATTAATATCAGAAGATACAACGGCATTGATTGCTGCAAGTGAATGGATCCGTCAAAAATGGGAAGCGCACAGCGATGCAAGTGTGGACATTAAAGCTTTTAGTGAGAGCGGGGAACGGCATCATACTGTGACACCCATTGCAAGATATCGAGATGGACGCTATGAAATGGATGTCGTTTTACGTGATAATCATCGCACAGCAGCACATCCAGATGGATTATTTCATCCGCATCAAGACGTGCAACACATTAAAAAAGAAAACATCGGTTTAATTGAAGTCATGGGAACAGCGATATTACCAGGGCGTTTGAAAAAGGAATTGCAAGCTGTCACAGCCTATTTAAATGGTGACGAAGCAATTGAACTCGGTGTACACCGCGCTTGGGCCCATGACATGAAAGTGAGATATGACTTTACCCGTGAAGATGCTGAAAAAATTGTCCGAAAAGAAGTCGGTTATAAATTTGAACGGGTTCTTGAAGATGCGGGTGTGTTTAAACGTAATGAAGCAGGACAACAGGCTTTTCAACGATTTATCACGACATTAAACGAATAATCATATAAAAATACGTTCGATATTTGCTATACTTGTTTCGAACGTATTTTTTTATTCGAAGTTGGTTTAAGGAGGAGTATAGAACGATGAAAAAGTTAATCAGTTGGATTGTATTGAGTAGTGTACTTGTCGTGATTTTAACAGCATGCGGTCAATCGTCTACATCTCAAAGTTCTAAGGAAGCGCATACTCAAAAAGAATTAACCATTTCTGCAGCAGCCAGTTTGACTGACGTGACGAAAGCATTAGAAAAAGCTTTTAAAAAAGAACATCCAGATATCGATATTTCTTTTAATTATGGAGGCTCCGGTGCATTGCGTGAACAAATCGATAAAGGGGCCCCTGTCGATGTCTTTATGTCAGCGAATACGAAAGATGTGAATATGTTGAAGGACAAAGGGAAATTGCATCAAACTTATGACTATACACGAAATCAGCTCGTACTGATTCATCAGAAAGGTAGCGATATTCGCAGTCTTCAACAACTCGGGGAAAAAGGGCAATTGGCGCTTGGAGAAGTTAAATCTGTACCTGCTGGAAAATATGCAAAAACGTACTTAGAAGATCAACAGCTTTGGACAAAAGTTGAAAATCAAATTGTTTACGCTAAAGATGTGCGTGAAGTGTTGAACTATGTAGATAAGGGGAATGCCCAGTTAGGATTTGTCTACCAAACAGATTTATATGTAGGTCAAAAACCACATGAAGGTGTTGAAAAAGTGGCAGATGCCCCACTGAAATCACCTATCGTTTATCGCATGGGGACAGTCACAGATAAGCCGGAATCAAAAGCTTGGTTCGATTTTATGAAAAGTAAAACGGCACAACAAATTTTAAAAGCATACCATTTTGAAAATTAGGTGATGATGATGGCTGAACTGATGCCATTATGGATTTCCATACGAGTTGCAATCGTCAGTACGATTATTGTGAGTATGTGCGGCATCTTACTCGCACGTATCCTCTACCATCGAGAAAATAAATGGACACAGTTCGTTGAAAGTGTACTATTGTTACCCATTGTGTTGCCACCAACGGTCTTAGGGTTTTTATTGCTGATGTTTTTTTCAGTCAATCACCCGATAGGACATTTTTTAACGGATATATTGGGAATTAAAATTGTCTTTACATGGACGGGAGCAGTGATCGCTTCAGTCATCGTTAGTTTTCCACTAATGTATCAACATACCGTTCATGGTTTTCGTCAGATTAATCCACGTATGTTAAATACGGCGAGAACGATGGGGGCGACGGAATTAAAAATTTTTTTCAAAATCATTTTACCGCTCTCTCGGCGTGCGATAATTTCTGGAATGATGCTCACGTTTGCAAGAGCGATTGGCGAGTTTGGTGCAACGTTAATGATTGCAGGCTATATTCCTGGAAAAACGAATACGCTTCCCTTGGAGATTTATTTTCTTGTCCAACAAGGGCGAGAAAATCAAGCGTGGCTGTGGGTGCTTGTGCTTGTAGCATTTGCGATTAGTGTCATTGGCATAATGAATATATTGAATAAAGACCGTTATCGTGAGGTGGATTAATTGATTAAACTCGATATCCAAAAAAGCATTCGGCAGCGTGTGATTGAAGTTCAAATACAAAGTGTAGCGCCTCGCATTTTTGCGATTCAAGGGGCTTCAGGTATAGGGAAGACGACTTTGTTGAATATAATTGCAGGGATACGCAAACCAGACAAAGGTTATATCCAAATCAACGGTCGAGTATTGACCGATCAATCTCAATCCATTCATGTCCCAATACGTGAACGACGTATCGGCTATTTATTTCAAGACTATCAACTTTTCCCACACATGACAGTATTGCAAAATATTACTTTTATGACACCCTATAATGCGCATATCGCTTATTTAATGACACGTCTCAATATTGATGATTTACGAGATACGTTTCCTGAACAATGTTCGGGAGGCGAGAAGCAACGGGTTGCCTTAGTCCGTGCACTCAGTACGAAACCTGATTTATTGTTGTTAGATGAACCTTTCTCCAGTTTAGATGAAGAGACGCGACGTGAAAGTATGCATCTCGTTAAAGGGATATTTGAAGAGTGGAAAATTCCTGTCATCTTTGTGACGCATTCAAAATGGGAAGCGGAGATGTTAGCCGATGAAGTGATTGTCTTACGATAAAAGCATTTTTGGCGTTGAAATAGTTCAAAAGAATGAAGATGAGCTGTTCTCATATTCATCGCATTGATGTAGGGCGAAGGTAAAACGATTCAGATGTGGAATCATGACATAAGGACAACAGCTGATACGATGAAGTTTAGCAGATATGCACATGTCTCATCTTTTTCATGAGGCGGTGCATTTTTGTTTTTAAAGCGAAACAAAAGAATATAGGGAAACTACGGATGAAAAATGGCGTTTTTCCTTATTGTGAATCACGTCACAATTCGGTTTAATGAATTGAGTGCGACTTAACAAAGTCTTATAATAAACAATAGTATTGAAGAAAAGGGAGGGATGACATGAAGCAAGAGCGATATTCTCGACAAATTTTATATAAAGGAATCGGTCAAAGCGGTCAACAAAAAATCAACCAAAAAACCGTTTTAATAGTTGGAATGGGTGCACTAGGCACACACCTTGCTGAAGGCCTAATCCGTGCAGGAATTGGTAAATTGATTCTCGTTGATCGTGATTATATTGAACATTCCAATTTACAACGTCAAACTTTGTTTACAGAACATGATGCAGACCAGCGTATACCGAAAGTTGTGGCTGCCAGACAGATGTTGCAAGCGATACGTCGAGACGCTGTGATTGAGATTTATATTGAGCATGTAGATGCCGCTTTTTTAGAGCAACATGTGCCATACGTCGATTTAATTATGGATGCGACGGATAATTTTGAGACACGAATGCGATTAAATGATGCGGCATATCGCTATCGTGTTCCATGGATTTATGGGGGTGTCGTACAAAGCACTTATGTCTCAGCGCCATTTATACCTGGAAAGACACCTTGTTTTCAGTGTTTAGTCCCTCAAATTCCAGCATTAAATTTAACTTGTGACACAGTCGGCGTTATTCAACCCGCTGTCACAATGACGACGAGCTTTCAACTGCGAGATGGATTGAAAATATTGACAGATACCACCATAGATGCAAAGTTAACATATGGTGACATATGGGAAGGGACCCATTTCACATTTGGGATGGGGCGGTTACAACGTGAAGATTGCGCAACATGTGGAACACAACCGTACTACCCTTACTTGAATGAACGAACATCAGGCTTTGCAGTATTGTGCGGGAGAGATACCGTTCAATATCAGCACCCTGATTTAAGCTATACTGAATTGAAAAGTTTTTTAGACTCACGAGGCATACGTTATCATATGAATGACTATTTATTACAATTCAAGTTCGAAAAGTATCGCATTGTGGCATTTCAAGAAGGGCGTTTGTTGATACATGGGTTAAAAGATGCTGCGCAAGCCCAAGTGCTGATACGAAAACTATTTGGTTAGATGAAGGAGTGAAGTTATGCATACGAATGTCAGATTAGATCGCGCAATTCGCTGTGCAGTATTAACGATTTCTGACACGCGAACGGTTGAAACAGATAAGGGAGGACAATGTGTTCAAGATCTACTAAAAACAATTGATTGTGAAATTCAGCCTGAGCATTACACGATTGTGAAAGATGAACAAAAGGCGATAACCCAGCAATTGGAAAAATGGTTAACAGAAGAAATCGATGTGATTGTGACGACAGGCGGAACGGGGATTGCGCCGAGAGATGTGACGATTGAAGCGGTTGTACCCCTCTTGGATAAAGAAATAGAAGGATTCGGCGAGTTGTTTCGTTATTTAAGTTTTACCGAAGATGTGGGGACACGTGCATTATTATCGCGAGCTGTGGCAGGAACGTCAAACAAAAAATTAATATTTTGCTTACCTGGGTCTACAGGTGCAGTTAAATTAGCGTTAAATCGGTTGATCTTACCTGAATTGACGCATTTAGTTTACGAAATGAACAAATCTGGGAGCGGAAATGCACATTGCAGTGGATAGAGACAGAACGCCATGATACGGTATGGAACTGAAAAAGCCGAGAAGTCTCTCGGCTCATGTAGTGCAGATGAGTGGTCCTTGTCTTTAACACAGTTTCAGAATAGATCATAATGTCTGTTAAGATTGACGATCAAAATCAGACTTGCCGCCCGTTTTTTTAATGAGATACGTCGCACCAATGATCATTCCTTTATCCACTGCTTTACACATGTCATATATCGTCAGTGCAGTGATTGAAGCGGCTGTTAAGGCTTCCATTTCTACACCTGTTTTGCCAGTGGTAGAGACCGTTGTAGTGATGTGTAAAAGGTATTGGTTATTCGATATCTCCCAATCGAATGTGACGTCGACACCAGTCAGCGGTAAAGGATGGCACATTGGAATGACGGACGCTGTGTTTTTAGCCGCCATAATTCCTGCGATTTGTGCGGTGTTTAAAACATTTCCTTTTTTGTTTGTGTTATGGGTAATTTGATTATAAATGGTTTCATTAACTTCAATGCTTGAATGCGCAATAGCAGTACGTTTTGTTATGTTTTTATCAGAGACGTCCACCATTTTGGCATGACCTTGTGCATTGAGATGTGTGAATTCAGACATGCTATCCCTCCTTCTATAATGCAAGGTTAAGTATAGCATGAAATATATAATTTGTTAGGAGTGCATCATTATGTCAGTAGAAAAAAGACATCCCATACCGGTTACTGAAGCAATTCATAGAGTCCTTTCACAAAACATCGTGACAGATAAAACGATGGTTAATATATACGAGAGTGAAGGTTATATTCTAGCAGAAGATATTGAAGCGATATTTGACATTCCACGTTTTGATAAATCACCCTATGATGGTTTTGCGGTAAGGAGTGAGGATACTCACGGTGCTTCACATGACCATCGTATTGCATTCCAAGTCATTGATCATATCGGTGCCGGGAAGGTATCGGATAAAGTGCTTGAAGCGGGACAAGCGATACGGATTATGACTGGGGCGGAAATGCCAAAAGGTGCGGATGCCGTCGTCATGCTTGAGCAAACGGTTGAAACGGAAAAAGGATTCACTTTGCGTAAGCCATTTGAAGCGTTTGAAAATGTGTCATTAAAAGGGGAAGAGACGAAAGCCGGGGAGATCGTATTAACTGCGGGTCAGCGGATTAATGCGGGTGCTGTTGCTGTATTAGCGACATTTGGCTATGTAGATATCCCAGTTTATCGTAAACCGACTGTCGCTGTTATTGCAACGGGGAGTGAGTTAGTAGATATTGATGCGCCACTCGAACCGGGCAAGATTCGCAATTCAAATGGTCCGATGATTCATGCATTGTTACGTAAAGAAGGTATCGACGCCATCAAATATCAAATTCAAACAGATGATTTTGAAAGCAGTTTAGCCGCAATAAAAGAAGCGTTTCTTAAACATGACATGGTGATTACGACGGGAGGTGTCTCCGTCGGGGATTTTGATTATTTACCTGATATTTACAAAGCGCTCAATGCCGATGTCCTTTTTAATAAAGTTGCAATGAGACCGGGAAGTGTAACAACTGTTGCAGTAGCGGATGGAAAGTACCTCTTTGGCCTCTCTGGAAACCCCTCTGCGTGTTATTCTGGTTTTGAATTATTTGTTAAACCCGCACTTTATCACATGATGTATGCAGAAAAATGTTATCCTGTGATGATTCGTGCGACACTAATGGAAGATTTTAAAAAGGCAAATCCGTTTACACGCTTTATTCGTGCAGAGGTTGTACTCACTGGTTCTGAAGCGACCGTGAAACCTTCTGGATTCAACAAGTCTGGTGCCGTTGTATCCATTGCACATAGTAATGCAATCATGGTCTTGCCGAGCGGGACCCGAGGATTTAAAAAGGGCTATCAAGTGGATGTCATGCTCACATCATCGGAACTTTATCAACGGGAGCTACACTTATGATTTTGCAAGTTGTAGGTTTTAAAGACGTGGGTAAGACGACTGTAATGCAAGATTTAGTGACGTATTTTAAACGTTTAGGTTATCCGGTTGTGACGATTAAACATCATGGTCATGCAGGGGATGAGATTACATTACCGGATGCACACTTAGATCATATGCGACATTTTCATGCAGGGGCAGATCAAAGTATTGTCCAAGGACATCAATATATTGAAAGCGTCCAAAAGTATGACCAAATGCCTTTACAGACTTTGATTGACGAATGTGTTACCATTGACGAAAGTGTGATTTTAATTGAAGGATATAAAAATGAACATTACGATAAAATTATTCTCTATCGTAATGATGAAGAATATAAACAGTTACAACAACTGTCAAATGTCAAATATGCACTGAAAAGAAGTGCAACCGCCACAGATGATACTGCATTTAAAGCGTGGTTGGCTGCATGGGTGTTAAATGATGAAGGGTGATTGGGATTGAAACAATTTGAAGTCGTCACACAGCCAATAGAACCAGAACAATACCGTCGTTTCACGTTGAATGAAAAACAAGGTGCGATTGTCGTTTTTACTGGGCATGTCCGTGAATGGACAAAAGGTGTGAGAACAGCGTATTTAGAATATGAAGCCTATGTACCAATGGCAGAAAGAAAGCTTCAACAAATCGGGGATGAAATTGCTGAACGATGGCCCGGGACTATCACAGCGATTGCACATCGCATTGGCGCATTACAAATATCAGATATTGCAGTGTGTATCAGTGTCTCATCACCACATAGACAAGACGCATATGCTGCAAATGAGTATGCGATTGAGCGAATTAAAGCCATCGTCCCTATTTGGAAAAAAGAAATTTGGGAAGATGGGGCAGAATGGCAAGGACATCAAAGAGGATATCATGAAGATGCAATCAATGAAGGAGGACTTTCGTTGTGAAAGTACTGTATTTTGCTGAATTAAAAGAGCTGATCAATCGATCGGAGGATGTTTTTCATTTTGAGGATGAAGTGGCTGTAGAGGAATTGAAATCCTTTTTATTCGAAACGTATCCAGTCATACAAGGGAAGAAGTTTCAAATTGCAGTAAATGAAGAGTTTGCACGTGCGGATGATCGCATTCAACCTGATGATGTGATTGCCCTCATCCCACCAGTCAGTGGAGGTTAAGTTAAAATATGAAAGCAATTATATTGGCAGGGGGGCGTTCTGAACGTTTTGGCGCACCGAAAGCATTTGCACGAATTAACGGAATGACTTTTTATGAAAAACTGATTGAAACACTCACTGCTACAAATATGTTTAATGAAATTATAGTGAGCACGAATCACCAGCTTTTACCACAATTTCAAATTGAGAATGTCGTGGAGGATGTACCGAAATATCGTGATAAAGGTCCACTAGCCGGCATTTATAGTGTGATGCAACGCGATACAGAGGAAGATCTTTATTTTGTCATTTCGGTAGATACGCCAATGGTGACGAAGAAAGCCATCAGTCATCTTTATCAATTTATGGTTGCCAACCTCATTGAAGAGAAATTGGATATTGCAGGATTTATAGAAAATGGTAGACCCATACCAACGATTGCTTTTTATCATAAAAGCGTGTTACCGATTATTGAAAAGGCATTGCAATCGGATGATTTAAGTATGAAGCATGTTTATGAACAAGTGTCCACTGATTGGATAGAGACGCAAGCCATTGATGCACCGAGCTATTGGGCAAAAAATATCAATCATCAACAAGATTTGGCATCATTAGAAGCTGAAATTGCGAAATAATTTAAAGGGGGGCGCAATATGGCAGACCAAATACTTGATAAATTGGGTAGACCCATACGTGATTTGCGCATTTCCGTAACAGATCGGTGTAATTTTCGTTGTGACTACTGTATGCCAAAAGAAATCTTTGGTGACGATTATGTGTTTTTGCCGAAAGATCAGCTTTTAACATTTGAAGAAATCGTTCGTGTCACGCGGTTATATGCACAGTTAGGTGTTAAAAAAGTGCGCATCACTGGTGGAGAACCTTTATTACGTCGTGATTTACACCAGCTTATAGCTAAATTAACACAAATTGAAGGCATAGAAGATATCGGTTTAACGACCAACGGATTGTTATTGAAAAAACACGGTCAAAAACTGTACGATGCAGGCCTTCGTCGAATCAATGTCAGCTTAGATGCGATAGATGACGCTGTATTTCAAGCGATTAACAATCGTGATATTAAAGCAGCGACGGTTCTAGAGCAAATCGACGAAGCCCTACGAATCGGATTAAAAGTAAAAGTAAATGTCGTCGTTCAAAAAGGCGTCAATGATGACCAAATTCTTCCTATGTTACACTATTTCAAAAATAAACCTGTGATTATTCGTTTTATTGAATTTATGGACGTTGGAAATGACAATGGATGGGATTTTAGTAAAGTGGTGACAAAGGAAGAAATACTCGAACGTGTATCAACTGAGTTTGATATAGAACCGGTTTCACCAGCGTACTATGGAGAAGTTGCCCAATACTATCGTTATGCAGGCACACAAGCTCAATTCGGTTTAATCACGAGTGTCTCCGATTCGTTTTGTGCTACTTGCACGCGTGCACGATTGTCGTCGGATGGAAAATTTTACGGATGTTTATTCAGCACGGGAGATGGCTTTGATATTCGTGCATTGTTGAGAAGTGGTGCATCGGATGAAGCGGTACTGCAACAGCTAAAGGCATTGTGGGGAATACGTGATGATCGCTATTCTGACGAAAGAACGAAGCAAAGTGTGATGCAACGACGTAAAAATAAGATTAATATGAATTACATCGGAGGATAAAAGGACATTAACGGTGGGCATATAATGTGAACAATCGATTGACGCTCGAACAGAGTTGTGCGGTAAGGCCTATTAAATAAAAGGAAAAATCGGAAAGTGGAAATGAATATGGTCATTTCACCTTTCCGATTTTCTATTGCGTCCATATCATTTTGTGATATGAATGTTGACGACTTCATTTGTTTTAAAACCAAAACAACGCGGTTGTGACGTCGGAATTGAAACGCACACAATGCGAAGTCAGCAAAGTGTTGGCGCAGATGATCACTTGCTCGTGCGCATCAATTATTTTTTAGCTTTCTTAATCTGTTTTGAAAAGTCGATTTGTGCGAGGAGTGGATCATGATCACTTGCACGTCCAGACCCTTCAGTGAAATCGCTATTCACATGAATCATGTCGAGTTGGGTCTGAGCAGATAAATGATTTGAGACTAACACATGATCGAGCGTTTGTGTATTCCCTTGATAAACGTATGAGTAACGTTGGTTTTGAGGAACTTGATTGACCATATTGGTTAACCCAAATGACTCTAATGTTGTCAGAGATTTTGTCCATTGAAAATCGTTGTAGTCACCTACAGAAATCACATGAGCTTTAGGGTTTTGGCGCTGCACTTGAGCGACGAATTCACCAATACGTTTTGCAATTTCGACACGTTGAGGTTCAGAATGTAAAACGACTGGTTGTTGGCTTCCAAATAAACCATCATCGCCGCGCTTAGATTTCCAATGATTGGCAATCGCAATGATTTGCTCCCCTTTAAAATCAAATTGTGCCGCTAATGATTTACGTACATCCTTAAACGCAGGATCTTGAGGTGCAATTCGCCCTGGATTAAGCGTTAATTGTTGGCCTTGATAACCGACTGCTGTATGGGCATCTCCAGGTTTGATACGATCGTTGAAAGTCACGCGCTTTGGATTGTATAAAAAGCCAACACGAATATTGGCATCGGGTTGTCCGCCATCGACATTATTATCAGGATCGATATTGACATAACGATAAGTCGGTCCGCCAGCATTTTCAATAGCTTTAATCAGACGTTCATAGGATTGGTTGGCTTTTGTATCCCCTTTACCAGGTCCGTTGTTATCCTGTACTTCCGTTACACCTACAATATCCGGTTGTTTCATACTATTGACAATACCATTTGCTAGTTTTTGCGCTTTATCATCACTCGAACTTTTAACTGAGTTTGAAAAGTTCTCTAGATTATATGAAGCAACAGTTAATTTGTTTTCTGAAGACTTTAATTTTGTCGCAACGGGTTTAGTTCCCCCTTTTTTGTATGCCTTTTCCATATCTTTGTAATCGATATTGACTTTATAATTTTGATAACTGTAGTTGACATAGCCGATTAGCGGTCCTTTAAAGATATCGCCCGTGACAACATTGAAGTCTTTAGCACGTTGTGTGTCATCATTAAGTTTAAAGGCAATCCGTTGGCCATTTGCTTGATTCTCTTTCAACAAGATACCGCCATTTTTAGTTTCTGGTGCTGTGTCGTTTGTCACTGTGAAAATTTCACTGTGTGATTGAGGGCCAACACTGCGAACTTGATCGACTTGTACACGCATCCCTTCTAAAGATTCCCAGTAATCCATCGCGTATGTATCAGGTTGAAATGATTTAAATGGTTGATTTGAAGCGATTTGTTGCGGGACTTTTTTAATCTTTATCGGTTGAGGAAGGGGTTGGTTTCCTTTGATGACAGTGATGTGCCCTTTGTGATCTTCACGTGCATCAATTTCTGTCACAGGTAAATCGGTCGTTTGTTTTTCTGCATAACCTTCAATGGCATATTCACGTACAGTACCTGTCACTTGTGCAAGGTCACCGACACGTACGTCAGGTTTTTGTTTACCCGCGTAGACAATCAATGCTTCTGAAGTTGTAGGATTATGATCTTTCAATTGATCGGGCGTTTGAAAATGGAAGTAATAGTTATTGTTCACTTTGTAAATATATGTGACAATGCCTCCTACCTTATCGACATGTTGATCTTTAAAAGGAGAATCGTGTCCTGCACCTTGAATATCATGAATTTGAAGTGGTGTGTGTGATGATTGCTGGGCATAGGCGTTCGTGTGACTGCTGAGGGTGACTGTTGATGTGAGTAAACCTAAAAGTAGCGTTGTGACGATGTGTTTGTTTTTCAAAATATTGCCTCCTTAAAATGATAACTTTCTTGATAAGTATACCAAATTTAATTTATAAATATTATAAAATTTGGATAAATTTATTGTGAAAGTTTGAGGCTGTTATAAGAAAGTGATTTTAGGCATAAATGTGTTGTAGCGAAAAAAGCGGGGGGAGAAAGAGGTATCATAAAGGCGAGGATCCCTCATCCATCATATGTTCACATGATGAGATGAAGGTTTAAGGTTAAGACGTTTCAGTTTGAAGGTGATGTCTAATCGTTTGATAAATATTTTCAAGCTGATCAGCAAGTTGATTGAGTTCGTCTTTTGACATGGAGAGTGTCTCTAACATCTCTGTTTGCAATTGACTGATTTGTCGAGAAAGCTGTTTGTGAATGTCTTGGCCTGACGGAGATAAATATAACAATTTTTCTCTTTTATCGATTTCTCCAGGACACACGGTAAGCCATCCTTGTGCATCTAATGCTTTGAGCACTTTTCGCGTCGTCGGTTTTTCGATCGAACGTCGCTTCGATATTTGAACGAGTGTTGTACCAGGACTTATTGCAATATCTTTCATCACGAGCCATTGTGCAGGATGAAGCTGATATTGATCGAGTAACGGTTGCATCAATTTGATATAAGGGCGATAAAGTTGTGTGAACTGATCAAAAAGTAGTGAAGGGTGCATGATGTCATCCTCTCTCATTAATTTGAAATATTTGTTTTAATTATACTACTATATTCAACTGCAATGGGTATAGAGAAAAGATGTCATTCAAAAGAATAACGTTGTCTTTGAATGTATGAGAATTCTGTCCCACGTCTAAATTATTTGATAGAATAAGATTATAGCATGAGAATTGGGAGGCATACACATGTTAGATATAGAATTTGATCACGTGATTCATTATATCGATGGACTAAATCAATTCGAGTTTCCTGGGAAATATTTGGAAATTCAAAACGGGGGTCAACATGAGGCGCTCGGTACATTTAACCGCCTTGTCCATATTGATTTAACATATATTGAATTATTAGATATTTTTCATCAAGGAAAAGTGAAACAGCAAGCAAAATCAGATGCCGGAAAACATTCGTTTGCGACGTCAATTATCGATAGTGGATACAAACAAGGCTTCAAAAAAATATGTTTTAGAACGCATAATCTCATGCAGCTAAAAGCACAGCTTGAAGAAAGAGGACTTGAAACGGTGGGGCCACTGAAGATGACGCGTGAAAATAAAAAAGGTGACGTCATTCACTGGCAGTTATTATATATTAATCATCATCAATTCGATGTGATGATGCCATTTTTTATTGAATGGCAAAAATCGGATGAAGCGCGGGAAGCAGAATTCCAACCCTATTTCCACACGCATTTAACTGTAGATATGATTGCTTTAACGTCTTACCAAAGGCAAACGATGGTCAATCATTGGAAGCATTGGTTTGATATGGAAGAAATTGAATCTAGCGAACGTTATACAATCCTTCAAAGACGGGAAGGCACAGTGAAATTTAAAATCACGGAAGGCAAGGAAAATGAGATTGAAGGCATTCAATTTCTTGATCAATCGATTGATGCACCGATTGCCATTCGCACACGAGGGGCGAGTTATCAATTTATTCCACATCACACATAAATCGTTGTGTATACGGCATGCAGGATGAGTAAAATGTGAATCGTGGTCACCCCAACAGTGAACACAGCGAGTTTTAATTGTTGTCTGGTCTGATGAAGAAGGATGAAATAAAGGCCTAAGACAAATGAAAAAGCGACAAAAATGATACGCAAACTTAAAAAATCGATACCTATATGAAAAATAAGACTGAAAATCACAAAGATAATATTGATGAGTGATAATAAGATTAAAATCAATTGACGCATAGTGACACCTCCAGAAAAATGAAGTACATACAATGACAAGCATCCAGTATGTGTGTCAATGATTATACTAGAAAAAAAGGTCAGACGATAACAAAAGGAGTTTTATACGAGAAATGAAACGCATGAATATTACGGATCAAGCACATGATGCATTTGTTAAAACACATCCTACTGGAGACTTATTACAGTTAACAAAATGGGGAGAGACAAAGCAGTTAACCGGTTGGTACGCTAAACGTATTGCTGTAGGAGAAAATGGGGAAATAAAAGGTGTTGCGCAATTACTGTTTAAAAAAATTCCACGCACGCCCTTTACAATATGTTATGCTTCGCGTGGTTTCGTCGTTGATTATACGGACATCAATGCAGTGAAAGCATTATTAGCTGAAGCGATTAAAGAAGCCAAAGCTGAAAAAGCTTATACGATTAAAATTGATCCAGATGTAGAGGTGGATCACGGTATGACGGTCGTTCGAGATTTATTACAAATGGGCTTTCGTCATAAAGGTTTTAAAGCAGGCTTGGCTAAAGATTATATTCAACCTCGGATGACAATGATTACCCCTATTGATCAATCAGATGAGGCATTAATCCAAAGTTTTGATAACAGAAATCGTTCAAAGGTGCGACTGGCTTTAAAGCGAGGGACGAAAGTCGAGCGCAAAGGCCGTGAAGATTTAAAAATATTTGCGGATTTGATGGCAGAAACAGGAGCGCGTGACGGCTTCTTGACGCGTGATTTCTCTTATTTCGAAACGATTTACGATGCACTCCATCCAGAAGGGGACGCAGAATTATTTTTAGTTAAACTCGAGCCTCGACCTGTTTTATCAGAATTAACCGCAGAACAGGAAAAGTTACAAGCGGAAGTGAATGCATTAGCGGAAAAAGATCAAAACAACAAAAAAGTACGTAATAAAATTAAAGATGCAGAGCAGAAAATGCAGAAAAATGATGCTTTAATTAAAGATATGGAGGCTCTAGAAAGTAAACATCCAGAGGGGATTTATTTGTCAGGGGCGTTACTGATGTTTACGGGTTCAAAAGCATATTACCTATATGGGGCTTCTTCCAACCATTACCGTGATTTTTTACCGAACCATCATATGCAATTTAAAATGATGCAGTTTGCACGTGAAAAAGGCGCAAAGACATATGACTTTGGTGGGACAGACAATCAACCTGATAAAGACTCGAGTCATTATGGATTATGGGCGTTTAAAAAATCATGGGGGACGCGTTTAAGTGAAAAAATTGGAGAATTTGATTATGTACTTAATCCAATCATTTATCAAATCGTTGAACAATTCAAACCACAGTTGACACAGCTTAAAATCAAAATGGTTCGCCGTTTAAAAGAAAGACAACAACGAAAATAAAAATATAAAGCGCTACACTTACAGACACAATACCAAGGCATGGGGGCTTGCTGTGTATAAGATAAGGGTAGTGCTTTTTGAAATAATAAATCAAAGACATCATCAGAACACGCCTTTTATCAATCGTTCAGGGCGTGACTTTATTACGCTATTCAACAAGAAGTGAACAATATTATATTGAACCACTGTGTTTCATACGTGTTTTTTATTAAGGGAGAATGGAAGGGAGAGAAGAACATGGTTAAAAAACTGATTGATTTTTCTTTGTCGAATAAATTTGCCATTTTATTAATGGTGATACTTGTTATCCTTGGTGGGAGTTATGCAAGTTTTAAAATGAGATTGGAACTGTTACCAGATACAGAGCCACCACAACTGACTGTAACAACAGTGATGCAAGGGGCGACGCCTGAAACGGTAATGAAAGAAGTCAGTGACCCTATAGATGAAGCGGTTAGAGGTATGGCCGGTGTAACAAGTGTCAAAGCGCAATCGCTCTCTCATGCGTCGATGATTACAATTCAATTTAATGAGAATACAAACATGGATAAAGCAGAGCAGGATGTAGATAAAGCGTTAAAAAAAGTCACATTGCCAGAGCAGGCAGAAAAGCCTGAATTGACACGAAATACGATGAATGCTTTTCCAGTGGTTGCTTATTCATTCCTGCATCAAAAAGATGATGTTACGGTAACGACCAAAGCAGTCGAAGAACAATTAATCCCTAAATTGCAAACGATTGATGGTGTTCAACGGGCAACAGTCAATGGACAAACCGAACGAAAAGTGACGGTGCAATTTAATGAACGTCAATTGCAAAAATTGGGACTCAATGTCAAAGATGTGTCTGATTATATCAAAGCTGCAACGCAAGAATCAGCACTTGGATTATTTCAATTTGGTGACACAGAAAAATCCGTTGTTATTGATGGTCAATTCACGTCTGTGGAAGCTTTAAAAAATTTGAAAATTCCATTAGCACTCGCCGCTCAATCGTCTAGTGCATCATCTCAAGGGACGCAAGGGACAGAATCCTCGCAAGGTCAGGTGCCTTCAGCAGCGATACAACCGTCAAATGATCAACGGACGCAATCTGTTGCATTGGATGAGCTTGCAGACATTAAACGTGCAGATGAACGTAAGTCCATTTCAAGAACGAATGGTCAAGATGCTGTTGATGTCCAAATCATAAAAGCACAAGGCGCTAATACGGTTGCAGTTGCAAGAGAAGTAGACAAAACAATCCAAAGCTTTATAAAAGATCATCCAGATTTGAAATCCGTTAAAATTATGGACACGGCGAAACCGGTGACTGATGCCCTTAACACAATGATTGAAAAGGCGTTACTCGGTTCGATTGTGGCGATTATCGTGATCCTTTGTTTTTTAAGAAATTTTAGAGTGACAGCCATTTCAGTTGTCTCTATTCCATTATCTATATTAATTGCGATGATGGCGCTTAAATTAACAGATGTTTCTCTCAATATTTTAACGTTAGGTGCACTGACCGTTGCAGTGGGACGTGTCATTGACGACTCTATCGTGGTCATTGAAAATATTTATCGACGCTTAACGCGTAAAGATGAACGGCTTGTTGGGGATGCTCTCATTGTGTCAGCAACTAAGGAAGTCTTTATCCCTATTATGTCGTCAACGCTTGTGACGATTGTTGTTTTTGCACCATTGGCATTTGTGACAGGGTCTGTGGGAGAACTGTTTAGACCTTTTGCATATGCGATTACCTTTAGTTTGTTAGCATCTTTGCTCGTGTCGATAACGATTGTACCAGTGTTAGCAGCACTTTTCTTTAAGAAAGGACTTAAAACCCAACGTGCTCACCGGTCGGAACTTGGTAGAGTGGGGAGAGGTTATCAAAAAGTGTTGAAATGGAGTTTAAATCATAAATGGATTGTCATGATTTTAAGCACATTGATACTCGTTGGAAGTATCATACTCGGTAGCATGAATATCGGTACAAGCTTTATTTCATCGGGTGACGATAAGTTCATGGCTTTAACTTATACAGCAAAACCTGGTGAAACGGAACAAAAAGTACTGGCACATGCTAAAGAGGTAGAGAAATATTTATTGTCACAACGCCATGTTCAAAATGTGCAATATTCTGTAGGAGGGCCGTCACCAGTCGACCCAACCGGTACGACGAATAATATGGCGATGATGGTCAAGTATGATTCAGATACACCCAATTTTAAAACAGAGCCTGAACGTGTGCTCCGTCACATTAAGACGTATCATCATGATGGGGAGTGGAAAAATTTAGACTTAGGTACGGGCGTAGCTTCAAATACGCTTAACGTTGAAGTGACGGGTCCATCTACAGCAGCGATTGAAAACACCGTCAGAACAATTGAACAAAAAATGTCAAAAATAGCTGGGCTCACGAATGTCAAATCAGATTTAACTGAAACTTATGCGCAATATGAAGTGAAGGTGGACCCGAATAAAGCTTCACAAGCGGGGATAACAGCAGGTCAGTTGGCGATGATACTCAATCAAAATGCGACACAGATGACCATTTCAAAAGTAAAAGAGGACAACCGAACTTATCAAGTGGTTGTCAAACGCGAGAAAGAGACGCAATGGACGAAAGAAAAATTAGAGCAATTCCGAATTCCTGCTCCAAATGGTGTCAAACTGACTTTAAGTGATATCGCCACGTTAAAAGAGACGTCTACACCGAATGCGTTAGTGAAAAAAGGTGGAGATTTTGTAAGTACGGTTTCCGGCACGATTACTGGAAATGATGTTGGAGCGATTTCACAAGAAGTGATGCAGCAACTGAATCACATAAAGACACCAAGTGATGTGCATACCTCATTAGGTGGCACGAATGAAGATATTACTCAGGCCTTTTCTCAATTGGCCATTGCGATGTTAGCGGCGATTATTATCGTCTACTTAGTACTGGTGTTAACTTTCAAAGGTGCATTGGCGCCATTTACAATACTCTTTGCGTTACCTTACACTGTTATCGGTGTTGTCATGGCACTGATTTTGACAGGAGAAACGTTATCCGTACCGAGCATGATTGGTTTACTCATGTTGATTGGTATTGTTGTTACGAATGCGATTGTACTGATCGATCGTGTAATTCATAATCAGAGCGCAGGTTTACCAATGAAAGACGCTTTAATTGAGGCAGGGGGCACACGGATACGTCCTATTTTAATGACAGCCATTGCAACCATTGGCGCATTAATCCCATTACTTTTTGGTCAAGACAACTCGATACTCATCTCTAAAGGTTTAGCGGCAACAGTAATTGGTGGATTAGTTTCCTCAACATTGCTCACATTAATTGTTGTACCTGTCATTTATGAAATTTTATTTACGATTAAAGAGAAATTATCTCGACGTAAAAACAAGGCGTAATGCATTGACGTAACGGCGTTCCTTTTGTAAGATGAAAACATTATCCCTGAACGGACATCGTCTCATCTTAAGAATAAAAAAGGGCTGGGATAACGAATAAATTTCGTGCTCAGCCCTTTCTATATCTGTGGAAGCATACGTTCAAAATGAGACGTCTCGTTAATGATGCGTTTAAAGAAGAGATTTTAACTCGGAGAGATGTGAGGAGTGAGGAAGTTGACTTATACAACGATTTTAAATGAGATACCTGATAGTTATTTCGGAAAAACAGTGGGAAAGAAAATAGAGCACGGGCCATTGCCTTTGATTAATTTAGCGGTAGGCATTCCAGATGCAGATACGCCGACACCCATTTTAACAGCACTTCAAGAAGCGATTGTTAAACCTGAAAATCAAAAGTATCTTGCTTTTCAAGGGAGAGAGACTTTCAGACAGGCGATTGTAGATTTCTATCAACGTCAATTTAATGTGACGTTAGATCCAGAAAAAGAAGTGTGCTTGTTTTATGGGACTAAAAATGGTTTAGTGGCGTTGCCGACTTGTGTGATTGAGCCCGGTGAAGAAGTCTTGTTACCCGATCCAGGGTATACGGATTACCTTGCCGGTGTCCTACTAGCGAGAGGTGTTCCGAAGCCATTAAAATTAAAAAGTGAGCGGCATTATATTCCCGTGTGGGATGAAGTCGACACCACACAAACAAAATTGATTTATTTAACGTATCCGAACAATCCAACCGGCTCGGTAGCGACTCCTGAGTTTTTCCAAGAGACAGTCGATCGATTTCGTGATACACAAACAAAAATTGTACATGATTTTGCGTACCAAGCATTTGGCTTTGATCAGCCAAATCCAAGTATTCTTCAAGCAAAAGGTGCAAAATCATGTGCAATCGAAGTCTTTTCATTTTCAAAAGGCTATAACATGTCGGGCTATCGTGTAGGTTTTGCAGTAGGAAATGAAGAGATGATTGCGAACCTTCAGAAGTACCATACCCACACACAAGCCGGAATGTACGGTGCATTGCAAGAGGCTTGTACAGTGGCTTTAAATGAGTGTGATGATGTTTTAGAGGCGCAAAATGAAGTGTTCAGACAGCGACGTGATAAAATTGAAGCGGCTTTGAATGCAGCGCAAATACCTCATGAACCAATTAAAGGCGGTATTTTCTTATGGTTAAAATGCCCTGATCAGTTCTCGAGTGATGCGTTTATTGAGTATTTATTACAAACGCAGTCTATTCTTGCAGCGCCAGGTCATCCGTTTGGTGAAGAGGGTGAAGGTTATGTTCGACTGTCATTTGCTATTGATAACGACCAACTTGAAACAGCGATTGAACGGCTCGTTGCGTTAAAAGGACTGTATCACCAATAGGAAGGCATGTTAGAAGGATTAGATTTCTTAATACGAATGCTGCATTGATAGGTGTGAAGTCAGTGCAATTTCAATAAAGATAACGACACTAACCAATGGGGGGCAGGATCCAACGCGCGAAGTTGATTATCGCGTGTAGCCCGAGTCACTAACGTTGCGCATAGGTGTCGTTGTCTTTTTATCTTTTTACTAGGTTCATGTTGATGAGGGAGGCTGTTGTAAATCAGTGGTTGTTGGGATTGCAGAATCACACAAAAAACTAACGTCATCATTGCAAGGGGACAACGTTAGTCGGTCAAGCAGTCGATAATTTTTGAACACATTTGTTGTCATCCACCTTAGACAAATACAAATGCGAGTATGACATAAATGGCGAGAATAAAAAGTGTCATCATATTTAAAATACGCACACCTTTTTCATCATTTTTTCTATGCTTGAAAGCTGTAATTTCAACATTACCTATGAGTAGTAATAACACCACAAACAACCACCATGTTTCTGCGGGGTAGTATACAAGCGAAGTGGCAACCACTATGATGAGCAAAACGCCCATGATAACACGTAGTAGTTTTGGCATTAAAATACGCATTTTAAAAATACTGATATAGCCCACCACTAGGTACATAAAAGGGAGTAAAATTAAGTAAGCTAACATGAAGTACATCCTTTCTATTTCTTGCTGAAGTAGTCAAGTGTTGGACAAATTCTATAAAGATTGAAAGTGACAGCATCTTGACTTGGCGAACGACACATGAAGTTGAGCGATTGAATCACATGTACGTTGCATGTCATCTATTTTAATTTGAACAACAAGTGCCACACTATAAATGATCTTGCTGATGAAGCTGTTGACGAACTGTGGCCATTTGAAGTTCAAGTTGTTCAAGTTGTTTAATGAGTGGATCGACTTGTTGAGATGTGGATTCACGTTTTTCAAGATCATCCTGTAAACGTATATAATCCATTTTCAGCTCTTGTAACTGTTGTTCTAAGTTCATAAAGTGCCGGCACCTCCTTATATCAATCTTCACTATTATAGCATGTAAGTATTGTTAAATTAAATCTTTTTACAACAACATAAAATTAACTTTATTTGAAGGGGGGATTGCATGACAGAGCGATTTTTGATGATTTTATTTTTGATTGCACTCGGTTATACCTTAAAACGTTTGGGTTTCATTAATGGGAAAGATAGTCGGGTTATTTCGGTGCTCGTACTGAATGTCACATTACCTTCAGTTGTCATTGTCAATTTAAATCATGTTCATCTAAGTTTATCATTAGCCGTTTTGCCCGTTATGATGGTGTTATACGGAATCGTCACAAAAATACTGATTGCCTACCTGTTTATAAAATACAATAACGAAGTAAGAGGGACAGTAGCGACGATGATGGCAGCGTTAAATATCGGTATTTTTGCGTACCCGCTTGTACAACAAATTTGGCCTGAAAAAGGATTGTTGTACTTCGGAATGGCAGATATTGGTGGCGCAGTGGTGATGTTCGGCTTGACTTACTTTGCTGCGAGCTATTTTAAACAAGTGGGTGGTGGTTTGAACCCACGACAGATTGGATTCAATATGGTGAAGTCAGTGCCACTCATGACTTACCTTATCATGCTTTTATTGAACATTTTCAGTCTCCATTTGCCGGCGATGGCGATTGATTTTTTTGAGATTTTAGGACAAGCGAATTTGCCACTTTCGATGATATTACTAGGTGTATTGATGGACTTTAAAATTGAACGTCGCTTTTTACCACTGACTTTAAAATACTTAGCTTTGCATTATGGATTTGGACTGTTCTTTGGGACATTGGTTTACTTTTTCTTACCTGTCGAAGATGACATGATTAAAACGACATTGCAGTTGATTTGGTTACTTCCTGTTGGTGTAGCGGCATTATCTTATGCCGTACAATTCAAATATCGTACACTGCCCGTGATCGCCATGGCGAGCAATGTCACGATTGTAATCAGTATCGTGATACTCTATTGTTATCAATATTGGTTTGTCCGATAAGTTGAGAAGAAGGCGGGGGTCATACGTCAATACATTTGCTGTGATGCTCAAATGTATATCTAGAATAAGCATATAAAAAATCGTACGTAGCGGATGGATGAAACGCTACGTACGGGTCTGATCGTCATCTTATTTATAAATTTTATACTTTTCATATTCTGAAGTAATGCGGAAACCAAGCTCATGAAAACGCTCCACAAGGCGATGATTTTTACTGCGGATTTTAAAATAAACGCGATTGATATCTGGGCGCGACAGTGCACGATGAATCGCATGTTGAATCAAGTCAAACGCAATGCCTTTCAAACGATAATCTGTATGACTAGAGAAATATTTAATTTCTGCATGCTGTTGTGCTGTATCATAAACTAAATAAAGATATCCTTTCAAAATGCCTTCTGCCATATATAAGACGAGCTCGTGTTGTGCATCTAAAGTCGACACAATTTCTTTTGCTGTCATGGCATGATGTGTAAAGTTATCTTCATGTAATTTTTGAAAATAGCGATAATACGCTTTGGAATAAGGAATCATATGGTGGCTATTTAAAGTCTCTCCTAAATCTTGAGTTGTTTCTAAATAATAATCTGTAAATGTATACGAAGCGCCAATCGCCTTTATCAATGCTTTTGTATTTTCTTGTTGTGCTGCAAAAGCAAAATAATACGTAGAAGGTTGAAGGTGCTGTGCAGTGAGCGTGTCAAATAGTTGTATCAATGCATCAGGTGTCGGTTGATAACCTGTTTTGATGATAGGTCCAATGACTTTGTATCGATTTTCAGAATAGGCCGTACAAAGGAGCAACATCTGAATGTCATCTTGTGATTCTACGACACATAGACCTGAGTCATTTGTGACTTCTACTAAAAAACGTTGTAGGGCCACTTCGTCATCTAATGGTAACTTGTTTGTGTATGAGGAATCTTCTGTTACGTGCTTTTGTATAAATGACGCAACGGCTTGAGTGGAAGTGACTTGAGATATCTTCATCCTGTGCCTCCTTAATGATATACTTAAGGTTATTATAAGTTTTTTATATATGAAAAGAAAGTAACTTGTAAGGGAATAAAGTGCGATATGTTAGGTGCAAAGGGGATAAAATAACCTGATACGAAGCCATACATCCCTATGAACAATAAAAATAGGAATGACGATAAATAAAAATTTGGAGGAGAAGTCATTATGAAGGCATTGATACTCGCTGAAAAGCCATCAGTAGGGCGCGACATTGCGAGCGCGTTAAACGTTGGAACACGTAAAGAGGGCTATTTTGAAAATCAAAAATATATTGTCACTTGGGCACTAGGGCATCTCGTGACCAATGCGACACCGGAGCAATATGATAAAAAATATCAGCAATGGGTGTTGCAAGACTTACCGATTATTCCGAAACAAATGAAATCCGTTGTCATTGGAAAGACGAAGAAACAATTTAATACCGTACAGCATTTAATGAAGCGGTCGGACGTTAAAGAAATCATTATTGCTACTGACGCAGGACGTGAAGGTGAGCTCGTCGCTCGCCTGATTATTGATAAGGCCCATGTAAAAAAGCCGATTAAACGATTGTGGATCAGTTCTGTCACACCGAAAGCCATTAAAGAAGGGTTTAAAAATTTGAAAGATGGCCGCGCCTATTATGATTTATATCAAGCTGCATTGGCGAGAAGCGAAGCAGATTGGATTGTAGGGATTAATGCGACACGTGCACTGACGACAAAATATGATGCACAACTGTCACTCGGGCGTGTTCAAACACCAACAATTCAACTGATTGCGATGCGTCAAGCGCAGATTAAAAATTTTAAACCACAGACATACTTCACATTGGAAGCGGAAGTGAATGGTGTGGCAATGACGTACCAACATGAAAAAAGAATAATGGCACGTCAGCAATTAGAATCAATCGTACAAGACGTGAAAAATGGAACAGCTACAATCGTTGAAGTTCAAGAAAAGGATAAAAAAACGTACCCGAATCCGCTGTTTAATTTAACTGATTTGCAACAAGCGGCATATCAAAAGTACCGTTTAGGGGCAAAACAAACATTGAATACACTTCAACAATTGTATGAGCGTCATAAATTAGTGACCTATCCACGAACAGATTCTAATTATTTGACGACCGACATGTTCGATACATTAAAAGAGCGCGTACAAGCGACAATGGGTACAGATTTGATGCCCTATGCACGTGAAGTGATCAAACAACCCTTTGCTAAAAAATTAGCATTCATTAACAACCAAAAAGTCTCTGATCACCATGCCATTATTCCAACAGAAGTCCGTGCAAATATGGCCGACTTGTCACCTAACGAACAAAAAATATATTTAATGATTGCACAACGATTTTTAGAAGCTTTATTACCAGCCTTTCGTTATCGGGTTCAACAAGTGAAAGTAGATATCGCGGGTTACCCATTTTCATATCAATCTCAAATCGTGACTGACCTTGGTTTTAAAAAAATGCAACAAGATCAAGATGTAACAGCTAAAACGGTCCGCTTCCAACAGGGAGAGACATATTCAGTCGGGCGATTGAACATTGTCGCTCATGAAACCACACCGCCAGCTTATTTTAATGAGGGAACATTGCTTAAAGCGATGGAACGACCGGATAAATTTTTTGATTTAAAAGATAAAAAATCTGCACAAACACTTAAAGCGACAGGTGGGATTGGAACTGTTGCAACACGTGCGGATATCATTGACAAATTGTTTAATATGAATGCAATTGAAAGTCAGGATGGCAAAATTAAAGTCACTTCAAAAGGGAAACAAATATTAGAACTTGCGCCTCCCGCGTTAACTTCACCACGTTTAACTGCAGAATGGGAAGACAAACTGTTACAAATTGAAAAGGGACAGTATAAGGCTGAACAGTTCATAAAAGAAATGAAACGTTTTACACACGAAATCATTGAGACTATTAAAATGAGTGAACAAAAATATAGACACGATAACTTAACATCTGCCGAGTGCCCAACTTGTGGTAAATTGATGTTAAAAGTGAATACGAAAAACGGTTCTATGCTAGTCTGTCAAGATCCATCTTGTAAAACGAAAAAAGGTGTCAAAGTGAAAACAAATGCAAGATGTCCGCAATGTAAAAAGAAATTGACGAAGTTCGGGATAGGGAAACAGGCCACGTATCGTTGTGTCTGTGGATATACTGAAACACAAGAACATATGGATCAACGCTTTAAAAATAAAGGTAAAGATAAAGTATCTAAACGAGAAATGAAAAAATACATGAAAGAAGATGAATTAGAAAACAATCCGTTTAAAGAGATGTTGAAAGGGTTGAAATTGTAATTGATACGATTAAAAATCGAACGAAAATTGGTTTTTTTAATTTAAAGTTCGGAAAAGTATTGAAATTCGATGGCAAACGTATTAGACTATTGAAGTATTTCATTTAAAGGAGAAAATAATAGTGAAAAAGTACTTTCAATTTGATGAACACCAAACGAATTATCGTCGAGAGATTCTTGGTGGTTTAACGACGTTTCTTTCCATGGCATATATTTTGGCTGTCAATCCGCAAATTTTAAGCCTTGCTGGCGTAAAGGATGTGCCAGAGCATCTTAAAATGGATCAAGGTGCAATTTTTGTAGCAACGGCATTGGCGGCGTTTGTGGGATGTTTGTTTATGGGTATTATTGCGAGATATCCCATTGCTTTAGCACCGGGGATGGGGTTGAATGCGTTCTTCGCCTTTACAGTTGTTTTGACAATGGGCATACCGTGGCAAACAGGTTTAACAGGTGTGTTTTTCTCGGGATTGATTTTTTCTGTCCTTACAGCAACGGGTTTAAGGGAAACAATTATTAATGCAATCCCATTTGAAATGAAGATGGCTGTTTCAGCTGGAATCGGTTTATTCATTACATTCGTTGGTTTACAAAGTTCAGGTTTAATTCAAAAGCAAGACGCGACATTAGTGACATTAGGTAAAATTACGGACCCTAACGTATTGCTCGCTGTTTTTGGTATTATGATTACAGTGATTCTTTATGCGAAGAAAATTCCAGGGGCGATTTTCATCGGGATGGTCGTGACAGCGATTGCGGGTTTAGTGACGCAACAAATTGCACCGCCTCATGCAATCGTTGGTAAAGTCCCAAGTATTGCGCCAACATTTGGAGCAGCATTCGAATCGTTTCAAGATCCAACACAATTATTCACGATTCAATTTTTAATCGTCATACTCACATTCTTATTTATAGATTTCTTTGATACAGCAGGTACAATTGTTGCCGTTGCCTCACAAGCGGGAATCATGAAGGACAACAAACTTCCGCGTGCAGGACGCGCTTTATTCTCAGATTCACTTGCGACAATGGTGGGGGCTGTGTTTGGTACAACAACAACGACGTCATATATTGAATCTACTTCGGGCGTTGCTGTAGGGGCGCGGACAGGGTTTGCGAGTATTATTACAGGTTTCTGTTTCTTACTTGCTTTATTCTTCAACCCATTAATGGCAGTTGTAACACCAGCTGTGACAACACCAGCACTTGTTGTCGTAGGTGTGTTAATGGCATCCAATCTAGCTGAAATTAGTTGGAAACGCTTTGAAGTGGCTGTGCCGGCGTTCATTACCATTATTATGATGCCGCTATCCTATTCGATTGCAACAGGTATTGCATGTGGCTTTATTTTCTATCCAATTACTATGGTGTTAACGAAACGTCATAAAGAAGTTCATCCAATTATGTACGGACTCATGGTGATCTTTATTTTATATTTCGCATTTGTACACGGCTAAAATAGATAGACGAAAAGACTGGAAGTGCGCTCAAAGCATAGCCAGTCTTTTCCTATTAATATGAGCCATCTGAATTCAATGAAAAACAAGCACTGATGATTCACAACTGAATGCATCACTACGAAAGGATAGGGAAAATGTCATGCTGTATGACATTCAAATTGCTATCTAGAGAAACATATGTAGCGTGGAGGAATTGCTGTATCGTTCGGTTAGCGGTGATAAGCAAGAGGAACTTAGATGAATATATCAGTCAATCAAACGACGGTACGCCTTACGAATGCATCCCGTCGTTTTTAAAATGTGTATTGATTTTTGATTAGCGACGTGTTTTTTTTGAATAAATCACACGGGCTTGCGATGATTTTAAATACACGGGTGTGATGAATAGAACAATTAACAAGAGTAGAACTAAGATAAACATCAACCAATGGAGCAGCATACCGACGATAGGAATAAACGCAAGCATACTGGCAACAATTCCAAACCCGGGTATAAAGAGCATTGGACGAATCGTATTTTGACGGTCAAAAATAAAAATTAAAACCATAACGAAGTAAATGAAGGCATTGAACATCAATGGTTGCCACCCTAATGCAAGGACGTACCACCCTCCTAAAAATGGAAAACCAGTTACAAACTCGGAGACAAGTGCAATAAGAGATAAAATGATTAAAGCTGTTTTAGCGTTTTTAGTCAAAACGAGTCACTCCTTTATATGTCAAAGCATATGAATTGATTATAATGTGCGAACGCATCGTATCGTTTAGAGCCCAATACTAAATTTAAAAGGGATTCATACAAACGCATATGAGCCATTAAAAACGATTTAATCCTATTATAGTTGTTTAAAAGAAAAGAAACAAAAAGTAAGAATAAAAGCGTAAAAAATTTACATGAAAGTATTGAACTTATCACTTAATTCAAGTAAAATAATGAGGTATGTGAATTAGACGTGAAAAACTTTGCATAAATAGTTGCGAAGTTGAAATTTTTCATGTATCATGTCTAATGTTGGACTTTTAAATGCGATGAAGCGAAAGGTTACTGACACACCCGGCCGCTTTGCCATGGCGTTGTGTGAGATAGTTTTCGTGGAGAAGTCTATCACTTTAATGAAGACGAAATAAGGAGGGTAAATTATGGCAAAACAAAAAATCAGAATTAGATTAAAAGCTTATGATCACCGTGTTATCGATCAATCAGCTGAAAAAATTGTTGAAACTGCAAAACGTTCTGGAGCGGATGTTTCTGGTCCGATTCCATTACCAACTGAGAAATCAGTTTACACAATCATTCGTGCGGTGCATAAGTACAAGGATTCACGTGAACAATTCGAACAACGTACACATAAACGTTTAATCGACATTGTTAACCCTACACCAAAAACAGTTGACGCGCTTATGGGCTTAAACTTGCCATCAGGTGTAGACATCGAAATTAAATTATAATAGAAAATTTTAGGAGGTGGACTTTCGATGACCAAAGGAATCTTAGGAAGAAAAATTGGGATGACACAAGTGTTCGATGAGAACGGTAATTTAATCCCAGTAACAGTAGTAGAAGCAAAAGAAAACGTTGTATTACAAAAGAAAACGGTTGAGGTTGACGGTTACAACGCAATCCAAATCGGATTCGAAAACAAAGAAGCATATAAAAAAGGTAGAAAAACAAACAAATATGCGACTAAAGCAGCTGAAGGTCACGCTAAAAAGGCTGACACAGCACCTAAGCGCTTCATTCGTGAATTCAGAAACATGAATGTGGATGAATACGAAGTCGGTCAAGAAGTCTCAGTAGATACATTTGAAGTTGGCGACATTATTGACGTAACAGGAACTTCAAAAGGTAAAGGTTTCCAAGGTGCAATCAAACGCCATAATCAATCACGTGGACCTATGTCACATGGTTCTCATTTCCACAGAGCGCCAGGTTCTATAGGGATGGCATCAGATGCATCACGCGTATTTAAAGGACAAAAATTACCAGGTCGTATGGGTGGTAATACAGTCACTGTTCAAAACTTAGAAGTTGTTCAAGTTGACACGGAAAACAACGTTATTTTAGTTAAAGGTAATGTACCTGGACCTAAAAAAGGTTTTGTTCAAATCCAATCAGCGGTTAAAGCTAATTCATAATTAGTAGTGAAAGGAGGAAATGCATAATGGCAAATTATGATGTATTTAAAGTTGATGGTTCAAAAGCCGGAACAGTAGAACTTAGCGATGCAGTATTCGCAATTGAACCTAATAATGAAGTATTGTTCGAAGCAATTAAATTACAACGTGCGTCATTACGTCAAGGGACTCACGCGGTGAAAAATCGTTCAGCTGTTCGAGGCGGTGGACGTAAACCATGGAGACAAAAAGGTACAGGACGTGCGCGTCAAGGTACAATTCGTGCCCCACAATGGCGTGGTGGTGGTGTTGTATTTGGACCAACACCAAGAAGCTACGGCTACAAATTGCCTAAGAAAATGCGTCGTCTAGCATTACGCTCTGCAATTTCTTACAAAGTACAAGAAAATGAATTCAAAATTGTGGATAGCTTTAATTTAGAAGCGCCAAAAACAAAAGAATTCAAAACGACATTAACAAACTTAGAATTACCTAAAAAAGTGTTGGTTGTCACAGTGGGTGAAGATGTCAATGTTGAGTTATCAGCACGTAACATCCCAGGTGTACAAATCACAACACCTGAAGGTTTAAACGTATTAGACCTTACACATGCTGACAGTGTATTAATTACTGAAGCAGCAGCTAAAAAAGTTGAGGAGGTGCTCGGATAATGGAAGCTAGAGACATTCTAAAGCGCCCCGTAATCACTGAGAAGTCATCTGTGGCTATGAGTGAAGATAAATATACTTTTGATGTAGACGTTCGTGCGAACAAAACACAAGTAAAAAAAGCAGTTGAAGAAATCTTTGAAGTAAAAGTTGCTAATGTCAACATTATCAATTACAAACCAAAGAAAAAACGTATGGGCCGTTATCAAGGCTATACAAACAAACGCCGTAAAGCGATTGTGACGCTCAAAGAAGGTCAAATCGACTTATTTAACTAATAAAATCATTACCAATAAGGAGGTAAGCGACAATGGCTCTTAAACATTATAAGCCAATTACAAATGGTCGTCGTAATATGACTACTTTGGATTTTGCTGAGATCACAAAATCTGAACCAGAAAAGTCATTATTACAACCGCTACCGAAAAAAGCGGGTCGTAACAACCAAGGTAAATTGACAGTACGTCACCATGGTGGCGGACACAAACGTCAATACCGTGTTATTGATTTCAAACGTAACAAAGATGGAATTCCTGGTAAAGTGGATTCAATTCAATATGATCCAAACCGTTCAGCAAACATTGCGTTAATCGTATATGCTGATGGTGAAAAACGTTACATCATTGCCCCTAAAGGATTAGAAGTAGGTCAATTAATTGAAAGTGGTTCTGAAGCCGACATTAAAGTTGGGAACGCACTTCCATTAAAGGACATTCCAGTGGGTACTGTTATTCACAATATCGAATTAAAACCTGGTCGTGGTGGACAACTTGCACGTTCAGCAGGTGCAAGCGCACAAGTATTAGGTAAAGAAGGTAAATATGTACTTGTAAGACTTCGCTCTGGTGAAGTACGTATGATTCTTTCAACTTGCCGCGCAACAGTTGGACAAGTTGGTAACTTGCAACACGAACTTGTTAACATCGGTAAAGCGGGTAAATCTAGATGGTTAGGTAAACGCCCAACAGTTCGTGGTTCTGTAATGAACCCTAATGATCACCCTCACGGTGGTGGTGAAGGTCGTGCGCCAATCGGACGTCCATCTCCAATGTCACCATGGGGTAAACCAACACTTGGTAAGAAAACACGTCGTGGTAAAAAACGTTCAGATAAACTTATCGTGCGTGGTCGTAAGAGAAAATAAAAATAGCTTATTTGGGTGTGCGGCGTAACTGCTGCACGCACATAATAAGAAAGGAGGCGCCACTATGGCTCGTAGTATTAAAAAGGGACCTTTCGTCGATGATCACTTAATGAAAAAAGTTGAGGCGCAAGGCGATAGCGAGAAAAAGCAAGTAATTAAAACATGGTCACGTCGTTCAACGATTTTCCCAAACTTTATTGGACACACTTTCGCAGTATATGACGGACGTAAACATGTACCTGTATACGTAACGGAAGATATGGTTGGACATAAATTAGGTGAATTTGCTCCGACACGTACTTTCAAAGGACATGCTGCAGACGACAAGAAAACAAGAAGATAAACCATTTCTAGTAAGTAGAGGAGGAAATACGAATGGAAGCAAAAGCGGTTGCTAGAACGATCAGAATCGCACCTCGTAAAGTTAGATTAGTTTTAGATCTAATTAGAGGTAAAGATGTAAGAGAAGCAGTAGCTATTTTGAAATTAACAAATAAAGCTTCTTCTCCAGTAGTAGAAAAATTATTAATGTCCGCTTTAGCTAATGCAGAACACAACTACGGTATGAATACGGATCAATTAGTTGTAAAAGAAGCATATGCTAACGAAGGACCAACATTAAAACGTTTCCGTCCACGTGCACAAGGACGTGCGAGCGCGATTAACAAAAGAACAAGTCATATTACTATCGTTGTAAGTGATGGTAAAGAGGAAGCTCAAGAAGCTTAATCAAAATATTAAGGAGGGAACACCGTGGGTCAAAAAATTAATCCAATCGGACTTCGTGTTGGTGTAATCCGTGATTGGGAAGCAAAATGGTTCGCTGAGAAAGATTTTGCATCACTTTTACATGAAGATTTAAAAATTCGTAAATTTATTGATAAAGCATTAAAAGACGCATCAGTATCTCACGTAGAGATCGAACGTGCTGCTAACCGTATTAATATCGCTATTCATACTGGTAAACCAGGTATGGTTATTGGTAAAGGCGGTTCAGAAATCGAAAAACTTCGCAACAAATTAAATGAATTGACTAATAAAAAAGTTCACATTAATGTTGTGGAAATTAAGAAAGTAGACCTTGATGCGCGTTTAGTTGCTGAGAACATTGCACGTCAATTAGAAAACCGTGCTTCATTCCGTCGTGTGCAAAAGCAAGCGATTAGCAGAGCAATGAAATTAGGTGCTAAAGGGATCAAAACACAAGTTTCAGGTCGTTTAGGCGGTGCAGACATTGCGCGTGCTGAACAATATTCAGAAGGAACTGTACCACTTCATACATTACGTGCAGACATCGACTATGCACATGCAGAAGCCGACACTACTTATGGTAAGTTAGGTGTTAAAGTATGGATTTATCGTGGTGAAGTTCTTCCTACTAAGAAAAATAGTGAAGGAGGAAAATAATTATGTTACTACCAAAGCGTGTAAAATATCGTCGTCAACATCGTCCTGACACAAAAGGTCGTTCTAAAGGCGGTAACTTTGTAACATTTGGTGAGTTCGGTCTTCAAGCAACAACAACGTCTTGGATTACTTCTCGTCAAATCGAATCAGCTCGTATTGCTATGACACGTTACATGAAACGTGGCGGGAAAGTTTGGATTAAAATCTTCCCTCACACACCATATACACAAAAACCTTTAGAAGTACGTATGGGTGCTGGTAAAGGTGCGGTTGAAGGCTGGATCGCAGTTGTTAAACCAGGTAGAATTTTATTTGAAGTTGCAGGCGTATCTGAAGAAGTTGCGCGTGAAGCATTACGTTTAGCGAGCCACAAACTTCCAGTTAAAACGAAGTTTGTAAAACGTGAAGAATTGGGTGGTGAAACGAATGAAAGCTAAGGAAATTAGAGACTTAACCACTTCAGAAATCGAAGAGCAAATCAAAACTTCAAAAGAAGAGCTTTTTAACCTACGCTTTCAATTAGCTACAGGTCAATTAGAAGAGACTGCAAGAATTAAAACTGTAAGAAAAACAATTGCACGTCTAAAAACTGTTGCACGTGAAAGAGAATTAGAACAAGGTAAAGCAAATCAATAATGATTGAAAGAGGAGGTTACTAAAGTGAGCGAAAGAAATGATCGTAAAGTTTACGTTGGTAAAGTTGTTTCAGATAAAATGGATAAGACGGTAACTGTTTTAGTTGAAACATATAAAACACACAAACTATATGGCAAACGTGTAAAATACTCTAAAAAGTATAAAACGCATGACGAAAACAATTCAGCTAAACTTGGAGATATCGTTAAAATTCAAGAAACTCGTCCTTTATCAGCGACAAAACGTTTCCGTTTAGTAGAAATCGTCGAAGAATCAGTAATCATTTAATGACTATAAAGATAAGGGAGGTTTAATCATGATCCAACAAGAAACACGTTTAAAAGTAGCAGACAACTCTGGTGCACGTGAAGTACTTACAATCAAAGTATTAGGTGGATCTGGCCGCAAAACTGCTAACATCGGTGACGTCATCGTAGCAACTGTTAAAAATGCTACACCTGGAGGCGTTGTTAAGAAAGGCGATGTTGTTAAAGCTGTTGTGGTACGTACAAAATCAGGTGTACGTCGTAAAGACGGTTCTTACATCAAATTTGATGAAAATGCATGTGTAATCATTCGTGATGACAAAGGACCACGTGGAACACGTATCTTTGGACCAGTCGCACGTGAATTACGTGAAGGAAACTTTATGAAAATTGTTTCCCTTGCACCGGAAGTACTATAATCGAACGTAAATGATAAATAACAAATTTCAAGGAGGTGCCCACATGCATATCAAAAAAGGTGACAACGTCATTGTTATTGCAGGTAAAGACAAAGGTAAAACGGGTAAAGTTGTTGCAACTGAACCTAAAAAAGACCGTGTCGTTGTGGAAGGTGTGAACATCGTTAAGAAACACCAAAAACCAACTCAATTAAACCCTGAAGGTGGAATCTTAGAAACTGAAGCTGCTATTCACGTTTCTAATGTGCAAATTTTAGATCCTAAAACAAACGAACCTACTCGTGTAGGCTATAAATTTGTTGATGGTAAAAAAGTAAGAATCGCTAAAAAATCAGGCGAAGAAATTAAGTCTAACTAATATTTAGTTGAAAGGAGGATCCACTTTGAACCGTTTAAAAGAAAAATTTAACTCAGAAGTTACACAAAACTTAGTTAAAAAGTTTAACTATAGTTCTGTAATGGAAGTACCAAAAATCGAAAAAATCGTTGTGAATATGGGTGTAGGTGACGCAGTACAAAACTCTAAAGTATTAGACAATGCTGTTGAAGAATTAACTGCAATCACTGGTCAAAAACCACTTATTACAAAAGCGAAAAAATCAGTTGCGACATTCCGTTTGCGTGAAGGTATGCCAATCGGTGCGAAAGTAACATTACGTGGAGAAAGAATGTATGAATTCTTAGATAAATTAATCTCAGTTTCATTACCACGTGTACGTGACTTCCGCGGTGTATCAAAAAATGCATTTGACGGTCGCGGTAACTACACATTAGGTGTAAAAGAACAATTAATCTTCCCTGAGATTGACTATGATAAAGTATCAAAAGTACGTGGTATGGATATCGTTATCGTAACAACTGCGAACACTGATGAAGAAGCGCGTGAATTACTTACTCAATTCGGTATGCCGTTTCAAAAATAATCTCTAAAGGAGGCGAATTAAATGGCTAAAAAATCAATGGTTGCTAAACAACAACGCAAACAAAAGTTCCAAGTACGTGAATATACACGTTGTGAACAATGTGGACGTCCACATTCTGTGTATCGTAAGTTTAAACTTTGCCGTATTTGTTTCCGTGAATTAGCTTATAAAGGTCAAATTCCTGGTATTCGTAAAGCGAGCTGGTAAAATTTTAACTCTTGAAAGGAGGCAACAACTATGACATTGTCAGATCCAATTGCAGACATGCTTACACGTGTAAGAAACGCAAACATGGTGCGTCACGAAAAATTAGAATTACCTGCATCAAATATTAAAAAAGAAATTGCTGAAATCCTTAAAAATGAAGGTTTCATTAAAAATGTAGAATACATCGAAGACGATAAACAAGGTGTCATCCGTTTATTCTTAAAATATGGTTCAAATAATGAGCGCGTAATTACAGGTCTTAAACGTATCTCTAAACCAGGTTTACGTGTATACGCTAAAGCGAACGAAGTACCTAAAGTATTAAACGGTTTAGGTATCGCATTAGTTTCTACTTCTGAAGGTGTAATCACTGATAAAGAAGCAAGAAAGCGTAACGTTGGTGGAGAAGTATTAGCTTACATTTGGTAATATAAAATAAATAAGGAGGTGCCATAGCATGAGCCGTGTTGGTAAAAAAATTATCGAAATCCCTAGCGATGTTACTGTAACGATTGAAGGTAATACAGTATCAGTTAAAGGGCCTAAAGGTGAATTATCAAAAACTTTAAATGAAGAAATGACTTACAAACAAGAAGAAAACACACTAGAAGTAGTGAGACCATCAGATTCAAAAGAACACAAAACTGTTCATGGTACAACTCGTGCGTTAATCAATAACATGGTCATTGGTGTATCTAAAGGATACGAAAAAACACTTGAGCTTATCGGTGTAGGGTATCGTGCACAAGTTCAAGGTAAAAACCTTGTATTGAACGTAGGTTACTCTCATCCAGTTGAGATCGAAGCTGAAGAAGGAATCACTTTCTCAGTTGAGAAAAATACGACAGTTAAAGTTGAAGGTATCAACAAAGAATTAGTGGGTGCAACAGCATCAAAAATTCGTGACGTGAGACCTCCAGAACCTTACAAAGGTAAAGGTATTCGCTATCAAGGTGAATATGTTCGTCGTAAAGAAGGTAAAACTGGTAAATAATAAATCACTCTTAAAGAAAGGAGTATTGAAATGATCACTAAAATTGATAAAAATAAAGTACGTTTAAAAAGACATGCACGCGTTCGTACGAAATTGTCAGGTACAAGCGAAAAGCCACGTTTAAACGTATACCGTTCAAATAAACATATCTATGCACAAATCATTGATGATACTAAAGGCGTAACTTTAGTACAAGCTTCAACAAAAGATAGTGATGTAGATGCTTCTGGTGCAAAAGTAGAAATGGCATCAAAAGTTGGTGAAGTCATTGCTAAAAAAGCAATTGAAAAAGGAATCGAAGCAGTTGTATTTGATCGTGGAGGATACTTATTCCACGGACGTGTAAAAGCACTTGCAGATGCAGCTCGTGAAAATGGACTTCAATTTTAATTTAAAAGGAGGGACAATATAAATGGCTCGTAGAGAAGAAGAAGTTAAAGAATTTGAAGAACGCGTTGTTACGATTAACCGTGTTGCTAAAGTAGTAAAAGGTGGACGTCGTTTCCGTTTTACAGCACTTGTAGTAGTAGGTGACAAAAATGGTCGCGTTGGATTCGGTACTGGTAAAGCACAAGAGGTACCTGAAGCAATCAAAAAAGCAGTAGAAGCTGCGAAAAAAGACTTAATTACTGTTACGCGTGTGGATGGTACAACACCACATACAATTACTGGACGTTTCGGTTCAGGAAGTGTTTTAATGAAACCAGCTGCACCTGGTACAGGTGTTATCGCAGGTGGACCAGTTCGTGCCGTATTAGAACTTGCGGGTATTACTGACATTTTAAGTAAATCATTAGGTTCAAACACACCAATTAACATGGTTCGTGCGACTATGAATGGTTTACAAAACTTAAAAAATGCTGAGGACGTAGCGCGTTTACGTGGCAAATCAGTAGAAGAATTATATAATTAAGGAGGGAAACAGATCAATGACTAAAATTAAAATTACCCTCACTCGAAGCGTTATCGGACGTCCTGAAACACAACGTAAAACAGTTAAAGCGCTTGGTCTTAACAAGATCAACTCATCTGTTACAGTTGAGGACAACGCAGCAATTCGTGGACAAATTAATAAAGTAAGTCACTTAGTATCAGTAGAAGAACAATAATTAAGGAGGTGCCAAAATGAAATTACATGAATTAAAACCATCAGAAGGATCACGTAAAGTACGTAACCGTGTCGGTCGTGGTGCAGGTACAGGTAACGGTAAAACAAGTGGTCGTGGACAAAAAGGTCAAAAATCACGTTCAGGTGGTGGCGTAAGACCAGGTTTCGAAGGTGGTCAATTACCATTGTTCCGTCGTCTTCCAAAACGTGGTTTCACTAACATCAATCGTAAAGAATACGCAATTGTTAACTTGGACCAACTTAATCGATTTGAAGATGGTACAGAGGTAACACCAGAATTATTAATTGAAACAGGCGTAGTTAAAAACGAAAAAGCTGGCATTAAAGTTTTAGGTAATGGTTCATTAGAAAAGAAATTAACTGTTAAAGCACACAAATTCTCAGCTTCAGCTGTAGCCGCCATCGAAGCGAAAGGCGGAGCACAAGAGGTGATCTAATGTTTCACACGCTTGTGAACTTTTTTAAAACAAAGGAAGTTCGTAACAAGATACTTTTTACACTTGCAATGTTAGTCATTTTCAAAATAGGTACGTATATTCCAGCACCTGGTGTTAATCCAGCAGCATTTGATAATCGACAAGGTTCTCAAGGCGTCACTGACTTGTTAAACACGTTTGGTGGCGGAGCCTTGAAGAACTTTTCGATTTTTGCTATGGGAATCATGCCCTACATTACTGCTTCAATTGTTGTTCAACTTTTGCAAATGGATATTGTACCTAAGTTTACTGAATGGGCAAAACAAGGTGAAACAGGTCGTAAGAAATTAAACAATTTCACGCGTTATTTTACGATTGTTTTAGCGTTTATTCAATCTATTGGTATGTCATTCCAATTCAATAATTACTTGAATGGAGCATTAATCAAAGAACAAAACGTTTGGTCATATTTATTAATTGCAATAGTACTTACAGCAGGTACTGCATTTTTAATGTGGTTAGGTGAACAAATCACGCAATATGGTGTTGGCAATGGGATTTCAATTATTATCTTCGCGGGTATTTTGTCAACTTTACCATCAGCCCTCATCCAATTTTATCAACAAGAATTTGTTGGTCAAGATGACGTGACTTTTGCTTGGTTAAAAGTCGCTGGACTTATCGTTGGTATGATTTTATTAACTGTCGGTGCGGTTTACGTATTACAGGCAATTCGTAAAATTCCAATCCAATATGCAAAGAAACAGTCCAATATGCGTCTTGGTTCGCAAGCAACATATTTACCATTAAAAGTGAACTCTGCAGGTGTTATTCCAGTCATTTTTTCAATGGCATTTTTCTTATTACCAAGAACATTAACACTCTTTTTCCCAGATGCCGCTTGGGCACAAAAGGTTGGGAATTACGCAGATCCATCTAATGGCATGGGTATGGTTGTCTATGTGATTTTGATTATTGCATTTGCATATTTTTATGCATTTGTTCAAGTTAACCCAGAAAAAATGGCAGAGAATCTTAAGAAGCAAGGCAGTTATGTTCCTGGGATACGTCCTGGTGAACAAACGAAAAAATACATTACTAAAGTTTTATACCGCTTGACTTTTGTAGGTTCAATTTTCTTAGCAGTGATTGCCATTTTGCCGATCATTGCAACTAAATTTATGAACTTACCACAAGCGATTCAATTGGGTGGTACGAGCTTACTTATCGTTATTGGTGTAGCGATAGAAACAATGAAAAGCTTAGAAGCACAAGTGAATGAGAAAGAATATAAAGGCTTTGGTAGACGATAATTTGTAGGAGGGCACTTATGAACATTATCTTAATGGGATTACCAGGTGCTGGTAAAGGAACTCAGGCGAGTGAGATTATTAAAAAGTACCCTATTCCTCATATTTCAACGGGGGATATGTTCAGAGCAGCCATTAGGCAAGAAACTGAACTTGGGAAAGAAGCTAAATCTTACATCGATCGTGGAGAACTTGTACCAGACGAAGTGACGGTTGGAATTGTAAAAGAGCGTATCTCTGAAGACGATGCAAAAAAAGGATTCTTATTAGATGGATTTCCTCGTACGATTGAACAGGCAGATGCATTAAATTCAATTCTGAAAGAGCTTGGAAGAGATATTGATGCAGTTGTGAATATAGAGGTTCCAGAAGAAGAATTAATGAATCGTCTTACAGGTCGCCGTATTTGCGAATCTTGTGGGACAACGTATCATCTTGTTTTCAATCCTCCAAAAGTTGAAGGTATTTGTGATATTGATGGTGGTAAGCTTTATCAACGTGAAGATGACAACCCTGAAACTGTTGCTAACCGTTTAGAAGTGAATGTAAGACAATCTAAACCTATTTTAGAGTTTTACAATCAACAAGGTGTCTTGAAAAACATTGACGGGTCTAAACATATTGATGAAGTGACGTCAGACGTGATTGAGATCTTAGAATCATTAAAATCATAAGGTTGAATCCAATTTACTTTTTAAGACGTTTACGCTGAGCATATGAATGAAATGGATCATTTCAAACCGCTTGGCAAGGGTAAATGTCAGACACATCAGTCGAGTATGCACAAGCTAGTATTCTCTATCCTTACAACAAAAGGAGGCGTTATTCCAAATGGCAAAACAAGACGTTATCGAACTTGAAGGTACAGTATTAGATACTTTACCAAATGCAATGTTTAAAGTAGAATTAGAAAATGGTCATGAAATTCTAGCACATGTGAGTGGTAAAATTCGTATGAACTATATTCGTATTCTACCTGGCGACAAAGTAACAGTAGAAATGTCTCCGTATGACTTAACACGCGGAAGAATCACATATCGTTATAAATAATTGTCACTCCAACATTGAAGGAGGTATAAAAAATGAAAGTAAGACCATCAGTAAAGCCAATTTGCGAAAAATGTAAAGTCATTAAACGTAAAGGCAAAGTTATGGTAATTTGTGAAAACCCTAAGCATAAACAAAAACAAGGTTAATTAAAAGAGAGGTGTAAAATATAATGGCACGTATTGCAGGAATTGATATCCCACGTGATAAACGCGTAGTAATCTCATTAACTTATATCTACGGTATCGGTAAAACATCAGCACAAAAGATCCTTTCAGAAGCGAATGTTTCAGAAGACACACGTGTTAAAGATTTAACTGACGATGAATTAGGTCGTATTCGTGAAGTTGTCGATGGCTATAAAGTTGAAGGTGACTTACGCCGTGAAACAAACTTAAACATTAAACGTTTGATGGAAATTTCATCATACCGTGGTATCCGCCATCGTCGTGGTTTGCCAGTTAACGGTCAAAGAACTAAAAACAATGCGCGTACGCGTAAAGGCCCAGTTAAAACTGTCGCTAACAAGAAAAAATAATAGGTAAAGGAGGCATATTATACTATGGCACGTAAACAAGTATCACGTAAACGTAGAGTGAAAAAGAATATTGAAAATGGTGTGGCTCACATCCGTTCAACATTCAACAATACAATTGTAACTATTACAGATGAATTCGGTAATGCTTTATCATGGTCATCTGCAGGGGCACTTGGTTTTAAAGGTTCAAAAAAATCAACACCATTTGCAGCTCAAATGGCTTCTGAAACTGCTTCAAAAGCAGCAATGGAGCACGGTTTGAAATCAGTTGAAGTGACTGTTAAAGGTCCTGGTCCAGGTCGTGAATCAGCGATCCGTGCATTACAATCAGCTGGTCTAGAAGTAACAGCGATTAAAGACGTTACTCCAGTTCCACATAATGGTTGCCGTCCACCAAAACGTCGTCGCGTATAATTAAATTTTTGTTTTGTCACAAATCACTTGAATTTATAGTTTATGCAAGTCGACGTACTTAAGGAGGATATGTAAATGATTGAAATTGAGAAACCTAGAATTGAGACAATTGAAGTTAGTGATGATGCTAAATTCGGTAAGTTCGTTGTTGAACCACTTGAGCGTGGTTATGGTACTACACTAGGAAACTCCTTACGTCGTATCCTACTATCATCATTACCAGGTGCGGCTGTGAAATATATCGAAATTGAAGGTGTGTTGCACGAATTCTCAGCAATCGACCATGTCGTTGAAGATGTGTCTACAATTGTAATGAATATTAAAAAGTTAGCACTTAAAATATATTCAGAAGAAGACAAAACACTAGAAATCGATATTAAAGAAGAAGGCGAAGTCACTGCGAAAGACATTATGCATGACAGTGATGTTGAAATTTTGAACCCGGATCTTAAAATTGCAACAGTATCTAAAGGCGGTCACCTGAAGTTACGTTTAGTTGCGAATACAGGACGTGGGTATGCATTAGCTGATCAAAACAACTCAAGTGATCTTCCAATTGGTGTGATTCCAGTTGATTCATTGTACTCTCCAGTAGAGCGCGTGAACTATACAGTTGAAAACACACGTGTGGGACAAAGTTCTGACTTTGATAAATTAACATTAGATGTATGGACAGATGGTTCTATTACACCACAAGAGTCAGTATCTTTAGCTGCAAAAATTATGACTGAGCATTTAAACATATTTGTGAGTCTCACTGATGAAGCACAAAATGCAGAAATCATGATTGAAAAAGAAGAAGATCAAAAAGAAAAAGTATTAGAAATGTCTATTGAAGAATTAGACTTATCTGTACGTTCTTACAACTGTCTTAAACGTGCGGGTATTAACTCAGTGCAAGAACTCGCTGACAAATCAGAGGCTGATATGATGAAAGTTCGTAACTTAGGTCGTAAGTCTCTTGAAGAAGTAAAATACAAATTAGAAGACTTAGGATTAGGTCTAAGAAAAGAAGATTGATAAAGGAGGTTAACTCATGGGTTACAGAAAATTAGGTCGTACTTCAGATCAACGTAAAGCAATGTTACGTGATTTAGCAACAGCATTAATCGTAAGCGAACGCATTGAAACGACTGAAGCACGTGCGAAAGAACTTCGTAGTGTAGTTGAAAAATTAATCACTTTAGGTAAAAAAGGTGACTTAGCTTCTCGTCGTAATGCAGCTAAAACATTACGTAATGTTGAAATTTTAAATGAAGATGAAACAACACAAACAGCACTTCAAAAATTATTCGGTGAAATTGCTGAACGTTATCAAGAACGTCAAGGTGGTTACACTCGTATTCTTAAAGTTGCGCCACGTCATGGTGACGGTGCATTAAAAGTGATTATCGAATTAGTATAATTAATACACACTACTACATGAAAGCAAATGAGTGCAACGATAATGTTTGCCACATACAAATATTGTCTAGCTCAGAGTGCCCCATCCAATTAAATATTGACGACAAAGCGTGAACTCAATAGGGATGGGGTGCGCGCTTTTTTATGTTGTGTAAACGAATAGCGAATGACGTGGATGTTGATATATCGAAATAATGGTGAAGCCTTTTCGATATGGGATAGACATCCACTATTTTTGCGTTTAAAGTGGAGAGATTAAACGAAATTTGGACTTTTGATGATTGACAACCATACGTACGGATTGCGTTGAACTATTGATATTGAGGATGAAATTTGATAAAAGTGCACGAGTACCATAATGACAATATCGGTGAGACGCTGATGTCGATCCGAGTGGACTATCGTATTTATGGATAACGTTTTAAATGATGCAACAATCGTACGGGGTTGGATACATATACAAATGATGCTGTTTTTTGTAAAATAGTCATATTAGTAGACAAAGGAGGGATCAGCAATGGAAGGGCAATATCTAGTGGAATTTGATCATGTGTCTTTTCGATATCAAGCAGATCAACCTTATGTTTTGCGAAATATACAGTTTAATGTAAAAAAAGGCGACTGGGTTTCCATCGTCGGTCACAATGGATCGGGCAAATCGACATTGGCCAAATTACTGACGGGAATAGAACAAACCTTTGAAGGTGACATTCGTATCAATGGGCAATCGATTAAAGGTGTTGAGCGTCCTGCCTTTCAACATCGGATAGGTATGGTGTTTCAAAATCCTGAAAACCAGTTTGTCGGTTCAACAGTACGGTTTGATGTGGCGTTTGGATTGGAAAATCAGGCACTTTCATACGACACGATGCATGAAATCGTTCCGGCAGTACTGAAAGATGTTGATATGTATGACAAGCAGCATCATGAGCCTGCTGCGCTTTCTGGTGGACAAAAGCAACGTGTAGCCATTGCGGGCGTTCTAGCACTTGAACCACAACTCATCATTTTGGATGAAGCGACAGCGATGCTAGATCCAGAAGGAAGACGTGACATTTTAACATTAGTAAAAAAATTAAATCAGACTCAGGGTGTGACGGTCATTGCAATTACACACGATCTTTCTGAAGTTGTGTCGTCTGATCGCATCATTGTGATGAATCAAGGAGAAATATTGTTAAACGGAACAGCAGAAACGGTTTTTAAACAAGGTGCGCAATTATTAGATATCGGGCTCGACTTGCCATTTGAAATGCGTATGGCTCAAAAATTAAATTTTGGACATTCATATATGACTTATGAAGGACTATTGGAGCGGTTGACATGATTAAATTTGAAGATGTTTCCTATACGTATCAACGAAAAACGCCATATGAATATCAAGCATTAAATCAAATTACCACTGAGTTTTTACCCGGCCGTTATTATGCGATTATTGGCCAAACAGGCTCTGGTAAATCAACATTGATTCAGCATTTCAATGGTTTGTTGAAACCGTCAAGAGGTAAAATGCAATTATTTGACGTGGAAGTTGATAGAAAAACGAAAGATAAATTACTAAAACCTATCCGTCAACGCGTGGGCATGGTCTTTCAATTCCCAGAATCACAACTTTTTGAAGAAACCGTAGAGAAAGAAATCCTCTTCGGACCAAATAATTATGGCATGAATCTCGAAAGCGCGAAAGACAAGGCCAGACAGTTATTGAGTGAATTGGGGTTTGATGTGGATCAAATTATGGGACAATCTCCATTCCAGTTATCTGGCGGTCAAATGCGCAAGATTGCGTTAACAGCTATTTTGGCAATGGACCCAGATATTTTGGTCTTAGATGAACCGACAGCAGGGCTCGATCCAAGAAGTAAAAAGCAAGTGATGACTTTGTTTAAAAAATTACAACAAGAAGCAGAAAAAACAATTATTTTAGTGACACATGATATGAATGATGTGGCAGCCTATGCGGATGAAATTAAAATCATGCAAAAAGGCACACTCATCGAATCGACAACGCCAGCTGACTTTTTTCAGCGGCCAGAAGATGTGCGTGCACTTCATCTTTGCTTACCACATGTTGTACGCCTACAGAGAGATGTTGAAGCACGATTAGGCATTCAATTTGGCACGTTAGCGTTGACTGAAGAAGATTTTGTCACGATGTATGAAGGATGGAGGCAGCGTCATGAAAGATAAAATGATTATCGGGCGTTACCTTCCTTTAGATACGATGATACACCGCTTGGATCCCCGGTCTAAGCTGATCTTTGTGTTTTTATTTATCATCATCATTTTTATGGGGCATCACCCTATGAGTTATTTATGGTTGGCACTTGTTTTAGGTGTGATGATACGACTGGCGCGCATCCCTTTTTGGTTTTTAATAAAAGGCTTGTCTCCCGTGTTTTTCTTTTTAATATTGACGTTAATCATGCATCTCTTTTTAACAAAGGGAGGCACACGGCTCTTTGAATGGGGAATCATTTCAATTGATACGAACGGCATACGGGAAGGCATTTTGATTTTATTCAGACTCAGTTTGATCATGATTGCTTCGACAGTGTTGACATTGACGACCAGTCCACTGAATCTCACGGATGCCTTTGACCGTTTGTTCAAACCGTTAAAATATATTAAAGTTCCAGTGGCAGCGTTAAGTATGATGATGGCCATTGCACTTCGATTTATTCCGACATTAATGGAAGAACTCGACAAAATTATTTTATCGCAAAAATCACGAGGGTCCGATATGAGTTCAGGTTCTTTGATGACGCGGATTAGAGCGTTTATCCCATTGCTGATTCCATTGTTTATTTCTGCCTTTCAACGTGCAGAAGAGTTAGCGATTGCAATGGAAGTGAGAGGCTACGACGCGCAAGCAGAACGGACAAGCTACCGTATCTTGAAATGGCAAGCGCGTGATACGTGGCTGATAGTAAGTCTAGTGCCAATCGCAGCTGTATCGCTCTGGTTAAGTCACAACTTTTAAAAAAGAGAAAGGACGATTTTATGCAACGAGTCCTCGTTAAAATCAGTTATAACGGTGCACAGTTTTTAGGATTCCAAATTCAAAATCAAGGTCGCACTGTACAGGGATACTTTGAAAAATTACTCAAGCGGATGCATCAACGACCGGTCCGAATCCATCCGTCTAGTCGTACAGATCGTGGTGTGCATGCACTAGAACAATACTTTCATTTTGATACACATTTAAACCTCACACCAGAACGATGGCAGTACGCCATGAACCGTGCGATGCCTGACGATATTTATGTTCATGAAGTGACGTTTATTGATGCAGACTTTCATTGCCGCTATGATTGTGTCGGCAAGCGTTATCGTTATGCGATTTATCAAGCACCACATCGCAATCCATTTTGGTCACAACTGAAAACATATGAGCCGCAATCTTTGAATATTGAAGCAATGCAACGAGCCGCACAATATTTTTTAGGGACGCATGATTTTACGACATTTTGTTCACAGAAAACAGAAGTAGAAAGCAAGGAAAGGACCATTTATGAAAGCCGTATTGAAGTGACACAGGATGGCATCGATTTCATCATTACAGGTTCGGGCTTTTTATACAATATGGTACGCGTAATTATGGCTTATTTGTTAGAGGTTGGGAAAGGAAAACGAACTGCAGAAGCGATACCTCAGTTGCTGGCGAAAAAAGATAGAAATCTGGTTCCGCATACTGCACCGGCAGAAGGACTCTATTTAGAGAAGATTTACTTAGCGCCTGAGCAACTAACAGCAGATTTTGGACCGGATATCAAAATTCATGTTAAAAAATCCACGCAAATTTAGTGAAACGCATTGACATTATACGCTAAAACTTATATGATAGTTAACGGTATTGTTTTATATCACCCCACGATAAGCCCCGGAAACTTATTGTGTTACAAGATATATAAGCAGGAAAGATCAACAGTTAACGGAATAAAGCGTGCACCAAGATTGTTATGACACACTGGCCCAAAAACTATAGAAACATTTATTCACTAGGAGGACTCTATTATGCGTCAAACATTTATGGCAAATGAATCAAACATTGAGCGCAAATGGTACGTTGTAGATGCTGAAGGACAAACATTAGGTCGTTTATCATCAGAAGTTGCAGCTATCTTACGCGGTAAAAATAAAGTAACTTACACACCACACGTTGACACAGGTGACTATGTAATCATCATCAACGCATCTAAAATCGAATTCACTGGAAACAAAGAAAACGATAAAATCTACTACCGTCACTCAAACCATCCAGGTGGTTTAAAATCAATCACAGCTGGAGAGTTACGTCGTACAAACCCAGAACGTTTACTTGAAACTTCAATTAAAGGGATGTTACCAAGTTCACGTTTAGGTGAAAAACAAGGTAAAAAATTATTCGTTTATGGTGGCGCTGAACATCCACACGCTGCACAACAACCAGAAAACTACGAGTTACGTGGTTAATTAGAAGGAGGAAATGACAATGGCACAAGTTGAATATAGAGGCACAGGCCGTCGTAAAAACTCAGTAGCACGTGTACGTTTAGTACCAGGTGAAGGTAACATTAAAGTGAATGATCGCGATGTACGTGAATACTTACCATTTGAATCATTAATCTTAGACTTAAACCAACCATTCGACGTAACAGAAACAAAAGGAAACTATGACGTTTTAGTTAACGTTCACGGTGGTGGCTTCACTGGTCAAGCGCAAGCAATCCGTCACGGTATTGCGCGTGCATTATTAGAAGCAGATCCTGAATACAGAGGCTCTTTAAAGCGTGCTGGTTTATTAACACGTGACCCACGTATGAAAGAACGTAAAAAACCAGGTCTTAAAAAAGCACGTCGTTCACCACAATTCTCAAAACGTTAAGATTGTCGTGTATGGCATTTATACAGCACTTCTCGAAATTACTCGAGAGGTGCTTTTTTGTTTGGCTCTTTGTCAACGTCGGTTGGTGAGACGATAACGCATTAAGCAACGTTATTTTGTTGTTTAATGCGTTTTTTATATTCACTTACAAACACCTTAGAAATCATTAAGATACTATTACTAAAATTCCAGAAATTTCTATAACCATAAGAAACACGTTTAATCAGTTTTATTTTATTATTAATCCCTTCAATGGGGCCATTCGTTAAATGTGGATGACGCATAGTACTTGAGATATAAGGCAAGTATTTGATGAATGTTTGAATGACACGCTTGAGCCCTTTCGAAATATCTTTTGTCTTTGCATCCTGTAAGATGAACCGTAGTTGCTGGATATCGTTTGCTTTCAAAGCACTTAAAAGACGGTGTCCTGTTTCATATGTCTCTTTGAGCGTCTCATCAAGATTTAACAAGTATTGAACTAAACTGTACTGGCTCTGCCATGACTTAAAAAGTCTGTATGGTTGATATATCATTCGTTCTAAATCAATGGGCGCTTTTAATAGTAACTTCCAATAACGCTTTAATTTATTATATTGAGGTCGCTCTTTTGTCCTAAAACTATTCATGACTTGAACACGGCAGCGATTGATTTCACGATTGATGGCTTGTACGATATGAAAGCGATCGATAATGATTTCCGCATGAGGAAATAAATCCTGAATCAGAGCGATATAAGGTGGAAACATATCTATAGAGACCGTTTTTACTTTTTCACGTTGTTTTCTAGAGAACTTTAAAAAATAAGCTTCTAATTGATGTTTGCGACGATCAGGTAAAATATCAATGATATCATGAGTCACACTATCACAGTAAATAAAGCTCATTGCACCTTCGACATCCTTCGTCGACTTGAATTCGGCAAAAGCTAAGTGCTTAGGTAAAACGTAATGTGCGTGTGCCTTCACCGAATTACTTACTACTTTTAAATGGCGATGGACAGTTGAAGGCGATACACATAGACTTTCAGCGATATCTTTTTCAGATGTAACTTTTGATAGTTTCCAGGTCATCATGCGTTTGACCTCATTTGAGATGGTACATCGGGGTTGAATATAGGGCGTTTCAGCTGTATAGGTTCGTTGGCAAGCTTTACAGTAAAAGCGCTGTTTCTTCAATTTTAAATAGGCAGGTCTTTCAAAAATTAACCCCATATAAACATTCGTTTTACGAAAGCCATGTTTAATAATTAAATGGTTATCATTTTTAATTCCACAACACTCACAAGCACTGGGGTGATAAGTCAATTGACCTTCATAGAATAATGACTGTAAGTTTTTATGAACATGTAATCCTAAATTTTGAGTGATTTTTAAATTTTTAACTTTAATTCCTAGTATTTCTGATATATCATTACACATAGGCACAATATCTCCTTAATCGTTGGTTTGGTCACTTACAATTATAGAGATATTTGTGCTTTTTTAATATCAAAAATTAAAATA